>JAAUZN010000040.1 GCA_014804565.1 Lachnospiraceae bacterium
CGTCAGCGCTCAGAAGGCCAATTTGATTGTAAAAAATACTGGGAATATAGGAGATATGTAAAAAAGGTGATCGTCATGCCGGGCGTATTTGTGTTTTGTATTTCTTTACTTCCCCGGAGTGTTGCCAAATGGCTATGGAAGAATTATGATTATGGAATAAAAGTTACTTTTGGTATAAAGAATGGCGTGAGGGTGAATATTGAAAAACTGTGATGAGTTCAGAGCGATCTGCGAGAAGAAGATTGCAAGGATAAGAGAAAATGCAAAGGGAAGAAAAATATTCATCTGGGGCGCAGGCGTAGGCGGAAAGATTGTGGAGAAGGTTTGCCGGGAACATGGTGTTATTGTTTCCGGATTCTGTGACAAAAATGCAGATGCAATAAAAGAGTATTTGGGATATCCGGTACACAGGCTTTCAGAAATGAATCCGAAAGAAGAGTATTTGCTCATTTCCATAATGAGATATGAACATGATGTGTTGGACTGGATTCAGGAGATTGGGTATAGCTGTGAAGATTGTTTCTATATATATGAAAATGAAGGATATAACAAAGAAGATATCATTTATAAAGGTTGCAAGGTCGGACGCTATACCTATGGATATGAGTGGCTTTTGGACAAGTACCCTTTTGCGGTTTCAATTGGAAGGTATTGCTCCATTAATGGAACAGCACGCATATGGAATAATCACCCGATNGACTGTATAACNACNCATCCATTTCTGGATTATTCTATGTTTTATGGATGGGAGGCTTATGAGTCAAGACAAGAATATATCAACCGGTATGGAAAGCATTTTCANAATGCTGCATTTGAAAACAGCCCTCTGAGAGATAATCGTGAGGTTGAGATCGGGAATGATGTATGGATCGGGGCAAATGTANTAATTCTGCCGGGTGTGAAAATTGGAGATGGGGCGGTTTTAGCGGCNGGNGCTGTTGTGACAAAGGATGTGGAGCCTTACGCAGTGGTAGGCGGCGTGCCGGCCAAGNTTATCAAATATCGTTTTTCGAAGGAAGATATCAATTTGATGGAANAGATTAAATGGTGGGAATGGCCTGTGGAAGAGATTGAGAAAAATATTGAGTTGTTCTATCAGCCGGAGAAATATTTTCAAAAGATGAGGGACGATTTATGTCTGGAAAAGTAAAAGGGGTGATAAAAAATATGAATCCACAGGTAATGGCGATCTATTTACCACAGTTCCATCGAGTTCCTGAGAATGATGAATGGTGGGGAGAAGGATTTACCGAATGGACGGCAGTAAGGGGCGCAGAACCATTATTTTCAGGACATAATCAGCCAAGAGTTCCCCTCAATAAAAATTATTATGACCTGCTGGAATATGATACCATGGCGTGGCAGGCGGAACTGATGAAAAAGTATCATGTGGATGGAATGTGCATATATCACTACTGGTTTGAAGATGGAAGAAGGATTTTAGAGAAACCGGCTGAAAATCTGTTGCAATGGACAGATATTCAAATGCCGTTTTGTTTTTANTGGGCCAATCAAACATGGTCCAGAACATGGAAGAAATTAAGGGATAGCTGTACGTGGTCGGGAATTTACGAGGGCCCCCAGGAAAAGAATGAAACCGGAATCCTGTTAAAGCAAAGTTACGGCAGAGAAAAGGATTGGGAAGAACATTTTTTATATCTGCTTCCTTTTTTTGAGGATGAGAGATATATAAAGCNAGATAATAAACCGGTTTTTATTATTTACAGACCGGATGATATTTTTTCATTGTGGGATATGGCGGATTATTTTAACAGGAGAGCCAGACAGTCAGGATTCGACGGCATTTATTTTATTGGCTCCGGTAGTGGGGTACTGCCAGGGTTAGATGCGACATTTGAAAAACAACCGGACTGGAAATCTGATTCCTATGAAGAGATGTGGGAAATGACATTGAACAGGAAACAGGGAAAGGATTGGAAAACATATTTTTGCGGGGGAGTCGATTTCGATAATTCTCCAAGGATGGGGAAGAAGAGCTTTATCATGAAGGGAGCGACGCCACAGAAATTTTATCAGTACTTTAAACAATTATATCTTAAAAGCAGCTTGCTGGACAATGAATTTATATTCATAAATGCATGGAATGAATGGGGAGAGGGAATGTATCTCGAACCAGATGAAACATGGGGCTTTGGGTATCTGGAAGCTATCAAAAATGTGGTTGAAGAATGCCGGGACGAGATACCGGAAAATGCCCAAGAATGTTTTGCTGNCAANTACAGAACAGAAGAGGAGATGCTTTATAGTANGATAATACAGAATGCGAATAGATATGGTGAGTTGCTGCATAATTGGCTTTGCTTACGAGAGCATAAAGTAGACTTTTCGCAATATTTNAAAAAATACGACTATCAAACAATAGCGATTTATGGAATGGGNAAGTTGGGAGCGCATTTGCTGTATGAGTTAAAGGACAGCGATGTGACAGTGAAGTGTGGGATAGATAGAAATAGCGAACAGATTGACGGTGACATAGTCGTTTATAATCCGGATCAGCNNATACCGGAAGTCGATGCGGTCATTATTACAATTACGGGTGCGTATTCCGAAATCAGTGAAATGNTGCGTCAACATATGAATTGTCCTATGGTTTCGATAGAAGAGATCGTGCAGGAATTAATGNTTCTTTAATTGTATTGGTNGGAGGAAGATAATTTGTGTGGNATATTTGGATGTGTTGGTAAAATAGACCGGGAAANAGCCTTACAATGTGTGGAGCGAATAAAGCATAGAGGCCCGGATGCATTGAAGGTGCAGACGCTGGATGGAGCTACATTAGGGCATGCCAGGCTTGCNATCCTTGATACCGCTGAGAGAGCAGATCAACCTATGTGCGATGCAAGCGGCCGATACTGGATCGTATATAATGGAGAAGTTTACAACTTTGTCGAATTGAGGAGAGAACTGGAAGGGAAAGGGTATCAATTCCAAACAGAGNCCGATACGGAAGTGTTGTTAAATGCTTATATTGAATGGGGNGNGNCGTTTCAAGACAAATGTAATGGTATGTGGGCGCTTGCAATNTGGGATGATTTGGAAAAGAAGCTTTTCCTGAGTCGGGATAGATTCGGCATTAAGCCGTTGTTTTTGTATNCAAGTGACGGGNGCTTTTATTTTGCATCGGAGATGAAAGCTTTTTTNCCGATCATGAAGGAGAGAAGAGTTAATTATCTTCTGATGGATACATGGAGGTGTTTCGGATATGAGGCGACNGAGGANTGNGTGATTCAGGGAATCNCAAGATTTCCGGCAGGAATGTGCGGGATGTATTGTGATGGACAGTTGACGAAGAAACGCTGGTGGAATACGCTGGANCACCTNATGACAGTTTCGGAGCGTTATGAGGAACAGGTTGAAATGCTGAGGGAATTGTTTTTGGACGCATGCCGTATCCGGATGAGAAGTGATGTGCCGGTTGGAACTGCGCTGAGTGGAGGAATTGACTCGAGCTGCACTATTGGAGCNATGCATTATTTATCAGGGGAGTCNTTTGAGCGAAAGAATGATGACTGGCAGAATGCCTTTTTATCTTATATGCCGGGAACTTTTAACGATGAAGATGAGTATGCCACGCTGGCGGCTGAATTTGCGAATGTTCCCTTNCAGCGAATAAAGGTTGAATCACAGATTGGTGTGGAAAAGTTACTGGATTATNTGTATTTNTGCGAGGANCCCTATATTACAAGTCCGGTACCCTTTTTGCAGACATATGGAGCGATNCGTGATGCAGGGATCAAGGTTACCCTGGATGGTCATGGNGCGGACGAGTTGTTTGGCGGCTATGGGTTTGACTTATTTGCTGCGCTGGGAGATACAGAAAGAGAAACGNCGGAATTTAATGAGATTGTTCAGATATATAACGATTCNTGTCCTGCGTATGCCCGGGTTAACAATGAANCGGCGATAAAGAATGCATTTTCTATTATACGCGGGAATCNTGGTTTNAGAGAGACAAATGAAAGTTATAGCAGAATGGATGAACTAAATAANTGTTTATATAGGGAGACCCANTATAGTGTTCTTCCCACTATTTTAAGATGCTATGACAGATATAGTATGGCGAATGGATTGGAAATCAGAATGCCGTTTATGGATTATCGGATTGTCTGCTTTGCTTTTTCGATACCGTGGCAGTCTAAGTTAAGAGATGGATATACAAAGAAGATTGTGAGGGATATGGGAGCTCCGTTTATGGATAAACGGATTCTGAATAGGAAGTCTAAAATGGGCTGGAATTCACCGGCAACGGAGTGGTTTAAGGGAGAGTGGAAAGAATTTTTACTGGANACCATTCATTCCAGAGATTTTATAGAATGTGAAATTATAAATGCGTTGGATATTAGTGTGGATGTAAATGAATTTTTACAGAATGAGGAGGCTGTGTACCGGGACGGTGAAAGAATATGGACTAGGATTATACCGTATCTTTGGAAAAANGCAGTCNTTGACAGAATTTAGTGGAGAGAAAAATGATTAAAGAAGAGATAGNGGTTAACACGGANGGCAGTAGAAGAAAAGTAAATGGTGCATATAAGCTGGAGNCAGCGTTGGCATGGATCAGATGTATGCAAAGAGGGAGATCTCCCATAGATAGATTGAGAGAAAANGAGATAGAACAGATCATTGTATATGGAATAACGGAATTGGGAGAACTTTTNGTTGAAGAAGCATATCAAAAGAAATATAAGGTGGCAGCCATAACGGATCGGGCGGTGCGGGAAGGCGGATATGAATATCAGGGCATTCCNGTAATAAGAAGGAAAGATATAGAGAAATATAGAGATGAGGTAATTGTAGTTACTTCCATGGCTTTTTGGGANGAAATAAGGGACGAACTTTACATAGANGGGTGCAGGCGTGTTATCTCGCTAAGGGAATTATTGTAATCGNCAGAGACTGAGGGCAATTGTGAAGTNACCAGAGAAATAGAAAGAGGAAATCTATGAATATTGCGACAATTTTATTTACCTATAATCGAAGCGCACATACCAAAAGGGTTTTGGAGGGATTGCGTGAAAATACGATTTTGCCTCAAAAGCTGTATATTTTTCAAGATGGTCTGAAAGAGGAAGAACACAGGAAAGAGTGGGAAGAAGTCAATGCACTGATCAGGGAAGTGAACTTNTGCCCGACAGAAGTACATGTTTCTGAGGGAAATAAAGGCTTGGCAAAGTCCATCGTGTCAGGAATAACCTGTGCTTTTTCGGAATACGAAGCGGTTATCGTGCTTGAAGATGATTGTGTGCCGATGCCGGGCTTTATGCAGTTCATGGTACAGTGTTTTGAGATGTATGAGAAAGATGAAAACATATATTCCGTAAGCGGATATGCATGGCCGATTCCCTTTGANTCCACGGAGTATGATGCGTATTTTTGCGGTAGAATTTCAAGCTGGGGCTGGGGGACATGGAAAGACAGATGGAACAAGTATGAGAAAGATTATGAAATTTTGCAGAGGATAAGAAGGACGCAGGCCGGGTCACGTCACCTTGCGTTGTGGGGGAATGATTTAGAGACACAGATGATCCAACGACTGAAAGGGGAAAACGATTCCTGGGCAGTGTTTTGGGCGTTGAAGGTAATCGAAAATAGAGGATTGTGCGTCAATCCGTATATTTCCCTGATAGATAACATAGGACATGATGGCAGTGGCATCCATTGCGGCGTATCCGAGAGGTTTAAGACGGCGCTTGATATGGGCGAAAAATTGACATACAGCCTTCCGACCGAGTATAGTGACATTCACGAGAATGAAAGNGCATTTGCAGATATGTGGGGAGGTTATACCGCTCTGAAAAGCGATCCNGACATGAGGAAAGAAAANGTTNTGGTTTATGGATTNGGNAATTTCTTTAGGTCNAANGAGAAAGCGATCAATGAGCAGTATGAGATAGTGGCTTTTGTGGATCGGATTAAACGGGGATATTATGCGGGAAAGGAGATTATAAAACCAGAGCAGATAAGCGAGTATGTGTATGACAGGATTTATATTGCCATTCAGAGCATGCAGGAGAGCTTGAATATTTCAAAATTTTTATGTGAAAATTATGANATAACTCCAGANCNAATNNTNCTTGGNGTGCAGAAGAGATACCGGAATGTGNATATCAGTGTTGATTTGAAAGGGGGNNGGNGTTATAGCATCATTTGATGGGAAAAANAGCATTTGTATTACCTCAGAAGATGAATTTAATAATTGTCTGGAGGTATGGCGCGANAACATATATTCCTATAGTNTGTGCAATGGGAGGNAAGATGTTGTTATAGATGTTGGAATGAATATAGGGGATTCCGTGCTTTGGTTTTTGCAAAAAGANAACATCAAGAAAGTATATGCATATGAACCATTTGGGAGTACATATGTAAAGGCAGAGAAAAACATTTGCAGGAACGAAGTGGATAAACAGCGCTATGAGCTTTTTCAGGCAGGACTCAGCAATGTTTCAGAAAAAAGAATAGTACGTTTTAATGATGATATGANCTGCGGNCAAAGTACGGATTCTGATATCAGGATGCGGAACTATCAAAATTATGTCAGATGGGGGNTGATCCGAGAGGAAAATGAGACGGAAGAAGNGATTGAGGTAAGAAAAGCCTCAGAGGAGATNTCANGGATCATAGAAAAGCACAGGGACNGNAATATCATTTTAAAGATAGACTGTGAAGGGGAGGAATATGTTGTTTTTGATGATCTATTCGATGCGGGAATNTTAGAAAAANTTGATTTTATCATGNTGGAATGGCATTATCGTGGAGCAGACAGCTTGATTGATAAGATGGTTAAAGCGGGATTTTCTTATTGGAATTTTAGNAANGACGAATCGATGGGATGTATATATTCATTCCGACGGCATAATGTACACGAAANNTGANGGTATGAAAGATGAACAGAGCATGGAGGGAAGATGAAGATAGCTTATTTTTTAGATATTCCGGTTNGAATTGGNGGNGCGGGNAATTTACTGCTGCAACAGGCGGGATTNATGGCTGAATNATATGATGTGATCGTAGTTATTCCNACCGATGAGAATGGTGTAGCAAACCNGGANTATGAGAGACGCTGTAGGAAGCTTCATTTACCCTGCATAGGAATGCGATTTTGTACCGCCTTNAATTTTANGAATATTGATTATNTGACCGCCATGAAAAGCGTTCCCCTTATAGAGGAATTTGCCAAAAAGGAAAAAGTGACATTCTTTCACAGCGTGCAGCTGAATATTGCCGTGGAATATGTATCGAGAAAACTAAGAATTCCACATCTCATGAATATCTATCAACTTCAGAAGAATGAGTTTAAGCTCTGTCCAGCCGATATATATGCNCAGTATCATATGTGTGATTCCCGAATGTATTCAGATTTATGGAAACAGCAGTTGGAAATCAATTCAAGATGTGTCAGACCGATTGCGATACGGGAGGAAATAAAAAGAAAGACAGCATATCCGAAGGATAAGATTAAGATTCTGATGCTGGGTGATGTCCGTGAACGAAAGAATCAGTTAACGGCGATCAAGGCAATAGAGAAATGCCTTTCGGTGAAAGAACTGGAATTACATATAGCAGGGTATCTTGTTGCTCATTATGCTAAAGAATGTGTTTTGTATGTCGAAGAGCACAAGTTGGGAGAAAAGGTTTTTTTTCATGATTTTGTAAAGGATATCACGCCAATGCTGGAGGAATGTGATTGCCTGTTATGTACCAGCCTAGATGAATCCTTCCCCTCTTCCATGGTGGAAGCGCTGTCATATGATATGACGATCATCTCCACTCCGGTTGCGGGAGTCCCGGAATTATTTGTGGACAGCTATAATTCCTTTATTAGCAGTGATTTTACCGTGGAATCCATCAGGGATTGTATACTGAGGTGTGTGCACTATTACACGGAAGGAGAAATAATCAATATTCATGAGAATGCGCAGAAAACATGGCAGGATAATTTTGCGGGAAAGACAGTAAGACGACAGATTGATCTGTATTATAAGGAAATATTAAAAAATGAGAATTTCAAGGAATTGAATATATTTCATGATATGGAAAAAGACGTAGAGTATACAGAAACATTGCTGAGAGATATAGATATGGAAGATGGTGAATGGATCTATACCAGGAGTTTATACTATACGGTTTTCAGACAGCGGTTTCACGGTGAGAGGATATATATATGGGGAGCCGGAAAGATGGGAAAACTCACAGTTCGAATCCTGCAAAAAATAGTTCCGGATGCAGAGATAGCAGCATTTGTTGATACCTATAAGGATGGAAGTTGTTGTGGAATACCAATCATAAAGCCTGAGGAAATTCCAATTAGAAAAGGAGATTTCTATTGTATCAGTTTTATAGGGGATAACAATGCAGCAATTTGTAATCTGGAGAAAAAAGGATTAGAATTGAATGAACAGATTTGGTGCATGCCTTAAGGCTATAGCAATGTTCAAAATTGAACGGGAGAAAGGGGGCTGAATTGATGGGAAATGTTATTGATACAATGCGATTTACAGTGATAACGATTGCTTACAATGAAGAAAAAAAAATAACAGAAACCATGCAGAGCGTCCTCAATCAGAACTATAAAAATCTGGAATATCTGATCATAGACGGCGGCTCTTCTGACCATACAGTAGAGATAGCCCAAAAACTGGCGGATGAATCCGGACGGGATGTAAAGATATACAGCGAGCCCGATTTCGGCATTTATAATGCGATGAACCGCGGGATTACAAGGGCTTCCGGGGAGTATGTCATCTTTATGAATGCCGGGGACGGCTTCTATAAGGATACGATTTTATCAGATATAGCGAGGCAAATCAAGCAAAACGGGACAGCTGTATATTACGGACAGGCATATCTGATGCGGGGAGGCCGCTGTGTAGGAAAAAATACAACAAAGCACAAGATATTGCTGAAAGGATACATGCCGATACATCAAAGCGTTGCTGCGCCTTTATNCTTGTTAAAAAAATATTACTTTAATGAAAAATATAAAATCAGAGGCGATTATGACTGGATGCTCAGATGTTATAAGNCGGGGGTAAAATTTGTGGATATGGATTTCCCGGTGTGCAGCTATGACTGCAGCGGACTTTCCGGCAGAGCATCAGCGAAAAAGCTTTTGCGGCAGGAAACGGTAATGATCCGCAGAGACATTTATCCGATAATCGGAAGGATTTGCGAAAAGATTGTCATGTGATAGAGAAAGGGTACTATGGAATCGATAAGCAGAGAAAACAGGAAAACACCGGANGAGCTTGCAGAACAGCTCATGCCATACGACGTGGTTTCTTTTGATATTTTTGACACTGCTGTCTTCAGAAAAGTGGATATGCCGAACGACGTGTTTTCTGTTATGGCTATGGAGAGCGGTCACGGCGATTTTATCCAGGTCAGGAAAACTGCTGAAAATGTGGCGAGGGAGAGAAAAGACGCCGCGGAAGGCACCAGAGAAGTTTCTTTGGCAGAAATATACGATGTTATGGCGGAAGACTACGGTATTGATCCGACGCTCATGGAGAGGGAGATTTCTCTTGAATTGGAGGTGACGGAGGCAAACCCGTATATTTACCGGCTATACCAGCAACTGCTTGATAATGGGAAGATGGTCATCTTTATCAGCGATATGTATCTGCCACAGCCGGTCATCGAAAAGATATTGCAAAAAAGCGGTTACACAGNATATGAGAAACTGTATCTGTCAAACAGCTGTAAGCTGAGAAAAGGGGATGGAACCCTNCAGAAGGCAGTTGTGGCGGAGCATCCGGATAAAAAAATCATACATATAGGGGATTCGTCAATCGGGGATGTGGATCAGTCCAAACTGGCGGGAATGGATGCCCTGTTTTATGAAGATGCAAGGGAAGTGAAACCGGAGAGCCGGACAGACAATNTGTCGGGGAGTCTTTACAGNGCGGTCATCAATAANTGCATNTATAATGGNACATGGGATNNGGATATNTATTATTCCCATGGNTTCCGGATNGGCGGGATACTTGCGGCAGGTTACTGTGAATATATCAACCGNANNGCCAAANNNAANAACGTGGATAAGATNTTATTCTGTTCAAGGGATTGCGAAATTCTATGGAAGATTTATAATCGCCATTATAGAGAGTATGAAAATGAGTACATAGCTATTTCAAGATATGCGGTTATGGGAATTGCTCTGGAGCGGTATCTGTATGACTGGGCGGAGCGGTTTATTTTCCGCTATATTGGACCGAGCAGCCCTAACAGCAGGACGGACAAAACGGTAGCGGAGGTACTGCGGGAAGCAGGTGTTTCCTACTTGACTGACTGTCTGGCGGAAATGGGAATTGATAAAAATATGCCGGCGGGGCAGGTNAAGCGNGGATTACTGAAACGCTTTGTTTTCAGCCATGCGGATNTGATNCGCAGACATAANGAAGAAAATNTGNCGGCGGCCAGACAGTATTANNGGGAAGCTATNGGAGGGGCAAAAAACATACTGGTAGTGGATATCGGATGGACCGGCACTTGTATTACGGCATTGAAATATTTTCTGGAGACACATCTGCCGGAAACAGAGTGTGAAGTTTTCGGGACACTGATGTGTACAACAAGGGGAAAAACGCTGACGACGTATATGGAAAAAGGCGTGATTTCCTCCTATATATATTCCCCTTGCCACAATATGGAATTGGCAGACTTTATGCTTGCGGACGATTTGTCGCAGGAGGAGTTGGATTACAGGCATTTGTCTCTGGAATATCTTTTTACCTCTGCCGTAGGGACATTGATCGGATATCGGTTGAATGATGACGGTCAGGTGGAATTCGAGAGATCTGCAGCTGGGCCGAAGAATGCGCAGGAAATACTTGAGATGCAGGAGGGAATGCTTGCCTTTGTGCAAAAATATCAGGCGTATAAAGCGACATGTGGACAGGATATCGTGACATCCCCTTATGTTGCATTCAGGCCGCTTATGGAAGCATGCCGGGATCGGGAATATATGANGCGTGTTTATTGCCGCTTTGCACATGACTCATCATGGAAACCCTATGTAAAAAATGCGGAACAGAAAACCTTCGGGGAATGTTTTACATGATAAGATTCCGAGGAACTATCAACAACCGTAAAGGAGCATTGCTTTGCAGGAACAATATTGGAAGGAAACAAAATATAAGATATATGAAGGAAGGCTTGTGCCGACAGAGGATAGCAGATATTTAAGCGGCGGCTCTTATCTGACTGCAGCAATTACGGCGGATTACTACAGCAAATATATTCCCAAGTATGTCAAGGGAGTGACAGCAGATCTGGGATGTGGATTTGCGCCTATGTACCAGTATTATAAGCCATATGCAGAAAAAGTGATCTGCATTGACTGGNAAAACACGCTGCATAAGAACAAGATGTTGGATATTGAGTGCGATCTGTCGAAAGAACTGCCTCTGGCAGATGAGAGCGTTAATGCGGTTATTTTGTCGGATGTTTTGGAACATATACCCAGCCCGGAACGATTGCTAAAGGAAATTCATCGAATTTTAACGCCAAAAGGAGCGTTATTGTTAAATGTTCCGTTCCTTTATCCGGAACATGAAAAGCCATATGATTATTTCAGATATACAGAATTTTTTTACCGTAACGCGGCAAGAGAGCTGGGGTATGATCTTGCAGTGATCAAAAAAGTCGGCGGGGAGAAGGAAGTCGTGATAACGCTGGCCGGTAAATATATATTGAAACAGTTGAGGAGCGGCAGTGAAGGGTTGATCAGGCGGATCAACAAACGTGCATTCAGGAAGTGGAAAGCAGCGGGAAGGAGCAAAGAGAGCGACATGTGTCTGGGGTATTTTGCGGTACTCATAAAAAAAGCTCCGCCGGGTGAGAGTGTGTGGAACCGATAAAAAGAAAATATTAATAATGAAGGAGAGACAAACATGAAGAAGGGATTATCAACATTACTTGGTATGGCAGCAGGAGCGGCAGCCGGAGGAATCACAGTGGGGACGAAATCGTCCAAGAGAATCAAAAAGCTGGTGGATGGACATGCTAAGGTGCATGAGCTTTACATGGCGTTTGACCAGTGGCTGCAGATCCGCCAGCAGGGCAAGTCGCTGGTGGAATACTTTACCAAAAGCGGCTATAAGACAGTGGCGGTTTATGGCATGAAGGAGCTGGGCGAGCGTCTGTGTGATGAGCTGAAGGGCTCTGATGTTACCGTGAGCTACGCCATTGATAAGAACGCGGACGCCATTTATGCGGATGTGGATGTGGTGACACCGGATGATGATCTGGCACCGGTGGATGTGATCGTGGTGACGGCGATTACCTTTTTTGATGAGATCGAAGAGATGCTGAGCGAAAAGGTGGACTGCCCCATTATCTCCTTGGAAGACATCCTGTATGAAATGTAAAGAGGGAGACAGGTATGGATTTTGAATTAACAGCATCTATGATGTGCGCCAACTACGGTAATCTGGAAAAAGAAGTGCGGGATTTAGAAGCAGGCGGCATCGATTCTTTTCATATTGATATTATGGACGGCCGGTATGTGCCCAATTTTGCCATGTCATTGAATGACATGGCTTATATTGCGTCGGCAACAGAGAAGCCGCTGGACGTCCATCTGATGATAGAACATCCCAATAATAACATTCATATTTTTTTGGACAGGCTGCGCAAGGGAGATACGGTCTATATCCATCCGGAGGCGGAGTACCATCCGTCTACCACGCTGCAGAAGATCATTAACGCGGGTATGATACCGGGCATTGCCATCAATCCCGGCACCAGCATTGAGACGGTGATGGAGATGCTGGTCATTGTGAAGAAGGTACTGGTAATGTCGGTGAATCCGGGCAATGCGGGACAGATGTATCTGCCCTATGTGGGGAAAAAGATTACGAAACTGCTTGCCATCAAGGATGAGATGAATTTTGAGATCTACTGGGACGGCGCCTGTGGCGCGGACAAGATCATGCAGTATGCCCCCAGAGGCGTGAAGGGTTTTGTGCTGGGGACTACGCTTCTGTTCGGGAAAGAAGCACCGTATGGAGAGACGCTGCAGAATATCCGCGAACTGCGTTTTTGAGGATAATTTACGGACATAGTTGTCTGGGATTGGACATAGACTGCTATGGGGGATAAGAATATGGTGACAGCGTTGGTTTTATCCGGTGGAACCGGGCGGAGAATGGGTGTGGATACACCGAAGCAATACATAAAGATAAACGGCAGGCCGATTATTTCCTACTGCCTGCAGACGCTCCTTTCGCATAAAAAGATCAATGCGGTGCAGATTGTGGCGGATGAGATGTGGCGGGGGAGTATTCTGAACGCTATGGAGTGCATGCAGGACGACGGGAATGGTGGGGCTGTGCCGGAAAAGCTCAGAGGCTTCTCCGCGCCGGGCGAGAACAGGCAGCTCTCCATCTTCCATGGGCTGGAGGATATCCGGACATATGCGGAAGAGACGGACATCGTCCTGATTCATGATGCGGCCAGACCATTGCTGACGGCGGATATGATCACGGCGTGCCTGGACGCGGTGGCGGGACATGACGGCGTGCTTCCCGTTCTGCCTATGAAGGATACGGTGTATTACAGCGAAGACGGTATAAGGGTTTCGTCTCTTTTAGAGCGCGCCCGGATTTTTGCGGGACAGGCGCCGGAGGCCTTTGTGCTGAGAAAATATTATGAGGCGAACAAGCAGCTTCTGCCGGAGCGTATATTACAGATCAACGGCTCTACGGAGCCTGCGATCCTGGCGGGACTGGATATCGCTATGATCCCCGGAGATGAGGGGAATTTTAAAATTACTACACAAGCTGATTTAGAGCGGTTTCGGGAGATTGTTTCCGCTTCTGAAGGAAGAGCATGAGAGAATCGCTGCCATTGGGCAGCGGTTTTTATGATAGAAAGAAAGGAAGAGTGTAATGAGGGCATGGGTATTGCATAATGTAGATGATTTAAGATTTGAGGAAATAGACTCTCCTACTATAGGAGAGAATGAAGTCTTGCTGGCCGTGAAAGCGGCAGGAATCTGTGGCTCCGATATTCCCCGTGTATTTTATACGGGAACCTACTCCTATCCGCTTATACCGGGGCATGAGTTCTCCGGGCAGGTGGCGGCAGTGGGAATGAATGTGGATTCGAAATGGCAGGGGCAGCGTGTGGGCGTATTCCCGCTGATTCCCTGTGGAGAGTGCCTGCCCTGCAGTCGTGGACAGTATGAAATGTGCAGACACTACAGCTATCTGGGATCCCGCAGGGACGGCGGATTTGCGGAGTACGTGGCGGTTCCGGAGAAAAATCTGATTGCCTTGCCGGAAGAGGTGAGCTATGAGGCGGCGGCGATGCTGGAGCCTATGTCGGTGGCGGTTCATGCTATGAGAAAGGTGGCACCGCTCCAGGAGGAGACCATTGTGATCTGTGGCCTGGGGACGATCGGACTTTTTCTGCTCATGTTTTTACTGGATTCCGGAAGGAAGAATCTGCTGGTGATCGGCAACAAGGATTTTCAGAAGCGCATGGCGGTGAAGCTGGGGCTTTCGGAGGAAGCCTATTGTGACAGCAGGACGCAGGATGTGGAAAAGTGGCTGCTTGAGCGGACAGACGGCAAAGGCGCGGATGTGTTCTTCGAGTGTGTCGGAAGAAACGAGACAGTGATGCAGGCGGTCGGGCTGACCGGCCCGGGCGGACGGATCATGCTGGTGGGTAATCCCGCTTCGGACATGACAATCACTAAGCCGGTTTACTGGAAGATCCTGCGCAATCAGCTGACCGTGCTTGGAACGTGGAATTCTTCTTTTACCCATGCGTCAGATGATGACTGGCATTATGTGCTGGAGAGACTGCAGGGCGGTCAGATGGCGCCTGTGGAGCTGATCACGCACAGATTCCCGCTGGAGGAATTATATCAGGGATTCGAGATCATGCGGGATAAGCGTGAAGAGTATGGGAAAGTGATGGCGATATAATCTTGAAACTTTCCCCGTTTTGTTATATGATATCAGATAATGATATATTTCACGGTAATCATAGATAGAGTACGGAGGAAGATATAGATGAGCGAAAGCTATGTAGAGTTATTGGTAGCGAGAAAACCGTCTGTGGGGATGCGTTTTTTGAAAATGCTTATGATCATGTTGACGGTGGCATTCGTATTGCTGGTTATATTATTGCCGGGAGTAGTCGGTTTGTTTCTGGCGGCGATAGCGGGTGTGTGTGCATATTTTGCCAATATGTATGCGAGCATCGAGTATGAGTACCTGTATGTGGACAAGGAGATCAGTGTGGACAAGGTGCTTGCAAAGAGCAAAAGAAAGAAGGCGGGCAGCTACACATTAGAGCAGATGGAGATTCTGGCGCCTCTGGGCTCCCACAGACTGGATTCTTACAAGAACCGTCAGTTGAAGACGGTAGATTACAGCTCCGGTGTGGCACAGCAGCCGGAAAAAAGATATATGATGGTGATGAATGACTGCCGGGTGATCCTGGAGCCCAATGAGACTATGCTTAGGGCGATTCAGGATGTGGCACCCAGAAAAGTCTTTCGTGATTAATAAGATCAGCGCAGAAGTATTTTTGCGCTGATACTTTTTATCATAGCAGCATAACAACTTACATTACACGACAGGAGGAGAGAAAATGGGTCAGATTATTGGAGAAGGAATTACTTTTGACGATGTGCTCTTGGTGCCGAGTTATTCTCAGGTCATTCCGAATCAGGTCAATCTGGTGACGAACCTGACAAAAAAGATTAAGTTGAACATTCCTATGATGAGTGCGGGAATGGATACGGTGACCGAGCACAGGATGGCGATTGCCATGGCCAGACAGGGCGGTATCGGTATCATTCACAAAAACATGTCTATAGAGGCGCAGGCCGATGAGGTAGATAAGGTCAAGCGATCAGAGAATGGCGTTATCACAGATCCCTTTTCTCTTACCCCGGAGCATACGCTGGGTGATGCCGATGCATTGATGGCTAAGTTCAGGATCTCCGGTGTTCCCGTTACCGAGGGCAGAAAGCTGGTCGGTATCATCACCAATCGAGATTTAAAATTCGAGACAGATTTCAAGAAAAAAATCAAAGAGTCTATGACCTCCGAAAATCTGATCACTGCCAAAGCGGGTATCACTCTGGATCAGGCCAAGGAGATTTTGGCTGCGGCCAGAAAAGAAAAACTTCCTATTGTGGATGACGATTATAATCTGGTCGGCCTTATCACGATCAAGGATATTGAAAAAACCATCAAGTATCCGCTCGCGGCCAAGGACAGCCAGGGCAGACTTCTGTGCGGCGCAGGCGTGGGCATTACCGCCAATGTTCTGGACAGAGTGGGAGCGCTGATCGACGCCAAGGTAGATGTGGTGGTGCTGGATTCCGCCCACGGGCATTCCGAGAACGTGCTGAAATGCCTGCGGATGATCAAGGAGAAATATCCGGATCTGCAGGTGATCGCAGGCAACGTGGCTACGGGCGAGGGCACCAAGGCGCTGATCGAGGCTGGCGCTGACGCGGTCAAGGTGGGAATCGGCCCCGGTTCCATCTGTACCACCAGAGTGGTGGCAGGTATCGGTGTACCGCAGATCTCAGCTATCATGGATGCCTATTCGGTGGCGAAAGAGTATGGCGTGCCGATCATCGCGGACGGCGGTATCAAATATTCCGGTGACATGACTAAGGCGATCGCAGCGGGCGGTGATGTCTGCATGATGGGCAGCATGTTTGCCGGCTGTGAGGAGAGTCCTGGCACTTACGAGCTCTATCAGGGCAGAAAATATAAGGTGTACCGCGGCATGGGCTCCATCGCGGCGATGGAGAACGGCAGTAAGGATCGGTATTTCCAGACCGATGCAAAGAAGCTGGTGCCGGAGGGCGTGGAGGGCCGTGTGGCTTACAAGGGCAGCGTGGAGGACACGGTGTTCCAGTTGATGGGCGGCTTGCGTTCCGGTATGGGATATTGCGGCACCGCTACCATAGAGGAGTTGAAGCAGAATGGCAGATTCGTGAAGATATCAGCGGCTTCCTTGAAAGAGAGTCATCCTCACGATATCCATATCACAAAAGAGGCGCCGAACTATTCTGTTGACGAGTGACAAGGAGAATGATTATGGAAAAGAGAAATTTAGAAGAGGAGCTTGCGGGAAACAGTTATCCGGGCAGAGGTATCGTGATCGGCAAGTCGGCTGACGGGAAATATGCGGTAACCGCCTATTTTATCATGGGGCGCAGCAGCAACAGCAGAAACAGAGTGTTTGTGGAGGATGGCGAGGGCATCCGCACACAGGCATTCGATCCTTCCAAGCTGGAGGATCCCAGCCTGATTATCTATGCGCCGGTGCGTGTGCTGGGCAATAAGACCATTGTGACGAATGGGGATCAGACGGATACGATCTATGAGCTGATGGACAGGCAGCAGACCTTTGAGCAGGCGCTGCGCACCAGAGAGTTTGAGCCCGATGCGCCCAACTATACGCCCCGTATCTCAGGGATCATGCATCTGGAGAATGGCGGTTATAATTACGCCATGTCCATCTTAAAATCGGCGGATGGAGATCCGGATTCCTGTCATCGGTTTACTTTTGCCTATCAGAACCCGAAGGCGGGGGAGGGACATTTTATCCACACCTACATGGGGGATGGAAATCCGCTGCCCAGCTTCGAGGGGGAACCGAAAAAAGTGGGGATCGAGGGAGACATCGACAGCTTCGGACAGATGCTCTGGGAGAAGCTGAATGAGGAGAATAAGGTGTCGCTGTTTGTACGTTACATCGAGATCGCCACGGGGAAATATGAGAGTCGGATCTATAATAAAAACAAGTAACGGCTAGCCAGACTGTGACTGAATGAAATAAATATAGGAGAGAATAACAACCATGAATGAATTGGAATTGAAATACGGCTGTAACCCGAACCAGAAGCCTTCCCGCATTTATATGGCGGATGGAAGCGAGCTGCCCATCCGGGTGCTGAACGGCAAGCCGGGCTATATCAACTTTTTGGATGCCTTTAACGGCTGGCAGCTGGTAAAGGAGTTGAAGACGGCTACCGGGCTTCCGGCAGCGGCTTCTTTTAAGCATGTATCTCCTGCGGGTGCGGCGGTAGGACTGCCGCTCTCCGAGGTGGAGAGAAAGATTTATTGGGTGGATGATCTGGATATGGAATTCACGCCCCTGGCAAACGCCTACGCCAGAGCCAGAGGTGCGGACAGAATGAGTTCCTTCGGAGACTTTATCTCCCTTTCTGATGTCTGCGATGTGGCCACGGCGAAGATCATCAAGAGGGAGGTTTCCGACGGTGTGATCGCGCCGGGGTATGAGCCCGAGGCGTTGGAGATCCTGAAGGCGAAGAAAAAAGGAAACTATAATGTGATCGAGATAGACGAAAGCTATGTGCCCGCGCCTGTGGAGGTGAAGCAGGTCTACGGGATCAGCTTTGAGCAGGGCAGGAATGAATTAAAGATCGACGATGCCTTTTTTGACAATATTGTGACGGCGTCTAAGGATATGCCCGAACAGGCGAAGATCGATCTGGCAATTGCGATGATCACGCTGAAATACACTCAGTCTAATTCTGTGTGCTATGTGAAGGGCGGACAGGCCATCGGCATCGGCGCGGGGCAGCAGTCCCGTATCCATTGCACCAGACTGGCTGGCTCTAAGGCGGACAACTGGTTTCTGCGTCAGTCGCCCCAGGTTCTCGGCCTGCAGTTTGTGGATGGCATAGGCCGGGCCGACAGAGACAATTCCATCGACTTGTACATTGGCGAGGATTACATGGATGTTCTGGCGGAGGGCGCATGGCAGAAGATATTCAGGGAAAAGCCGGCGGTGTTTACCAGAGAGGAGAAGCGTGCGTGGTTGGATCAGATGAGTGATGTAGCGCTGGGTTCCGATGCCTTTTTCCCCTTTGGAGACAATATTGAGCGTGCCTATAAGAGCGGTGTGAAATATGTGGCGCAGCCGGGAGGCTCCGTGCGGGATGACAATGTGATCGAGACCTGTGATAAGTATGGCATGACAATGTGCTTTACGGGGATCAGACTCTTCCATCACTAGAGAGTTTTTTGGCTGAATGGGAGCCGAACTACGTTGGTATAATTGATTTTTGACATAGAAAGTGGTATGATTTAGAAGTCGCAAAGCACGGATTTGTGAGTGAAATAGAAGTCGCAAAAAATAAATAAAATATAAAAGGAGTGGAAAAGGGAAGATGAGCAAGAGTTTTGACGATCTGTTATCAAAGGTATCTGAGTGCAGCCTCAAGAAGGTTGCGGTTGCGGTTGCGCAGGACAGCGCCGTGCTGGAAGCGGTAGTTGCGGCGAAAGAGCGCAATATTGCGGAGGCGATCCTGGTGGGAGACGAGGATAAGATCAAGGAGGTAGCTGCTGCGGATAATGTGGACATCAGCGGCTTTGAGATCATTGACGAGAAGGATAACTACACAGCGGCTCTGAAGGCGGTAGAGCTGGTACATCAGGGTAAGGCGGATATGTATATGAAGGGTCTGATCGACACGAAATCCTTCTTAAAGAGCGTGCTGGATAAGGAAGTGGGCTTAAGAACAGGCAAGGCATTGTCCCATGTATGTGTTTTTGAGGTGGAGGGCATCGATCATCTTCTGTTCTTAACGGACGTTGCGTTCATGACCTATCCTACACTGGAAGATAAGGTACATATTATTGAAAATACGGTGGATGTCTGCCATGCATGCGGCATCCCGAATCCCAAGGTAGCGCCTCTTGCAGCCGTAGAGGTAGTGAATCCGAAGATGCCGGTGACGGTGGAAGCGGAAGAGCTGACGAAGATGTGCGAGGAGGGTAAGATCACGGGCTGCGTGGTAGACGGACCTCTCTCCTTAGACCTTGCCATCGATCCGGAAGCGGCGAAGCACAAAGGCGCGGAAGGCAGAAAGATCGTGGGTGATGCCGACGTACTGCTCTTCCCGGATATCCATGCGGGCAATCTGGTCTACAAGTGTCTGGTACATACTGCTAAGGTAAAGAACGGCAATATTCTGACCGGCACAAAGGCACCTGTGATCCTGACATCTCGTTCCGACGATTTTGAGACTAAGGTAAATTCTCTGGCGCTCGGCGCGGTTATGGCTGGCGCTATGGCAGAGTTAAATTGATTTGATAAAGGAGGAAATTATGGCAGTAAAAAGTTTGATCATTAACCCTGGTTCCACATCCACAAAAATCGGTGTGTTCGAGGATGAAACTCTCCTGTTCGAGGAGACTTTAAGACACTCTACTGAGGAGATCGCACAGTTTGAAAAGATTGTGGATCAGAAGGATTTCCGTAGAAAGATCATAGAGGATCTGCTGAAGGAGAAAAATTTTGATATCAAGTCTTTAAATATGGTGGTGGGCCGCGGCGGCATGTTAAAGCCCATTCCCGGCGGCACCTATGCGGTGACGGACGACCTTTTGGAGGATTTAAAGATCGGTGTGCAGGGTCCTCACGCTTCTAACTTAGGCGGTATTCTGGCGAGGGAGATCGCCGATTCCATCGGTGTTCCCTCTTACATTGTAGATCCTGTGGTGGTGGATGAACTGGAGCCTGTTTCCAGATACTCCGGTGTGCCGGAACTTCCCAGAACCAGCGTATTCCATGCACTGAACCAGAAGGCAGTGGCGAAGCGCTATGCGAAGGAGACAGGGAAGGTTTACGATTCCATGAATCTGATCGTGGTGCATATGGGCGGCGGCGTATCTGTAGGTGCGCATAAGCAGGGCCGTGTGGTAGATGTGTTTAACGCGCTGGACGGCGACGGTGCTTTCTCTCCTGAGAGAGCAGGTGCTGTGCCCAGCGGTGCACTCATAAAAATGTGCTTTTCCGGGAAGTATACGGAGAAAGAGGTTTATAAAAAGTTTGTGGGTGCGGGCGGCTTTAACGCTTACTGCGGCACCAACGACATGCGTGACGTAGAGAAGATGGTGCAGGGCGGCGACAAGAAGGCCGAGGAGATCAGAGAGGCATTCATCACCCAGGTAGCCAAGGATATCGGGTCCATGGCCTGCGTTCTGCAGGGCAAGGTAGATCAGATCCTGGTGACCGGCGGTATCGCTTACGATAAGGTGGTGACCGGCGGCTTGCAGGAGAAGGCAGGGTGGATCGCACCTATGACTATTTATCCCGGTGAGGATGAGTTGATGGCGCTTGTACAAGGCGGCCTGCGTGTCCTGAACGGCGAGGAAGAGCTGAAGGTATATTGATGAAAAGAATTGAGATCAAGGAAAATGGAATCCTCATGTTGTTTGAGGTGACGGAGGAGCAGGAAATCAAGCTCCTCCATTTTTCTGCCGCGCCTTTTTCGGCAGCGGATATTTCGAAATGGGGCGGGACAGCACCCTTTACTGTGGCGGAGGTACAGGTGTCCGGTATAGACAGACCGGGAGAACGGCATGGCACCAAATATGTGCGCACGGCGCCGGGACATCGGCTGAAGCTCAAGGAGTTTCGGGATGACAGAAATTCGCTTGGCAGAAAGCTGGAGGTGGTCATGGAGGATCCGGAGACCGGCCTTACGGTTACCAGCCATTATCAGTTTTATGATGGTATTGCCGTGGTGCGCGCCTGGACGACCCTCTACAACGGCGGCGGGGAAGCGCTGGGGATCGAGTATGTTTCGTCTTTTGCCATCACGGGCATTGAGAAGGAGGGAATCAGGCTTCCNGAGGAGAAGCTGGAGCTTTGGATNCCCCNCAANGGCTGGCAGANGGAACTGCANTGGAATAAATNCCGTCTGGACGAGCTGGGNATGAGCACNACGCAGCCNGAGGAGNTCCGCAGAANTTCTANNACCATCGGTNTNAANAATGCGGGNAANTGGTCTACCAAAGAGTATATTCCCATGGGCTATCTTTANAATGCAGAGGNNGGCAGCTCNCTGTACTGGCAGATCGAGCACAANGGCTCNTGGTATTGGGAGATNGCAGATCAGGANGGNCATCTGTANCTGAANCTGAGCGGTCCNACGGAGCATCAGTCTCANTGGTGGAAAAANCTCCTGCCGGGGGAGAGTTTTGAGAGNGTTCCCGTGGCNGTGGGCTCNCTGNTGGGNGGNTTNGANGAGGCGATGGGAGAANTGACNCGGTATCGCCGTGTNATNCGCAGACCAAATGCGGACAATGANAAGCTTGCNGTTATTTTTAACGATTATATGAACTGNCTCTTCGGAGATCCNACNACGGAGAANGAGNTGCCTTTAATTGANAAGGCGGCTGAGGCNGGCTGCGANTATTNCTGTGTGGATNGCGGGCTGGTANGCNGNNGGNCCNTGGTGGGANTATGTGGGAGAGTGGNTCCCTTCNAANGAGCGTTTNCCGAACGGNCTGGAGGAGGTCATGGACTACATNCGGGNGAAGGGTATGATNCCGGGNGTCTGGCTGGAGATNGAGGTCATGGGGATCAAGTGTCCGAAGGCGGANCGGGTGCCCGATGACTGGTATTTTATCCGNCATGGNAAGAAGGTGTCGGACAGAAGCCGATATCAGCTGGATTTCAGAAATCCNGCTGTGAGAGAGCANGCNACGGAGGTGATAGACCGGCTGGTCANAGAGTACCATGTNGGNTATATCAAGANGGATTANAANATCGAGCCGGGCGTGGGCACGGAGCTCGATGCGGACAGCTTCGGNGAGGGGCTGCTTGGTCANGANAGAGCATATCTGCANTGGCTGGACGGCATTTTTGANAANTANCCTGANCTGGTCATTGAAAACTGCTCCTCCGGNGGATTGCGGATGGATTATGCCATGCTCTCACGATACAGCATTCAGTCCACTTCGGACACGGAGGATTATGTCACATATTCCACCATTGCGGCNAATGCGCCGGCNGCGCTGACGCCTGAGCAGGCGGCNATCTGGAGNTATCCGCTNAGACAGGGGNATGACGAGGAGGTCATNTTCAATATGGTNAACGCCATGCTCCTGCGCATTCANCAGAGCGGNCATCTGGCGGAGCTGGATGNAGGGCGGTTTGTCCTGGTGAANGAGGGAATCGCCTACTATAAGGAGATTCGGGAGAAGCTGCGGACNGGNCTGCCCNTGTGGCCCATCGGTCTTGCNNCCTATCAGGACGGCTGGGCGGCTNTGGCNATCGTAAGCGGNNCGAAGACNTATCTGGCAGTCTGGCGCAGAGGNAGTCAGGANAGTATGNTNGGANTGCCGCTNNNNCACCTGCGGGAGAAGGANGNGGAGGTGGNCTGCGCCTATCCGAAGGATGGACGCGGATGNCGATATTCCTGGAATCGGACGGTAGGAGAGCTGACGGTGGAATTAACCGATAAAGTCAGCGCCAGAATTTTTGAAATAACCGAGAAATAGANAAAGACCGAGTGTGCGTGCCGTGTGCCCGTGCACTCGGTTTTGGGTTGAATTTACCTACTGCATCTGGTAAAATATAATTTAGTGTTTTGCTATGATGGGGATTTATGGAAGAAAGGCGTGCGCCNTTAGAACNGGCGTATGGGATCGAGGAAAATATGAGNGTAGTACANAAAATATTTGGAACCCACAGTGAGCGGGAGATCAAGCGCATAAACGGTCTGGTGGANCGGATCGAGGGCATGAGGCCCCAGATGATGGAGATGTCCGATGAGCAGATGCGCGATAAGACGAAGGAGTTTAAGAAAAGGCTCTCTGAGGGAGAAACACTGGACGACATTCTGCCGGAGGCTTATGCCCTTGTCAGGGAGGCGGCCCGGAGGATCCTGAATACAGAGCATTACAGGGTGCAGCTGATCGGCGGTATNGTNCTGCATCAGGGACGTATCGCNGAGATGAGAACCGGTGAAGGTAAGACNCAGACCTGTCTNCTGCCNGCATATCTGAATGCGCTGGAGGGTAAGGGCGTGCATGTGGTCACNGTCAACGACTATCTGGCGAAGCGTGACGCGGAGTGGATGGGACAGGTGCATGAGTTNCTGGGNCTGAAGGTGGGCTGTGTCTTAAATGACATGAANCCTGANGAGCGCCGGGANGCATACAACTGCGATATCACCTATGTGACGAACAACGAGCTGGGCTTTGATTATCTGCGNGATAACATGGTCATNTATAAGGAACAGCTGGTNCTCAGAAGCCTTCACTANGCGATNATCGATGAGGTGGANTCTGTGCTGATCGANGAAGCCAGAACNCCTCTGATCATATCCGGTCAGAGCGGCAAGTCCACGAAGCTNTATGAAGCCTGCGATATTCTGGCAAAACAGCTTACCCGTGGTGAAGACATGGAGGANCTGTCCAAGATGGATGCCATCATGGGCATAGAGCAGGAGGAGACCGGNGACTTCATCGTAAATGAGAAGGACAAGGTGGTGAACCTGACAGCGCAGGGCGTCTCCAAGGTAGAGCGNTTCTTCCAGATCGAGAATCTGGCGGATCCGGAGAATATTGAGATCCAGCACAATATCATTCTGGCGCTCCGCGCGCACAATCTGATGTTCCGGGATCAGGATTATGTGGTGAATGANGATCAGGTCCTGATCGTGGATGAGTTTACCGGCCGTATCATGCCGGGACGCCGCTATTCCGACGGNCTGCANCAGGCGATCGAGGCGAAGGAGCATGTGAAGGTNAAGCGGGAGAGCAAGACTCTTGCCACCATTACCTTCCAGAACTTTTTTAATAAATTTGAGAAAAAGGCCGGCATGACAGGTACNGCGCTCACNGAGGAGAANGAGTTCCGGGAGATCTATGGNATGGATGTGGTGTCCATTCCCACNAATAAGCCGGTGGCCCGTGTGGATCATCAGGACGCTGTNTACAAGACNCGAAAGGAAAAGCTGACGGCGATTCTCCANGCGGTGCAGGAGGCTCACGCNAAGGGACAGCCNGTGCTGGTGGGTACGATCAACATCGANTCCTCGGANGAACTTTCCGGGATTTTTAAGAGAAACGGTATNGANCACAAAGTGTTGAATGCGAAGTTCCANGAGNTGGAGGCGGAGATCGTGGCGGANGCCGGNATCCANGGGGCAGTGACCATCGCNACCAACATGGCGGGNCGTGGTACGGATATCAAACTGGANGAGGAGGCNAGAGNGGCGGGCGGTCTTATGATCATCGGCACNGAGCGCCATGAGTCCAGACGTATNGANAACCAGCTGCGNGGTCGAAGCGGTCGTCAGGGGGATCCNGGTGANTCCAAGTTCTTTATCTCTCTGGAGGACGATCTGATGAGACTGTTCGGCTCGGATCGTATGATCACCATGTTTAATGCGCTGGGTATCCCGGAGGGACAGGAGATCGAGCACAGCGCCTTGACGAAAGCCATTGAGACGGCGCAGAAGAAGATCGAGAATAATAACTTTGGTATCAGAAAGAGCCTGTTAGAGTACGATCAGGTAATGAACGAGCAGAGAGAGATCATCTACGAGGAGAGACGGCGCGTTCTGGACGGTGAGAGCATGCGCGATGCGATCTATAAGATGATNACGGATATNGCGGAGAACTGTGTGGATATCTGNATCGGNGATGATACGGATTTTGAGGAGTGGGATTACAATGAATTAAATACCCTGCTGCTTCCCACGATTCCTTTGANGCCTGTGGATGCTTCCAGGGTCTTAAAGCCTAAGAAGAACAGCTTGAAGCAGCAGCTGAAAGAGGAGGCTGTCAAGCTTTACGAGAGNAAGGAAGCAGAGTTNCCGGAGCCTGAGGCGATNCGCGAGATCGAGCGTGTGATTCTCCTTAAGGTGATAGACAGAAAGTGGATGGATCACATCGACGACATGGATCAGCTTCGTCAGGGAGCGGGNCTGCAGGCTTANGGACAGAAGGATCCGCTGGTGGAGTACAAGCTGANCGGTTACGACATGTTTGATGAGATGACACAGAANATNAAGGAAGAAACCGTGCGTCTTCTCTTCCGNGTGCGCATTGAGCAGAAGGTGGAGAGAGAGCAGGTGGCAAAGGTGACCGGTACGAACAAGGATGATACCATCCAGAAGGGCCCTAAGAAGCGTATGGAGGCGAAGGTATATCCCAACGATCCCTGCCCNTGCGGAAGCGGGAAGAAGTACAAGCAGTGCTGTGGAAGAAAATAGGTTCATTAGGGANAATAGGGAAAGAAGGTGACGTTAGGTGGTAGAGTTAGATAATATGAAATCGGAGCTTTTGGCATACGAAAGCCCCCTGGCGGAAGTGAGGGATTCACTTTAACTTAGCAGATAANGTGAAGCGGATCGAAGAGCTTGANATGGAAATGCAGGCNCCGGACTTTTGGGACGATCCNGAGANNTCCAANCANAAGATGNGGGANGCNAANGGCNTNAAGGATATCGTGGAGACGATGNACGGNCTNTCCNGNCAGTATNANGANATNCTNNNNCTGATNGAGCTGGGGTATGAGGATAACGATCCTGCGATCATTCCGGATATTGAGGAGGAGCTGGCTTCCTTTAAGGAAACCTTTGAGAACATNAGGATCAGTACTCTCCTTTCCGGNGAGTATGACAGAAACAACGCGATCTTAAAATTAAACGCGGGTGCGGGCGGCACGGAGAGNTGNGACTGGTGCAGNATGCTCTATCGNATGTACACTCGTTGGGCGGAGCGCAAGGGNTTTNCCNTGGAGGTGATCGATTATCTGGACGGCGACGAGGCGGGCATCAAGTCCGTGACCTTCCAGATCAACGGGGAGAACGCCTACGGCTATCTGAAATCGGAGAAGGGAGTACACCGGCTGGTGCGGATCTCACCTTTTAACGCCCAGGGCAAGCGGCAGACTTCCTTTGTGTCTCTGGATGTGATGCCGGACATCGAGGAGGATGTGGATGTGGAAGTTCGGGATGAGGATATCCGTATCGATACCTACCGAAGCAGCGGCGCGGGCGGTCAGCATATCAATAAGACCTCCTCGGCTATCCGTATCACCCATTTCCCTACCGGGATCGTGGTGACCTGCCAGAATGAGCGCAGCCAGTTCCAGAATAAGGATAAAGCCATGCAGATGCTGAAGGCGAAGCTCTATATGCTGAAGCAGGAGGAGAATGCGGAGAAGCTGTCGGATATCCGCGGCGATGTGAAGGAGATCGGCTGGGGCAATCAGATTCGGTCCTATGTCATGCAGCCCTATACTATGGTGAAAGATCACCGGACGAATGAGGAGTCCGGCAATGTGGATGCGGTGATGGACGGCGCGATCGATCCTTTTATCAACGCCTATCTGAAGTGGATTACCAATTAAAAAAGGAGGCTGCTTATGAAGCAGCCTCCGTATTGTTTTGTATTAAATCCAGAAAGAATGCAGCCTGCGTGGCAGCCATGTAAGGAACCACCCACAACAGTGCAATGCCGCAGGATAAAAACCCTAAAAGCATGAGCGGAATAAAACTCACATAAAGATAGAAGAGCCTGCCCTTGTGGTGTACCATGAGCCGACGGCTCTTTTTTAGCAGCTCCTTTGCCGTGTACTGCGGAAAGTCGTGGAGCAGATAAAAGGCCTGCCCATAGAGGAGCGCCACCATGACCGAAACCACCCCTGACAGGATCAGGGAGAGGGAGTAGGGCAGCATGAGATTCAGTATTTTGTCCAATTGAGCCTGTGAAAGCGTCACAGGAGAAAACAGCAGGTCTGTCTGATAGCTGACAGTATAAGTGCTGATTTTGTAATTCAGGATGATCTGCGGCAGATTGGCCAGATAAGTGATGAGCGAGATCCATGCCTGGATCACGATGGCCTTATCGGGACAGAGCTGGAAGCCGTAGAACATGTCTCCAATGCTGACCGGTCGTCCGCAGATGATCTTTAAATAGAGATAGCAGGAGCCTGAGGTGAACAATCCCGTCAAGACAGATACTAAAAACATGATGGCATAGTAGATCACTGTGCCGATCACGGTCTGTAGATCCACGAGAAGAGACACTGCCATTGATACCGTACCCAACAGGAGGGCGAGGATCACGTAGGCCCCGATAGCCGTACCGTAGTGACCGAGCAGATGCTCTCTGGCCGAGGCCTTCAATTCTGCGGAGGA
>JAAUZN010000041.1 GCA_014804565.1 Lachnospiraceae bacterium
GGGGCTTTATTTTCAGGTCTACAATATGCTCATGGGATATCCGACCATATCCTATGTATTGCAGAGTATTGTATTTACTTTCATTGTGACGGTGCCGATCCTCACCATGCGGTCGCTCTCGGAGGAACGCAAAAATAAGACCGACCAGCTGATTCTGACGGCGCCGGTTTCGGTGGGAAAGATCGTACTCGGAAAATATCTGGCTCTGGTGACAGTGCTTTTTATTCCTACGGCATTTATGGGAGTGCTTCCTTTGTTTCTCATGCGTGCGGGAGAATTCCGGATCGGCGTCTCCTATTCGTCCCTTCTGGGCTTTTTCCTGTACGGCTGTCTGGCGCTGGCGGTGGGGCTTTTTCTCTCGTCCCTGACGGAGAGTGTGGTGATCGCGGCGGTGCTTTCCTTCGGCGTTCTGTTTCTGGGATACATCATGCCGGGGATAGCGAATCTGCTCACCACCACGGGAACCTCTACGGCCGCAACGATCCTTGCGCGTATTCTGAATTGTTTTGACATGGTGGGGCGGTTTGATACGCTTTCTGCGGGCTACTTTGAGGTGGAAGCTGTGGTCTATTACCTGTCGGCTGTTGCACTGGCGCTCTTTTGTACGGTGCAGTCGATCCAGAAGCGCCGTTACAGTGTCTCTGGCGGCGGTCTTAAGCTGGGTGCTTACAGTATTTCCGGGATCGTGACGGCAATCGCTTTGACGGTTATCGTGAATCTTGGCTTGAATTATGTGCCGGAGCAGTATTCTTCCTTTGATCTGACAGAAAATAAGATGTATGCGCTTTTGGCGGAGACCGAGGATTTTCTGGATGGCATGACCGAGGATGTGACGATATACGTGCTGGCGGATGAGGAAGGTGGGGACGCGGATCTGGGCAAGACGCTGGAGCGGATAAAAGACAGAACCTCCCATGTGAAGGTGCAGTATGTGAGCCCGTCTAAGAACCCTAACTTTTATCAGAATTTTACGACCGATGAGCCCGCTTCCAACGGCCTGATCGTGGCGGGCGAAAAGAGAAGTAAGGTAGTGGACTATGAGGATATTTACGTCTATGAGATGAACTATTCCACCTACAGCTATGAGACCACGGGCTACGACGCAGAGGGACAGATCGTGTCGGCGCTGGCTTATGTCACTACCGATGATATGCCGGTGTTTTATACGATTGGCGGGCACGGAGAGCTGGAGCTTGAGGAGACCTTCATCAAGGCGTTGGAGAAGGAAAATGTGACCTGTGAAGACCTCATGCTCTATGCGGTGGATGAGATTCCCGAAGATGCGCAGGGACTGCTGTTAGACGCTCCCACCAACGATTATTCCAAAGAGGATGCGCAGAAGGTGATCGACTATCTGGAAAAGGGCGGCAATGCATTGATCGTTGTGACCATGACAGAAGGGGAGATGACGAATTTCGATACCATTCTGGATTTCTACGGGGTTTCGGAAGTGGAAGGAACTATTGTGGAGATGGATCGGAATTATTATTACCAGAATCCTTATTATCTGTTCCCTGAGATCGCATCTGCCAAGGTGACGGAGCCTTTGGCGAATGCGCTGGTCTTCGCGCCTTTTTCTAAGGGCCTTGCCTACGATGAGGAAGCTTCTGATGAAATCTATTACACACCGCTTCTGACAACGAGCAGCGAGGCGTTCAGCAAGGTGAATATTACGGACAGCAGTAACTACAACAAGACGGATGAGGATATTGACGGCCCCTTTGTGGTCAGTCTGGAAGTAGAGAAGGCTGCGGGGGCAGATAGCATTTCCCATGCCTTTCTGGTGGGCGGAGAGAGTCTTTTTACAGGGCTTGCGGATGATATGTCGCCGGGCAATAATGTGAAACTTTTTAGCAGTATGATCAGTGAGCTGGCAGATCATGAAACGCCGGTGGCGGTGCCGGTCAAGAGTCTTGCGATGGCGAATCTGGTATTTAAGGCGCAGACAGCCTATATCACGGCGTTGCTCTGCGTGATCGTGATTCCCCTTGTGACCCTTATTGCCGGACTTGTGATCTGGCTGAGAAGGAGACGGCGTTAAAAAGCCGTCTTTTCCTTTTTCTCGCCACAGCATTATTGACTTCCTTGGGACTTTGTGCCACAATAAATATCGAATGAAGGGCAGTTTGTCTGCTGAGATTGTGAAAATATTAACAATCGAGAGAAAGGCGTGGATATCTAAGATGAGAGGAATCGATACGCAGGTTCGTAAGAACAGAAGACGTATTTTTAAGGAAGTGGCGCATCTGGCTTATCATTCGGAGAATCTGAAGGATGACATTGAGGCGCTGCCTTACAAGATCGTAAATTACGATGAATCAGATTATGGAAATATATACAGGGATCGGGCNATCGTNAGNGAGAGGATNCGTCTNGCNATGGGGCTTTCNCTGCGGCCGGAAAATGTGCCGGTGCATCTGACGCAGGGGCTGGAGGAGAGTAATATTTCGGAAAAATACTACGAGCCGCCGCTGATGCAGGTCATTCCCTCGGCGTGCAATGCCTGTGCGGAGAACCGCTATTATGTGACGGACCGCTGTATGGGCTGTGTNGCGCACCCCTGTAGAGANGTTTGNCCNAGNGGGGCGNTCTCCATGGNAAACGGCCGGTCGGTGATCGATCCGGAAAAATGTATCAAGTGCGGTAAATGTAAGGCAGTCTGTCCTTACGATGCCATTGCNCATCAGGTGCGNCCCTGTGCGGGTGCCTGCGGGGTAAATGCGATCAAAAATGATGAGAAGGGACGTGCGGTGATCGACAACGATCTGTGCGTCTCCTGCGGACAGTGTATGGTAAACTGTCCCTTCGGNGCGATCGCGGACAAGTCACAGATNTTCCAGNTGATNCGNGCTCTGCAGGCGGGNGGTAAGATCATCGCGCAGGTGGCGCCNGCTTTTGCGGGACAGTTNGGNCCNGANGTGACGCCGGATATGCTGAAGACGGCGCTNAAAGANNTGGGCTTTTACGATGTATACGAGACNGCGATCGGTGCGGATATGGGNGCGATNGCGGAGGCGGAGCACTANGCGAANGAGGTTTCCACNGGCAAGCTNCCGTTCAGTCTGACNTCCTGCTGCCCGTCNTGGTCNGTGCTGGCGAAGAAATTCTTCCCGGAGACGATNGATAAGATNTCAAANGCGCTTACGCCTATGGTGGCTACGGCGAGAGTCATTAAGCAGGAGCATCCTGATGCAAGGGTGGTNTTTATCGGNCCNTGTGCNTCCAAGAAGCTGGAGGCNTCCAGACGGACGATCCGCTCGGATGTGGANTTTGTNATNACCTTTGANGAATTGNCAGGTATTTTNGAGGCCAANGGNATNNTNNTNAAGGANATNCAGGCNNTGGATGAGATGNANGNNGCNACNNGCGCAGGNNGNGGCTACGGTGTNGCAGGCGGNGTGGCCAGTGCNATNGANGAGTGTGTGAGNGAGTATTANCCCGATGTGGAGGTNCACATCGAGCATGCGGANAGCCTTTCAGAGTGTAAGAAGATACTGATGCTTGCCAAGGCCGGNAAGAANAANGGCTGTCTGATNGAGGGNATGGCCTGTCCCGGCGGCTGTGTGGCNGGNGCAGGCACNAATATTGCGATCCCGTCAGCGGCGAAAGCAGTGTCCGCCTTTAAGGAGGCGGCAGCGCAGAAGATACCCGATCCGAGCGTGCATCAGAGAATTGTAGAATAAATCGAGCAAAGCTCGATTGCGAGATCCGCTTCGCGGACTCNGGGGATGTCATAAATATAAGCAGAAAACAGAGGAAACTGATTATGGAAAAGATAAGAACAAGGTATGCGCCCAGCCCTACCGGGCGGATGCATGTGGGAAATTTGAGAACGGCNCTTTACGCCTATCTGATCACCAAACACGAGGGCGGGGATTTTATCCTGCGGATCGAGGATACGGATCAGGAGCGTTATGTGGAGGGAGCGGTGGATATCATCTACCGCACTCTGGAGAATACGGGGCTTGTCCATGACGAAGGTCCGGATAAGGATGGCGGCGTGGGCCCCTATGTACAGAGCGAACGCCAGAAGCAGGGCATCTATTTACAGTATGCGAAGCAGTTGATCGAGAAGGGCGAAGCCTATTATTGCTTTTGCGATAAGGAGCGGCTGTCTACCCTGACCCAGACGGTGGCGGGCAAGGAGATCAATGTTTACGACAAGCACTGCCTGCATCTGTCTAAGGAGGAAGTGGAGAAAAATCTGGCGGANGGNAAACCCTATGTGATCCGGCAGAATAATCCNACCGAGGGGACGACCACCTTCCACGANGATATCTANGGNGANATTACCGTGGACAATGCAGAGCTTGATGATATGATNCTGATCAAGTCGGACGGNTATCCCACNTATAATTTNGCCAANGTGGTGGANGATCATCTGATGGGGATCACCCATGTGGTGCGGGGCAATGAGTACCTTTCCTCCTCACCNAAATACAANCGTCTCTACGAGGCTTTCGGCTGGGAGGTGCCGGAGTATGTGCACTGTCCGCTNATNACGGACGAGTCCCANCAGAAGNTGTCNAANCGGTGNGGNCATTCCTCCTATGAGGATCTGATCGAGCAGGGNTTTCTCTCNGAGGCNATCGTAAACTTTGTGGCGCTTCTNGGCTGGAGCCCGGAGGACAACGAGGAGATNTTNACGNTGGAGGAGCTGGTGAAACGGTTTGATTACCATCATCTCTCCAAATCTCCGGCGGTGTTTGATTATACCAAGCTGAAATGGATGAACGGGGAATACCTGAAGGCTATGGATTTTGACCGGTTCTATGAGATGGCGGAACCTTATTTAAAAGAGGCGGTGAAAAAGGAGTATGATCTGAAAAAGATCGCCGCTATGGTCAAGACCCGGATCGAGATCTTCCCGGATATCAAAGACCATGTGGATTTCTTTGATGCGCTTCCGGCATATGATGTGGCGATGTATACCCACAAGAAGATGAAGACCAATGCGCAGACNTCCCTGGAGGTCCTCAAGGATCTGTTGCCGATCCTGGAAGCCCAGGAGGATTATTCCAACGATGCGCTCTATCAGACCCTGTCCGCCTATGTGGAGGAGAAGGGCTATAAAAACGGATATGTGATGTGGCCTGTGAGAACGGCGGTTTCCGGCAAACAGATGACGCCGGGCGGTGCGACGGAGCTCATGGAGGTTTTGGGAAAGGAAGAATCCCTTGCAAGGATCAGGCAGGGAATCGCAATGCTTGAACAGGCTTGATCTTTCCTGCACAGACAGGCAGAGAGAAGCNATTNTNCANACAGTCGGGCCGGCAGGNGTNTTAGCCGGGCCCGGCAGTGGCAAAACNTTNGTCACNACACATCGCATTCACAGACTCATCACATCCGAGGGCGTGGATCCCTCGCACATTCTTGTCATCACATTCACGAAAGCNGCTGCANTNGAAATGCAGGANAGATTCTTTCGTCTGATGGAGACGGAGAGNCCGCCGGTACACTTTGGCACCTTTCACGCAGTCTTCTATCATATCTTAAAACANTCGGCGCAGTATCGCNGCCANACCATTATCACGGAAGCAGANAAACGAAAACTGATTCGGGATATTGTACATATGCACAAACGGTTTCTCTATTTACAGGAGGAAGATATTGAGGAAGTCCTTTCGGCAATCAGTAGGGTCAAGTCGAGCCTGACAGAGCTCCCTGTAAAGATCAGTAAGATGGAAGAGGAGGATTTCCGGTTTTTACGAACGGAGTATCAGAGCTATCTGGAGGAATTTTCAAAGTTTGATTTTGACGATCTGATGGCGGCATGTCTTAAGCTGTTTCGGGAGGATGCGGCAAGCCTTGCCGGATGGCAGGGACAGTTTCGATATATTCTGGTGGATGAATTTCAGGATATCTCTCCGGTTCAGTATGAGATCGTAAAGCTGCTGGCGGCGCCGGAGAACAATCTGTTTATTGTGGGAGACGATGACCAGTCCATCTATGGCTTCCGCGGGGCAAGCCCGGACAGTATGCAGCAGTTTTTTCAGGATTTCTCACAGGCAAAACGCATTCTGCTGGATGTCAACTTCCGCTGTCACAGAGAGATCGTGGAGGCGGCGTGCATAGTGATCGGAGAAAATAAGAACCGGCTGACCAAGGAGATTGTGGCAAACCACGAAAAAGGAGAAGGATTCTCCCTGCACCGGGAGGAGACGGAGGAAGCGCTCACAAAAGCTGTGACGGCGGCTCTGAAGCAAGAGCAGAGGCAGGGAAATCTGTCTGCCTGCGCCATGATCTGCCGGACGAATTTTGCCTGCGGCCTCTGGGCACAGACACTGCGCGAAGCGGGGATCCCCTGTGTCATGAGGGAAAAGCCAAAAGATCGGTTTGCACACTTTGTGATACAGGATATCCGTGCCTATCTGGCTCTTGCAAAGGGGGAACACAGAAGGCAATTTTTTCTGCGGATCATGAACCGACCCGTGCGCTATATGAAGCGGGATAGTCTGCCGGAGGAGCGGGTGGAGCGGGAGAAGCTGATCGCTTATTATCAGAATACGCCCGCCATACAGGAGCGGATAAAGAGACTCTACCGGGATCTGGAGGCGCTATCTTCCAAGCGGCTGCATTTACAGATCCGATACATTCGTAAGGCAATCGGCTATGAGACCTATCTGCGGGAAAAATATGGCGTCCAAAAGGCGGAGGAGTTNNTNCAGATCGGNGAGTGGTTTGAGGANTTTTCCAGACNATTTACNACGCTGCGNGANATGGATGACTATATTAGTCAATACAAGGAGNCCATTCAGGAAACGNCGAAGGCGGATGANGAGGGCNTCCAGCTTATGACNATGCACGCCTCCAAGGGNTTAGAGTTTCCCACGGTTTTTCTGCCGGAATGTAANGAGGGGAAGGTGCCCATGCATAAGGCNAAANCAGAGGANGAGATAGAGGAGGAACGGCGGATGTTCTATGTGGCTATGACCAGAGCCAANGANAAGCTCTGNNTGTTTTNNCACAATGGAAAAACCGGAAAGGACGCTCCTTCCCGGTTCTTAAATCCGTTATTATCTCATGACTCCTCGTCATCGACCAGCTCGTCAAATTCGGCAGTGTCTAAAAATTCATCGAAAGCGTCCGCTACGGNCTCGTATTCCTCGTCATCTTCGATATAGCCAAGCTCTGGCTCCTCGTTGGGATCCTTGGGATTNTCGCTGTACCGNTAGAACCAGACNTCGCCGTCCGTGTTTNCNCCGTCCTCTGCAAGAGGCAGAAGNGCGATATAATCTTTGCCTGCNACAGTCAGGATNGTGACNACGGCGCAGGTGACATGNGAGCCGTCGTCCAGCTCCAGNTCAACGGTCATTTCNTCCTTGTCCAGTTCTTCCTGNGTGGGATTTTTNTCTTCTTTGCTCATGGCGGATCCTCCTGTTTCTTTCCTTTNTCTCATCATACCATAAACTTTTTAGATTGAAAAGAAGCGGTATTTTCAGTATAATAGAAAATGACTTAAAGGATGGAGGCTTTCATGCAAAAAACATTCCAGATAAAGAGTGTAAAAGGGACACAGATCTATCCGCTGGGTGTTTCTTTTGAAGAAGAGGGACTGCGNATCTGTGCGGTGTGCAGTGGAATAGAGGAGNCAGGGATCATTCTCTATGACAGAAAGCATCGNGAGGGCGTNCGGATTCCNTTCCCGGAGAACTGTCGGGTAGGNNCGGTCTGTGCCATGATGCTTTGCGGNTANCGGGATANNAGCTGNAGCTANCTCTTTTACAGNGGGGAGGAGANNTATCAGGATCCCTACTGTAANCGGATGGAGNATNCNGGNCGCTATGGNGAGCCGAGAGCGGCGCTTCCGCNCTGTCAGGCNGCGGNTGANCCNTANGACTGGGGAGAGGATGGCTATGTCCATATCCCGCAGGAGGAGATGATANTGTANGCGCTGCATGTGCGCGGNTTTACGAANCACCGTTCTTCCGGNGTCAAGTGGAAGGGCACNTATGCCGGTGTGNCNGANAAGATACCNTATCTGCAGGAGCTGGGNATCAATANGGCGCTCCTCATGCCNTGNTATGAGTTTGANGAGGTGATGCCTGAGAATANTGCGGCGCAGANCATGGAACAGGCGGTGCTTTCCTANAAGCAGGAGCTGCCGGCTGANGACGGGGANGAGAAACGTGCNCCNAGACTGAATTACTGGGGNTATCAGAAGGGNCTCTACTATATGCCGAAGAGCGCCTATGCNCACGNNAAAGATGNGGCGGGAGAGTACCGGGATATGGTACGGGCCTTTCACAGCGCCGGTATAGGNGTNNCNATGCAGTTTTATTTTCCGCCNGAGGTGGGGGCNGNAGAGATTCTGGATATTCTGAAATANTGGNTNCTGGAATACCACATNGACGGNTTTCANNTGATGAGCGCNTCTTTGCCNATGGANNTGATCGCGGCGGANCCGCTNNTTGCNGANACNATGATNCTGGTNNGCGAGAAGGATCTGCCATGGGAGGAGAATAAAAGAGCACGCAATCTGTTGTGGTTAAGCGACAGCTTCCTNTACAATACACGCCGTTTTCTAAAGGGCGATGACAATATGATCAATCAGTTTCTCTCCCATCTGCGGGATANCCGCAATGAGGCCGGATGTGTCAACAGCGTGGCCAGGTGGGACGGCTTCCGGCTGCTTGACCTGGTGTCCTATGATTGTAAGCACAATGAGGCAAACGGCGAGGATAATCAGGACGGAACGGATTATAATTGCAGCTGGAATTGCGGCGTGGAGGGAAAAAGCCGTAAAAAGAGTATTCAGGAGCTTCGTCTGCGGCAGATGAAGAATGCCCTGACGCTTCTCTTTATGTCCCGGGGGATCCCCATGCTCTACAGCGGCGACGAATTTGCCAATACACAGGAGGGAAATAACAATCCCTACTGTCAGGATAACGAGGTGGCCTGGATCAAATGGAATCAGACTGAGGTGGGGAAGGAGCTTCTCACCTACACGAAGTCATTGATCAGCATGCGTCGGGGATGGCGTATTGTGCAGAGCAGAACACTGCGTCGGGGCGTGGATACTTTGTCCAGCGGTTTTCCGGATATTTCCTTCCACGGCAGAGAGGCGTGGAGGCCGGATACGGGTCAGGCGAGCCGCTGTATGGCAATCATGTACTGCGGTTACCGGGAGGAGACAGGGACGGAAGAGCANTTTTTCTATATCGCGGTAAATATGCACTGGGAAGTAAATTATCTGGGACTTCCCCAGCTTCCCAAGAGCAAGCACTGGGATCTCCTTATCTCCACAGGGAAGGAGATGCCGGAGATTGAGGATGACGGCTCTTTTCAGGAGATCTGTGTACCGGCAAGGACCATTGTGCTGTGCGGCACTAAGGATGTGCCGGTGGAAGAGAAAAAAACTGCCGGCAGAAAAAGCGGCAGAGCCAGAAAGCATAAAGGGGATGAAGAAAGCAGATGAATAAGGCGTGGGAGCATTTTAAAACGATCACCCACCACAAGCTGTTAGTTATGGATGGATGCTTTCGGGTAGGTCTNTACAGGCAGGGACTGCTTCACGACCTGTCCAAATACAGTCCCACGGAATTCAGAGTGGGCGCCAGATATTTTCAGGGAGACAGAAGCCCCAATAACGCGGAGCGGGAGGATATCGGCTATTCCTCTGCATGGCTTCATCATAAGGGGCGCAACAAGCACCACTACGAATACTGGATCGATTACAGCGCCAAGGAGATCGAGGGCGGTATGGCGCCGGCGCCGATGCCTGTCCGCTATGTGGTGGAGATGTTTATGGATCGTGTGGCGGCTTGTAAGGTATATCACGGAGCGGCCTATCGGGATCAGGATCCGTTAGAATATTATCAGTCCTCCAAGACNCCGCCGCCNTTACACAAAAAGACNAANNGNCTNCTGGAATTTCTNNTGCATATGTTAGCNGANCAGGGNGAGGAGAGGACCTTCCGTTATATTAAAAAAAGAATTCTTCGGAAAACATAGCGTTCGGCACCATTCCCTTTTTCACGCATAGGATATGGTATGAGAGAAAAAGGAGATGAAACGCTATGAACTGTTGTTGGATCATACTGTTGTTACTTTTCTGCGGACAGAACGGAAACGTTCTTAACGGCAGAAGCAGTTGTGGCTGCGAGGAGTCAGGCAGATCAGCCGGACCGTCCCGCAGAATGCAGGATCAGGATAACTGCCCCTGTGAAGAGTCCAGAGAGTCCAGGGATTCCAGATTTGAGCCCCGCTTCGAGGCAAGACCTTATAACGGGAACGGTTCTACCTGCGGCTGCGAGGGAGATAATAACTGATCTTTGCAGAAAATCAAAAGAAAACCGAATGGAAGGGATCGCTTTTGCGGTCCTTTCTTAAATGTGATCAGAAAATTGAGATCGTGTAACAGGTTGACGGAAAATGAGGGCAGTGCTATATTTAGTATAGTTTTTTGAGCGCACGAAGGAGGCGGTTGTAGTATGATAGACGGAAACAAGGTGTTATTCAGCGGCATGCAGGCGACAGGAAATCTGACTCTGGGAAATTACCTGGGGGCACTGAAAAACTGGGTGACGCTGTGTGAGGAATATCAGTGCTTTTACTCGGTGGTGGATCTGCATTCTATCACCGTAAGACAGGATCCGGCGGAGCTTCGCAGAAGAGCCAGAAATCTGCTTACACTCTACATTGCGGCGGGGATCGATCCCGAGAAAAATTGTCTGTATTATCAGTCCCATGTGTCGGGGCATACGGAGCTCGCCTGGATCTTAAACTGCTTTACCTACATGGGCGAATTAAACCGCATGACCCAGTTTAAGGACAAGGCGGCGAAGCATGCGGACAACATCAATGCCGGACTCTTCACCTATCCGGTGCTGATGGCGGCGGATATCCTTCTCTATCAGGCGGATGTGGTTCCCGTGGGAAAGGATCAGCTGCAGCATCTGGAGCTTACCAGAGATGTGGCGCAGCGCTTTAANGCGATCTACGGNGACGTATTTACCATTCCGGAGCCCTATATCGGCAAGGCGGGGGCAAGCATCAANAGNCTGCAGAACCCGGAGAAGAAGATGTCAAAGTCCGACGAAAATCCNAACGCCAGCATTTATCTNATGGATGATCCCGATACCATCATCCGTAAGTTCAAACGTGCCGTGACNGANTCNCTTGCCTGTGTNNGCTACAGNNAGGAGCAGCCCGGCATCCGNAANCTGATCGACATNTACTGTGCCTGCACNGGNAAAACGCCGGAGGAGACGGAGAAAGAGTTTGACGGGAAAGGCTACGGCGANTTTAANATGGCGGTGGGAGAAGCCGTTGTGGGCGTCTTAAAGCCTTTGCAGGAAAGATTNGANGANTTNAGCAAAAATAANGATTATATCGATAAGGCNATCAANGAGAANGCCCAGAAGGCGGAGTACTATGCCAATAAGACCCTCAGAAAAGTGCAGAAGAAAGTGGGATTCCCGGAACGGATCCGCTGATAGATAAAAGAGCAGGGAAGATGCCCTGCTCTTTTTGTGCCATATATGAAAGTGCGATGACTGGTCATCCTTGGAAAGGCTCTGTAAAGTAGCCTGCTTTTGAGACGGGCTCACCGCCTTTTTGCAAATGCTGGGTGTCGCCCATGACCTGAACGCGGAAGTAGGCCGCGTTATCCATCCGCTCCTCGGAGGAGAGAACCGTGATGGAGGTGGGCGCCAGGTAGAAACCGTGCAGCAAAAGNACCGGGGAGATNCCCAGNAGATGGCTCAACATCATNCAGGTAANGCCCAGATGGCAGAAGATNACGATGGTNTCNTCCTTTTGCCCGGNGNCNGNCTTNTNGNCNGNNGCTGTGACATAGTAGNTNCCCTCTCTGGTATANCCGTAGGAGGNNAGCAGANTNTCAANGCCNTCNCAGACNTCNNNGTAAGCGGGGAGCANNGCNTCNTTNGAACGATAGATCATCGTTTCNTTCCANGCNTCCNNGTCGTACATTTCCGGGATATTNGTCCAGTANCGNGGCATGAAATCCCAGGGCACNCCGTGGCGTCCNGTNACNGGNTCGTCGATAAANTAAGAAAATTCCCGCATCCAGTCGTAGGTGATGGCNTNCCGTCCTGTTTTCTCGAGAGAATAGGAGGCTGTCTTTTGNGCCCGNCCCAGAGGGGAGCAGTAAAACTGCGTTATATTATTCCATTGGCTGACCCGCTCCGCTAAGAGCTTTGCCTCCCGGATTCCCTTTTCTGTCAGGGAATCGTGCTCGTAGTCAGGATCTCCGTGTCTGATAAATATGATCTTCATGCAGTGCCTCCAANTATGTTCTCAAATTTTTAATTTTTAATTTTGTATGTCATGTTATATAATATAATAGTCGCAAAAGAAAAACAAGCGGCTGCGAAGCCAGAAAGTAAAAGAGGTATGGTTTAACTATGTTTGGAAAAAACAGGCAGAATAATCTGAATGTNCCGGTGAAAAAGGGATTAGGGGCGGCCAAGATCATTGTTGTGGTCATCCTTCTGGCCGTGCTGGTCAGTGGTTCCTATTACTCGATTCAGGAGGAGGAGCAGGCGGTGGTCTGTACCTTTGGTTCGCCGAAGGCGGTCACCACACCGGGGCTTCACTTTAAGATCCCCTTTATACAGACNGTNACGAAGGTGAATACNACGATNCAGGGNTTCAGCATCGGTTANCAGNCGGANGCGGGNGANGATGANGAGGANGCGCTGATGATCACCTCCGATTACAATTTTATCTATGTGGATTTTTATGCGGAGTATCGAGTGACCGATCCGGTCAAAGCTCTTTATGCTTCTGAGAATCCGGCGCTGATNCTGAAGAACATAGCGCAGAACTGTATTCGTACCACCATCGGTTCCTACGGTGTGGACAGTGTGCTGACCACGGGTAAAAACGAGATTCAGTCAAATATTAAGCAGATGATTCTGGATAAACTGGATTCCTATGATATCGGCATTCAGCTTGTAAACATTACGATTCAGGACGCGACGCCGCCCACCACTGAGGTGGAGAATGCCTTTAAGGAAGTAGAGACCGCCAAGCAGGGCAAGGAGACGGCGCTGAACAATGCCAATAAATACCGGAATGAGCAGATCCCCAATGCGGAGGCGGAGTCGGATAAGATCTTGCAGGATGCGGAGGCGCAAAAGCAGGAGCGTATCAACGAGGCCAACGGACAGGCGGCCCGTTTTGACGCCATGTATCAGGAATATGTGAAATATCCGGAAGTGACGAAAAAACGTATGTTTTATGAAGCCATAGAGGATGTGCTGCCGGATGTCAAGGTGGTCATAGAGGGTGAGGGCGGAAATACCACCACCATGCTGCCGCTTGACAGCTTCGTCTCGGAGCAGAGCGCATCCATTACGGAAAATAATAATGCGACGGAGCAGACAGACGACGGAGAGGAGGAGTAGGCAAAGTGGAAAATACCAATTATACGGAAAATCCGAATATGCAGAACTTTGAACGATATAATTCCGACGGCACGAAGAAACGGGACAGACAGGGAAAGAAAGGCGGAAAAATCGGCGTTTTCTTCGGTGTCGTTGTACTCCTTGCCGTTATAATTGCGGCGAACTGTATGGTGGTGACCAAGCAGAACCAGTTTAAACTGATCCGTCAGTTTGGGCGTGTGGACCGTGTGGTGACAGAGTCGGGCTTAAGCTTTAAGCTGCCCTTCGTGGAGTCAGTGGATACCGTTCCCAAGGAGCTTTTGCTCTACGATCTGCCGGCGTCGGACGTGATCACCTCCGATAAGAAGACGATGATCGTGGACAGCTATGTGCTCTGGCGCGTGACGGATCCCTTAGTGTTCGCCCAGACCTTGAGCTGCTCTGTGTCAAATGCGGAGAGCCGTATTGACGCTATCGTTTACAATGCGACCAAAAACACGATTTCAAATATGAAGCAGGATGAGGTCATCAGAAGCCGTGACGGCAAGATGACGATCACTGTGGACGAGTCGGGCTCGGAGCTTTCCGGGAACGACCTGGATCTTTCCGAAGGAAGGGAGGAAGTCATTGAGATCACTTCCCTGACAGAGGAGGTCATGGGACAGATCAACCATGTGGAAAGCCAGTACGGCATCGAACTGGTGGCGGTGGAGGTCAAGAAGCTGGATCTGCCGGATGATAACAAGCAGGCGGTCTACACCCGCATGATCTCAGAACGCGGCAATATTGCGGCACAGTATACGGCGGAGGGTAAGTCCGAGGCCAAAATGATAGAGAATACCACAGACAAGGAAGTCTCCATTATGTTGTCGGATGCAAAGGCGAAGGCGGAAGCCACCATAGCGGAGGGAGAGGCCGAGTATATGCGCATTTTGTCCGGAGCTTACTCTGATCCTGAGAAAACGGATTTTTATTCCTTTGTGCGTGCGCTGGACGCTTTGAAGGAGAGTGTGGTGGGAGATAACAAGACCGTGATCCTGACCGAGGATTCCCCGATCACACAGATCTTTAACGGGAGGTATTAGAGTCTTATGAATATTGACGATTTTTTTGCCACATTGGATTCCTATTTCGAGAAGAACGAGGTGGAGAAGATCGATGCTTTTCTGGTGTCCTCTCTGGAGCAGGCGAAAGAGGAGGAAGACTATGCGGCCTACATCTCTATCTGCAATGAGATGATCGGATTTTACCGCAGTGTGTCCGCCTTTGAGAAGGCCTACAACGCGTCGGAGGACGTACTGCTCTTGATGGAGGAGCTGAAGCTGGAAAATTCGGAGCATTTTGCCACCACGCTTCTGAATGCGGCCACCGCCTACAGCATGGGAGGAGACTGTGCCCATGCCCTGCGGTTATACAGACAGGCCATGCAGATCTATCAGGGACTGCTTGCACCGGAGGATTACCGCTATGCGAGCCTTTATAACAATATGAGCATCCTGCTGGAAAAGCTGAATGAAAACGAAGAGGCCATCGACTGTGCGAAAAAAGCGCTTGCCATCATAGAGAAACAGGAGGGCGGTGAGGCGCAGACTGCCACTACACTGACGAATCTGGCGCTGATTTATTTCAAGGTTTCCCAAAATGAGGAGGCAAAACAGTGTCTGGAACGGGCACTCTCTCTTTTTGAAAAAGAGGGCGAAGCNCNCAATGAGCANTACAGCGGTGCGCTGGCNGGCATGGGAGAGGCNTGNTANCGNGATAANGANTACGANAAAGCNNTNTCCTANTANGAGNNNGCNCTTNCNCTGGTGAAACAGCANTANGGCGAGAANNTAAGCTATGGGATNCTCTGTGANAACTGTGCCGCCGTNTGCGGNAGNATGGGAGATGANGCCGCACAGAANCGNTATGCGGANAANGCNAGNGAAGTGATCGGAAATGTGCAGAGGGAAAAGTGATGAAAGGACTGGAACTGTCCGAAAAATATTATGAAGCATACGGCCAATCGATGATAGAGAATGGGTTCCCNGAGATCGCNGNACAGACGGCGGCGGGNCTNGTNGGATATGGCTCCGAGTGTCTGGGNTTTGACGATGAGATATCTAGGGATCACGACTACGGGCCTTCTTTCTGCGTCTGGCTGCCGCGGGAGGTCTATGCGCAGTACGGAGAAAAGATGCAGGCGGCTTATGACGCTCTGCCGGGGGAGTTTATGGGCTTCTCCGGGCGGGTGGAGGAGGAACAGGGGAAAGACCGCGTGGGTGTGCTCTGTCTGGAAGATTTTTATGAGGGGATTTTGGGATATAAAGGGATGCCTCATACAGAAGCGGAGTGGCTTTCCATCCCGGAGGAGGCTCTTGCCACGGCGGTAAACGGCAGAGTTTTTGAAGACAGGCTGGGACGCTTTTCCGAGATCCGGGAGAGTCTGTTACAGTATTATCCGGAAACGGTATGGCGCAGAAAGCTTGCGGACGCGCTGGCGAGGGCTGCGCAGGCGGGGCAGTATAACTATGCGCGCGCTATGAAGCGCGGGGAGCGCATCGCGGCGGAGATCGCNCTGACCGAGTTTGTGAAGGAGGTCATGCATCTGGTCTATCTGCTGAACCGGAGCTATGCGCCCTTTTACAAATGGATGCACCGGGGGCTGCGGGAGCTTGNGGTGGGCAGCGAGATCGGNGATATGCTGTCNCTNCTCTATCAGACGCAGGAGGAGGGAGACCGCGTNCTNATNATCGAGGCGGTCTGCAATGTGCTTACGCAGATGCTGCAGGAAAGNGGCCTGTCTGCCTGTCAGGATAATTTTTTGCAGAGTCATGTAGGGGAAGTGTTAAGGAGAAATGAATGAAACAAAATAGTAGTGTTGTAAATAAGCGGACAGATCGCCGGGAATGGCTGCTGCGCCTCTGTTTCCTGACGGTTGGCCTCGTCATTGCGCATCTGGGCGTGACATTATTTCTGATCAGCAATCTGGGGACGGACACGTTTACGGTCTTCGCAGCCGGTATTTCTCATCTCACCGGCATCTCGNTAGGGCTGTGCCACAGCGGNATCCAGTGTGTGCTGATCGTGTTGATGCTCCTGTTTACAAAAGGGTACATAAAAACGGGATCTTTTATCTGCTGCCTTTTGGGCGGTCCTATCATCGATGTTTTCAACTGGATCCTGGGGAGATTTGTGACTTCATCTTCCCCGTTTCTTCTGCGGTTGGTCGTCATGGCACTGGGGTGTGTCATCCTTGCGATCGGTATGGCACTGGTCATTGTCTCCGATGCGGGTACCGGACCAAACGATCTGGTGGCGGTTATCCTCACAGACAAACTGCATAAATTTCAGTTCCGCACCGTCCGTATCTGCTGTGATCTATTTTTCATTATCGTTGGGTGGCTTTTGGGTGGAACCGTGGGCATTGGTACGGTGACTGCGGCATTTCTGGTGGGACCGGTGGCCCAAATTTTTCTGCCTGTTCACAAAAAGAATATAGAGCGTATTCTTGTAAAAGAGAAGGATTTATGATAAAATATCAACAGATTATGTCCGGCTATCGTATTGACGGACTATTTGAGATGACATAATGTTACGTTGCGAGNAATAAAAAGGGAAGAAAGAGGATGAGAGGAATGAGGAAGAGCAAGCTTTATCGTTTGGGAGCACTGTTTATGGCGGCGTTGATGGTGATTACCTGTGTACCCCAGACGGCGTTGTATGTTGCAGCGGAGGAACCGGACGCTGTGGCAGTACAGGAGACGGAAGCTGAGGAGCCGGGTGGCGGCGAAGAGTCTTTGACGGATGCTGCTTCGTCCGACCGGGAGNAAGATCCGGCTCAGGCGAGTGGAGAAGATTCCATACAGGAGGAGACAGACGACTCTTCCGCACAGACTTCCCAGGAAAATGAAGGGGAGATATCTCCTAATGCGGATGATGATTCGGCGCCCATTCCGGTGACCACCATCACCCTGGATCGCAGCACACTCACCATACAGAGAAAAGAGTCGGCAGAGTTAAAATACACGCTTGCCCCGAATAATGCGACGGAGGGCACAGACGTAACCTTCTCCAGCAGCAATACGGCGGTGGCTTCGGTTTCAAAAAACGGAAATGTCGCTACGGTCGTGGCTAACAGCGTCGGTAAGGCCATTATCACGGCAGAGACAAGTANCGGGAAAGTTGCGACCTGTGAGGTTGAGGTTACTCCGATCCCTGTGAAGGCTGTGCTTATCGATCCCTCCAACCTGACGATGGAAGTGGGTAAGCCGGCGGTGCTGTCTGTGATCGTGGATCCTGCGGATGCGGATGACATTAGAACCAGTCTGGTGACCAAGTATNACAGCGATGTGATCGACGCGGAATATGTCGATGCGACAAAGACGATCACTGTTACGCCTAAAAAATCGGGAATCACCACCCTTTCGGTTAAATCTCTGAGCGATCCCAAGATTTACGGCAGCTGTGACATTACTGTGGATGAACAGAAGGTTGATTTAAAGGGANTTTCCGCAAGAAGTGGATATCCGAAGAACCTGTATGTGGGCGGTTCCATTAACCTGAAACAATATGTGACTTTTAGCCCGGTCGGTGCGACCGATAAGGAATTGACCTGGTCAGTCGATAATGAAGATTATGCGGAGGTGGATCAGAACGGCCGTGTGACGGCGAAGTGGAAGGATGGGGATAATGCTTCAGAACACCTGGTGCAGGTTACTGCNNCTTCCAAAAGCAGCCCTGCTATCAAAACAGATCCGGTATTTGAAATTGCGATTAAGAGAAGCAACGTGCCGCTCAAGGCGCTTCATGTGACCCCGGCGGAGCTGTTTTTGGAGGATGCCGGGAGCAAAAATTACCGGACGATAAGCGTGCAGCTTGACCCTTTGGCGAGCACGGACCGGGAGATTACTGCGGTGGTTTCCGAGAGAAACGGAAAGTCAGCCGTAGTGATCAATGCAGGCAATAATTATAATGCAGATACGGCGGGCAAGACTGCTACGGCTGAGGCGGATGTAAACGGNCGGGTGTACTTTACCGTGAAGGCAAATGAATTGGAGGCACTGGTAGAACAGGATACCTGTACGATCACTTTTTATAAGAAGGATGCCGATCCTGCTCAGGCTTCCACCATTAAGGTCAGATGTAACGTGACAGTCGATAAATATGTGACGCCGGTAGAGAAGTTGGAACTGCAGCCGGAGTCCCTTACGATGAAGGACGGAACGGAAAGGGAGCTGACGGCGGTGATCGCGCCGTTGACGGCGGAGGACAGANANNTNGTCTGGACNGTNGATGATCCGGANATTGCNTCCATANCGGGCNCGGGCGTAGATGCGGACNGCAGGATCGAAGCCACNCTGGATNNGAACGNNGANNTGTCCNCCACCGTAACCNTNAANGCGAATATGGTNGGNANGTGNNNNATNACGGCNACNGCGGCAGGGGATGTGAAAANGACNTGTNCCGTGGANGTAANAAATGGCGATGCTCCGGCGGNTGGCCTTACNATCACATCCGACGGTATTGCGGACGGAGAAACGACGGAGATCACCCTGAAACAGGGGCAGACTTATATATTGAGACCCGAGGTGACCCCGGATACGGCTTCTAACAAAAAGGTGAAATGGTCTTCCGACAGTCCGTCGGTGGCAAGTGTGGAAAAGGGANCAGGCGAGACCGGTGTTGTGACGGCGAATGAGCTNGGATACTGTACCATTNCGGCGCAGGCGAGCGGTGAATCGTCTGCCTGCAAANAAGACNGTNCTTGTGCATGTGGTAAGACCCCATATGGAGGTGAANTACCCGGCGGGGTGGAGTTATCGNCCGGANGATACGCCGATCACNGATACGATGCTGCGAGAAAACCTGCAGGTTTTCTTCTGGCCGGTAGAAAATCCGGTTCCNGACGANGATAAGCGGGAATTGCATGATTATGAACTGANNATCCTGCGGGANGACGGNAAAACCGAGAAAGACTATACNNCGGATGATATGCANAAGCCGGGGATGAAGACGCTGGTGATCGCCTATACTTATGACGGNGTGACCTATAAGGAAAGCGTTCCGGTNGAAATGAANGAATTTGANGAGGCGGANCTGATCAGNGTCACNCCNTTNAGNGGNGAGGANGCNGAGGTATGGAANGTGCCGAACGGNACGCCTGCGTCNGCNCTTCCTCTTGCNNAAACCACAGAGATCCTCGTCGGAAGAATGGTTCTNGTAGCGGGNCAGGAAGAGNTGAAAACGGCGAAGCTNGATGCGGAGATCGAGTGGGATGTGGCGGCGAGCGNCTATAANTCNGCCGATNCGGAGGCGCAGGAGTTTACGGTATTCGGCANNGTNGTNCTGGATCCGNATNNTGTNNNAAACNCNAANAATGTANCCCTGCGNGTGCAGGCNGAAGTGCACGTGCGGGAGTATGCCTCCAGCGGAAAGAAAACGGTGAGACCGAGCTTTTCCGTGCTGGACGGTGAGCAGATCGGCAGTAGGACATCGGTTACGGTACCCTACGGATCGAAGATCGTGATCGAGACAGCTACGGATGAGGCGGANATTTATTATATGGTAGACCGCCGGCCGGATGAGGACAGAGGTGTGCCGCAGGATGAGGAGCACAAATATACAAGTCCCATCGAGATNACGNCAAAGACGACGACCATCTATGCGATCGCNGTCAAGTCCGGATATAGCGACAGCGACTGCAGNGAATGTACCNTCAAACTGGTNCAGNCGCAGGAAATCGATCCGGACGATCCGGATGCGCCGCTGCCGGACGATGTGACAGATGAGGACAGGGAACAGATCGGCGGTAAGGTGCCGGATGGTCTGTGGGCTGTTGTGCAGATGGATGCGGATGAAAAGAAAGAGGGCGGTTTTGCCTATACCGGTAGTGCCATNAAGCCTGCCGTACGCGTTTATGACCGCACGATGCTGCTGACTGAGAAAACAGATTATACGATNGCTTACAGTAATAATATAAATGCCGGCAGTGCAGTAGGCTCTGCGAAACCCCCGACCATCACGGTGACAGGTAAGGGTAATTACGAAGGAAAGGCAGTCGTGTACTTTACCATCAAACCACAGGANATTACCGANGACGCGGTGTTTATGGATGAGTACGTGGCTGTGGCTTACAGCGGAAAAGCGCAGAAGCCGGCTCCTTCCCTGACATGGAATGGAAAGAAACTTTCCAAGAATAAAGATTATACCTATACGGATGTGTCCTATACGGAGCCGGGTGTCTATAAGGTCACTGTGGAGGGTACCGGCAATTATACGGGCAAAAGAACGATGGATTATGAGATCTATCAGGGTGGTGTTGCCGTCTCGAAGCTTACGTTCTCCAAGGTTGCCGATCAGAAGTATACGGGAAGTGAGATCAGGCCCACTGTAGAGGTAAAATATAAAAATACTGTTCTCCAGCCCGGTACGGAAAATGGCTCCGGAAATTACTGGATAAAGTATGAGAACTGTACGAAGGTTGGAACGGCNTCCTTAGTGATCATGGGCAAGGGAAATTATAAGGGATCCAAGCGGATCAACTTTAAGATCCTGCCTGTGGCAAAGATCAGTCAGGCAGGGATCACGCTGGATGTAGCGGCTGCAGGAGTCGCTTACACAGGAAAACCGTATACGCCCAAGTGTACTGTGAATTATCTCGGTACGGAATTAAAAGAGAACAAGGATTATAAGCTCAGCTATCAGAATAANACCAAGGCAGGAACNGCGACGGTGGTGATCACCGGNATGGGCGCATATACCGGTACGGCGAAGAAGACCTTTAAGATCCTGCAAAACGACATTTCCGGGCTTACTGCGGTGATGGGAACGAGTTTTGTATATGAAAAAGGCGGCTGTAAGCCGAAACCGAAAGTAACCTACAATGGAATGGAGCTGAAGGAGGGTACGGATTATACCCTGAGTTATAAAAATAACAATAAGATCGGAAATACAGCCAGTGTAACGGTGAAGGGCAAAGGCAATTATAAGGGCCAGATCGTCAAGTATTTTGAAGTTACCATGCAGGATATTTCCAATCTTCAGGTAGTTGCGGCTGACAGGGTTTATCAAAATAAAAAGAATATTTACAAGACAAAGGTGCAGGTGATCGATCTGAACGGCAAGCCGTTGGTGGCGGGGACAGATTACGCACGGGATATTTATTACACCTATGAAAGCGGCACAAAGGCGGGGCAGCCTGTTTTGTCTACGGATATCATTCCTGTGGGAACGGTGATAGGGGTAGATGTAAAGGTGGCGAATCCGCGCTGCTATCAGGGAACGGTCCACGGCACCTATCGGATCGTGCAGGCAAATATTTCCGGAGCGAAGGTGACTATCAGCCCGCAGGAGTATACCGGCAGAAGTATCAGGCCGAAAAAGAGCCAGATCCAGGTAACCTTGAATGGNGTGCTGCTCGGCAATGNCGATTATGAGATNGTCGGCTACGAGAATAATGTGAATCAGGGTAATGCGAAAATAACCATCCGAGGAGTCGGCGGCTANGGNGGCACCAAGACANCGACCTTTAAGATCGCAAAGANGGGCATTCTGAACCTGAAATTTTAACCAGCTGCCATTCTTGTGAAAAAACTTGCATATTTCTAAAAAAAGAGTAAAATAAAAGTATATGTTAACTGGTCGGAGTGTGCAGAGGCATATTCCGACCGGCATATATAGTATAGTAAAAAGGAGCGATCCCCATATGTCGGGGTATGAAGCGGCGGGACGAAGATTCAGGACGGAGGCAGAGTATAAGGCGGCGAAGCGTGACCTGAAGCTTATCGAGGAGATCAAGTCGAAGGTACATATGGATCAGCCGGGGGAGGTCATTTCCCTCAGCGAGGCTTTTGCNGCAGGACAGTATCGCTTCGAAAGTATAATCGGAAGCGATTTCGACGATGAAGTTTATGAGCTGGCGGAGAAATTTAAAAGTCAGGGATACACGAAGAACAGCAGGCTTCCCGAGGGCAGAAAAGCCCGGAAGAAGATGCAGAAAAAGCAGGNGAAGGCNGCCGCTGGGATAAATAAAACAAAAAGAAACAATTCGGATAAACAGAAGTCACTTGAGGATTACGATGCTGATATGCAGAANGTCATCCTCGCTGAAATAAAAAAGAGAGAAAAACGTCGTAAGCTGTTAGTTATTCTCTGCGGAGTCATTGCAGTAGGATGCTTCGGCTATTTTGGTGTTTATTCCTATTTTGCGCAGAGAACGCAGGCGGATTACGAGAATCTTGCCATGTTAAAGGGAAGCAGCAGTCTGGCGGGAGGAAGGTTTCAGGGCCCGGGTGTTGCGAGTCCGGTCACGATTCATTATACGGAGGACGANGAGCGGNAGCTTACCGTTCTGCCGGAGTATGAAACGCTATATAATAAAAATAAAAAGCTTATCGGATGGCTTAAGATTGACGATACCAATATTGACTATCCGGTGATGCAGACAGCTAATAACGAGTATTATCTGGATCATAATTTTAATCAGGAATACGATAAAAACGGAAGNCTGTTTCTGGATGCCTCCTGTGATGTGGTAAACAGAAANACGAATCTGATCATATACGGGCATCACATGAAATCAGGGAAGATGTTCGGAAATCTGAACAGCTACAGCAGTAAGGAATATTGTGAGAAGCATTCTACGATCCGCTTTGATACGATCTATGAGAAGGGACTCTATCAGGTGATGTATGTGTTCCGGTCTCGGATCTTTAATGAAGACGAAGTGGTGTTTAAATATTATCAGTTCCTTGACGCCGCGTCGGAGAAGGAGTTCGCGTCCAATATGCAGGAGATGGCTGCGTTGTCTCTCTATGATACGGGAGTGACGGCAGTTTTTGGCGATGAACTGCTTACCCTCTCCACCTGCGACAGTTCTGAGCAGGACGGTCGTTTTGTGGTGGTGGCGAAGCGGATCAAGTCAGAATAGAGATATGANGATANATTCTTTTAGATAGGAACAAAATTGTGTAAGGGAATGAGGAGAAAAAGTACCATGGCGAAAAAAACAGTGACGAAAAAGCCGAAGAGGAGACTGAAAAGAGCTGTTAGACGCAGTATGGCGGCGGTTCTGATGATTACTGCTGTTGTGGTTGCAGCGATTCCTGTGCCGGAAAACCAGGCGGAAGACGGTACTTCCAATCTGGCTTCAGATGTGCAGGCAGCTCTTACTTATGAGCCTGCATCGAAAGAGAACGGGTATGTGGATAATCCGGGAGGAGAGCATCACATCAGTAGCAGCACCGGAAGAAACTGCTCGGAGATCGATGTGGACCGGAAAAATAATCCCGGGGGCGGCCTTCCCACTGAGTTGACAAATGCATTGCACGGCGGAGATCTGAAGGCGACTGTCAGATCGAATTATCGTGACGGCAATGTCCTTTATCTGGAATGGGAGTTTCTCTATCATCCCGGCAAAAGCGGCAGCAAAAAAGCTGTCCTCTGTAAATATAATAACGAAAAAGACAGAGAGAAAGTACGTGTCGGCGAGCTGCTGCGCACAGATTATCAGACTGTGAGCAGGGAACAGTTTGAGGCATATTACAGTACGGATCCCAAGGGGAATTATACGGATACGGTAAACAATCCGATGGATAATCTGAGTGAAACGAATGCTCTGTATCCGAATACCCAGATCGTGTACGGTATTTATCATCAGAATTTAAAGACGGCACAAAGACAGTTCCTTGAGAAATATTTTCCGACTGAGTATGCGGCGGCAAAGGCGGACATAGATAGATGGAATAACAGCGTGGCCGGTGAGCCGATGGAAGAGCCGGAAGAACTGACCATTATTCCAAGACAGCATCTTGATGATAAGCAGAAGATAGAATTTTACTGTGAGCATAATAGGGTTCTCAGCGAGTTTGATATAACCTTTACGTTAACGCTAGCGACTGACAGAAGACTGCAGGATAACGGGCAGGAGGCTCCCGGCAATGCTGTGTATGTGGCGCAGAGCGAGACTACTAAGGACAAGGATCTCGGAACTAGTCAGATCGTGTTTGACGATGATAACAGGGCTGTNCCCTATGTCATTGATGAAAACGGCTGTCTGGCAAAGAAGGATCCGACTAACATACTGGATACCATCGGTGAACGCGCTTTTGCCAATGTTACCAATGTCGGCGAGATCGAAATTCCCGATGACATCGCCGTTATCGGCGACCGNGCTTTTGAGGGNGCCGGTATGAGAAGCGTACAGTTAAATAACGATGCAGTGATCGGCAACGGCACGTTCCGCAACTGTACCCAGCTGACGAAAGTGACGTTNGGAGAAAATTCGGGCACCTATATGGTCGGTGCGGAGGCCTTTTACGGCTGCTCGCAGCTGACAGAGGTGNAGTTCCCNTGGACGATGAANGANATCGGATANGGNGCNTTNGCCAACTGTGAGGCGTTGACGGGAGCGGATTTCAGNCAGGTTAACAGTGGAGAAGGCTGTGTGATCGGGGATTTTGCGTTCTATGACGATAAGTCGTTGACCGACGCCGGACTGAAATTTGAGGGATCAAAGGTCGTATCTCTCGGAAAAGGNTGTTTCGCNTTGACTTCCATGGGCGGGAATACGTCCCTGACTAAGTTTAAATTCCCGGAGAAGATCACCGGCGGAAGTGATAAGAAGATCGGTGAGTATGTGCTTGCCAATCGTGAGAAGATTACCGAAGTGACCATGCCGGAGAACTATCAGGGAGAGNTGCCGTCCACGATGTTTTATAACTGTATCGGACTGCATAATGTGATCTTCCCGGATTCCTGNGGGGCGGCAAGCTTTAAACCGGATCTNTTTGCNCATGTGACNGATGAGACATTTTTTGTGCGCGGGCCGGAACTTTATAACAATGATCCTGCTATGCCCAGAACAAGCACCTGGTATGCCAGCACGAGAGTGAGCGGGGAGACCGGTGTGCCTTATGTGTATACNAAGGACGGAAAAGACTGCTACGAGGTAGCGATGAAGAGCGGGGATAATATCTACCGCTATGAGATCGATGCGGACGGAACNCTGAAATCCTGTGTGCTGGTGAAGCAGGGGGATGACAGTGTAGACATTGTGATTCCGAAGAAAGTGGGTAATTATGATGTCCGCAGCATNGGAAAAGGATGCTTTGACAATNNGNAACTGCGCAGANNNATCCGCAGCATTACCATTCAGGATGATTCTATTACGAAGATTGACGATGAGGCNTTTGCAGGGNTNCCGAATCTGGCGAAGGTGCGTATCGGTAATTCGGTGGCGCAGATCGGAGAGCGCGCCTTTGCGGAATGTACGAGGCTGTTTGATGTTTATTTCAACACGCCNAANGCCGGATACGGAAGCGATAACTTCAGAATGGCAGATACTGCCTTCCAGACCGGTGGCCGTGAATTGACCTTCCACGGAGATATCGTGAAGGGGTATGCGCCTTTTGAATATGCTATGAATCCGAATCATGTGCTCAAGGATCCGCAAGANCAATATGATCCGGAAGTGAATGTGTGTTATCAGAGTCTGTGGAACAGCGAGGCGGAGGGCACACATCTGACGGTTATGGTGGACAGAAGAAACGGTGATGTCGTTCTTCTGGATTATCCGAAGCTTCCCGATCTGTCTGAATCAGGCGTTCTTCAGGATGATGAACTGAAGGATTACTGTGAGGATATGGAGCGTTACTATTATGACAAGGTCTATGANNTTGACAGCAANACCGTAAACAGCAAGGGCAAGACCGTAGGAGAANTGCGTCAGGAATATGCAAGACTGCTGTATGATGCTCTCCNAAATCNTGANATGTCTGATCTGAATGGGGANGGTGTGNNNGAGACGCCTGTNNNNGATGNNGAATTTGAAAAGCGTTACGGNCCGTGGATCAATGAGCGTTTCTTAGAGNTCGANGAAGAGGGANATTCCAACTGGGCNAACTGGCTCGGGGATTATACGACTGCCAGCCTGTCCGAGGTATCTGATGTCCGCATGGCTTTGAACGGTGTTTATGATTTCCTCTTTGAGCCCATGGTGGTGCAGGCGGCAACGACAGGAGTCANTGTCACCAAGTGGTCGACAAAGCCGTATTTTGACACATATCCCTATAATTTCATGAAGAATTACCAGCTTATGCAGGATAATCCTTCGGGGATNGGNCTTGACGATTACCAGACNGTGGGCAGCGCGAAGAAGTTTATCGACGGCACAGAGACCATTATTGTGCCCGAGGGAGTTACATCCATTGATGTGACGTCGTATGCGGATTACAATGTGAACGCCGAAAATTCNTATAACTATGACAGATATATCGGNAANAGTAAGACAGGACCGACTTATCTTCGTGATACCAGTACCGCAGGAAATTCTGTNCCCGGTCTGTTCAGCGGCAGATATGTGGATTACCGTGATGAGACCGGCGCNACGAAGAAGGATCCTCACGAGGAAGATCCCAGAGGTAATGATGTTGTTAAGCGGATCGTCCTTAAGAGCATTAAAAAGCTGCCGGATTATGCTTTCGATAACTGTGAGCAGTTAAAGACAGTGGAACTGGGCGAAGTTTCAGAAATTGGGGTATTGCCTTTCCGTGGCTGTGACAATATGACAGAGCTGATCGGTAATGAGAAATATCCTGTGGAGAAGGGTATCTTATTTGAGCGGCAGTCCGGAGAAAATGACGGAAAATATAAGATCATCGAGTGTCTGACATCCAAAGGACGCCCCGGCACCAACGACGAGGGACTGGAAGAGAAGAATGTGGATGTGGGCCGGATCACTCTGCTGAAGGATGTAACTGAGATCGCTAAGAGCGCTTTTGAGGGTTGCGATTACATTCTGCTTGCGGACTTTACCGGAGTGGATAATCTGAAGGAGATCCCGGAGGGATGCTTTAAGGATTGTACGAATCTGTCAGATGTGATTCTTCCTGTTTCCGTCAATAAGATCAAGGAAGGCGCGTTTGAGGGCGTTACACAGACTGACGGAAAACATATATTGGATGTTACCATCAAGGGACGTGAGGTGGATATTGCGGATTCTGCTTTTTCACCGAAGAATGGTGTGATCATCAGGTCATACATAGATTCTGCAGCGAAGCGTTATGCGGACCGGTATCATCCGCCCGTGGAGTTCAGAGAGCTTGGGTCTTACCGCGTGAAGTTCTTCGATTATGATGGCACGCAGGTCGGACAGACACAGGAGCTTGAGCGCAAGGATGGAGAAAAACTCTACGCGAGAGAGCCTGAGGAAGCCCAGAAGTTATATGAGACGAATCACAGACCCGGATATACCTTTAACGGGGAGTGGCTGGCGTTTAATTCCGAGAATGTGCGGATAACGCTGTCAGACCCGATTGAAGAGGATTTGACCACCTTTATTGCGCAGTACGACTCAAATGGCGCTACAGCGAACGGACAGTATGTTGTAGAGTTTTATGATGGCGTAGATGGTTCCTTGCTGCCGGGCGGCAGAGGCGCAAGCGCTGATGGTAAGTTTTATGTGGACGCAGGCATGAGCTTTGCGGATTTAGGATGGGATCCTCCGACACATAAATCACAGACAGGTTATGAGCCTTTCGGCTATAGTGATAACTGGACCGTCGATACGGTGATCGACAGAAATATGTCTATCATTGTGCTTTACAAAGCAAGTTCCGGCGGCGAGCCGACCAGCGGCGGTTCCACGAACACCAGCAGCGGTACGACCAGCGGCAATTCCGGTAATACCAGCGGCAACTCTTCGAACAGCAGTAGGAACTCGTCAAACAGCAGTAGCAGCAGCTCCACAAGTAGCTCTACTTCCAGCAGTTCCACCAGTACCACCTCCGGCACTTCCGGAGCGGGACAGTACACGGTATTCGTGGAGAACGGAAGCGGTTCCGGCAGCTATGCACCGGGCACGACGGTTGTTATTTCAGCGAGCATACCGGCTGCAGGCATGAGATTTGACAAGTGGACGACGGAGTCTAACGGTGTCACATTGGCAAGCGTGAGCATGACGTCTACCACCTTTACGATGCCTTCCAATAACGTGACGGTGAAGGCAAACTATGTGGCGGATACCACAACGGCTGCGGCAACAACGCCAAACGGCGGTACTTCAACGTCTACCGACGGCGGTAATGGCAATACCAGAGTGGATATCGAGAAGCCGGGTATCTCCAACAGAGATCTGGCGACGGCGACCACCAATGGTTCCACGGATAACTTTATCGTGAAAATTTCCGAGACCGATGAGGCGACCCGCGCGGTAGCGGCAGCGCTCACCAACAAGTACGGTACTTTGGACAATATCCTGTACTATGCGATGGATATCAGTCTCTATGATTCTACCGGCACTACAAAGATTACGGATACCACAGGATTGTCTGTAGACATCACGATCCCGATTCCGGATTCTCTGGTGGCATATGGCGGAAACAATATGGCTGGTGCAGTGGTAGGCGGTGACCAGCTGGAGAGCCTGAATGAAAGCTTTACGACGATAAACGGTGTACCGTGTATTCGTTTCCGGGCGACGCACTTCTCGCCTTATACGATTTATGTGGATACGGGGAACCTGGTAGAAGGCATGCTGGATGTGACGCCTAAGACCGGTGATCCGATTCATCCGAAGTGGTTCTTATCGCTTGGCTTGGCTTGCCTGTCCATCATTCTGTTTATGAAGAAGGATAAAAAGGTGGCGGCGAAAGCGGCAGTATGAGCGTAAGGGACTTATGAGCCCAGGGGGTGTCCTATGGGAAGAACAATAAGAAAGCTGATCGGCACGTTGTTTTTGGTGACAGCGATCGTCGTGACACAGATTCCTGTAGCAGATGTCGAGGCGGAGGATTCCTCCTCCACATCTGATTTTCAGATGGATGGAACTACATTGATTAAATATAACGGCACGGCAGAGGACGTGTCTGTTTCCAATCAGGTAAAAAAGATCGAGGCGGAAGCCTTTGCGGGCAATGACCATGTGCGCCGTGTCACCTTGGGGGATTCGGTGGAGGTTATCGGCGCGAGGGCTTTTTCTGGTTGTGATTATCTGGAGAGTGTGACGGTGCCGGATTCTGTGGAAGTGATCGAGAACGCGGCTTTTTCGGGCTGTCCTTCTTTAAAGAGTGTTTCTGTCGGCCTGGGGCTTAAGAGTCTGGGAAACGGAGCTTTCGCGGGAGATTACAGCCTTTCTTCTGTGGATTTTGACAGTGGT
>JAAUZN010000042.1 GCA_014804565.1 Lachnospiraceae bacterium
ACTCTTATTGCTGCCGTCTGCGATGATAAAATAGTCGGCAATCGTAGAAATTTCGCTGATATCAATGATGCGGATGTCCTCCGCCTTTTTATCCTCCAGCGCATCTATGGCTAAAAGTGCGATTTCCTTTGTGTTCATATGAGTGTCAACCATGCCTTTCTTTTCTAATTTTTATGTTCTTTTGTAAAATTGATAGGTTTTGGCAGTCATATCGTCTATCTGACCGTCTGTCGTCTGCAGATAGGCGAGGGTGTTTGCCAGTATTTTTTCCATGGTCCAGTCAAGATCCTGATAGGCGATCCGCCGGATCATCTCCATATCGGCAAGGGGCTTTCTGCCGGGTTCGATGTAATCTGCGATATACACGATCTTTTCCAGCTTGCTCATGTCCGGACGTCCTGTGGTATGATAGCGAATGGCATTTATAATGTCAGGCTGTGTCACACCGTATTTATGTTCTGCCAGATAGGCGCCCACTTTTGCGTGCAGAAGTGCTGAGGGATTACTGCGCTCCACCGCGGACATATGGATACGGGCTTTCTCACAGATCGCCACCTGCTCGGAGCCGTGCATGCCTTTGGCACAGTCATGTAAAAGCCCGGCGATCATGGCATTTTCCATGTCTTCCTCATGTGCCATCGCCAGACAGGAAGCCGTGTAAGCCACACCAAGGGTATGAATATAACGTCCGGAGGACAATTCTTTTTCCATCGCCTGACGAAGCTTTTCCGTTTCTGTTAAATTACGTTTTGGACTCATGGCGCAATATCCTTTCTATCTGGTATTACGATCATTCATAGAGATGGTGCTCTTGAATATAAGCAGCAACCGCTTCCGGCACCATATTCTGATTGGATTTTCCTTCCTTGACACATTTTCTGATCTGAGTGGAGGAAAGCTCCATACCCTCCATCTTAAGCATGGCAATGGAGGCGTGATATTTTTCCTGTAAATACTGTATCTGCCCGGCAAGCTTCTTATGCAGTGAGGCTTCTTTTTCCTCGCCCCGCACAGCCGCCAGAACCGTACAATATTGAAAGATCAAGTCGGGATTTTTCCAGTGCTCCATATCATACAGGCTGTCAGCGCCCAAAATGAAATAATAAGCGGCTTCGGGATCAGCTGTCTTCAGCTTTTGCAGCGTTTCATAGGTGTACGTGTTTTTCCCCTGTGCCGCATCCGCAGTCTCTATATCAGACAACTCAAAATAAGGTTTTCCTGAGATAGCCGCGGCTGTCATCTCACATCGGACAGAGACCGGGAGTACAGCCTTCAGATCCTTCATATAGGGGACGCCGCTTGGAATAAACAATACCTTTTCTAACAAAAACTGCTCTCTTGCTTTTTCAGCAATGGCCAGATGACCGTTGTGGATGGGATTAAAGGTGCCGCCCATGATGCCGATCCGTTTCATCTGTTCGCTCCTTTATGACTTTGGCAGTACGATCTTGGGATTCTTTTTGTCGGGCTTATATAGGATGATCTTTTTGCCGATCACCTGTACCACCTGAGAATGGGTGCGTTCCGCCACTGCCTGCGCGATCTCACGCGGATCATCCGCACAGTTTTTTAAAACGGCGATCTTAAGAAGCTCTCTGGTGTTGAAAGCGTCGCCTACGGATTCGGTAAATTCCGGTGTCAGACTGGACTTTCCCACCTGGAAGATAGGATCCAGACTGTTTGCCAGACTTTTTAAGTAGGCGCGTTGTTTGCTGGTCAGTTCCATAAAATATCTCCTTATTTGTAGTAATCGAAGGAAAGCCCGTACATCCTGACGGTACTGCCCTCCTCGATGCCAAGCGCCTCAAGCTGTTCCAGAATGCCTTGCTTGCGCATAAAGTCTTGGAAGAACTTAAAGCCCTTCTCAGACTCTAAATTGGTGTAGGAGAGCATTTTTTCAATGCGGGGTCCCTCCACCACATACTCGTCGGCAGACTCGTCGTAGACAACCGTAAAGGGCTCTTTTTCGATGTCAAAATGATACTCCGGGAAAAACTCCTGTTCAAAGACAAGAGGCTTGTCTCCCAGCTTCTCCAACTGATTATTGATGGCGTACAAAAGCTCCCGGACGCCTTTACCGCTGATGGCGGATATGGCGTAGACAGGAATACCCTGGGGCTCAAATTCCGCCCGGATCGCCGCGACAGGATCCTCGTCTCCCTCGTAGATCATATCGATCTTATTGGCGGCGATGATCTGGGGGCGGCCGGCAAGATTTTCGTCGTAGGCTGCCAGTTCCTTATTGATGGCATAAATATCCTGAATGGGGTCACGCCCCTCGGTGGAGGCAGCGTCCACGATATGCACGATCAGTCTGGTGCGCTCGATGTGGCGCAGAAATTCATGACCCAGACCGACGCCCTCCGAGGCGCCCTCGATAAGGCCCGGAATGTCGGCAATCACAAAGCCTTTGGCATCCTCTAGGTCCACCACGCCCAGATTGGGATTTAAGGTGGTAAAGTGATAGTTGGCGATCTTGGGCCTTGCGTTTGTCACCTTGGATAAAAAGGTAGATTTTCCCACGTTGGGAAAGCCTACCAGGCCAACATCAGCGATCACCTTAAGCTCCAAAAGAAGCTCAAGTTCCTGTGCCGGCTGGCCGGGCTGCGCATACTTTGGAGCCTGCATGGTGCTGGTGGCGTAGTGCTGGTTGCCGCTGCCGCCGCGCCCGCCCTTGAGCAGGAGAAAACGACGGTTATCACCGGACATATCGGTGATGACTTTACCGCTCTCGGCCTCACGGATGACGGTGCCCTCCGGTACTTTGATGGTGATATCCTCGCCGTTTTTACCGGCACAGTTTTTCTTGCCGCCCTCTTCCCCGTTTTTTGCTGCATATTTACGGATATGCCTGAAATCGGTCAGGGTATTTAAGCCCTCGTCCACTTCGAAATAGACACTGCCGCCATTGCCGCCGTCTCCGCCGTCGGGGCCGCCGTTTGGCACATATTTTTCCCGGCGGAAGGAGACATGTCCGTCCCCGCCTTTTCCGCTTTTTACATAGATTTTCGCTCGGTCTGCAAACATAATTGTATTCTCCGAAAATCGTAAGAAAAGGCTCCAAACATCAGAATGTTCGGAGCCCGTCTTAAGGTTCTTACTTCTCTACAGGATAAACGGAAGCCTGCTTCTTGTCTCTTCCTTTTCTCTCGAAACGAAGCACACCGTCCACCTTAGCAAACAATGTATCATCCCCGCCGATCCCTACATTGATACCGGGATGGATCTTGGTCCCACGCTGTCTGTATAAGATGTTTCCTGCCTTGACGAACTGTCCGTCAGCTCTCTTTGCACCTAATCTCTTGGACTCGGAATCACGACCGTTCTTGGTGGAACCGACACCCTTCTTATGTGCAAAAAATTGAAGGTTCATATTTAACATGGTATTACACCTCCTCAAATGTCAATTTACAGTGTTTTTTCCCGTACTGCGCCGTGATATGGCTCAGTCCCAGTGTCAGGGAATCCATGAGCACGACAGAGCTTTTCTGCAGGGGCTGCTTTAAAAAGGAACAACTGATCCTGCCTGACTCTTCGTCGGTTTCTACCTGTATCGGCTCCTTAGCGATCTCTTCCAGAGAGTTCACGGTGTTTATCACTAGGGCGGAGATTGCGGCACAGACAATGTCGTTTCCGCGTTCTGCATAGCCCGCATGGCCGTCACAGATAAATTTCTGATATTCTCCCGACCGGGTTCTATAAATGGTGATCTTTGTCATTACGCATTGATCTTGTCGATCTTAATCTGCGTGTAAGGCTGTCTGTGGCCATTCTTCTTGTGATAGCCGGTTTTTCTCTTATACTTGTAGACGATGACTTTACGAGCCTTATCCTGAGCCGTAACAGTTCCGGTTACGGTTGCGCCGGCCACATCGCCTGCAACTTTGAGATCCTTGTCACTTACAGCGATCACCTGATCGAATGTAACAGTAGCGCCTACCTCGACGTCGAGCTTTTCTACTCTGATCTCGTCGCCCTCGGATACCTTGTACTGTTTTCCGCCAGTTGCAATGATTGCGTACATTTCTGCGCACCTCCTATTCATGGACTTGCGTCCATTTACTCGCTAACTGTGGTGATGCCAAAATGGCATACTTCTACCTCGTTATGCGGCATACTCAAATATCATAACCAGTTTTTGGAGATTTGTCAACTGAAATTTATTTTCAGGGTTCTCTACATCCGAAAAAGAGTCTCCAGCTTCTGGCGTGCCAGTTTTGCCGAAGGGTAAAAACCGACTCTCATCAGAAGCTGTCCGGACAGAATCATCCCGGCGGCCACGACAGCGCCCTCTATGCCGTCGCCCGTTATTGCAGCAAGCAGGCCGGCCAGAAAGGCAAAACCTGTTCCGGCGAACCAGATAACCAAAAAGAGAATGATATGCCACATCAGGCGCATTTTGATCTCCACGGTCGTTTGACTATTTTCCTGGTGTAACCGGCCAACGATCATGGGCAGGAAGGAGTTTTTCAGCTGAAAGTTTATCCCGAACCAAACAAAGGTTCCGATCCGCGGAATGATCTTAAAGTCAGTCTCTCTCACCACACCCTTAAAGTCCGGGTCTATCTTCTTGTCCTCGTCAAGAGAATACTGGAAAATGTCTAAATAGCCTTCTTCATATAAGTCGGTGACGGACCGCAGACGCGAAAGAAGCGCCTCCGGCGTTCTGTGGGATTCAATTGTAAATTTCATACCAGGAAAAAACACGATAACGCCTTCTTTCTCACGGTTTCAGACGAAACAGGATATCCAGCTCCTCCTCCGTGTAATAAAAAAACAAAAGCACTGCCAACAGGGCTACTCCCACAGTAATGTAGATATCCGCCACGTTGAATTTCGGGAAATCTATGGGTACAAAATAAATGAAATCCACCACATAGCGGTTGAGCACCCGGTCAATCAGATTGCCCACTGCCCCGCTTAAGATAAGCAGTATACAAAACCGCATTCCCAAAAGACGGCGGATCACAGGAAGGGTCACATACTTCCAGAGAAGCAGGAGGATCACCAGAGTCGTCAACAGGATCAAAAAGGTCTGTTTCCCGGAAAAGGAACTGAAGGCTGCCCCCGTATTTTCCAGGTAATTGAATTCCAGCACCCGGTCGATCAGTACAAAGGGCGCCTGACCCTTCAAACGGGCGACGGCAAGACGCTTGGTATATTGATCAAAGAGCAGCATCAAACACAAAATCATGAAGGATATAAGCGACAAAATAAACTTTTCTTTCTTTTTTTCCGTATTCAAAGAAAATGATTCCTTTCTGTAGTTGTTNGCGGATAATTAAAAATGTCAGTAATCATCAGGCTTTTCNAAGAAATTGACTGGATGAGTCATAGCAAATCAGCATGACAGATTTCTTGCAAAAAAGTAAGCGGCCATCTGAGCGCGGGANCTGAATTCTTCCGTCTCCAACAGCTCCTTCACCTCTTCTTTCGTATAGAATTTTGCGCTAATCTGTTCATTTTCGGAGGTGTGATCTTCAAAATTGCCTTCCGCTTCCACAAAAGCGATCTGGGTTTTGACATCGGAGAAGGCTACCGCGGCAAAAGAAGGCGGCAGGATGGTCAGAATCTTTTTTAAAGAAAGACCGGTCTCCTCGTAGAGCTCTCTCTGGATGCACTCTTCCAGGGACTCTCCNGCTTCNAGCATGCCGGCGCAGAGATTATAGATATCCCGGTTTACGCCCATGCGAAACTCTTTTAGCAAAAGCATTTTATCCTCATAATAGGCAACGATAGAAACACCGCTGACCTTTTTGCCCAGAGCCTCAGGGCTCGGGATATCACCTCTGCTGACNATCTCGTATTTCTTTTCCCGCCCGGCCTTGTTCAGATAAGTCAGCTCATAGTTTTTCAGATATCTGCCATCCTTCACCTTTTCCATATGTAAAAGCTTCATATCGTCTCTTCCTTTCTGTCCTGGCGAAGCTGCTGTGCCAGACTCGGTGCGATCTTCTTTCGGGTCAGTTCCATTAACCCCAGNCGTGTCATATCCAGCGCTTTTGCCGGNATGGGATCCTTTTTNANNAGANNNCGCATATNCTCNAAAAGNNCNGNNTCNTTTGCCTTNNTTTTCATATTGATAAANTCNACCAGNATGATGCCNGACAGNTTNCTNGCCCGCAGATGCAGGGCGATCATCTCGGCGGCTTCCCGNTTGATGCGAAGGAAGGTCTCTTCTTTGTCTTTACCNCTCTCACACTTCCCTGTGTTGACATCGATGGAGATCAGAGCCTCCGTAGGCTCTATGACAAGATAGCCGCCGGATTTCAGCCATACTTTTCTTGCAAGCAGCTCCTGCATACGGCTTTCCACGGCATAGAGCTTGTAAAGCGGCAGGAGGGAATCCTCGTAAAATCGCAGGGGAATGTCCGCGTCCCGGCAGAGATCGTCCAATGCATCGTAAACCTCCTGCAGATCGGTGATCACCTCGTCGTACTCGTCTCGATAGGCATTTTCCACGAAAACNGCATAATCNGGCTTGCTGCGGTACAGACAGCTGTAACAGGTGCGTGAGGGAGCAATCTCCAGAAGATGCGTGAGAGTCTGGGAAAGGCTCTCCGCNTCCGCAAGCAGAGGCGTCTCCTCGCTCAGGGCGGCTGCGTTTGTCCTGACGATCAGACAGTGTTTTTCGGCGATCGCCTNCAACGCTTCCAGACTGCGAAAATGCTCCTGCTGTTTGTCTGATAACTTGGAGGAAACCTGAACCCGACTTTCCTTCTCAGAAACGGAGCGCATACCCACTACAGCATACTGTCCAGGCAGAGAAAGTCTGGTGGTCACACCGGCAAGCTTCGTTTTCATTGGCTCTTTGGCAAGCTGAACCAGAAGCTCATCTCCCACTTTCAACCGGCCATCCGGCCTGCGATTTGTAACAAGAGCATGCTTTGCCTCGGTAAGGGGCAGAAAAGTGAGGTAATCCTGCCCAAGGTCCACAAAAGCAGCCCCGATATTCTCAGAAACGCTCTGTACNCTGCCCACATAGACATTGCCCACCGCGTGGGCGGCAGACTCACAGACCTGTGCCGACAGAATCTGATTGTCCCTTAGGAGCAGGGCGAGCAGTTTTTCCTTATATTCTATAACTAGAATTTTACCTTTGGATGATGTCATGGAATCAGTATAGCACAGAATGGAAACTTTTAGGGAACTTTTGTGATATATGTTATATCAAAAAGTTCCCTACTGCGATAGCGTAAAACATTTAATTTTTATATTTTACAGCTGTGCCGTATGCGATCACCTCCGCGGCACCCTGCATGACAGAGGAGGACGCATAGCGCACATTGACCACCGCATCGGCGCCCAGAGACTGCGCCTCGTCCACCATACGCTTTACGGCAATCTGCCTTGCCTGATTGAGCATATCCGTATACTCTTTGACTTCACCGCCGACCAGGGTCTTGATCCCAGCCATAAAATCTTTGCCGAAGTTCTTAGTCTGTACAATACTTCCTTTGACAATCCCTAAAGTTTCCAGTTCCTTTCCGGAAATATAATCAGTATTTACGAGCAGCATCTTCTTCTCCTCCTTCTAATTCTTTGATGCGCTGCAAAAGCGCAATGATAACGGCTAATACAAATACGATGGGTATCAGCAGGAACAGTCCGAATAACAGGTTCGGGATCGGATCCTGTGTATAACCCCAGATAAGTATGCCGACAAACGCGAACATGATCAGAATAAAGACAACGGCTGCTATGATCGAGCCACGCTTTTTTCTGATGGTATCATTTGACACATTTTTGAATTTTGTTCCTTTCTCTTCCATTTCCACCATCCTTTCCAGATATTGATCAGGGGAAAGCGTCTGGTAGAGACAATCCTCCTCCAGGATCAGGCGGCACAGCCCGGCGGTCTCTGCAAGATTCGTCTGCTCCCGCTCCAACACAATAAGCTGTCTTTGCAGGGCATCCGTGAGGAGCAGGTCTCCTCTCTGGATCTTTCTGATCTCCTCAATAGGCAGAGAAAGCTTTCGTAAAAGCTTTATTTTCTTTAGAAGCAAAACATCCGTCTCATCGTATTCCCGGTAGCTGTTCTCACTGTTCCGCTTCGGATGTAACAGCCCCTGCTGTTCATAAAAGCGGATATTTTTCTTGGAGACGCCAACCTGCTGTTCCACTTCGTTGATCTTCATGTCATCCTCCTTTCCAAAGCATTTCCTTCCTCTGACGCTTTCAGAATAAGGCTTCCACAAGGTGGAAGGTCAAGTTTTTTCGCAAAAAATTTCAAGGACTATGTCATTATAGCCCTTGAAATTTTCTTATGACTGATATTTTTTGGATAAGGCATCATACTCTTCTTGAATCTGTCTGGAAACGGAAGAGTCGCCGTTCTGGTTATCGGGATGATATATTTTTAGCAGATCGCGATATCTTTTTTTGAGGGATTTCATATCGTTTACGCCCGCAAAATAGGAAGTGCCATTCACTTTGCCAACTTGCATATCCGGCTTACCGCTGCTTTGATTTTTTGGCTTGGCAGAATGGCGTATGTTTACTCTATAAGGATTTTGTTTGTACCGCCGTATCTGATATAGTTTTTGCTTTTCAAAAAACTGGTTAAAGGTGATGTTGTGCGTTGAGGAATCCAGGTAGATCAGATAGTGCTTCCAATCTGTGTCAAATTCCCGTCTCTCTTCGCTGTTACTGCAAACGGAAGTCTGATAATACTGGTATTGTCCCGGAAGAACCGGATATTTTTCATACATTCTGCTTTTNATATCGGGAAATTCATTCATTTTCGCCTCCAGCAATTTTTGGAATTTTTTTTGCCGATAGAATCCAATATAATCATTTCCCAGATATGCCCATAAATATACAGTGCAAAAATAAAAAAGGAGTAGAATAGAAAACAAAATGACACTGGAGTGATCTAAAAATTGTTGTCCATAAAAATAAACTAATCCGACAGAGGCGATTGTCAGCAGACATATTGCGATCATTCTACAAAAAAAGATACATGACAGGAAGAAAACAGCCGTTAATATCAGAATAATTGACAGTTGTATCGTATGGTTAAGAGAATATATTAAACCGGCAATTAACATCTCCTCAAATAAAATCATAGCATATCCAAGTGCTGTACAGTTTATTTGTCCATAGGTTTTGTGCATCTCCACTAAAAGGAAAAAAACAAATAACGCGATCAGACTGCTTTGGTTTATTGGCAAATACTGGGTAATGATCCTGAATATAAACAGGGATTCCATAAGAGAAAACAGCAATATATAGACAACGCTGAACAGCGGTATGCTTTCCAGAATAATGAGGACAAAGCAAATTCCGAGGCCAAGAAGAACGTTTTTAGTATAGAATCCGATCAATACGGATAAAAGTATGCTTTCCAGCCAGGATAACTTTGTAGCGTTATTAAAAAAGCAATGATTAAAAAATAGTTTTTTGATGGAAATATTTTTGGTAAATTCTCTCATATCTATAACCGTACTCCTGTGTAAAATCATGTCTTTAAGGATATCCTTCGCTTCAAAAGCCCTGAAGCGGTACGAGATGCCGTTTCTCGCCTTCTTTGGCAAGGTCTGTGTAGATTTCCAGTCTTGTCACCTGGATGGCGGAAGCAGGTATCTCACAGCCTGCAAACTGGCAGAATTTCTCGAAAATCATGGTAGGCTTGATATTGCCGCTGCTGCTGGCGTTGACCAGCATATGGACAGCCCCTTCCTCATTCACACCAAGCTCATAGATGCCCTGTTTGAGATCCAGTTCTATCACGCTCTTTTTGGTCTCCTTGGTGTAGGGAATGGTTTCCTGGTCGTAGAAAGCCTGTAGTTTTTCTGCCAGATCATCAATGGGGAAAGATCCCTCTTTCATTGCAAGTTGATAGGAAGCCGCCGCCACGCTTGCCATGGCGTTTTTTGCCTGATCCGGCAGAACATTCACGGACAAAATCTCTACCCCATCCACCATCACGTTATTTAAGGCNTGNCNCATGGCTTCGGGAGAATCCATGGAGAGCACTTCGATATCCAGATATTCACCGAAGCTCTCGATCCCTACGCCAAGAGGTGCGGCAAAGGACATGATCTGGTGGGGACTGAATCCTTCCGAGTAGCGCACGTCGATGTCNGCNCGCCGNATCGCTTTCTGAAAAAAGCGCATCATATCCAGATGACCGATAAATTTCATAACGCCGTATTTGGCGAATTTGATCCTGACTTTCATAGATTACCTCTTAATTGGCTTATGAGACGAAATATTGTCTACTGGCAGAGTTTTGCCACCACCTGATTGATCACNCTTCCNTCCGCTTTGCCTTTCAACTCCGGCATAACGGTCTTCATGATCAGTCCTTTATTCTTCTGTGCTAACAGATCAGCGTATTTTTCCGTCAAAAATGTCTCCACTTCCTCGGCGGACATCATTTTCGGCGCATATTCCTGAAAAATATCATATCTGGCTTGATACTCCTGACGCAGATCCTCGCGGGAGTCCGGACAGCTATCCAACTGCTCCTTCACCGTCTTGATTTCCTTCAAGATCACACGATCCACGATCTCCTCCGTGATATTGTCCCGGGTACCCTCATCAATGGCAACCTTCTTGGCTGCAGAAACCAATGCGGATATGGCGTCCTTGCGCACTTTGTTCCGCTCCTTCATGGCGGCGATCATATCTTTCTGTAATTGTTCAAACTGCATTGTNTTGTCCTCTCTTTCTTAGAAATATTGTTACGTGTGGTGCGGTTCAAACCGCAACNAAATATTCTTTTTACAGGTATATCNCTTAAAGTCGGCAAATGCAAATACTACGGNTGCCCCTCATAGCAGACACCCACNCCAAACCGGTTCGCGCCGCAGCCCTGACACTGTGCCTTACAGTTGGGGCTTACTGTCTGTCCCTGCGCCTTTTTCCACTCCCGCAAAAGATACTCTCTTGTCACGCCGCAGTCGATGAAATCCCAGGGGAANATCTCGTCGTCNGCCCGNTCTCTNGTGGTGTAAAANCCGATGTCNAGGCCGCAGGCGTCGAAGCTCTCCANCCACAGATCNTTGTGGAAATACTCGCTCCAGGANTCAAAGAGACAGCCTCTGNGATAGGCTTCCAGAATGGCNTTGCCNACTNTTCNGTCGCCTCTTGCGAAAACNCCCTCCAGNACGCTCACATCNGCNTCGTGCCAGTTGTATTTGATGCTCTTCTGGTTTAACTGGCTTTTGATGCCCTGCATGGTCAGGTGCGCCTTGTCCANAAACTCNTCTTTGGTGCACATAGGCGCCCACTGGAACGGCGTAAAGGGCTTGGGAATAAAGAAGGAGGTGCTTGCCACGATCTGTACCTTGCCGTTTACCCGCTTGTCCTTGGGGACGGTCTCAAAAAAGGCCGCAGCGATCTTGTTGGACAGATCCCCAATGCCCAGAATATCCTCTTCTGTCTCTGTGGGCAGTCCCAGCATAAAATACAGCTTTACGCGGGTCCANCCGCCCTCGAANGCNANNGTTGCNCCTTTNAAAATGACTTCTTCGGTCAATCCCTTGTTGATNACATCACGGAGCCGCTGACTGCCGGCTTCCGGCGCGAAAGTAAGACTGCTCTTTTTCACATCCTGCACCTTGCTCATCACATCCAGAGAAAAGGCGTCGATCCGCAGGGANGGNANNGAAATNTTNATGTGTTTCCGATCACAGTCCTCNATGAGAAAATCCAGCAGTTCGTTCAGNCGGGAGTAATCGCTGGANCTCAAAGAACTCAGGGAAATCTCCTCATGGCCTGTATTTTTCAACATAACAACGGCAGATTCTTTCAGCTTGTCCACATCGCGCTCTCTGACCGGCCGATAAATCTGTCCAGCCTGACAAAAGCGGCATCCCCGGATACAGCCCCTTTGAATCTCCAAAACCACCCGGTCCTGTGTGACCTTGATAAAGGGAACCACGGGCTTTGCCGGATATGGTGCATCGGACAGTTTTGNTTCAATTTCCTTTAAAATGGTATCCGGTGCCTGGTCGTAAAGCTTGCGGCGCTCCCGGATGGTGCCGTCCTCATTGTAGATCTCTTCATAAAATTGGGGGACATAGATACCGGGCAGCCGAGCCGCTTTTTTCAAAAAATCCACTCTGTTGCCGCCGGAGGCTTTATTCTCCAGGTACAGATCAAACAGGGAACGGTACATGGTCTCTCCCTCTCCGATATAGAACAGATCGAAAAAATCCGCGATAGGCTCCGGATTATAGGTACAGGGCCCGCCGCCGATCACGATGGGCATGGTATCGTCACGATCCACGGCAAGTAGCGGAATCTGCGAAAGATCCAGTATCTGCAGGATATTCGTATAGCACATCTCNTATTGCAGGGTGATGCCTAAAAAGTCCATTTCCCGGATCGGTTCCTGAGATTCCAGACAGAACAACGGGATATTTTCTTCCCGCAGGATCTGATCCAGATCNGTCCAGGGAGAGTATACTCTCTCACACCACACATCTTCCCAATCGTTCATCATGCTGTATAGGATCTGGATGCCCAGATGAGACATACCGATCTCATAGACGTCAGGGAAACACATGGCAAACCGAAGGGCAATTTTATTCTTATCCTTTATAACGGAGTTGACTTCATTGCCGATATAGCGGGCCGGTTTTTCCACGCGCAGCAGAATATCGTCGCATAAAGCTGTNTTTCTCATTTTATCTCAAATTCCTTATTCTGTATTTAATTACAGTATAACGAAGTTATCCGGCAAAGTCAAAGCGTTGACGCACGNACAGGNTGCTACTCGAATAATCCGGAAAGNTCTTCCATCACCGCGTTTTCCGATCCGTCATACAGATGCAGGCTGTCCGCCTGGATCATCTCATAGACTTCATTGGTGCTGAAAGTCAGTATCTTNCCCTGATTCGTGTCACAGAGCAAAAATCCTACGAACAGGAGCACAGCCAGCGTCATNCGGTATTTAAAGCTCCCTGTNGCGGTGCNTGGCAGTTCGTTTCCGCCTGTCAGGGCATTGTAGCCGCCCGGCTCGGCGAAGGGATTTTTATCATACAGNGGCGGCTGCATTTCTTTTCCGTAGAGAATCTGCTCTCTCTGCCGGAGCCTCCAGCGATTCCCCATATTTTGTTCCCGGATAAACCGGGCAAGCTCCATTCTTTTCTCCGGTGTTGCCTTTTTATCCATAAAACGATGATTCCTTTCTATTATCAGATGGTCATTCTGGTTTATTATATTGGAAATCGGGACAGCATAGAACCTCAAANAAGAATGGGAATCCTGCAAAAAAAAGAACGCACCCNAAAGGGTACGCTCTGTCTGCTCTAAAACGAAAAATCAACGTTTTGCCAATTCCGATGTGATCTCCTCCCAGGTGATGTTTTTNTCNGCCATCAAGACCATCATGTGATAGAGAAAATCCGAAATTTCGTATTTGATCTCGTTGGTGTTTGGATTTTTAGCGGCGATCACGATCTCTGTAGCCTCCTCTCCCAACTTTTTCAGGATCTTATCGATGCCCTTATCAAAGAGGTAATTGGTATATGACCCTTCCTTGGGATGGATCTTGCGGTCCNTGATGACGGCAAATACCTGCTCAAANACCTTGAGCGGGTTTGATTCATCGTACTCCTTAGCCATAATCTCATTGAAAAAGCAGGAATGAGAGCCGGTATGGCAGGCCGCGCCGATCTGGGAAACCTTTGCCAGGATCGTATCCTTATCGCAGTCGGCGGTCAGGGATTTCACATACTGGTAGTGACCGCTGGTCTCGCCCTTGACCCACAGNTCCTGCCGGCTTCTGCTATAATATGTCATTTTGCCCGTCTTNAAGGTCATCTGATAGGCTTCCTCGTTCATNTAGGCNACCATCAATACNTCATCGGTCTTGTAATCCTGNACNACNACGGTGACATGCCCNTCGGAATTCAGCTTAAACTCCTCCCAGGGAATGGCGGGTTCAAANGTNTTCACGGCAATGTCATTATTCTGGCAGAGCGCCTTGATCGCAAGNAGCTCTTTGGCATTCTCATTGATGGCCTTGCCGGAGATGCCGCAGATATTGTCGTTTGACAGAATTTCCATGATCTTATCCAGAGAGACCTCAGGCACNGAGGCGATCATGGGGAAAGGGGAAACGGAGATGGACTCCTTTAAACAGGTTTCCCGCACTAAAATGATCTCTCCGATATACTCCTCGATCAGCGCCTCGTTTCGGGTGATGCTGTCGGCTTCCGTCACGCAGGCCACGATCTTGTCCTTGCCGAATTTCTGGGAAACCTCCGCCGTGATCTCGATGTTGCCGGGCTTGGAATAGTTGAGAGCGGCTTTTTTGCAGCCCGCATAGAGCAGCTTCTTGATATCCTCCATGCGCTTTACGTTTCCGGCGCCAATGACGGGAATCTCCGCCTCGCTGCAGATCGCCTTGATGATGTCCAACGCCTCCTCATGGGCAGCATCGCCCTCAGACATGTCGTAGACAATCAGCTCATCCGCGTTATTGTCACTGTAATATTTACCTAAGGCCGCCGGATTCGTATCTACGATGGTACTGTCCGTAAAGCCCTTTACCGCGTTCCCTTTATACAGATAAATACAGGGGATAAATTTTTTATAACCCATAGCTGTCATCCCTTTCTTTTGTCATAAACTTCCTTTCGTACTGAGTACGCCCTGGATGCGCTCGTCAAAGGACACCGCCTCGTCTAACGNNTTGGCAAATGCCTTGAACATGGCTTCGATCATGTGATGGGCGTTGGTGCCGTCCAGCATGCGAAGGTGCAGATTCATGCCGGCGCTGTAGGATACCGCGTAAAAAAATTCCCGCACAAGCTCTGTGTCNANCTCTCCCACCCGCTCGGTTGGGAAGGTGCAGTCGAAAGCCAGNTANGGTCNNCCGCTCANNTCGATGGCGCACAGACAGAGCGCGTCATCCATGGGCAGAAGGAAGGAGCCGTACCGTTTGATTCCAGCTTTGTCTCCCAGAGCCTCCCGGATGGCCTGCCCCAGCACNATGCCGGTATCNTCNACNGTNTGNTGGCCGTCCACNTGCAGATCACCATTGACTCGTAGAGTCAAATCAAAAAATCCGTGTTTCGTAAAGCCCTCAAGCATATGGTCAAAAAAACCGATGCCCGTGGATATCTCGCCTTTTCCTGATCCGTCCAGATTCAGTGTGGCATTAATTTTCGTTTCCTTTGTGTTCCGCTCTATGGCTGCTGTTCTGGGCATAATATTCTCCTCTCTACTCGAACCGCACCCGGATGGAATTGGCGTGGGCGCTCAGTCCTTCTCTCTCTGCAAAAAGCTCGATATCCTTGTGGGCCTCTTCCAGAGCCTTTTTGGAATAAGATATCAGGCTGGTCTTTTTTACAAAATCATCCACACTGAGCGGGGAAAAGAACTTCGCCGTGCCGTTGGTAGGCAGAATATGATTCGGTCCCGCGTAATAGTCGCCCAGTGGCTCCGAGGAATACTCTCCCATAAAGATTGCCCCGGCATTTTCAATCTTTGTCATCACTTCATAAGGATCCTTGGTCAGGATCTCCAGATGCTCGGAGGCGATGGCATTTGCGGCGCTGACAGCGTCCTCCATGGTATCCGCGATCAGCTGATAGCCGTAGTTTTCCAGTGATTTCCGTATGATATCGGCCCGGGGAAGCGTCTGCAAAAAGCCCTCGATCTGAGCAGTCACCTGATCCGCCAGCGTCTCGCTTGTGGTGATCAGAATGGCGCTTGCCAGTTCGTCATGCTCCGCCTGAGATAACAGATCGGCGGCCACATAGCGGGGATTGGCTGTCTCGTCGGCGATCACCAGAATTTCGCTGGGGCCTGCGATAGAGTCGATACTCACATGGCCGAAACAGGCCTTTTTCGCCAGTGCCACAAAGATATTGCCGGGTCCGGTTATCTTGTCTACCTTGGGAATGCTCTGGGTGCCAAAAGCCATAGCCGCGATGGCCTGAGCGCCACCCACTTTATAGATCTCGTCTATGCCGGCGATCTTAGCCGCAGCCAGTGTGCCGGGATTTACCTTGCCGTCCGGCCCTGCGGGGGTGGCCATGATGATCTTTTTGACCCCGGCTACTTTGGCGGGAATCGCATTCATCAATACGCTGCTGGGATAGGCTGCTTTGCCGCCGGGCACATAGATGCCGGAGGCGGCGATGGGCAGGATTCGCTGTCCCAGGATCGTGCCGTCAGTCCGGGTGTCGATCCAGCTGTTGCGGCGCTGCTTTTCGTGAAAAGCGGTGATATTGGCAGCGGAATCCTGCATCACACGAATAAACTCATCATCTATGCTCGCAAAAGCCTCGTCGATCTCCTCCTTGGTGACACGCACATTGTCCGCGTTGATATTCCATTTGTCAAATTGACTTGTGTAGTCAAAAACTGCCTCNTCGCCCTTTTTACGCACATTGGCGATAATATCCGCCACTATAGATTCGTATTTTCCGTAGCTGCCGGGACTTCGCTCNAACAGGTTATTCAGAATATCCTGCTGAGTCTGGGCTGTCAATTTTATTTTCTGCATAGTAGTTTACCTCATAACTTTTTTGAACTCGATTTAGTCTACGCTATAATTCAGTTTCACGGTGATGGAAGCGGTCTTCTTCCGGGAGCTGGTATCGAAATAGCCGCCGTAGCTGTATTCAGTGTTGCTGTTCTGGGCGGTGATCTGAAAAACGCCCAGATTAGCGTTCAACAGCTCGCCAATATTTGCACCNGTNCCNNCCGCCAACAGGTCGATCCTGTCCTTGGCATTCTGGGTCGCTTCTTCGATCAGCTCAAGTTTCAACTCATCCAGCTTTGTATAGTAGTATTCCGGATCCTCCGACGCAAACTGGACATTGGATTCGATCAGTCCGGAGATATCTCTGGAGATATTCTCAATCTTATCCACATCCGAGGATGTGATGGANACATTCTGATAGAGATCGTAGCCTACTATGTAGTCCCGCAGTCGATCGCCGTTTTCATTGTACTCATGCTCCCAGTTGGGGCTGATGCTGACGGAGCTAAATACCATCTCTTCCTCCGTCACGCCGTTTTGCAANAGATAATTTTTCACCAGTTCGGCATCCTTTTTGATGGAGCGGTAGGCTTCCTGGGTGGTTGTTCCCTCTCTGGAAAAGCTGCCACGCCAGACGATCAGATCCGCCTCAAAATCACAGTTGGCGGAACCGGTAGCCGTCAGACCGCCGCTGCCGGAAGTCCTTTTATAGTCCACCAGATTCCCGGAAAAAACATAACAGCAGATGATGGCNCAGANNCCNGCNATCAATGCGATGATAATTCCTTTATATTCTTTCATGATAAGATTCCTCTCTATAAATGACTTCTCAAATCCTGTATCAGCTTCCGNATCCGCTCNGTCTCCATCTGCATGCTCACCTGATTGACGATCATGCGGGCGGACAGCGGACAGATCTCTTCCAAAACGCCNAGCCCGTTCTCCTTTAAGGTNGAACCGGTCTCCACGATATCCACGATCACGTCTGCCAGATCCACGATCGGCCCCAGCTCCACGGAACCGTTCAGTTTGATGATATCCACAGTCTGGTGCTTTTTATTGTAGAAATAGTCCTTGGCAATGTTGGGATATTTGCTGGCGACACGGATCATCTCATGATGCTGCAGCAGCTCCTTTGCACTCTCCGGGCCGCAGACGCACATGCGGCATTTCCCATAACCTAAGTCCAGTACCTCGTAGACCCGCCTGTTCTCTTCCATGATGGTGTCTTTTCCCACCACGCCGATATCGGCCGCTCCGTACTCCACATAGGTGGGCACATCCGGCGATTTTGCGAGGAAGAAACGCAGCTTATGCTCCTCGTTCACAAAGATCAGTTTGCGGGAGCTTTTATCCTTCATCTCCTCACAGGTGATGCCTATCTTTTCAAACAGTTCCATGGTCTTATTGGCAAGACGGCCCTTTCCCAGGGCAAATGTCAAATATCTTTCTTCGCTCATGATTTCCTTCCGTTCTGAAGCACGGGCTTCTGTTATTTTTCGCCGACGGGCAGTAACGCCACAGATCTGCCCTCGGAACGTATTCTGCGCGCTTCTGCAAGCTTTTCTGTAAAGTCGGCATCCGTATAATACAGGTTGGTGCAGGATTCCGGCTCGGCGATGGCTGCCCCCTGCCTGTTCATGGCGGATAACAGATCATCCACCACGATCACAAAGCCGATGGCGGGAGCTTCTTTGCCAAAATGCGCCAGCAGATTGTCATAACGGCCGCCCTTTACGATGGCGTCGCCCACGCCGTAGGTATAACCTTTGAAAATAATGCCCGTGTAATAATTATACTTACTGAGCATTCCAAGGTCAAAGGAAACGTATTTTTCCACGCCGTAATCAGTAAGTACTTGATAAAGGCGTTCCAGCCGCTCTATGGCAGCCAGAGAACGCTCGTTGGAGACGGCTTTTTTTGCCTCCTGCAAAATATCTACAGAACCGAAGAGTTCGCTCACCTTAAGAAGCGCTTCCTTATCCTGAGCAGATGCATGGATGCTGTCTAAAAGTTCCTCCGCCCCGAAGTAGTTCTTGCCGGAGATAAACTCCCGAAGTTCCAGCTCTGTCTCCTCATCCAGTCCGGCCTGGGCACAGATCCCCTTGAAAAATTCCAGATTGCCTACGCTGATCTGAAATTCAGACAGACCTGCGTGGAAAAGCGCCTCGATGGTCATGGCGATCATCTCCGCGTCCGCATAGACGGAAGGGTCTCCGATCAGTTCCGCACCCATCTGGGTCGATTCCTTCAGTTTCCCCTGCAAGTTGGAGGTGTTGGAAAAGGTATTGCCCTGATACCAGAGCCGGATCGGCACATCCTCATCCATGAAATATTTCGCCGCACAGCGTGCGATGGAGGGAGTAAAGTCCGGTCTGAGAACCAGTGTATTCCCCTCTTTGTCAAAAAATTTATAGAGTTCCTTGGAGGGCGTAGTGCCAACCTCCTTAGAAAAAACGTCAAAAAATTCAAAAGTTGGCGTCTGGATGTCCCGATAACCGTACCCTCTGATCTTCTCCGAGAGAAGTCCCTCCACGATGGTCTTCCTCTCCTTTTCATCTCCGTAGATGTCCCGGACGCCCTCCGGGGTATGTACCAGTTTCCTGCTCATGTTGTCCTCATTTCTGAATTATGGTTCATCTTGCTTTGAAACTTTTGTTTGCTTTCTCACGTTTCCAATCTCGCTTTAACGCTTTAAAGTGATAACTCACTAATTTGATAGCAAACTAAACTTTTTATACTATATCGCATATCGATCGGTTTGTCAAACTATTCTATCCTGTCATCCAGATCTTTTTGCAGCATATCCAGATAAGGCACCAGCACGCCATGCTTTTTCGGCAGAACATATTCCGGATTCAGCTCATCGTATCGGAAACTCTTTCTGCCGCCCTCCTGTGCCCGATCCCAGAAAAATCGAAGCATTTCGTAGGGCAGATAATAGAAANTGTCCTTGTGGGTGTAGTAGATCAGGAAAAAGGCGACGCCCTTCTGCTTTTCAAACTGCTCCATAAAGTGTACCTGATGTGCATGGATGTTTTGCAGAGAAAAGGTGTCCACCGCACATTCCTTGGCGTCGAAGCAGACAGGAATCCCCTGTACCACACCGATGTAATCGACCGTGCTTTTCTGATCAAAGTAGGCCAGTGTGATGTGCCGACTCTCCTTGTCGATATTGATGGGCGTAATGGGAGTAGGCACCTTCTGGATCAGTGCCAGTCCGTGCTCCTGGTATTTTTCATTGGTTCTGTTGATCAGATCCTCCAGTGTTGAACCGCGCAGGCCGCGGGAGTTCCAGGTTGCCATAGTCACTGCCTCCGTTCAGTCAAAGGTCATATCGGCTGCCTGTGCAAAGACAGGCGGCATTTCTGCCGAAAAGACTCGCCCGCTTAAGTCAGCAAAGGGCTCTTCCAGTTCAGGGAATTCTACCCGACAGGCGTGCAAAAGCTGTGTCTCGATCCGGCAGGCCTTTTTATAGCGGTCATTCCACGCTTTATCCCCGTATTTATAATCCCCCAGCAGAGGATGCCCGATGGATGCCAGATGGGCTCTGATCTGATGGGGCTTTCCCGTGATCANNTCCACCTCNAGAAGNGTCTTATCCGNCTCCTGCTTCAGAGGTTGATATCTTGTCTTAATATAAGAAGCCGTCTGCTCNTTGNCGGGAGGATNTTTNNGGATCGTCACCTTATTGTGAACNTCATCCTTCGTAAGATANCCCTCAATCGTCTGTGNNGTTTNCACACNCCCCTTCACNTAGAGCCTNTAATACTTATGAAGTGTCCGCTCTTTCAAAAGATCCCCNAGAAGCTGGGCGCCCCGGACAGANTTGGCACATAANACGATNCCGCTGGTNTTGCGGTCCAGCCNGTTGCAGGCGGNCGGTTTATAGGCGGCAGGNGAATCNTCCGACAGTTCTCCTTTGGAAANCAGNTAACCGGCAAGCCATTCGTTCANGGAAAGGTCTGTTTCANCGGCCTTCTGCGTTAANAGCCCNGCAGGNTTGTCAACCAGCAGGATNTGTTCNTTTTCATAGAGNATNGGCAGATNNCCATAGCGTTCGTANGCCTGCCGCCANAGAAGNCTCTCTTTNGNNTCGTGAGNNTTTGACNGNTCCTTGCCCATAAACTTATGCANNGTNTCCTCNGCAAAGAACANCTTNANCTGATCTCCGGNAGCCANNANTTCNCCTCCCTGNGCCTTTNNNTCNTTTAAGGTAATGTTNTTTTTGCGAAGCATCTTGTGNAGNAAGCCNGNGCCTGCCTCCGGCAGNAATTTATATAAGTAACGGTCCAGCCTTTGCCCGGCCTCCCGCTCGGTGATTTNCTGTTGATACATGTTATTTACCTCTAGAGGGAAACATTATACAGAAGCTGTAGAATACCTTCTCTGTNNTTATGTTCATCCACATCCATATNCAACAANCGACTCAGTCGGTCAATATACTTATCCTCNTGAGAAAAGATATTAACCGTCACACCNTTGATTCCCTCCTGCATAAGGAGCTGTTCCAGGTGCTTTTCCACAGCACGGCAGTCACAGCTGGGATTTTCTGTGATGCCGCAGAGCATACCGCCCTTCAGAGCCATATGGCTGATGGGATAATTTTTCTGGTAGGAAGTAAAGTACAGATCATAGAGAGTATCCAACTTGTTATCATAGTCCTTCAGCGTCTGATAAAGACCTTCGGTGCAGCCCTTTGCCATCAGAAAGATGATGAAGTTGACTGCACTCTTACAGGCGGGCAGACACCCAAGGATCGCCACTATCGTGAGGAGGTTTTTGTTACTGCCCGTATTCACCAGACCGATCACATAGAGCCCTATAGAGAGCAAAAAGAAAAGCACTGTTCTGAGTGCCGTGTAGAGTTTTCGATTTTGTAAATAGCCATAGCTGCCTTTCGGCGTTAATAATTTTTTCATGTCATCTCTTGTTCCCTGTGTTAATATTCTTTTTTGCCATATTCAGTATAGCTTTTTCACAGGGAAAATACAAGCTAATGCGGTACTTTTTAATTCATCTGATAGTTGAATCAGTAACATGACAAAATCTTATAACAGGTTCAGGTTTGCTATCCCCTGTGTAGCCAGATACAAAAGCCCCATGGGCAGACCACAGACAGAGACCTTTTTCCCGCATCGGCAGTCATCAATGGCTTTCTTCACCACACGGGCAGGTTCAGTTATGGTAAGTTTCTTAAGCAGATTTAATTCGGAAACATCCCCGTAGGCGCGGTCGAGGAAAGGCGTATCCACCGGTCCGGGACAGACTGTAGTCACACGGATACCCCGCTCCTTTATCTCCTGTGTCAGCGCTCTGCTAAAGGAGTAAACATATGCCTTAGAGGCCGCATAGACCGCAAAGTTTTTCTGGGGTGCAAAGGCGGCGCCGGAGGCAATCTGAAGCAGTCTGCTCCCCTTTTTCAGATAAGGCAGACAGATGGAAGTCATGCGTGTGAGAGCCAGAATATTTACCTGCAGCATGGCTTCAATCTCCGTACGGCTCTGCTCGGAGAAAGGCTTGTAGCTGCCTGTCCCGGCACAGTTGACAAGCACCGTGATCCTTGGATTTTGGATCATGAGCACTTCCTCAAACTGGCGCAGTTCTTTTTCCTCGGAAAGGTCGATGGCAATGGCTCTGGCCTTGTGATGAAGGCTTTCCGCAAGCTCGTTAAGGGCGGATTTATTGCGGCCAAGGAGCCAGATCTCATTTGTATGGCCCAGGCTTTTATCCAACTGATTTGCAAATTCTTTTCCGAGGCCGGAGGAGGCCCCTGTGATAATGGCAATGTTCATGTGATGCTCTCCTTTTCTATGGTTGATGCGTTTGCTTTCGATATATAGACTTCTTTTATCAAGACTGTTTTTTCCGATGCACATTGCGGATGGTCTTTTTCTTTGGCGGTCTGTCAGCCTCAGCGGTATGTTGAGTATGCTTTGATTTTTGCGCTGTTTTCTTGGTCTGTACGTTATTCTTTGCTGCACTCTTCGAGAACTTCTGCTCTCCCCGTCTGGGTCGGATCAGGCATTTTTTGTCATACCCGATCAGATCCTCCCTGCCGGCCTTTATCAACGCTTCCCGCACCAATTCATAATTGGCGGGATTGCGGTACTGGATCAGTGCCCGCTGCATGGCCTTCTCGTGGGGATTTTTACAGACATAGACTGAGCTGCCATCCCTGGGATCGATACCGGTATAGTACATGACTGTGGACAGCGTGGAGGGCGTGGGATAAAAATCCTGCACCTGCTCCGGCATATAGCCCAGATCCCTCAGATATTCGGCCAATGCCACGGCTTCCTTCAGGGTGGAACCCGGATGAGAAGACATCAGGTAAGGCACCAGAAACTGCTTTTTGCCCAGAGCATCGTTTAACTTTGTATATTTTTTAACAAACTGCTCATAGACNGCGTTCTCCGGTTTCCCCATCCGGGAAAGAACCTTGTCGCAGATATGCTCCGGCGCNACCTTGAGCTGCCCGCTCACATGATGCTCCACCAGTTCTCTGAAAAAGGTGTCGTCCGGATCCGCCAGCAGATAATCAAAGCGGATGCCCGAGCGGATAAAGACCTTTTTGACACCGGGAAGTGAGCGCAGACTGCGAAGCAGTTTGAGATAGTCGCTGTGATCTGCCCTGAGATTCGGACAGGGCTTCGGNAACAGGCANTGTCTGTCTTTNCAGACGCCCTTAGTCAGCTGTTTTTCACAGGAAGGGGCACGGAAATTCGCGGTGGGACCGCCCACATCATGGATATANCCCTTAAAATCGGGATCCTGCACGATCTGTTTGGCCTCCCGCAGCAGGGATTCGTGACTGCGTACNTGCAATGNCCGGCCNTGATGNAANGTNAGNGCACANAAGCTGCAGCCNCCGAAGCATCCTCNGTTGCTGATCAGGGAAAATTTGATNTCCGCTATGGCAGGCACACCGCCCTCNTNCTCGTAGGANGGGTGATAGGTGCGCATGTAGGGCAGATCGTANATNTCGTCCATCTGCGTCGTAGACAGAGGCGGCTGGGGTGGATTCTGCACCACAAAAACGTCGTTCGGATAGGGTTCAATCAGAGTTTTGCCGGTAAAGGGATCCGTATTCTGATACTGGATCTGAAAGCTTCTGGCATATTCTTCGGGGGCTTCCTTCATGGTATCGTAGGCGGGAAGAAGCTCGCCCTGGTAGATGCCTTCTATGTCTTTTGTCCTATAGACCGTTCCCGGCACAAAGGTGATATCTTTGACGGCAATGCCGCTGGCAAGGGCATCTGCGATCTCCACGATAGAGAGTTCTCCCATGCCGTAGGAGATCAGATCGGCCTGACTGTCCAGCAGAATGGAGCGTTTCAGGCTGTCAGACCAGTAATCATAGTGAGCCATCCGCCGCAGACTTGCCTCAATGCCGCCGATGATAATGGGCACATCCTTATAGACCCTGCGGATCAGATTGCCGTAGACTACAGTGGCGTGATCGGGGCGTTTGCCCATTACGCCACCCGGCGTATAAGCGTCCGTTTGACGACGTTTGCCGGAGACATAATAGTGATTTACCATGGAGTCCATATTACCGCCACAGACTAAGAAGCCCAGCCGGGGCTTGCCCAGAACGGTGATACTGCTCTCCTGCTTCCAATCCGGCTGGGAAATGATGCCAACGCTGTAGCCATGGGATTCCAGTACCCGGCTGATGATGGCATGGCCGAAGGAGGGATGATCCACATAGGCGTCCCCGATCACATAGACAAAATCAAGCTGCTCTATGCCCTGTTTTTCCATATCCTCTCTGCTTATCGGTAAAAATCCCATGCCGTCTCCTTTTTAATGTCCGAGCAGTTGCAGCTCCATAAATTCTGTAAAATCCTGAATATAATAGTCGGCGATCCGCCGTTTTTCCTCATCCTGATAGAGGGAATATTTATCATAGATGGCGCATACCTGCATACCCGCCGCAAGCCCCGCCTGAATGCCGGGCACGATATCCTCTACCACCATACAGTCCGCAGGATCGATCTGCAGGATTTTTGCCACAGCCAGATAGACGTCCGGCGCAGGTTTACCTTTTTCCACCTCACTGTTTGTCAAAATACAGTCAAAATAGGTATCGATCCCATGTGCCTTTAACACGGTCTCTGCCAATTCTCTGGAATTGCTGGTGGCAATTCCCATCTTGATGCCGTGGGAATTACAGAATTTTATAAGCTCTGATGCGCCTGCTTTCAGGGGCACCTCATGGGCGTATTTATCCCGCGCCATGTTGGTCCAGTCCGCCTTGATCTGTTCCACACTATCGGGGAGTTTGAAACGCTCCTTAAAATAGCACGCTGTCTCCGAAAAGCTCATGCCCTCAATGCACTGCTGTAAATTCTCCGGCAGCGTTATGTGAAAGCGCCCCAGATATTCTACGTCGATGGTCCTCCAGATCCACATGGAATCGATCAGGGAACCGTCCATATCAAAGAGTATTGCTTTTATCATCTTATCTCTCGTACCTTTCTGCTTTTTCTTTCTGTTTCCTGTCATGGAACCGTACTTTTTCAGAATATATATGTAACGGAATATCTGACAAGGAGTCTTTATGTCTCGTTGGTATTTAAAAATCACTGTCTGGTATGGGCATTTTCGGGAGATNCTGTATACGGTTCTCGGAATCTATCTNATCGTNCTGCTTTTGCGCTATCCAGTCTTGTCNCTGCAATANGCGGCCACCGGCCTGCAGCTCTGGTTTCAGAAGATGATCCCCACCCTCCTGCCTTTTATGATTCTTTCCGGGATCCTGATCGCCATGAATCTGACGGAAAAGTTCGTAAAAGTGCTGCATCCCCTCTTACATACGATATATCGCATCTCGCCAAACGGTTCCTATACCTTGTTTATGGGCTTTTTGTGCGGCTTTCCCATGGGCGCCAGGATTGTCGGGCAACTGCGGGAGCAGGGAAAACTGTCCCGAAAGGAAGGCAGCCTCCTGCTCGCCTTTTGCAATAACATCGGGCCGATCTACTTTCTAAGCTACGTTGTGCCAACACTCTCTATCGAGAAGCCGCTTATCTGCTTTTCTATCATGTACGGGGTTCCTCTGCTGTACGGGATTCTGGTGATGCGGCTGTCTCCCATGTCTTCTCTTTTCGTGACAGAGAAACAGGAGATATCAAAAAAGACTGCACCGCCGAATAGTCTGCTTTTTGCCATTGACACTGCCATCCAATCCGGCCTGATCGGCATCGCCAAGCTGGGCGGATACATGGTGTTTTTTAATCTGCTAAATATTATGTTTGTGCCCTTTCACCATCTGCCTATGGGGCTGTTAGCCTGTTATCAACTGCTTTTGGAGATCACAAGCGGAATTGACCAATATGGTCATCTATATCCCTATGCCGTACTTGTCTTGCTTCCCTTCGGCGGTTTTTCCTGCATCGCCCAGACCTACAGCATGATCCGGCATACCGATCTTTCTATCCGGTCTTATCTGTTTCATAAGCTGGCGCAGACAGGACTGACGGCACTGTGCTATCTTATGATCCGCCCTTTTTAAAAAATCAAAAGCATTGGCAATAAGGCTACCGTCGTCGCCTTCTGCGCCGCTTTTTCCCGCCTCGCAAAATGAGGACCACGGAGAGCGCCATACCGATCACCAGAAGGGCGCAGACCAGACTGACGGTCAGAAAATAACTGACAGAGGGCAGTTTCTCCTTCTCTTCCTCCGGATCCCGGCGGACCTCCACATAATTTTTCTGGGCAGAAGAAGCTTCCAGCTCTTTTCGTTTTGCTTCCTCCTCCGCCTTGGCCGCAGCAGCCAGCTCCTCCGCTCTGGCAAGCTCTTCCGCCAGTTCCTCCTCTGTCTTATAATCCATGGAGGGCAGCGAGATCAGATTGCTTTCGGTATAGAGATCATAGCCGTTATATCCCCGCACTACGATCTTAGGTATGATATGGGGCGGCACCTGCATGGTGAAGGTGATGGTATCGACAGCTTTATCTCCCCATGCAAGTCTGGGGAAAAAGGTTTCTCCTCCGTCATAGCTGTAATCATAATAAAGCATGCCGCTGTCATAATCTGCGGCAGAGAGTTCTATGGTGACTTCACCGGTCTCCATCTCCTGCTTTTTCACTTCGATCATGCAGATATCCGGTTCCGTGCTGTCAGGCCGCATGACCCCTGTTGGAATGGCAACCTCCGGCACCTGATAATCACTGTAATCTACGCCCAAGGCATCCGATTTCAGACGAAAATATCTGGCGGCGGATTCCGCGTCTAACCGTCCGAAGGCTTCCCACTGTTCTCTGCCCTCACAAAAAGGACGGTCGTTGGCGTGATCCATATGGCAGTGCTCAATGAGGACACAGGTAAGATCCTGCTCTCTGGCATGCCGTATGATGCCGTAATAGTCAATGCCGTCTTTGTTTAGTCTGGTCTTGATTCCCCGGGAATACAGGCCCAGATCCTCAAGCGCCTCCATCTCTATGGATGCGAAAGAGGTGCCTTCACTATAATATCGATCAAAGGCGGATACCCAGCACTCTGCCCCAAACAAAGTGTTGTGATCTGCGGAAAGATTGTAGTGGAGACAGAATAGAAAATCGGCATCCACGCTTTTGGCATATGCCACACGATCCTCCAGAGAAAGCTTCGTGTCCCCTGTTCTGGTGAGATACACTTTCACATTCTCATATTTTTCCAGTTCCGTCTTCATGACCTGGGCCGTGATCAGGGTCATATCCTTTTCCACAAAGGAATCGTACATGCCGCCCTCTTCCTCGCCGCCATGGCCGGGATCGATAACGATGATGATCGGTCGTTCNNCTGCCGGCTGTTCCGGATCGTCCGACACGATTTCCGGCTGGGGCGTCACTTCCCAGCTCACATCATCGCCGGAGGTCAGATCGGCCTGCACCTGCAGTGCATCCGGGCTGCAAAAACAAAGACAAAAAAACAGAGGACCCAGAACAAAAAACAGTATTTTATTGTATAGGCTGTTCTGCCTCCTGTCTCTCATAGTACTCCTTTTACCAATTAAAGAAAGAATAAGCCGGCTTCCTGGGAAACCGGCTCCTAATTACGCAGTAATTTTTGGACACAGACTGCCGAGTCTGCAACGGCTACATCAGATCCAGCCCCGGCCCCGGTGCTGCCTCTGTTTCTCCTTCGCCCTCGGCTTCCTTCAGCATTTTTTCTACCTCCACAGGACGAAGCTCAGCGCGGTTTGCTTTCACGATCTCGTTATACCCGCTTATCGTGTTAAAAAAGCTCTCGTAATGCTCGGTAGACGCCGCAAGCGTAGCTGTCATGGCATTTTCCAGATTGGAGAGCATCTCATCGAGATACTGCATGGCGGATGTCCTGACGCCGTTTGCCTCCATAGTGGCATTATTGAGAATCTCCTGCGCCTGCGTGGTGGCCATACGAACGACTTCATTAGCCTGAGCATAAGCCTGCTGCATGATCTCATGCTCATTGATCAACTCCGTGGTCTGCACAGTGGCATCCTTGATCAAAGCCTCCGCTTTGGAACGGGCATCGTTTAAAATGGCCTCTTTATTGGAGATNATCTTCTGGTAACGCTTGATCTCATCCGGNGTCTTCATACGAAGTTCCCGTAAGAGTTCGTCGATCTCCTCTTTATTTACCAGGATATTGGTTTTGGATAAAGGCTGAAACTTGCAGCCGTCGATGTAATCTTCAATCTCATCAATCAGTTGTTCAATTCTACTGCTCATGCTCGCTCCTATCTCTTATATCCATATTTTTCATAGATCATCCGTCCCACGAAATCAGGCACACATTCTGAGATATCGCCGTTGAAGCTGGCTATTTCCTTGACCGTGGTAGAACTTAAGTATGCGTATTCGAGACTGGTAGTCAAAAATACTGTATCCAGTTTTCCGTCGGAAAATTTACGATTGGTCTGTGCGATCTGTAATTCGTACTCGAAATCCGTGATCGCCCGCAAGCCTCGGATCGCCACATGAATATCTTTTGATGCGGCATAGTCGATCAACAGACCGCTGAAAGAATCCACTGTCACATTGGGCAGATCTTTGGTCGCTTCCTCTAACATTTTAACACGTTCTTCCACAGAAAACAATGGAGTCTTTGTTTTATTGTTCAACACACTCACTGTAAGTTCATCAAAAATCTCAGCGGCACGTCTGATGATATCCAGATGACCATAAGTCACCGGATCAAAACTTCCCGGATAGATCGCTGCCCTCATAGAAATTCCTCA
>JAAUZN010000043.1 GCA_014804565.1 Lachnospiraceae bacterium
GATACCCAGCACTCTGCCCCAAACAAAGTGTTGTGATCTGCGGAAAGATTGTAGTGGAGACAGAATAAAAAATCGGCATCCACGTTTTTGGCATATGCCACACGATCCTCCAGAGAAAGCTTCGTGTCCCCTGTTCTGGTGAGATACACTTTCACATTCTCATATTTTTCCAGTTCCGTCTTCATGACCTGGGCCGTGATCAGGGTCATATCCTTTTCCACAAAGGAATCGTACATGCCGCCCTCTTCCTCGCCGCCATGGCCGGGATCGATAACGATGATGATCGGTCGTTCCTCTGCCGGCTGTTCCGGATCGTCCGACACGATTTCCGGCTGGGGCGTCACTTCCCAGCTCACATCATCGCCGGAGGTCAGATCGGCCTGCACCTGCAGTGCATCCGGGCTGCAAAAACAAAGACAAAAAAACAGAGGACCCAGAACAAAAAACAGTATTTTATTGTATAGGCTGTTCTGCCTCCTGTCTCTCATAGTACTCCTTTTACCAATTAAAGAAAGAATAAGCCGGCTTCCTGGGAAACCGGCTCCTAATTACGCAGTAATTTTTGGACACAGACTGCCGAGTCTGCAACGGCTACATCAGATCCAGCCCCGGCCCCGGTGCTGCCTCTGTTTCTCCTTCGCCCTCGGCTTCCTTCAGCATTTTTTCTACCTCCACAGGACGAAGCTCAGCGCGGTTTGCTTTCACGATCTCGTTATACCCGCTTATCGTGTTAAAAAAGCTCTCGTAATGCTCGGTAGACGCCGCAAGCGTAGCTGTCATGGCATTTTCCAGATTGGAGAGCATCTCATCGAGATACTGCATGGCGGATGTCCTGACGCCGTTTGCCTCCATAGTGGCATTATTGAGAATCTCCTGCGCCTGCGTGGTGGCCATACGAACGACTTCATTAGCCTGAGCATAAGCCTGCTGCATGATCTCATGCTCATTGATCAACTCCGTGGTCTGCACAGTGGCATCCTTGATCAAAGCCTCCGCTTTGGAACGGGCATCGTTTAAAATGGCCTCTTTATTGGAGATGATCTTCTGGTAACGCTTGATCTCATCCGGNGTCTTCATACGAAGTTCCCGNANNAGTTCNTCGATNTCCTCTTTATTTACCAGGATATTGGTTTTGGATAAAGGCTGAAACTTGCAGCCGTCGATGTAATCTTCAATCTCATCAATCAGTTGTTCAATTCTACTGCTCATGCTCGCTCCTANCTCTTATATCCATATTTTTCATAGATCATCCGTCCCACGAAATCAGGCACACATTCTGAGATATCGCCGTTGAAGCTGGCTATTTCCTTGACCGTGGTAGAACTTAAGTATGCGTATTCGAGACTGGTAGTNAAAAANACTGTATCCAGTTTNCCGTCGGAAAATTTACGATTGGTCTGNGCNATCTGTAATTCGTACTCNAAATCCGTGATCGCNCGCANNCCTCGGATNGCCACATGAATATCTTTNGATGCGGCATAGTCGATCAACAGACCGCTGAAAGAATCCACTGTCACATTGGGCAGATCTTTGGTCGCTTCCTCTAACATTTTAACACGTTCTTCCACAGAAAACAATGGAGTCTTTGTTTTATTGTTCAACACACTCACTGTAAGTTCATCAAAAATCTCAGCGGCACGTCTGATGATATCCAGATGACCATAAGTCACCGGATCAAAACTTCCCGGATAGATCGCTGCCCTCATAGAAATTCCTCACATTTTTAATCGACAAAAAATATCATAACGAAACTTATGATATCATATTAAAACACTTTTGCAAAAAAGTCTTTATTTTTTTGTATTTTTTATGGAAAAAATTGCGTTTTATCACTTTTTTCGACAAAAAAGATGTCGATTCGTCTTATATCGTTTCTCCTTCTCCAGAGAAAAGCCCAGTTCCTCCAGATAGGAAAGATCCGTCTGTAAAGAAGTTTCTATCACGATAAGGGTGTCTTCTGTCACCCACGGAAACTCCCGCAAAGCCGCCAGCACTCTCACTTCATGCCCGCAGTCATAGGGCGGATCCATAAAAATAATATCCGCTTCACGCTCATGGATTCCGGAAAGGGCGGAAAGGACGTCTGTTTTTAAAAGGGTGGCCTGATCGGCAAGATGAGTAAAACGCAGATTTTCAAGAATACAGGCCTGCGCCTTTTTTTCATGCTCCACAAAATAGGCATGCTTCGCGCCGCGGCTTAAGGCCTCAATGCCGATCCCGCCGCTCCCGCTGAAAAGATCAACAAACACTGCATCGCACAGATAAGGCTGCAGCATATTAAACAAAGTTTCTTTGATCCGATCTGTAGTGGGTCTGGTGTCCATTCCTTCAGGGGTTTTTAAACGCAGGCTTCTCGCCTTTCCCGCTATGACTCTCATGATAACACTCCCTTTCTGCTTCGATCATCATTGGCGGAATCGGTTTAGGAAAGCCGTATTTTTACACCCTTGGTGTCGCGGTGTCCAAGCTTGATCTTATTCAGCTCCACTTTTTTATCCCCGTATTCGATGGACTGCTCTACCGCATTCTGGGAGTAATAGACCGCCTCAATCTCATCTTTTGCAGACAGCTTCATCCCCCGCACGCCGATGGCGCCCTTCTTTTTCTCAGGGATCTCCTCCACGGCAAAGCGCAGAAAATAACCGCCTTTTGACTGTAAAATAATATTTCGCTGTTCTTTAAAGGCCACAACGCTGACTACCTCGTCACCCTCCTGCAGCTTGGTTGCCGCCACAGTGCGCTTTGCCACATCGAACTCTCCGCCATCCACCACCTTTAACATGGCCTGCTTGGTGGCAAAGATCACCCGGTAGAGATTTAAGTCGCTCTGGCTGGCGGCATAGACCACCGCCTCCTTCGAGGAGTCAAAGTTACTCACATTGTCAATGGGAATCCCCTTATCCCGGAATTTCCCGAAGGGCAGATCCATGGCTTTCACAGTATGGAGCTGGCCGCTGTTGGTAAAGAGGCAGATCTTACCTGTATTTTTGCAGACAAAGGCAAAGCGGTTCTCCGCATCAGCCGCCTCCTTATTGCGCTCGTAGGTGGCAGTGTCGATGGTCTTTGCGTAACCGAAGCGGTCCATCAAAAAGACGATGTCCATCTCCTCCACCTTTTTCTCCACATAGACAGCCTCCTCGGCGTTTGTGATCTGGGTCCTTCTGCCGCGCTTATATTTTTCTTTGATCTCATCCAGTTCATTGATGATCACCTGCGCCATGGAATCCCGGCGGGCCAGGATATCTTCATAGCGGTAAATGTTAGCCAGAGTATCCTCATGCTCGTTGATGAGNGCCTCGATCTCCAGNCCGATNAGNTTNTAGAGACGCATATCNAAAATGGCGTTGGCCTGCTTTTCGCTGAACATAAGCTGNGCTGCCATCACCTTGGATTCNTTGGATTTGAATTTTATGCCGTCGATCTTNCCNTCCACCAGACAGGCTTTCGCCATGGCACGATCCTTGGAGCCACGAAGGATCTCGATGATCAGGTCNATCACATTNCANGCCTTGATCAGGCCCTCCTGNATCTCCTTGCGCTCCAGCTCCTTCTCCAGAAGGTTACGGTATTTCCGNGCNGCNACCTCATACTGGAAGTTAACGCTTTCCCGGATGATCTGTTTTAAGCCCATGGTCTCCGGCCGGCCGTCGCTGATCGCCAGCATATTGACGCCAAAAGTATCCTCAAGCCGGGTCTTTTTATAGAGCAGGTTCTTAAAGTTCTCTACGTCCGCATCCNTTCGCAGCTCGATAACAATGCGGATGCCCTCCTTGGAGGACTGATTGGTGATATCCACGATATCCTGGGTCTTTTTGGTCTCCGCAAGCGCTGCCACATCCATCAGAAACTTTCCGATGTTTGCGCCNATCATGGTGTAGGGGATCTCGGTGATGACCAGATTGGTCTTTCCGCCTTTGGCCTTCTCTACCTCTACCTTACCCCGCAGCTTGNTCTTGCCTGTGCCGGTCTCATAAATCTCCAGCAGTTCATCCTGATTGATGACGATGCCGCCCGTGGGNAAATCCGGNCCCTTCACATAACGCATCAGCTCCCGGGTCGTGATGTTCTCGTCGAGCATGTAGGCTTTGGTCGCATCGATCACCTCCGCCAGATTGTGGGGAGGAATATTGGTCGCCATACCTACCGCGATACCTTCGGAGCCGTTGATCAAAAGATTCGGAATCTTTACGGGCAAAACATCCGGCTCCCGCTCTGTCTCGTCAAAATTGGGGATAAAATCCACCACATCCTTGTCCAGATCAGCGAGAAAAGCCTCCTGCGTGATCTGTTCCAGGCGTGCCTCCGTATAACGCATGGCCGCCGCGCCGTCACCCTCAATGTTGCCGAAATTGCCGTGACCGTCGATCAGGGGCAGCCCTTTCTTGAAATCCTGGGTCATGACCACCAGCGCTTCGTAGATGGANCTGTCGCCGTGGGGATGNTATTTACCCATGGTATCGCCCACGATACGNGCNGATTTCCGGTANGGNCTGTCGTAGCGGATCCCNAGCTCATACATATCATAGAGCGTCCGTCTCTGCACNGGTTTTANNCCGTCTCTNGCNTCCGGCANCGCNCTGGCGATGATGACGCTCATGGCATAATCTATGAANGATTTCTGCATCACTTCGGAATATTCCGTTTTAATGATTCTGTCGTNCATAATTCATNTAACCTTTTCATTATTTTATCGAAGAATCACCTCTGCGATTCTTCCGTACAAAAATTTCTAATTTTTGTACAGTTANATNTCCANCTCCGCNTCCTGCGCATANTTGTAGATAAACTCCTTACGGGGCGGAACCTCCGTNCCCATCAGAAGCTCNGTNACCTCCGAAGCCATACGNGCATCNTCTATCTCTACCAATTTTAACANTCTTGCATCCGGATCCAGCGTCGTCTCCCAGAGCTGATCCGCATCCATCTCACCAAGNCCCTTNTATCTTTGCAGNGTAAANGGNCCNTTATGNTTNTTCCGATANCGCTCNAGNGCNTTNTCNTCATANAGATANTCCTCCGCTCCCTTNGANGGCATCGCCTTNTAAAGCGGCGGCATGGCAATATANACATGTCCNTCATAGATCAGCTCCGGCATAAACCGATAAAACAGNGTCAAAAGAAGGTTGGAAATNTGNGCGCCGTCCACNTCCGCATCGGCCATGATGATGATCTTGTCATANCGCANCTTNGTGATNTCAAANTCGTTGCCATAGCCTTCNGAAAAGCCNCACCCGAAAGCGTTGATCATNGTNTTGATCTCAGCGTTTGCCAGCACCTTNTCAATACTCGCCTTCTCCACATTTAAAATCTTACCGCGGATCGGNANNATNGCCTGATACATACGGTTTCTCGCCATCTTGGCGCTGCCGCCTGCNGAATCACCCTCCACGATNAANATCTCGCANTTGGAGGCATCTTTGGACTCNCAGTTGGCTANCTTCCCGTTNGAGTCAAANGAAAACTTCTGNTTGGTCAGAAGATTGGTCTTTGCCTTCTCTTCNGTCTTTCTGATCTTAGCGGCTTTTTCCGCNCAGCNGATGATATTTTTCAGNGTCTCTAAATTTCGGTCAAAAAAGCGGACGATCTCNTCGCCGGTCACNTTGCTCACGACNTTNGCCGCNTCCTGATTGTCCAGCTTNGTCTTGGTCTGTCCCTCAAANCGGGGATCNGGNTGCTTGATGGAGATCACTGCCGTCATACCGTTTCTCACATCCGCTCCCGTGAAGTTCACNTCCTTTTCCTTCAGGATATTTAATCCTCTGGCATAGGTGTTGATCACGTTGGTAAACATGGTCTTAAAGCCGGTCAGATGCGTGCCGCCCTCGGCATTATAGATATTATTACAAAAGCCCAGTACATTTTCGTGAAATTCATTCACATACTGCAGGGCACATTCCACAGTGATGCCCTCTGCCTCTCCCTTAAAGTAGATCACATCATGGACAGCCTCTTTGGATTTATTCATGTCCTTGATAAAGCCAACGATCCCTTCCGGCTCATGGTACTCAATATGTTCTGTCTCAGGTCCCCGCTTATCCTCATAGATGATGGTAAGCTCGGGGTTCAGATAGGCGGTCTCGTGAAGACGGCTCTTAATGTCGTCCTCCTTAAAGCGGGTCTTGTCAAAAATCGTATCGTCCGGCAGGAAATTGATGGTAGTACCGGATTCTCTGGTCTTACCGATCACGGGAAGAAGCCCGTTTTGTAATTCCATGGTGGGAATCCCCCGCTCATAATGATCCTCATAGACCTGCCCGCCGGTCTTAACGGTCACATGAAGATAGGTAGAAAGCGCATTGACCACCGAGGATCCCACACCGTGGAGACCGCCGCTGGTCTTGTAAGCTTCATTGTCAAATTTACCGCCTGCATGCAGGGTGGTGAAAACCAGCCGCTCCGCACTGATACCCTTCTCGTGCATGCCTACGGGAATGCCTCTGCCGTTGTCCGACACGGTGGCGGAGCCATCCGCTTCCAGAGTCACCCTTATCGTGCTGCAAAATCCGGCCAGATGCTCATCCACTGCGTTATCCATGATCTCGTAGATCAGATGATTTAAACCCTTGGTGGAGACACTGCCGATATACATACCGGGACGCACCCGGACAGCCTCCAGTCCCTCCAGGACCGTAATGCTGGAGGCATCATATGTGTTAGAATCTGTCTTAGCCATAATATCCTCTTTATTTTTAATGTTCGTAATATAAGCTCAATTATAGTTAGCTTACCATATATTTTGTATTTTTGCAAAGGGAAAATACAATATACTGTAGTCTGTGCGCGTTATTCACCCACCTCATACAGATATTCGCGACCCTGTTTTCCCACTCGTTTCAGAATTTCCATATAATACAGCAAAGGCACTGCTTCCGCCGCCAGTTCACGCCGGATCCCGGCGGCCTTGGCAAATTCTTTTATGGTAAAGGGTTCCTCGATCTCTATGGGAACAAACTGCATAAAATCCTCACGTCTGTCGATCCGGATCTCGTCAAAGAGATCAAGNGGCATTCTGTCATAGCGCGTGGAACCCCGCTTTTTATTCCGGCTCCAGCCGTTTAACATCCGATACTCATCTATATCGATGAGGGGAAAGCTGAAGGACAGATTGGGATCCTTCAGAAAAGCCTTGATCTTATAAAGTTCTGCGAAGGCATGGTAGGCATTGCCTGTCACCGGGGATTTATGCTTAGGGGAAAGTTCCCCGCTCTCCTCATCCATCCAGATGAGCCATTTAAAATGAGGTATCGGGTACACTACTGTGACCGGATACAGGGGCAGAAAGGCAGTCAGCTTGGGGCGCAGCTTTCCGAAATTGCCGTTCTGGATCTCTATGATGCGTCCCTCTCTGTATATATCTGCGATAAAGCCCTCCACAGGCACCTCATGGTAATCCTCATTGGGCTCATAATAGAGCTTCATGACTGCATGAACGGTTTTTTCCTGCAGGGTGCCGAAACCGTGGGGATCGTTCTGCTTTAACAGTACTTTTAACTTTGCGCTTTCAAATGCGTTCTTGTCCATAAATGCAAGTATACCATATATAGTGGCATCGAACAAGTGTTTTCACAAAATATGATTCAGGTGATTTACAAATGGTTTTTGGTGTAGTATAATAAAATTGAATATTTTTATGTGCTTGAAAACAAATAAAGGAAAAAATATGAACACATTCAGACTCCGTTTGAAAAAAGGTGTCAAAAACATTAAAAAGGTTCTGGGCGGAAAAATGCAGATGACAACCCGTCAGAAATATCATGCCCTGATTGGCTCCATCATGCCTGTGCATGTTCTTTTGCTTGTCGTTTTCTATGTTTTTCATGTCACGCCTATGTTTATCTTTAATATTTTCAGTGTGCTAACCTATCTCTTCTGCTTCTGGTTAATGAGGGGGGAACGTGAGCACTATCTGGCAATCTATTACATCGCTTATATTGAAATTATTTTGCATTCCTTTGCGGCCTCGATCTGCATCGGCTGGCAGTTTGGATTTGCTCAGTATATCATCGCCATTGTTCCGGTCGGCTTTTATATCTGTTATACGCTCGAGATCAAACGATACAGGTTTACCATTGCCACTCTGTCGGCAGTTTTTTCTGCGGTCGCCTTTCTGGCGTGCAAATTCCTCTCCTTTTTTGGCGAGCCTGTCGTTATTTTGGATAACATCGCTTTGGAGCTTGTACTCTATGTATTTAATTCGCTCTGCGCTTTTACTTTTTTGATTATATTCTCCTTGATCTTCATTTTTGAGATCAAATTATCCAGCAATCAGCTCAAACACCAGAATGCGATTCTGGATAAGCTTGCCAGCACGGATCCGCTGACAGGACTTTATAACCGCCGGAGCATGGATATATTTCTCTCTCAGGCAGTGGAGACGGAATCCAATTTTGCGTTGATCATGTGTGATATTGATGATTTTAAGAAAGTAAACGATACTTATGGACATGATTTTGGTGACGTAGTTCTGAAGGGCGTTGCAAGTATCACCGCCGAACAGGTAAAGGAGAAAGGGTATGTCTGCCGCTGGGGCGGAGAAGAGATTCTGATTCTGCTCAACAACGCCTCGGAGGAAAACACCTTCCGCATCGCGGAAAACATCCGCAGAAATGTGTCGAATCGAATGTTCGATCTGAATGAAAAGTGGATACATTGTTCTCTCACTCTAGGCATCGCGTTTCACCATACCAACGAGGCCGTGGAAGAGACGATCACACGAGCCGATTACAAGCTCTACCGCGGTAAGAGAAGCGGCAAGAATGTGGTTATCATGTGACTGCCTTAGAGTTCTCTTACATTCCGGTCGCCGTGCAGAATCCGCTCTCTGTCTGAGGCATTGATCTGCCGAAGCTGCCCGCTTCTGTCATAATACGTTAATAGTGTGGAATTTTTGGCCACGGATCGTTTCCCGTCGTCAGTTAACAGGTTGATCACCTGATCCAGATCCCCGGAGCGAAGATGTTTCCGGATTCTGGCATCCCGTTCAGCCTGTTTTTCTTTTTCTGATTCTTCTGTGGAGACGGCTTCCGGCTCATGCTTTTGGGCCGTTTTCGGTGTGATTCCTTTGAGGGCATAGTATTCCTCAGTATACCGCTCCGCTTCCTCCGGCGTCACATCTTCTGAAATGATCTCCGGTGTTTCATCATTCCAAACCCGATAGAAGAAATCTTTCACGGTCTGCCAGACCGAAAGAACAGTCTGCCACAGGGATCCCATGCTGCCGGAAGCAGCCGTCTGGGAAGCCGCCTTTGTTGACAGCTCCTCTTCTGCTCTTCCTGCACCGGACAGCTCCAGCCTGACGCCATCGGCCCGTTTGACCTCAACGCCCGGTTTCCTGTGTAATTTTTTATCCTCACCCTTCTCCTCCTTTTTAGAAGAAGAGGCCTGCTCCTTCTGATGCTCTAAGCTGAAGGGCTCCTGCCCTTCAGCATTCCCTGCAGGCTTTAATTGACTACTATAGTCATAGGCGGGATTATTGCCGTCNCCGACCCTGTAGATCATAGTATCACCCTGTTATTTCTGATTGATATAGTTCACTAACCCTTCTGCAGCGATGATCTTCTGCATAAATTCAGGGAAAGCCTGACCCTGATAGGTCGTTCCTTTGGTCACATCCGTGATCACACCGGTGTCAAAATTGACTTCCACCGTATCGCCCGCCTCGATCGCGGCAGCCGCCTCCGGACACTCCACGATGGGCAGTCCGATGTTTATGGCATTGCGATAAAAGATCCGGGCAAAGGTCTCTGCGATCACGCAGCTTACACCAGCCGCCTTGATGGCGATGGGCGCGTGCTCTCTGGAAGAGCCGCAGCCGAAATTCTTGTCAGCTACGATAATATCGCCCTGCTTTACCTTTTGAATAAAGGTCTTGTCAATATCTTCCATACAGTGCTGCGCCAGTTCCTCCGGGTCGGAAGAATTTAAATAGCGCGCGGGGATGATGACATCCGTATCTACATTGTCTCCATATTTAAAAACCGTTCCTTTTGCTGCTTTCATATCGGTGCATCCTTTCTATATTGTTTTTAATTAATCTGGCAGGGGCAGGANATCTTTCCTGTCACCGCGCTGGCTGCCGCCACTGCAGGGCTTGCCAGATAGATTTCCGAGTTCACATGTCCCATACGTCCCACGAAATTACGGTTGGTGGTGGAGACACAGCGCTCGCCTTCTGCAAGAATGCCCATGTATCCGCCAAGGCAGGGGCCGCAGGTAGGAGTGCTCACAATAGCGCCTGCCTCGATAAAGGTCTTTAAAAGGCCTTCCTCCATAGCCTGTAAATAGATGGCCTGTGTCGCAGGGATCACGATACAGCGCATACCAGCCGCCACATGTCTTCCCTGTAATACCTTCGCTGCTATGCGCAGATCATCCAGCCGGCCATTGGTACAGGAACCGATCACCACCTGATCGATCTTGATATCCTCTTTGATNTCGTCGATGNTCTTCGTATTTTCCGGAAGATGAGGGAAAGCCACCGTGGGCCGGAGTNNGCTTAAGTCGATGGTATATTCCTCGTCGTAGACAGCATCCGCATCCGCCTCATAGATCTGCCAGGTTCTGTCGGTATGTTCTTTCATATAGGCGATNGCAAGGTCATCCACCGGNAAAATGCCGTTCTTTCCNCCGGCNTCAATGGCCATGTTGGCGATGGTAAAACGGTCNTCCATGGTCAGATTGGCGATGCCGTCCCCGGTAAATTCCATGGATTTATAGAGTGCNCCGTCCACGCCGATCATNCCGATGATNTGCAGGATCACNTCCTTACCGCTGATCCATTCGGCNGGCTTGCCGGTCAGGTTAAACTTGATGGCGGAGGGCACCTTAAACCATGCCTTNCCGGTAGCCATGCCGGCTGCCATNTCNGTNCTNCCNACGCCCGTGGAGAAAGCNCCCANGGCACCGTAAGTACAGGTATGGGAATCTGCGCCGATGATCACATCACCTGCCACGGTCAGTCCTTTTTCCGGCAGAAGNGCATGTTCAATCCCCATCTCTCCCACTTCAAAATAATTTGTGATCTCATTTTTGCGTGCAAACTCCCGCACACACTTACAATGTTCAGCAGATTTGATATCTTTATTGGGGACAAAGTGATCCGGCACCAGCGCGATCTTATCNTTNTCGAACACNCCGTCCACCTTCATTTTTTCCATTTCCTTGATCGCTACGGGGCTGGTNATATCNTTGCCCAGCACCAGATCCAGATCNGCNTCAATGAGCTGTCCNGCTTCNACNTTNTCNANNCCGGCNTGNGCCGCCAGAATTTTNTGNGTCATNGTCATTCCCATGATCTGTTTCCTCCTGTTNTCTCTGCATTCCATGTTTAGTTTATCANATTTNCGGNCAGATGCAATCCCTTTTGNAGNNCTTCCNCNGATGTATCCGAAANGGATNTTCTTTCTTANATAACTATAACGNANTCAATAGCATAATTCAAATATATGTTATTTATAAGATGCATAAATCTAATTTATATTCAAGAGTTAAGATTGCTGTTTCCAGATAAGCGTCACTTTGAACAGATCACCATCCACGGCGATCTCCATCCTGCCTCCCTGCAGCTCCACCAGCGTCTTGGCGATGGCAAGCCCCAGACCGCTCCCCTCGGAGCTGCGGGCGCTGTCTCCTCTGACAAAGCGCTCCGTCAGTCTCTCCGGGGGAACATTTAACTCTGTGCTGGATATATTTTTCATCTCAATGACAGCATCCGTCTCTTGTATATTGACATTCACATACACTCTGGTATGGGGCATGGCATATTTGATGATATTTGCATATAAATTATCGAAAATACGATATGTTTTTTCGCCGTCCAGCATCCCATATACTTTCTGATCAGGCAGTTCAAATCGAAACGTCAGATCTGCCGCCTCCGCCTTATCCTCATATTCCAGATAAACCTGCTTAAGCAGATGACAGACATCCATCCGCTCCAGCTGCACAGTCACATTGCCGCTATTGGCTTTACTCAGCTCGAAAAGATCTTCGATCAACACTTTTAAGCGAAGCGATTTCCTTTCCAGGACCTCCAGATATTCTTTTTGCTGTGCCTCTGTGACATGCTCCTCCTGTAACAATGAAATGTAGGTGATAATGGCTGTGAGCGGTGTTTTCAGATCGTGGGATACGTTGGTGATCAGCTCTGTGCGCATCCGCTGGCTCGCAACCTCCTCTTCCACCGCCTTGGAAAATCCGGTCTGGATCTCGGAAAGCTCTCCCTTGAAGGATTCAAACATCCCCCAGTCCCCCGCGAACTCTGTCTGCAGATTCCCGGCAGCCACCGAACGGACTGCCTCCAGCAAATATCCATATTTCTCCTGAATGATATGGATGTATTTCCTCAGGAAAAGATAGAGAAAAACAGAATATCCGATCAGCAAAAACACGCCGAACACCCAGAACATGCTAAACAGCGCAAGGATCAGGAAGTTGACTGCAAGCAGCTTAAAAAGCGGCACATTCATGTCCTGTTCCAGATCCGCATGTAATATTTCTCTCTGAAGCCGCATTTTTTTCCTTTTAAAGGAAATACGAGTGATTCGGANGATCCGATANCANAGGCAGCGTTTCCGAAAATAGCCTCTGATACCGAACAGATATACCTGACAGAGCGAAGTCACCAGCATAAACCACAGGGAAAACGCCGCTATCAAAAACAGCAGATTGAGCACCAGGACANTATTCTGCGCATCCCCCTCNGTCATCCAGTGACAAACAGAATAAATCTTGTAGGAAAGTCTGTAGCTCCGATGGTCTGACATGGTGTACATGACAAAACTGGCGGCCAGTTCTCCCAAAATCAGAAACATCGCCCAGAGTACCAGAGCAAGAACCTCTATATGAAGCGGCAATATTTTCTCTTCATGCAGGTGATATCCCTTCCACAGCGGCAGAAGCAAAGCGGCGATTCCCAAAGCGAGCAAAAGGATGCGAAAAGACTGCTGAATACCGCTGTTTAGATAGTTTCCGGCAGAGCTCATGGATTGGAATAAACGGGAGGAAGCCTTGATCTCCTCCATCTGTTCCGCTGTAAAGGCATAACAGATCGTACAGTTTTTCGGCGTATTACTGACTTGCAGACACATCTGCTTGATATCGCCGTCCGTTTTGTAATAAATCTCTCCCTCCCAATTTATTTTTCCGTAGGCAGAATAAGACAGTGCATCATAGAGACTCCTTTCCAGATAGCGGCTTTTCATGACTCTCTCTACACTTTCCAGCAGAGCATCAGCATCTTCTCCCCTCACCCACGCATGTTCTAACAGGCCCTCTTCGTCGAAACGCAGTCTGATATAATAAGAATAATAGTCTGCCAGTATTCCTGCCTCGTCTGTACCAAGGTTTTGCAGATCCCGCTCCGTGTTTGCCATGCTTTCTCCACTTTCATGGTCTATGATCTGGTAATCCGCATGGGCCGCCAGTCCACCGGCAAAATCAGTATCCCACTCCGACAGAAGCTCGTCCAGCTGTTCTCCTGCAAAGGAAAGAGGCGTTTCGTACCCAAAATTGTAGTATTCCGTAAAATTTTCGGCAGTGCCCTCTTCAGACTCCAGGTAAAGATCAGCAGATAAAGCAGTCACACCTGTCACCCTCTCCGCCAGCTGCTTATAGAGCACAGTGTTTGCCTGATAGATCTCATATAAAAATTCACTTCCGGAAAGAACATCCGGCTCAGCGACGGACGCCCTCTCTTTAAAACTTTCATACTGGGTCAGAAATACGACAGANGCCGTCAGAATCAGAAACAAGGCAGCGATAAGGCCCGGCAGCATTTCATTTCTGTTTTGTTTATCGCTCTCACTGTTTTTCAATTTTGTATCCAATACCCCACACCACCTTTAAGTATTTTGGCTCCCGGGGATTGATCTCAATCTTTTCCCGGATCTTTCTGATATGCACCATGATCGTGTCTGTGTTAATAGCCTGCTCATTCCAGACACGTTCGTAAATCTCCTCCGCCGAGAACACCCGGCCAGGATTCTTGCCGAGCAGCAACAAAATCTTGAACTCTGTGGGCGTCAGCTTTACGGTATTGCCGTCCAGAAACACCTCCACAGAATCCTCGTGAATCTCCAGACCGCCGATGGTATAGACCCGCTCTTTCGGTTCACACTCATCCTTCATCTCCAGATAGCGGCTGTAACGGCGCAGATGGGAATTGACTCTGGCTAAAAGCTCCATNGTNGTGAANGGNTTNGTCACATAGTCGTCAGCNCCCATGTTTAANCCCATNATCTTATCCACTTCCTCCGANTTNGCGGAGAGCATGATCACGGGAAATTCATAGTGCAGTTCCCGCATCCGCATGACCATACGAATCCCNTCCATCCGNGGCATCATCACATCNACAATNGCAAGNTGGATCTCNTCTTTTTTNAGNACNTCNANTCCNGCCAGNCCATCCGCNGCCTGAAATACNGTGTAGCCCTGNTTTTTCANNTAGATCTCNATNCCCTCCCGGATATCCCGGTCGTCCTCCACGATCAAAATATGATAGTCCATTTTCTCCNTCNCCCGTAATATNTNTGTGCACTGCTCTAGCATAACCGAAGAATCTAAACAAAAACCGCTGACAGTTCTTAAGATATTCTAAACNANANAATAAAAGAAAAGGCACTCGGCCGGATGACCGNCNGAATGCCCCTGATTTTATNTTCTTTCTTGGTCTTCAANCAATACTAANTGANCTGTNANTNAGTTGTTGATCAGCTTNTCCTCGCCGTTCCAGCTGTAAAGCTTTCTGATATCCTCNCCTACCACCTCAGCGGGATGCTCAGCAGCCAGCTTGCGCATCGCCTTGAAGTGAACCTGTCCGCCTGCGGAAGACATNTCAAGCAGGAAGTCCTTCGCAAAAGTACCATCCTGAATGTCTGCCAGGATCTTCTTCATCGCCTTCTTGGTATCCTCGGTGATGATCTTGGGACCGGTGATATAGTCGCCGTACTCTGCTGTNTTGGAAATAGAATATCTCATNCCNGCAAAACCGGACTGATAGATCAGATCNACNATCAGNTTCATCTCATGGATACACTCAAAGTANGCATTTCTCGGATCATANCCNGCTTCCACAAGNGTCTCNAAACCAGCCTGCATCAATGCGCATACGCCGCCGCAGAGCACTGCCTGCTCACCGAAGAGGTCTGTCTCTGTCTCGGTACGGAAGGTGGTCTCCAGAACGCCTGCTCTCGCACCACCGATCGCCAGCGCATAAGCCAGAGCCTTGTCCTGTGCCTTGCCNGTCGCATCCTGATGNACTGCCACTAAGCAGGGAACACCCTTGCCNNCCTGNTACTCNCTNCNCACNGTNTGNCCNGGNCCNTTGGGNGCGATCATGGTCACGTCTACATCCTTGGGCGGTACAATACAGCCAAAGTGAATGTTGAAGCCGTGTGCGAACATCAGCATATTGCCAGCCTCTAAGTTGGGCTCAATATCCTTCT
>JAAUZN010000044.1:0-44463 GCA_014804565.1 Lachnospiraceae bacterium
CTCATTTACGGAATTATCGGCTCCCTCCAGCTCCACAATATTCTCCAGATCGATCTTTCCTAATGTGTTTTCTTCTTTATACACATACAGTTCGACCTCCCGGTAAAAATCTAATTGATATGTCATCGAGTAATAGAGATCGCCGTCATAATCTCTGCTCGGTTCTCCATATGCCGCCTTGATATCGTCGGCATCAGATACGCCGTACTGTATTCCGCCGGGAAGTAAAATCTCCCAATCACAATCCTTCAAATCATACTTATCTAATGTGAGACCTGCCACCATACTCTCCGAATAAGGTACTGCGTTCATAGACAGATTCGCAAATTTCGTATATATCCGGACTCCGTCCTTCTTCCAAACTTCTACGCTGGTATACTGATTAGAGGACAATGTCTTTGTGTTGTCTCCATCATACTCCCAACCAAACGCCTCAAAATCCGAATACCACATCGGGAACTGATATACTGTGCCGTCAATGGATATCTGGAAATCATATAAGTCGTCTGACAACTCGCCCGGTGCAGCCGCCGGTTTCTTCGTTTCTTTCTCGTCTTCCTTCTCTTCCTCCGGCTCTTCCTCTACCTCAGGTTCTTCTTCCACTTCCTCCTCTTCCGGCTCCTCTTCACTAATTTCTCTTTCCAGTTCTGCTCTTACCTCACTTGCTCTGGATGTATCTTCAGCGTCCCCCGCCTCCGATGCTCCACAAGCTGTCGCAGCCAACACACAACTGATCGACAATAACAATGCCAGTGCTTTCTTTTTCATACGCTCCTCCATTTTGAAACTTCATTTGTTTTTTATCGTTTTACCAACCGCTACAACAATTTCTTCTGGTTAGTTGCTCATTTGTTTAATGTATACTGTTTCTGCCTAAAGTGTCAAGAAATATTTCAGGACTTCATCCGATGCATCACCTCATTGCCGCCCATACCGAAATAATCGTGCAGTGTCTTATATTCCCTGTATAGTCTGTGATATGCTTCCACATTCCTTTGAATCGGCTCGTATTTCTTCCCTCCGGCATTTCCCATAGCCCGCGCCGCCTCGAAGATGGACGCATAACCGCCGGCGTCCACACCCGCCGCCACTGACGCATAGACGGACGCACCAAAAGCCGACCCCTGATCCGCACCGCTCGTATAAATCGTCTTTCCGAGCACATCGGCATAAATCTGCATCATAAACGGATTTTTGCCCACAATACCGCCGCAGGCGTAAAGTGTCTGCGCCACAATGCCGCCTTTCTCAAATTCCTCAAAAATAGCGCGCATGCCGAAAGCCGCCGCCTCCAAAAGTGCTCGATAAATCTCCTCCGGTTTCGTCCGAAGGGTAAGTCCCAATATCAGCCCGGAAAGATTCACATCCGCAAGGCAGGACCGGTTTCCATTCCACCAGTCCAATGCGATCAGACCGCTTTCTCCCGGCTGCAGCCGCTCCCCTTTCTCACTGAGCAGGGTATGAATGGAAATGCCAGAATCGGCGGCCTCCTTCTCATAGCTGCCGGGCACGCAATTTTTTACAAACCAGTCAAACAGGTCCCCCACTGCGCTCTGTCCCGCCTCATAAGCATAAAGTCCCGGAAGCACAGCATCTTTGACGCAACCGGAAATGCCTTGTATGTAAGACAGTTTCTCCGAACAAAGGAGCATGCAGCAGGAAGTTCCAAGAATTAGCAGCGCCTTGTCCGGTCCATCTATTCCCACAGACGGCACAGCTACGTGTGCATCAATCAGGGAAGCCGCCACCGCTGTTCCCTCTTTCAGTCCCAGCCTGTCAGCCGCTTCTTTCGTCAGCTTTCCGGCACACTCTCCCACCTGCACTTCTTTCCCTTTCATCTTCTCCCGCAGGAAAAAAGTGACGGATAAAGTTCCCGCAAAAACTCGGCTGACGGATAGCCGTCCTCCTCATTCCACAAAAGCTTGTATCCCGCATGACACATACAGCGCGTAGCCTCGCCGGTTAACAGATAGACAAGATAATCGCTCACTTCCATGAAATTATCTGTCGCCTCATATACCTCCGGCGCCTTCCCGGCAGTCTCCATAAGCTTCGGAAGCATCCACTCGGCGTTCACCAACCCACCGCAGCGGGACAAAAACTTTTCCTTCCGTTCTGCCGCAAGGACATTAATCTGATCTGCCTCCTCCTGCGCCCCATGATGTTTCCAAAGTTTTAAATACGCATGGGGATTTTTCCGAAAACGTTCTGTCTTGCACAACGGCTCTCCGTTTGATGAAATGGGCAGAAAAGTGGAGGAGGTAGCGTCGATGCCAATACCGATCACACTCTCCGCCTCACATCCGGCTTTCGTAACCACCTCACGGATTGTATGATACATTACCTCCACATAGTCGTCAATTTCCTGAAGCGCAAAATCCGCAGGCAGTTCTTCCTCTGATCCGGGTATGGTGTGTAAAATCCCATGCGGGTACACCATAACACTCTCCGCCATCACCGCACCGTCAGAGACGGAAACCAGAACCGCCCGTCCTGAGAGCGTCCCATAGTCCAATCCGATCACATATTTTTCTGCTTCGCCATTTCCAACTGCCATACGCGCCTCCCATACCTGTTAACAATACTTTTCCACAAGCTTCTCAGCCGCCTCATTCAGTTTCCCGATATCCCAAAACAACTGCAATATGGTATAACGGTCGCGAAGTTCTTTCCCATATCGTATACTGTCATAAACATACTCGCGCCGGATACCAACATCCGCCGGCACCTTTGCCGCTCCCATTTCTTCCAGTATATGATAAATCTCAGAAGCCTTCGGCGCTGTTTTCGCAATCGCCTGCAGTTCGTCCCATTTTTCCTCAATCACGGCAAGACGCCCACGAAGCTCCTCCGGATCATTCTTTTTGGCCTTCTTTTCCAGTTCGATGATTCCCTCCGCGCCATCCCGATAGCAGCGCCGCATTTCCTTCTCCCATTCCTCCACGGAAGGGCGATTGACTATTTCCTCTCTGATCCTTGCAAAATCCGGCTTTTCCATATCTGAAAGCGCATTATAGAGTTCCAGCATCAGCACCGTGCCAATACCAACCTTCGTACCATGCAGCACCGCCGGAATGCCGTCAAAGAGAAACTGCATTTCCCAGTAATGCGACTGGTGGTGCTCCGCGCCGGACGCCGGACGTGAATTCTCGGAAAAATCCATGGCAATACCGGAAAGAACCAACGCCTCCGTGAGCGTGGAGACAGCCTGACTGTCATGGGCAGCAAGCCCCTTTGTGCTATCCATGGTCCGGTCCACCGCCGTGCGCATGATATCCGCAATGGTGTCACAGTAATACTCATCGTTCACAATATGAGAAATCTTCCAGTCCAAAAGGCAATTATATTTCCCCAGAATATCCGCCGCTCCTGCCGCAAGCATCTTAAGCGGCGCCTGCGCCATAATCTTTGAATCACAGATAAGCGCCAGCGGTTCCTGTGCGGGGAATGTGATCTTCATATTATGGAAGATCAATGGCGCCACCCCGCTCACAAGCCCGTCCATGGAAGGTGCCGTCGCAACCAGTATAAAGGGTCTGCCGGTAATATAACTGAAATAGCGGCCCAGATCATTGATCGTACCGGTTCCGATAGAAATGATCAGATCTGCTTCTTTATCGTTGCCCATGGCAATACTGCCAAGCGCATGTTCATCCGCTGCCAGATCACCGTTCTCCGGGCTTTTCAGCACGCATGAGGCAAAAGGGATATCTGCCTTTTTCAGCGTTTCCTCCACCTGTTTTCCCGCAATCTCATGGGTATGGGTGTCGGAAATCAGATAGGGCCTTTTATACCCCAGCTCCGCTAAAAGAGCCGGCAGCTTTTCTATCGCCCCCGGCTCAAAAATATAATGCGCGAACAACGATTTGTGCGTCCGCCCGCAGCTGCATTCAAAACTACAATTTAAATAAGTTTCAATCGATCGATTCTGCATAACCCATTCATCCCTGCCTCTCTTTCTATATTATCAAACTTACTTGCCTCATCTGATAATACCATCATATTACATGTCCACTATAAAACCAAGCGTTTTCTATTTCTTTTCAATAAGTTAATCCGCTGCCGCTTTTTGCTCCTGCACAGCCTTCAAATAGCAGAACCCGTAAGCCGGAAGCGTGATCTCATCCGGACGCACCTTTTCCCCTGCTATCAGATCCACATACGCTTCTCCCGGCTCCTGCAATGCCAGCTTTTTGTCCTGTCCGCTGAAATTAAACACCCCCAGAAGCTCCTCTCCCTCATAGGCCCTGCCGATGCACAGGACATTCCTGTCTCCGGTATCTATCGTCCGGCTGTCAGCCTGTGTGACAAACACCTTCTCCGACTTTCTGATCTTTTCCAAGCGGTCGAGCTGTGAAAAAATCTGTCCCTCCACACTCTTTTCATTCTGCGCCTGCTTCGCCAGTGTCCAGTTCATTTTACCCCGGTGAATGTAGCGCGAATCCGCCGCCTTGTCCGGATCTTCTTTATAACTGTAATCGTTCAGCTGTCCGATCTCATCTCCGCTGTAGAGTACGGGAATGCCGGACTGCATGAACATGTAGGCGTGAAGTGTCACATCCAGCCGGATGGCCCGTTCCATAGCCTCCTCGTCCTGCGTGGAGCCCGCCTTTTCCACACCGCACATAGATGCCGTAGTACCGCAGAATCTGGCGTCTCCCGACACGGGATCGGCGTTGTACAACTCGCCTCTGCTGTTGCTCTCACCCTCATAGCCCTGGAAATACTGGTTCAGATACCATTTGTGGGCGCGCTCATCGATTCCCTCAAGACGCAGGGTATCATAATCTAACCCCCAGCCGATATCGTCATGGCAACGCAGATAATTCAGGAATACATATTCCTTCGGCAGACTGTTTACAATGTCAAGCTGCCTCTTTAACAGGCTGACATCCCGCGTCGCCACCGTGTGCCATGTTGTCGCCATGGTCGTCACGTTGTAGAGCATGTGGCACTCCGGTTTCTCAACCGTCCCGAAATACGGCGCCACCTTTTCCGGCTCCATCACGACCTCGCCGAGCAGCAGCACACCGGGACACACGATCTCGCTGATCATGCGCATCATGCGCACGATGGTATGTACCTGTTTCAAATTACGGCAGGAGGTATGTAATTCCTTCCAGATATACGGCACGGCATCGATCCGTATCACATCCATTCCCTTGTTGGCAAGGAAAAGAAAGTTATACATCATCTCGTTAAACACCCGGGGATTTCCGTAATTCAGATCCCACTGGTAAGGATAGAAAGAGGTCATCACAAAATGTCCCGCGTCCGCAAGCCAGGTGAAATTACCCGGTGCGGTGGTGGGAAACACCTGTGGCACCGTCTTCTCATACTCGTTCGGAATGGCATCATTGTCAAAGAAGAAGTAGCGGCTCATATATTCGCCCTCTCCCGCTCTCGCCCGCTTCGCCCACTCGTGATCCTCGGAGGTATGGTTCATGACAAAATCCATGCAGACATTGATTCCCCCTTTCCGGCATGCTGCCGTCAGGCTTTCCAGATCCTCCATGGTTCCCAGCTGCGGCTGTACCTTCCGGAAATCCGCCACCGCATAGCCGCCGTCAGAACGTCCTTTGGGGGTATCCAGGAAAGGCATCAGATGAATATAATTGACATTACAGCTTTTCAGGTAATCCAGCTTCTCCTGCACGCCCCGGAGATTGCCTGCAAAATTGTCGATATAGAGCATCATGCCCAGCATGTCGTTCTTTTTGTACCAGTCGGGCGCCTTCTCCCTCTCCCGGTCCAGCTTTTTCAGATCTTTGGCACGCTCCTCATAGAAACGGTGAAGATTATCGCACAGCTCCGCAAACATGGAGCCGTTGTCATACAGCTCCATATACAGCCACCTAAGCTCATCCAGATGCCTGTCAAACCGTTTTCTGTAGGTCGCTTCTGCCCGTGATACCTTCTCCTTCGTCTGAGATGTCTCTCCCGTTTTACCTCTCATATTTACCTCCGTCCCAAAGCTTTACTGCTCTCTGACCAGCTCCATCTGATATGCCGGATACTCCTTCTGCTCCACCGGCATCGGAAGGCCGGCTTCCATCAGATCCGCGCCGTAATAGCATCTGCCGCTCTCTGTATCCCGATACAACGCCTGCGGCTCCAGTCCTCTCAATCTCACATAACTCACCGGCATATTGCCATGCGTTTCCAGGATGACGACGCTCAAAAACGCCCGTTCCTTCTCTTCCGATACAAACAGCCACGCCGCGTAAGCTTCCCGGAAAGGATCTGACAGGCGATGATACGTCCCCTTTCGGATCAACGCCTCCATTCTCTTATACTGCCTGATCTGTTCTTTGACGGTCTCCTTCTCCTGCAGTGTCAGCTTTTCGGGATCCAGCTCATAGCCAAAGCTTCCCGCCATCGCCACCACGCCTCTGGTGTGCAGGCTCACGCTTCGTCCTGTCTGATGATTCGGCACGGCCGACACATGGGAGCCCACTGCCGGAATCGGATAAAAGAAGGAGGTGCCATATTGGATCCGCAGCCTGTCCAACGCGTCTGTGTTGTCACTGCACCAGATCTGCGGCGTGTAGTACAGCATCCCGGCATCAAATCTTCCGCCGCCGCCGCAGCAGCCCTCTATCAGAATATCCGGATATTTCTGTAAAAGTTTTTCCAGAAAATCATATACACCCAGCACATAATCGTAGGTCACCTTACCCTGGCTGTTCTCCGTTGAATAAACGTCCACGATACTGCGATTCATATCCCACTTGATATACGATATTTTTGCCTGGTCAAGTATATCACATATCTGCCCAAAAACATAATCACGAACTTCCGCTCTGGTGAAATCAAGCACCAGCTGATTCCGACACCGTACAGGCTTCCTTCCCGGAATCTGTAACGCCCAGTCCGGATGTTCTCTGTACAGATCGCTGTCCTCCGACACCATCTCCGGCTCTATCCAGATTCCGAATTGTATCCCTATTTTGTTGACTTTCTCAGTCAACTCTTTCAAGGTACATCCCAGCTTCTTCTCATTGACCTGCCAGTCTCCCAGACCGCTGTTATCATCCTCCCGCTTGCCAAACCAGCCGTCATCCATAACGATCATGTCAATGCCAAGCTCAGCCGCACTTTCTGCCAACTTGAGAATGGTATTTCCGTCGAATGTAAAGTAAGCCGCCTCCCAGCTGTTTAACAGAACCGGTCGGTTTACATCTCTGTATTTTCCCCTGCACAGATGCTCCCCGATGCAGCGGTGGAATCTGGCAGACAGCGTCCCCAGGCCTTTGTCAGAGTAGGAAAGGATCGTCTCAGGAACCACAAGCCGCTCTCCCTGCTGCAGCGGATAATGGAACAGGTCGCTCTGCAGCCCCATCAAAACTCTCGTCTGGTCATACTGATCCTTCTCCGCCTCGCAGAGGAAATTGCCGCTGTAGACAAACACCAGCCCGTAACAGCTCCCCGCATCCTCCGTGGCATTTTCCCGGGCGAGGATCACTGCCGGATTGTACTGGTGGCTGGAAGCGCCTCTGCGGCTGCCGAAGGCATGATTTCCATGCCCGATCTTTTCCCGCTGCAGATTGCGTTCCATAGTATGTCTGCCATAAAAGCTGAGCATCTCATAATCGCCCGTCAAAAAGTCCAGACAGGCNGAAGCCGCCTTCTCNACAACCACNGTCTGNTNCCCCTGATTCTCNATCNNGGCGCTTCTTGTNATGATATCCGCTTCCTCCAGCACACCGTACAGAAGNGTCACACGCACATGNNTNACCCNGTCTTCCAGATAGATCTCCAGTGTCTGTGCNTCCCCAGAGTCAGCATAGACTGCCGGGAGTCCCGGCAGTCCATACTTTTCTTTTTTTATCTCATNACCGACATANCGCAGATCACANCAATCAGATCCATCCGAATTATGNATGATCAGGGCNCTGTTTCTGAAATCTCCCACGCCCATGACCGGATATTCCTGAGGCAGNGCATCCATCGAGTAGGTTCTGTCCTTTCCNACATCCGNCGGATTCCCTGAAAATCCTCTGTCATAATAGGTGAGCAGATAATTCATATCTCCGTATACACGCCCTCCGTAATACAGATGCAGTAAAAAACCATAATCATCCACTTTCATGCGGTATGACGTGTGTTTTGTATCTAACGAAAAAATCCGTTTTTCCTGCTGATACCCAATTGCCATAATTCTGTACCTCTCAGTTAAATTATCACTTTACGGCTCCGTTCACAACACCATTCAATATCTGTTTCTGACAGATCACGTAGAAGATCAAAATCGGAATCAGCGACAGCAGGTAGGATGCAAACGCCAGATTGTAGTTGGTTCCAAACTGTGACTGGAAGTTCAACTGTGCGAGCGGCAGTGTGTTCTCTGCAGAACCTGCCATAATGATCAGGGGTGTCATAACATCGTTCCATACCGCCAGAGCCGTGATGACTGCGACTGTCGCATGCATCGGACGCATGATCGGGAAGATGATCTGCCAGTAGGTCCGCCATGTGGAAGCGCCGTCCACTCTCGCCGCCTCCTCAAGCGCCATGGGAATATTTGTAAGGTAACCTGAGTATAACATAATATTCATCGGCATGTAAAACACCACATACAGCAAGATAACGCCAACCCAGTTTGCAAGTCCCATCTCCGCCGTCTGCTTAGCCAGAGGCATCATCAGAATGGCAAAAGGCACAAACATACCGCTTACGATAAAGAGATAAACGAAATTATAAAATTTACTGGATTTATTTCTTCCCAGTGTATATCCCATCAGGGAATGGAGCAGGACGGAAAGTCCCACTGTCAATACCGAGATCAGCAAGCTGTTTTTCAGGGAATTCCAGAAATCCGTCACCTCCATCGCTTCCCTGAAGTTATTCAGGCTCCACACCTTGGGCAGCGACAGAATACCGCTTATGCTGTTGGTCATCTCNGAGGGCTGCTTGAAGGCGATCACAACNGTCATNTANAACGGAAAGATGATCGTGGAAAGACCGAGAATGAGCAGCACCATAACCCATTTGTTCGATTTTTCGACTGTCGATGTTTTCTTCATAACTGCTCCTCCTTTGAACTGGAAAATTTCATCTGCGCAACAGAGAANACTACGATCAGGATAAAGAATACNACCGCGTTGGCGCTCTGGAAGCCGAACTGTCCGCCCGCCATACCGTTATTGTAGATCAGGTAGGAGATGGACTCTGTGCTCTGCGCAGGGCCGCCCTTGGTCAATGCGACGATCTGATCAAACACCATCAGGAAGTTTTTCACACACAGCACCATATTGATGGAGAAAAACGGAATGATCAGCGGGAAGGTCAGATGTTTAAACTGCTTCCACCCGGTAGCGCCGTCCAGGCCGCCCGCTTCATATACATCCTCGGGCACCGTCTGTAANCCCGAAATATAGATGATGGTATTCATGGCAACTGCCTGCCATGCACACACGATCATAACACCGATCCATGCTTTGCTGGGATTTGACAAGATACTGGAACCAAGCGCCCGGATACCNGTCATNTCCGCNAGAGCNGGAATAATATAAGTAAAGAAATAGTTAAAAATGTAACCTACNACCAGCGANCCGAGGATATTGGGGAGGAANTACGCNCCACGGAAAAATCCNTTCGCNCTGATCTTACTGTTTAATCCAAGCGCCATGATCAGGCTGAGCACATTTACCACCACNGTGGTCACAAGCGCCAGTTTGATCGTAAACAAGTAGGACTTGCCCACACGCGCGTCCGAAAACAGATCAATATAGTTGCGCAGTCCCACCCAGTCATAGCTTCCGAAGCCTCTGGAATTGGTGAAGCTGTACAACGCGCCGCGGATCAGCGGAATCGTATTAAAACAGATGAACAATGCCAGAATCGGAATCGTTATCAACATAAATGTTCTTTTTCTCTCATTTTCATGTTTCGACATAATCTCTTGGCCCCTTTCCTAGTTTGCATTTCCGTNGGCGGCTTCATACTCCTGCACCATACGGATGATATCCCNGTTNTATCTCTGCCAGTTCGTATCAAAGTTCTGGAGGAATGCGTCTTCGTCTTTCTCTAAGAGGAGAGTCTGTAAAAGAGCNTCCACCGACATCTCGGAGGGGTAGTAATGATCCTGATANTCCGTCATATTCCCGCTCTGGATAAACTCTGTCATACCGTCCAGCATGGAAGACAATGCAAAGTTTCCTTTCTTACAGGGAACCGCATTTTGGTCGTCGATGTATTTCTGTAAATTCTCATCCGCATAGAGGAAATCCANCACCTCATAGGCTGCCTCTTTGTTTTTNCAGTCNGCCNTGACGCAGAANCCAAGGTCGATTCCGGAGTTCAACGTCCTGTCATTCTTATCATCGCTTGCCGGCATTACGAAGGAATCGATATTCATATCAGGATTCACCGACAGGATCTGCGGCGTCGCATAACTTCCGATGGTGTACATAGCCGATTCTCCTCTGGCAAACGCGGTGCAGGCGTCATTGTAGCCGTAGGCGAAGGGGTCGTCGGGACCATAAGGCAGAAGGTCCACATATTTTTCCGCCAGCTCCTTATATTCCTTCGCAAAGGTCGTCTGCCCTTTGTTTACCTGCTTCGTCGTGTCCGCAGGCGCAAGCTCCACCGCCATAGCATTCCATGGTGCCAGGCAGGTCCAGGTATCTTTAAAACCGAAGTAGAAGGGAAGAATCCCCTCCGCCTGAATCTGGTCACACAGCGCGAGCAGCTCATCCCAGGTCTCCGGGATCTGCCAGCCATGCTCCTCAAACATGTCCCTGTTGTAGAGAACCCCGGCTGCATTTGCCACATAAGGTATGATATAAGTGCCGTCCACCGGCACCAGTTCCAAGGCCTCGGCAATCTCCAGATATCCCTCATTGATATCCTTCATACCCTCATATCCTGAAACATCCGCCAGAATATCGGCATCCACAAAATAAGAATAGTTGATATCTCCGCCGATTCCTATGATATCCGGGTAATTTTCCCTGATAAATCTGGTTTTCAGAATCGTCGTCGCATCGTTCGGTGAGCTGATCGTCAGATGAATATCATCATGCGTCGCATTGAATTCCTCTTCCACCGTCTTAAAATAGTTTGCCGCCTCCGGCTTGTACTGCACGATCTCAATTTCGATCTTGCCGTCCGAGGAACTGCCGCACCCCTGAACGACTGATGCCACTGCCGCACAGCACAGTACTGTTGTCAGGCCTTTTAATCCCTTTCTCTTCATTTCCCTTCTCCTTCCCTTTTTGCAATATGCATTATCAAAACGGACCTAAAGTGGATTTACTTTTAACATTGTAACATACCATAATGCCACCAAAAATACCTCCATTTTGCATGTTTTATGCCAATATGCTGTTTTTCTGTCTGTACATTGAACTGACCTAGCATTTTGGTATATAATTAAGTATATTACCTGACGAGGTGAATTATGAGCGAGGTTATCTTTTCTGTTTTTCCAAGTGAAAATTTCGTGGATCTGGGCCTGTATCAGTTTGGCTGGGAGCATTGCACCCCCTCCCACTCCTTCGGCCCCGCCGCAAGAAATCACTACCTGTTCCATTTTTGTCTCTCCGGAACAGGTACTTTGATCGCCGACAACAGCAAAGGCGACTCCGTCTCCTATCAGGTCATGAGCGGACAGGGTTTCATGCTCTTTCCAGGTCAGGTCTGTACCTATATTGCAGATTATGATATCCCCTGGGAATATGTCTGGATCGAATTTGACGGGCTGCGCGCCAGAGAAACCGTAAACCTGGCCGGGTTAAGCCTGGATCAGCCAATCTACAAGGCGCGTTATAAAGATATTGCAGAGACCATGAAAAATGAAATGCTGTATATCGTAAATCATAAAGAGGAATCCCCCTTTCATCTGATCGGGCACCTCTATCTGTTTATTGACAGCTTTGTCCGTGCCTCCACCTCCACACAGATCGGCAAGGGAAACCGCCTTCGCGATTTTTACATTAAGGAAGCCTTTTCCTTTATCGAACAGAATTTTCAAAACGACATATCCGTGGAGGATATCGCCGCCTCCTGCGGCCTGAACCGAAGCTACTTTGGTAAAATTTTCCATGAGACCACAGGAAAATCTCCACAGGCGTTTCTGATCTCCTACCGCATGACCAAGGCCGCGGAGCTGTTAAAGCTGACCGAACTGTCCATCGCGGATATCGGAAACGCTGTGGGCTATCCGAACCAGCTGCATTTTTCCAGAGCCTTTAAAAATGTATATGGGATCCCGCCAAGACAATGGCGGAATGAGAACAAAGGAATATAGAAAAACTCTCCCGCATAGGGAGAGTTTTCTGTTCTATATATTATATATAATTGTCACAATGTAAATCTCTGCGTCTTTTCATTCTGCATTTCGCTCAGATCCACCAGCATCTGTGTATCTGTGTAGCATTCCTGAATGGAATTCTCCACCAGCTGCATACCCGCGCTTGTCTCCTCCGCGGATGCGGAGCTCTCCTCCACCACGCTGCTCAGATTGGATACGGAATCCGATACGACCACTTTTAATTCATTCAAGATCTCCGTCTGATTTCCGATGGTCGTTGCGACCTCATCCACCATGTTGATCTCCTTATACAGATTGCTGAATGCATCCTGCGTTTCCTGAAGCTGCTCCTGCTGCTCTGACACGCTTTCCATAACTTCCTGCATCCTGTTTGTGGAAGTTTCCACATTTGTGGTGAGTTCTTTTACGATCGATTCAATTCCGGCTGCGCTCTCCGCAGATTTCTCCGCCAGCGTACGGATTTCCTCTGCGACAACGGCAAACCCTCTTCCGGCCTCCCCGGCACGGGCAGACTCGATACTCGCATTCAGGGAAAGCAGATTCGTCTGGGAAGTCATATTCTTAATGACTTCTACCATCGTGTTGATATGCGTCGCAGACTCGCTTGTCTGCTTTGTCTGTTCCGCCACTTCCCGAATCACGTTGGTCGTATTCTCAGTGATCTCATATAACTTTTTGATGCTTTCGGAGGCGTTATCGGAGAACTTCATCATCGTCTCGACCGAGGCGCCCAGCTTATCCATTTCATCCTTTTCTACATCAATAACGCCGCCCAGTTTCTGTACCTTCTCATTTACAACTTCCGTCTCTTCCGCCAGACTCACCGTCCCCTTGGCCATCTCCTCGACAGCCTGATTGGTGTTATGTATGTTGGTTGTGATATCGCCGAATTTATTGCTGAAATCTTCACTGCTCTTTTTCATCTGTACACTGGCATTACTCACCTCGCCGATCATACCGGCCAGAGAGAGCTTCACCTGATTCAGAGACTGTGCGATCTTTCCGATCTCGTCAGTACGGTTAATCAGCTTCGGATCGATCTCAAAGGAGAGATCTCCCTCCTCGATCTTGCGCAGATTGGCCTCCACTCTTCTGATACCGCCTGCAATACGTCTGCCGCAGATCACGGATATCACCATCACCACTACCAGTATGCCCACGATACCCGCTCCAAACGTGAACAGCATCTGGCTAAACTGGGTCCTGATCTCTGCCTCCTTCGCTTCTACCTCCACCATCATATCATCGATGTAGTTGCCTGTCGTAATAACCCAGTTCCAGGGTGCAAATTTCTCAGAATAAGCAAGCTTCGGCGCAACTGTCACGCCATCCGCCTTCGTAAAGTAGAATTGATTGTAACCGCCGCCCGCCTCTGCAGTCGCCATGATATTCTGGATGATCTTTACGCCGTTCTGGTCTGTCAGATCGTAGCGGTTATTCCCTTCCTGCTCCGGCAGGATCGGGTGCATCACCAGATTGTAATCCGTATCATCGATCCACATATAGCCCGAAGCATCATCTCGATACCTCATACCGCGGATCTCTTCCTTCGCCAGTTCCTTCGCCTCTTCTTCCGTCAGTTCTCCAGACTGGCTGCGGTCATAGTAAGCCTGAACGATAGACACCGCCGCCTGGATCTCCGACTTGATCTCAAGGCTGTACCCCTCATTCATCGTCTCTTCATAAGTCGCTAAATTCTGGTTCATGGATTTGCGCAAAAAGGAAATACCAAGCGCCCCAAGAACGATTGCCGTTGCGGCTATCATAGCAAATATCATCAATACGAGGACAGTCGCAATACTGCTGGATCTTTTAGATGTACCTTTCTCACTCATTTCGTTTACCCCCATGTAAATTATAAACAATTATATTATACTCCCTCTGCAGGCTTTTTCCAATGTAAATCACCGATTTTCCCTATTATACAATTTAAGAGCAAAGCAAAAACTCTCCCATTTAAGGAGAGTTTTAGTCGTCAATCTTTACATTCTTTACTTTTTCCCTTTCGTTCCCAGAAATGTGGGATCACTCTGGTATTCCCGGAATTTCCGCTCTATCTCTTCCTCCGGCAGTACACAGTGATAAATCTCCAGTCCGGCCACCTTGCCGTGGAAAGATTTCTGATACTCGTCGCCGCCTATGATCACCCGCTCAGGCACCTTCAGATTCGGCGCCTGATCCTTGCTGCCGATCAGCATACCATTAAAGTAAAGTCTCACCAATCCCGTGATCACATCATAGGAGACGCACATATACGCCCACTCTCCCGGCACCGCATGCCGTCCGAAAATATCAAACCACTCGTTCAATTCCCTGTCGTCCTTCAGGCGGAACACACAGCTGCAGATCGCGTCCGAGGGCACCAGACTTAAGAATCCGTCCATATACGTGATGTAAACCACACTCGTCCATGACTGCATCTCCGCCGTATTGACCCACAGACAAATGGTATAACTCTCGCTGTACATAACTGTCTTCGGCAGGCTGACAATATTTTCCCCCACCTTGCCTCCCGGGAAGGAAAGCGCCATCTGCCCTGCCACCACACCGGTGTCATAGGTGATCCCCTCTCCCAGGATCTGCCCCTCGTTCTTTCCATCCGCGTCCTTAAGATGATGGTCAAAGGAATAAACCGTAGGGATCCGATTGCTGACAAAGAAATACCGGTCGTGATACATCTCATAAAACGTTTCCGGCGGCTGCGGTTTCCCGTAAAAATCCCCCACTCCAAGCTGCGCCCCAAAATTAGCCAGCGCGCCCGCCTGTGTGGTATTCTCAATCCCCTGCGCCACGATCATAAACTGCAGATCCCTTCCCATGCCGATCACATTTCGGAGCATCAGGAGAGGCCGTTTGTCTGTTTCCTTCCCCGAGAGCAGCCTGGCATCCAGTTTCAGAATGTTTGCCGGAACACTCTGCAGCACCTTAAAGGAAGAAGCGGAACCAAAATTCTCAATAGCGATCTCGAACCCCATCTCAGACAGAGCTTCTACCGCACAGACGATCTTCTCACTGCGCCCGAGAAAGCTCTCCTCCTCAATGCAGAGTTTGATCTCCTCCGGCCTGACCTGATAGGTCTCCAGGCACTCTCTGATATGCTGTAATCCATCGCTCTGCAAAATCGTTCTGGCAGAGACACGGACATAAACCTGAAGTGTCTCAAAGACCGTATTCTGCCATCGCTGTTTCCATTGACAGATCTGTTCAAAAACCATCTTATCTAATCTGGTGATCACACCGTACTGCTCCAGCACGGGACCAAAGGTTTCCTCTTCCAACACATCCTTCCCCGGAAAATGCCAGTGCAGGACAGCTTTCGCCGCATACACATCCGAGTTTTGCAGATAGATCATAGGCTGAAAACAGAGTTCAAATTCCTCCTCCCGAAAAGAAGTGAGCGCTCTGTCCTTCATCGCCCTCTGTTCGGCAAGCTCCTTTCTTATCACCTCATAGTTTACATAACTTCCTTTTCCGTTTTTCTTGACATAGTACATTGCCTCATCGGCCTGATCCAGAATCACAGACAGGTTTTCCGAGATATTCTGATCACAGACAAGCCCGATGCTGAATGAGAGGACATCCTTCAGAGACCCGTCAAACTCTTCCCGCAGTCTGTGCTGTAACAGTTCGAGTTTCTCCTCCATTCCCTCGCTGCACACTTTTGCATCGCAGAGCACCACAAACTCATCACCGCCCAACCGCACTACAAGCTGCCTCGGAAAAACCTCCTGAAGAAGAGTGCTCACAAACATAAGCAGCTCGTCGCCCTTGGCATGCCCGTACACATCGTTGACCAGCTTAAAATTGTCCACATCCATATAGAGACAATGAATGCTTGCTCCGTCAGGCAGCGCCTCCCAGATTTCATGCATCCCTCTTCTATTGACCATGTTGGTCAGATAATCCGTGTTTTTTTCATTCTTTATATGGTCGATCAGATCATCAAATAAAGTTTCCATGTCCGCCCTCATTCTATATGCAGTGTATAAAAGAAAGGAGCCGCTGCTATCGCCGGAAAACCGGCGTCGCAGCAGCCCCTGGCACTTGGAGTGTATGCCCGAAATTTAATCTCCCTAGCCCTTTACCGCTCCTGCCGTCATACCTTCGATAAAGTATCTCTGGAAGCAGAGGAAGATAACGAATACCGGAAGGATACCAAACATGGATCCGGCAATCAGCACATCGTAGTTGTTGCCATACGGTGTGAGCAGGGTATTCAAACCAATCGGAAGTGTGAATTTATCAGCACTCCTGTATACAAGCATCGGCCAAAGCACGTTGTTCCATGAACCCATGGCACACAGAATCGCCATAGCCGCAAACGCAGGCTTCGTGATCGGCATCATGATCTTAAAGCAGATACCGTACTCAGTAGCGCCGTCGATACGCCCCGCATCCAGAAGATCCTTCGGCAGTCCCGTCATATACTGTCGGAAGAAGAAGATCGTGGATGCACCGCAGATACCCGGCAGCATGACGCCCCAGATGGTATCGATCAATTTCAAAGTGATCATCTCCTTGTAGAGCGGGAGGATCAGGATTTCAAAAGGAACCATCATGGTAGCGATCACCATGAAAAACAGGAAGTTTTTCAGTTTGTAATTATACATAGTCAGTCCATAAGCCACGATGTAGCAGACAAGCAGTGTCAAAAATACTGTAACGAGCATCAGAACCAGACTGTTCTTATACCACATGAAATATCTCTTACCGTCCACATTGTTGCCGAACAGGTATTTGTAGTTTGCCAACGTTAAGGTGCTGAAATCCAGATTAACGCTCAAGCCACGACGGATCAGCTCAGTACCCGGTCTAAAGGATGCCAGCAGTCCGGCAAACAGAGGATATACAATGACAAAGGAGAGGATCGCGAACAATGCTGTAGCAAAGACAGTCAGGACATTCCTCTTGGTCCTCATACTCGTGGTTTCTTTTTTTACAGAGGTTGTTTCTGCCATATCAGTTTTCCTCCTTCTTAAATGTTCCGTTCAGCACCAACTGAACCACATTGATAGCCAATGCGATCACAAGCAGGACAATACCTACCGCGCTGCCGTATCCAAGCTGATTCTTACGGATACCACGGTTGTACAGATAACCCACAATCGTCATACCGATGTTGTTCGGTGAGTCGGGACCTGCCCACAACATATAAGCTTCCATGAACATCGCCAGACCTGCGTATACACTGATCGTGAGTACATAGATCGTAGTCGGTTTCAATAAGGGGATTGTAACATACCGGAATTTCTGCCAGGCATTTGCACCATCAATATCAGCCGCCTCATACATAGCCGTATCGATTCCCTTTAATCCGGAAATAAAGTAGAGCATATTAACGCCGGTCCATCTCCAGCAGGCCACAACAAGCAGCGCACCAAGACCGGTAGCTTTCATCTTAAGCCATTTATAAGTTCCAAGTCCGAGAGCCGAAGTGATCACATTCATCTGACCGGTCGTATACTCGGAAAACATCAGTCTAAACAAGGTACCGGAAATAACTACGGAAGTAAGAGCCGGTACATACAGGCAGGCTTTCCAGAAGCCCTTCGCCTTCACAAGTCTGGAATCCATCAACACCGCGTAAAGCATCGGAAACGGGATCAACAGTACCAGTGTCAGTATCATATATTCAAAGCTGTTTTTGATTGCCGTGTGGAACACGGTATCCTTGAGCAGCTTTCGGAAATTTGCTAACCCAACCCACTCTGTGCCTGTGGGTGTGATATCCTGAAAACTCATAGTAATCGTACTGCAAAGCGGATATACCCAGAAAAATGCCAAACTAAGCAAAAAAGGAAGCACAAATACATATGGTGCTGCCTTCTGTGAATAGAAAAATTTCTTAAATTTATTCATACGCACACACTCCTTATCAATAACCCCGATAGTTTTTTGCTTTCTTTACAAGAAGAGGGGATTGTATTCACAATCCCCTCTATATAATTCATTGACTACTGCTCGAGATCAACTACATCCTGAGCTGTCTGCAGCGCTTCCTCAACGTCCACGCCATTCTCAAACATGTCGTTCAGGGTTACGTTACACATCTGCTCGTTGATGGTCGGGCTGATTGCCACACAGGAAATCTTGCCGATCTCATCCTTAATTTCATAGAGCACATCGTAAGGATAGTTGATGAAGAACGCATTGTACTGGTTATTGTCGTCATGTGCGAAAGCGTCATCGTTCCAAAGAACGGTGTTACATACATCGAATCCAAGGTTATCCCAGATCAGCTGCTCACCTTCCTCGGACATCTTAGCCCAGCAAAGGAACTCTGCTGCCAGTTCTTTGTTCTCGGACTGCTGAGCAACAACCGTACCGGTACCGCCCACACCTACGGAACAAGGCTGACCAGCCTCGAACACAGGACACTTAGCGATGTACCAGTTGCCCTTTTCCTCAGGCATGTAGTTGGTGAAACGGCTCATATACCACATAGCCTTCGGGAAGGATACGATGTTGTGATCCAGAATGTTCTGGAAGCCTGCCTCTAAGTCAACGTGTCCGTCAGGGGAAACCTGTGCAAGACCGCTGTTAAGCCACTCCTGCTCCATGGTACACATCTTCTTAACGGAATCAAGCTGTACGTTAGCTTTGTCAGTAAAACCACCTGTCCAGTCGTCGCCGTACTCTGCCATAGCGATCCACTGCCAGTCTACGCCGCCGGTATCAACGGAGGTCCAGTATTTGCCCTCTGTTGCGATAGCACTTACATACTCCTGACCAAGTGCTGCGTAGTCATCCCAAGTAACAACGCTGTCGATCTTGGAGATAACCTCGTCCTGGGAAAGACCCATTGCCTCGGACATAGCTGCTACGTTGTAGTACATAACGAATGCGCCTACATGATAAGGTGCGCCGTAGTAATGTCCGTCAGAACCTGCATAGGTATCCATACGAGCTTTAACCATTGTCGCCATGTAAGGAGCCGCATAATCATCGAGAGGTAAGAGCCATGTATCCAGACCGGATACCACATTAGGGAACTGACCAAGCTCTACGTCACAGATATCAGGTGCGCCTGTACCTGCTGTCAGAGAGGTAAGTAACTTTGTATGCATGTCTGCATAAGGATATGTAGTACAGGTGATCTCGATCGTTCTGTCGGGATTCTGCTCATTCCATATTTCAACCATGTTGCCGTAGTGCTGTCCGTGCAGCTCTACGAATGTCCACATCTCCATGTGGGTACCGTTGGGATCACCGAAGGTAGATGTAGGAATCTCCTCCTCTGCTGCTGCCTCATCTGCTGCCGCACCGTCGTCTGCTGCACCGTCGTCGGAACCGCTGTCAGCCGCAGGAGCTTCTGCTGCCGCACCGTCATCTGCCGGAGCCACGCCGCCCTCAGATGCGCCGCCGCCACAGCCTACCAGTGTTGTAGCCAGCATTGCTGCTGTCAACAACGTAGCCAATACTTTCTTTTTCATTCTTTTTCCTCCTTTTTTAGAATGTGCTGTTTGATAACCGACCGTCACCTGCCTAAACTAATTTAAGCGTCCTATCGACGATATATGTACAACTTTCCTTGCTGTTAAGCAACTTGCACATTTTTTTTTTTTTTTACGGCTATCTTAGTTCATATTGTACAATAGCAGGGAATATACGTCAATAGCATTTTGAATTATTTTAGAATTTTTTGAACTATTTAAATTTACATAAAATTATTCATTTTCGCTAAGCACGCGAAAAGCGCCCCATTTATCATAAGGNCAGGCGTTTTTCTTCATCGCCGCCCGCAGNTCCACAAAGCATCCGCAGGCNCTGCACATGCCGTCNANAAGCAGATNGCATTCCTTACAGAGAGAGAGCCGCTTCTCGTAAAGCGGCTCCTCAACCTTTAAATCCTCATCCAGATTGGCNATGTAGGTNTGCAGATTTTCAAAATACTCTTTCTGATCCATGTCTCTTGTGAGACACTTACGACAAATGCGTCTGTTCTCTATCTCCATACGCCGNCACTCCTTTCCGGATCATTTTCTCTTAGCGGATACGGAAACTGATCACGCTGCCCGCAGGCGCCGTGAAGCTGATCTTCCCGTCCTTGCNCTCATAANCGNNNAACNCTTCCTCTTTCACNACNTCNGGCGCATCGAAGGTGTTGTGCGCNTGCATCTCTCCCTTCAGGANCGCAGCCGTAATCTCCTTGGGNGCAAGCTCCATNAANGACATCTCCACCGGNGCNTCCTCNTCTGTGGANAGGTTNGTCAGNGTCACATTCACATAGCCGTCCTTATCCACGGACACGGACTCATCCAGGAAAGGCACCTGNTTGTCTGCGTCTGTGCCGATCATCTTATTGCCCTCGATNCAGCTCTCCACCAGATCTGCGTCCTGATGGTGCTTGTACATATGGAANACATGNTANGTNGGNGTCAGGATCATCTTCGGACCCTCCGTCAGGATCACGGACTGCANNACNTTGACCATCTGCGCNATACATGCCATCTTNACNCGGTCNCAGTGCTTGTTGAAGATGTTGAGCGTAACGCCCGCCACAACCGCATCGCGCATGGTATTCTGCTGATACAGGAATCCCGGATTCGTGCCCGGNTCCACATCGAACCAGCAGCCCCATTCATCCACCATCATGCCGATCCGCTTCTCCGGATCATACTGATCCATGATCGCACCGTGGCGCTCCACCAGTTCTTTCATATATACTGCCTTCGCCATGGTGGTATACCATGTCTTCTCATCAAACTCTGTCGCGCTTCCCTTATTCTGCCATCCGCCCGGATGTACATAATAGTGGAGAGACATACCGTCCATAAAGCCCGGCACTACGCCCGGCGCACCCGGATCCGGCTGGGGCTTCTCAAAACAGGTCTTAAGCACCCCTTCTGTCCAGAAATAGTCCGCCACATTAGCGCCGCAGCAGATCTTCTGGATCGGCGCCGCGTGATCGTAATGTCTCACATAAGTTTGATATCTTCTGTACAGATTTCCATAGTACTCCGGCGTCATATTGCCGCCGCAGCCCCAGTTCTCATTGCCCACACCGAAATAATCGATCTTCCAGGGCTTCTCATGACCATTCTTCTTCCGCAGGTCAGCCATAGGCGATACGCCGTCAAAGGTTATGTACTCCACCCACTCGCTCATCTCCTGAACGGTGCCGCTTCCCACGTTTCCGTTCACGTAGGTCTTACATCCCAGCTGCTCGCACAGCTCGAAAAACTCATGCGTGCCGAAGCTGTTGTCCTCCACCACGCCGCCCCAGTGGGTGTTGATCATCTTCTTGCGGTTCTCTTTGGGACCGATGCCGTCCTTCCAATGATACTCGTCCGCAAAGCAGCCGCCCGGCCAGCGAAGTACCGGGATCTGCATTTCCTTCAGGGCGTCAACCACATCCTTACGCATACCGTTCACGTTCGGGATATCGGAATCCTCCCCCACGTAAAGCCCCTCGTAGATACATCTGCCCAGATGCTCCGAGAAGTGTCCGTAGATTTCCGGATTGATGTGTCCCTTTTTGTTTTTCTCGTTGATCAATAATTTTGCCATACCCGTTCTCTTTTCCTCCTTATATATTTTATGTAAACCCTTTTTTGCATTATGTAAACCAATACATTATGTAAACTTAAATGCGGGTCTGCCGTTTTCCCACCCGAATTTCATCAGCATCGCGTGACGGTTCGGATTGTAGAGTGGATCTCCCACGATCTCTGTCTCCGTTCTGGCATGATAGACCATAATGTCGTTCCCGTCCTCATCCACGGTAAAGCTGTTGTGTCCCGGTCCGTAGACGCCAAGGGACTCGTCCGACGCAAGCACCGGGTAACGCTCCTTTTTCCAGGACAAGGGGTCTAACAGATCCGAGTCCTCGTCCGCTGTGAGCATACCCATACAGTAAGCCACGCCCGTCTCCGAGGCGGAGTAGGTCATAAAGATCTTACCGTTCCGTTTTAAAATGGCCGGACCTTCATTCACCCAGAAGCCCACCCGCTCCCAATCGTAATCCGGGGTGGTCAGAAGTACCTGCACGGTCTTTAATTTATAAGGCGTCTCCATCTCCCCAATATAGAGATTTGAAATCTGCCTTCCGACGCCCACTTTCTCNGCCCATATGTAATACCATTTTCCCTTATTTTCAAACACGGTGCCGTCCAGTGAAAATGCCTCGAAGGAAAACTCATCGTCATCGGCTCTCCCCATCTTGCCCTTTTCCGTCCATGTGCCGGTCATAGGGTCTGCATCCTTACACTCCAACACATAGGGCCGGATCGCCCAGACATCATCCTTGTCACCCCCGGCATAGTAAATATACCACGCACCGTCAATATAATGCAGCTCCGGCGCCCAGATATGACAGCTCATAATGCCGGACTCATGCTTGTGCCAAATCTCCACTTCCTCGGCATCCGCAAGTCCCGCAAGCGTATCTGATCTGCGCAGCACGATCCCGTCATAGGCCGGCACGGAAGCCGTAAAATAATAGCTGCCGTCTGTATGCCTGTACACATAAGGGTCTGCCCGCTGTAATATCCATGGTTTGTTGTACATTAACTCGCTCATTTTTGCCCCCNTTTCCGACATTTCTCCACAAGTCATTTNTATTTTTATAAAATATTTTAAACTTGTCTAAAATTATATGAGATTTTTCCCAATAAAGCAACCACTTTTTTGCGGATTTGTTACAAATAGTTGCGCAGACACCTCAGCCGCATAAGATAAAGTAATACCCCTCTGCTCTCCGTGAAAGGAATCCGCCATGTCCACTCCCCCCACCGTCGCCATTCTGGGCCGCACCCCCGATACCGAAAATTACGAAAATGTCCTGCGCAGACTAGGCATCCCCTGTCACACCACCCTGGATCCCGAAGCAGCCGAGACTGCTACCCATCTGCTCCTGCCGGGCGGCGGCGACATCACGCCCGCCTTCTTCGGCCAGAGCGATCACGGCTCCCTCCACATCGACACAGAGCTGGACATTCTGCAGTTTCAGGCGCTCTCCTTTTTTGTATCGAAAAAAAAGCCCGTGCTCGGTATCTGCAAGGGCCTTCAACTCATCAATGTGTATTTCGGCGGCGACATCACACAGCANATCGACACCGCAGANCGGCACAAATGGATCGGCAGAGATCAGATGCACCGCGTCTATCATAGTTATGTAAACCGATTGGATTTCTTTTATCAGCTCTACGGAAACAGCGCTCCGGTAAACTCCGCCCACCATCAGGCCATAAACCGCCCCGGGAAGGATCTGATNCCGGTCTGCCGCGCCGGNGANAANGTGNTCGAAGGNCTGATGCACNNGACGCTGCCCATCCTGGCCGTCCAGTGGCATCCGGAGCGNCTGCCGGCAAAGGACGGTGAGCCTCTCTTTGACTACTTTCTGTCCCTCTCTACANTTTCGCCTCTAAGTGCTCGATATTCTTGATCAANACACTGACCGTCCCGTCCGGATTGGTGATAAATTCCACGCACCTGGGATTCTTATACTGCTCCATGGGGATCTTGATCTCGATCCCCGTATCCGTGAAAAGGTGCTGACTCTGGTATTTGCGCACCGTATTTTCACTCTGGGGCTCGATCCGTTCCCGCACCATATTATACTTTTCCATTTTATCCTGAAAGGCGGTCTTCAGCTCCGGCTGATCGTCAAAGATCTTTTCCGCGATCTCCTCCACCTCGAAGCCGCCGTTCTCCTCGATTTCTTCCTGAATAATACTCTTGGCGCGCATCTGCCGTTCAAACCGCTCCACCTCCGCGAAGCCGTCCCTCTGTACGCTCTCCACAGCGCGGCCCACGATGGACAGCTTCGACTTGTGGGAGAGATGGGCGCTGCACTTCAAAAAGAGAAAAGAAAAGTAATCTGTTTTCTCCCCGTTCACCTCATATTTTTTCTCCACCACCTGCAAAGTAAGATCCGAGAGCCGGATCACCGCCGCCTCCGAAAGCCGCTGACTCTCCGAGGGCAGGATGGACTTGTGGCGNATCAGCTCATTGCTGTTTCCCTCTCCCCCCTCGAGAGGCATGGTCCTGTGGGTGTAGAGGGATTTGTAATTCATCTTTAGGAGCGCCAGATATTCCTCCTCCCCCTCCTTGAACCGCACCACCATAAGATCTGCAGGAGGAATGTCGATGTTCGCGCTCATGATCTCATACAAAAGCGACGCGATCTCCTGACTTGCCGGGACGAAATCTTCGTCCTGATAATCGGCGAGAAGCCTGTAGATCTCCGACTCCCGCTCATAAAAGCGGCATTCTCTGGCGTCATCGCCCATGCAGATCCGTCCGATATGCTCCCGCACAAACTCCGCCACCTCCGAGCCGTACTCCAGCTCTGTGTCCGAGAGCACCGGCATCCCGATGGTGGAATCCAAAATATGTACGATGATGTGCTTTATCCTGATATCTTCTTTATTCATGATGAAATCCTTTCTTAATCCTTATCTTACCGGATGGCACTGCTCAGTATTTATCCGGATAATCTGTCCCGGTCTCGGTCTGCATTAAGTTTACATAATATTCCGGTTCCTGTTCCATCAGGAGCATCGTATGGAAGGCCTCGAGAAGCATTTTATCCCCGTTGCTCTTCATTCCGCTCCGGTCTCTGTCCAGCTGCGCTTTAAAATGATCCATCTGCCAGACCATGATATCGATCAGGCTGTAGCCCGCCACCTTATGGGCACAGAGAAAATCCTGATGCTCCAGATAATATAAAAATTCCTGTGAAACGCCCTCCGAGGCCGTGAGCATTGCAAAAAAGCCCTCCAGGAAGCTTTCATCCTCCCCGGCATAATGGCAAAGCGCTTTCGCCCAGGCGTAGGCTTTCGCCTTTTCCTCTTCACGCATGATTTCTCTCCCTTCTTCTCGTTCCGATTTCCCCTGCTTGTTCTTTTTCTTCTATACTTTGCATAGGATATGCTAACAAACTCCGGATGTATCTTCTATGGCTCTTTTAGAACAGATCAACGATATTTTATGGGGCCTCCCCATGATCGCCCTGCTCCTTGGCACTCACATTTACTTTACCTTCAAACTGCATTTTCCGCAAAGACATCTTCCCGAGGCGATCCGTCTCTCCCTTTTTTCCACGGAGGCGGGCGAAAAGAATCTCTCTCCTTTCTCGGCCCTTGCCACCACTCTGGCTGCAACCCTGGGCACCGGCAATATCATCGGTGTCTCCACCGCCGTGGCTCTGGGNGGCCCCGGCGCTGTCTTCTGGTGCTGGATCACCGGGATTCTGGGAATGGCAACCGCCTACGGCGAGTGCTATCTGAGCGTCCTTTACCGCCGGCAGAAGGCAGACGGTGTCTATGCGGGCGGCCCCATGTATGTGCTGAAAAATGGTTTACATAATAATAGGCTTGGCCGCCTGTACGCCATGTGTACCCTGGCCGCCGCCTTCGGCGTAGGCTGTACCACCCAGGCCAATTCCGTCACCCGGGCAACCGCCCTAAGCTTTGGACTCTCTCCCCATCTGGTGGGGATCGTCTTAGCTGTCCTGACCGGCGCTGTGATCCTGGGCGGCATCAAGAGCATCGGCANCCTATGCGAGCGCACCGTGCCNGCCATGACTTTTCTCTATCTTCTCGGCTGCTTCCTGCTGCTGATCCTCTACCGCAGCCAGCTCCTTACCGCCATCGTCTGGATCTTAAAGGACGCCTTCTCTTTCGCAAGCCTCGCCGGCGGTATCGCAGGCGCAGGTCTACAGCGGGCGCTTCGCTACGGCATCGCCAGAGGACTCTTTACCAACGAGGCCGGCATCGGCACCTCCGCCATCGCAGCCGCCTCCTCCCACACCGAGAATCCCCGTCTCCAGGCCTATGTGTCCATGACCGCCGTTTTCTGGGATACGGTNGTCATGTGTCTGGTGACAGGTCTGGTCATCGTCTGCAATATGCTCTACGATCCGGCCTCCGTCTCCGGCGTCGCCGAGACCGATCTGACCGCCGCCGCTTTCGCCCATCTTCCTTATGTGGGAGACGCCTTTTTAACCGTNTCACTGTGCGCTTTCGCCGTCACCACTCTCATCGGCTGGTCCTATTTCGGGGAAACCGCCACAGAATATCTGGCAGGCAGCCGTGGCGTACCGCTCTACAAGCTTGTCTATATCCTGATGATCTATCTGGGCGCGATCATCCCCATGCGGCTGGTATGGGAGAGCACCGATCTGATCAATGCGCTTATGGCGCTGCCGAACCTGCTGGCTCTCTGGACGCTGCGGCGGCAGATCCGGTCATAATATCGACCGTTATTTATTTATGTACTGCTGCCCTTTTCTCACGTGTTCTGCAGTAAGCATAAAAGCCCACACANATCAGCGCGGAGAGCAGAGAACCCAGAGGCGCCGCCCATCCCATAGGATAGAGGTCATCCGGAAACCANAGGCTNGCAAGATAGGCACCCGGAATACGAACCAGCACGATNGCCGTGATATTATGTATAAAGGAGATGCCCGCCTTCTGATCTCCGCAGAAATANCCGCTGAANCAAAAATGTATGGCGGCGAAAAGCGTATCAAAGGCATAGGAGCGCATATAAGCGCAGCCCGCAGCCAGCACCAGCGCATCTCTTGTAAACAAGCCCACCAGCGTATGGGGCAGAAACTGATTGTACAGCGCACACAGAGCGCCCCAGCATACAGTNATNAGAAGACCGTATCCCAGAGAGGCTCTGGCCCGCTCCGGCTTGTCCGCCCCCATATTCTGGGCCGTGATAGCCGAGATTGCCGAGAGAAAGGCCGAGGGCACCAGGAACATAAAGCCGATCAGCTTCTCCACGATCCCCACTGCCGCTGATGCGATCAGTCCTCTGCTGTTGGCGATCACCGTGATCACGATAAATGCCACCTGGATCAGACCGTCCTGGCAGGCAATGGGCACNCCCACTTTACAGATCTGGGANACCGCNTCCTTGTCTATTCGAATATCCTGTCTCGTCACCCGAAAGCCAAGATCCTTTTTGCGCAGTACCATGAAAGCAAAGAGCACGCTCACCGCCTGTCCGCAGACCGTAGCAAGAGCCGCGCCCGCCGCCCCCAAACCGGCGCCTACAAACACAAAGTCCAGCACGATATTGACCACNCATGCCACCGCCACGAAATACATGGGCCGCTTGGAATCGCCCGCCCCCCGGAAGACACTGCANATCACATTGTAGGCCGTGATAAAGGGCACGCCCGCAAAGCAGATGCAAAGATAGATCCGCGTCTGTGCCACCGCCTCTGCCGGCGTGAGCATTACACTTGTTATTAAATTAACGCTGAGTAACAGTCCTGCNGTGAGCACGGCCGCAAAGGCCACGAAAAAGAGCACCGCCGCACCCACTGTCTTTGCCGCCGAGCGNTTGTCTCCGGCTCCTACGGCTCTGCCGGTCCGCACGGTGGCTCCCATGGCAAGCCCCACGATGATCACCGTGAGCATATGCATCACCTGGCTGCCGATGGCCACCGCAGTGGTGGTCTCCGATCCGTTATACAGCCCTACCACGAACAGATCCGCCATGCCGTAAAAGGTCTGCATAAANCAGGCCAAAAGATACGGGAGCGCNAACCGTATCAGGTTTTTCCCCACGCTCCCCTTTGTCAGATCATTCCCTTCCACTCTGCTATCCTTCCTCATCTTTTTCAATAAAATAACAACCGTATTTCATTTATCCGAGCGCTACATCCAGTATCATCATGATCACAAACCCGAANGCCACGCCCACAGTTCCGATATTACTGTGCTCTCCGGCCTGGGCCTCCGGGATCAGCTCCTCCACCACCACATAGATCATCGCACCNGCCGCAAAAGCGAGAAATANNGGAAGNGCNGANACNANCTGCTCCGCCAGCAAAATCGTGATAAAAGCGCCGATCGGTTCCACGATACCGGATAAGGCGCCGTAAANAAATGCGCGCCCTCTGGAAACGCCCTCACTGCGCAGCGGCATGGAGATGATAGCGCCCTCCGGGAAGTTCTGAATAGCGATACCGATGGCCAGGGCAAAAGCGCCCGCCATAGTGATCGCCGCATCCCCGATCAGCGCTCCCGCAAAGGTCACGCCCACGGACATACCCTCCGGGATGTTGTGCAGGGTCACCGCCAGGACAAGCATAGTGGTTTTTTTTAACGAGCTCTCCACGCCCTCCGGCTCCGTGCTCTCCAAATGTAAATGCGGGATCAGACTGTCCAACACTAAAAGAAACGCCATGCCGCCTAAAAAGCCCGCAGTGGCCGGAAGCCAGGCGATCTGCCCCTGCTCCTGCGCCATATCAATGGCCGGAATCAGAAGCGACCATACCGATGCGGCGATCATAACGCCCGATGCAAAACCCAGAAGAAGCTTCTCCACTCCCCTGTGCATCTCCTTTTTCATNAAAAAAACCATCGCCGNACCGAGCGTAGTCCCCAGAAAAGGGATCATCAATCCTGCAAATAGCTGCATACGCCGCATAACCTCCCGTTTGTAGCAGTCTCTTTCTCTATTTCACCTTAACCTTATATTTTACCGTGACCGGCTTCACATTATCCGCCTGATCTTTCAGACGCACCTGTAATTGCAGGGTGTAGGTCTTTCCCTTAACGGCAAGCCCTCCATCCTTCATCTGAAACTGCAAGATGCCTTTCCCGGTCTTTTTATCATAAGTATAACCGCTCAGCGCAAAAGCATCCGTGTTTCCCACGAGTGTCACATTTTCTATCTCCGGCGCAGGAGCTCCCTTCAAAGACGCGCTCAGATCGACCGTTACACGGTTGTAGGAACCGCTGTACAACAAAGCTGTCTTCGGCAGCGCAGACAGCTTGACACTGCCCTGCTTTACCTGAAATTTCACTGCCGGAGTCTGGATCTCCTCGATCTCCCCATTCACAGTTTCTAATTTAATAACAGGCGTAACACTATATTGATACTTTGTCACCAGTGTCTCGCCCGGCTTTGCCCGCAGCTCGATCTTCGATCCGGCGGCATCCCACTTTGCCCGGAACAAATAAGCATCCCGGCCCCGCAGTTCCACTTTTCTATCCTGCTCTGCGTCCTCCGACCTCGGAATCACAAAGGTGCCGTTCAACGCCTTTAAAGAGGGCGTCAGCGTCATATAGCTGTTCTCCCGGTTCAGCACATCGATGCTGCCCTTTGCGCTGATCTTTACCGCCTTGTCAGGTGTCGTATTCACTATTTTTAAGGTGAGCGGCGTTTTCCACACCTTTCCGTTTCCTGCCACCTGCACAATAAATTTGTAAGTGCCGGTGTTCACGGGCCTGTTGTTGAGCCGCACGGACACCTGCGGCCCACTCACCGAAAAGACCGCCTGACTTCCGCTCACCAGATCTTTTGCCTTGGAGTCCTTAGGATCACAGTAAACGCTGACTCGAAGAATCTTACCGGTATCCTTCTCGTTACTGTCATAAACCAGCTCTCCGCCATCCTTCCACTTGACAGTAGTGGCTGCCGCATCATACCCCACATAGGCGTCATTGGTATTGAGCTGCAGCGTCTTACCTGTCAAAGCAATGGCCGGCTGTCCCAGACTCACCTTTACTGTGAGCGTGCAGGTCACCGTATCTGACCAATGCGTGCTGTCCTTTATGAGAATCGGCATCTTAAAGCTCTCCGCCTGATTCAGATTGGTTCCGCTGATAATAATGCCTCTGTTTTCCCGATCCACCTCCACCAGATAGTTCCCTTTGGCCGCGGCGCTGGTCTTCTCCACCTGCACCGTATTCCAGAAAACGGTCTCCGGCGTCTTGAACCCGATCCGTACCTTGCTGATACCGGCCTGGGGATACAGGGTTACCTTTGAACTGTCCAAGGTAAGCTTCGGCGCTTTTTTCTCCACGCCCACCGTAAAGGACGTCGTAAGCGGCGCAGAATATCCTTCCAGTGTGATCGACAGATTCCCCTTTTTCACACTGTTCAGGGTAGCGCCTGACCTCGCCGTCAGGTAATAGCCGTCATCTCTTTTATCTATAGAATAATCCCCGCAGCCCGTGAGCCGCAGATCGGTCACATTCTCCTCCGTACTGATCTCCAGCAGGCTTTCATCCTGCTGATAAAACAGATTCAGTTTCCTCTTCTGCTTTACCGTACACTTGGGTTTTGTCGATACCATCTTGACTGTGAGGGGAAGCTCATAGACCGTCCCATTCGCCGTGGCGCATACCTTCACCTTGTAAGTGCCGTTCTTCGCCGTGCTGCTCTTTGCTTTAAGCTCACAGCGAACCGCCCCCGTTTCATCCGGTGCCTTCGATGACAGCGTAAAGCAGGCGCTCTTCTCATCGGAAGCCATCTTCATGCCGGTCACCGCGTAAACATTCCCTGCCGAATCTTTTGCCGGATACACATAAAACGCCGCGCCCGTATTCTGCAGCGTATTCACCGTGACCGTCTCCTCACTGATTCCCGGCTCCGGGTCCGCCACCACAAGCACGATCTCCCGGGAAGTCTTTGCATCATCGTTCCCCGTCAGTGTGATCCCGGCTGTGCCCGCCGCCTTGACGATCAGGGACACCGCAAAGCCGTCTCCCTCCACCGCAGAAGTCTTCACCGTCACCACCTTGGCATTGCTGCTCTTAGCCGTCACCTTCGTCGCTCCGGGCAGAGTCAATGTGATCTTACTGTTGATCTGATCAGCTTTCTCCGTTTTAAAGTCGGAAAGCAGGCCCGTGTAGATATTTCCGCTCGAATCGGGGTGATCAAATTTTTCCACATCCTTCACCGTAAGCGTGCCCGCTGCTGTATTCGACACGGTGATCTTACAGCTTGTGCTGAAGGTCTTTTTTCCAAGCGTCAATTGCGCCTTGAGCGTGGTCGTACCGGCCGCCCTTGCGGTCACCTTTACGCTGTTTCCTGCAGGCTCCACTTCCGCCACCTTAGGATTGCTGCTGACCCACTTAAGATTCTTTTCGATCTCCTGTTTATATTTCTGATAGGCGGTGTTCCCTTTGAGCGGCGCCTCTTCTCCCTCAAACTTTGCCAATGTCTCTTCGTCAAAGTAGTTTACATAACATTCCGCTATCTGCCCGCTCTGTAACGAAGAAATCTCCTCTCCTTCCGTCCGCATTCCCGCAGAAAGACTGTTTACTGTGAGAAAATGCACATCCAGAAGGGCCTCCGCCGGCAATGTGGTTTCCGGACCGCCGGATTGATAGACCGCCTCAAACTTTTTCGGCTGTGCCCCCGCAAACTGCGCCAGTGCTGTCTCAGGCTCTTTCCATTCCCAGCCATCGGGAAGCTCCACTTCCCCCAGCTTCGTCTGGGTATTTGTCAAAGCTATCGGCTGCTCCGCCGCGGACAGGGTGGGCGCTTCCGTCTGGCTCAGCACCGTCACGGTACAGACCGCCTGCACCGTCTTTCCATCCTTATCTATTACCGGTTCTCCCTCTTCATCTACGACCGTGGCAGTGACCTTTGCCACTCCCGCTGCCCTGGCCTGCACCCAGACCGCAGTCTCTCCTAAAGTATCAGCGTCATCGACTGCGGTGCCGTCCTCCTGCACCAGAGCCGCCACCGTATCATCGTCGGAATGCCATTTTACATTTCCCTTCCACTTCGTGTCCGCGGGAGTGAAATAGACTCTGAGCTGTTTCCTCTCGCCGGGCCGGCTCTCCTGTCCCTCCTGCCCCGCTTTCTCCGCACGCAAAGTGCAGGACTCCTCCCGCATCTGCATTGTCGGCGCTTTGGAATCCTCCACTGTCACCATACACCGGAATACCTTGAGGCCATCCGCCACATCCGCCCACAGCATTGTCTCTCCCACTGCGGCCGGAATCACTGTTCCCTCTGCATCTACTGTTGCCACACTCTCATTTTCACTGCTCCATTTGATCTGATCATTGGCAGGGCCGTCACCATCCCGAACCGTCAGTTTCTTTGACGCCCCGTCCGTGGTCAGGTCAAAGGACAGACTGCCTGTCTTAGTCTCCTCATCATAGTCAAAGCTCTCGCTGTCCGAGTACAGAGAGTATTGGGACACCTTGACCGTACAGGAATCCTGCTTGCCGTTGGCCTTCGCTGTTGCGGAGATCGTTGCCGTCCCTACACCTACGGCTTCCACATTTCCATAGTCGTCTACCGTGGCAATATTCTCGTCATCGCTCCTCCAGTTCACGCTCTTATCCGCCGCATTGCTGGGCTTTACGGTAGCAAACAGCTGCTCCTTTTGCTTCCCCTCCGTATCCAGCAGCAGATGGAGCTCCGTTTTGTTCAGGACAACCTCACTCACCTCTTCAGGGGTATCCTGCAAAGAAAAGAAATTGACATCATAGCTTAAGGGTTCCGCTTCCGTCCCGTCACTTTTCGTCAACCCGGTGATGGTCACCCGAAACTGAGATTCCCTATTATAGCTTACGCTGTTTGGTCGGAAGATGATACAGTTGGGCATGCCATAGCCGTCCGTATTGATCTTGAAAACGCCCTCCGCTTTCGTACCGGAAAAGGTATAGGTCTTATTTTTGTTAATATCCTGCAGAGTCACGGACACTTTTTGTATAGCTTCCTTTGACTCAACAACCTTATAATCACTCCCCAGACTCACCGTCCAGGGCGTCAACGAGCCGTTCATCAACTCTATGGGCATATTCTGTGCAGGCCATGCCACGAAATCACTGATCCCTGATCCGCCCCTGTCAAAAGCATACATATTGGAATATGCCCCCACTGCACCGAAACCGGTCTGCGTCATAGACGGGTTTAAAACCCATCTCCGATGCCCCATGCTTTCAATATTCGTGGAATCCCCGTCATATATCCAGCCGTTTGACAGGCTCTTGGCTATGTTTTCATACCCTTTCGCTATATTACTGTTGAAGCAGCCATCATAGCCAGTCTGATAAAGATCATCCGGAAAACCGCCGGGCCTGCCCGGCTTATGGGACAACTGACCGTTGACACAATTTAACAGGGCACCCGCCTGTGTCATTTGCGTATATTCTTCGCTCAATGTCACATCATCAGGAACCCCCGCCACGTAACGGATAAAGTTCAGCAGGTTCAGGGCGTTTTCCAGACTGCCGTCCGAGAGATGTCCCGCCTTATAAGGGCTTGTTGTGGAAGGAGTATCGCTGTAGCTGTTCTTTACATCCAGGCTCCAGGGATAGGACTTATACCGCTCAATGATCTGTACCGTGCTGGGTGTCTGCCGCTTTCCGCTCTCTCCGCTTCTTGCGCTGCCGTAGGAATTTATCCTGTTTTCTTCCCCATATCCCGTCATCAGAGGCGGCTCTCCCAAGGCAGGCTCTCCCGAAAAATCAAGCTCCTCCAAGGAATCCTCTTCCTCATGCTCCGGATCATTCTCCGAGACGGTCTCCGGAACATCCTCCTCTTCCGGGGCAGAATCTGTCTCTTCCTCCTCTGTCCCGTCGGATGTATCTTTCTCCTCAGTGTCAGACGGCTCTCCCTCGTCCGCTTCTTCCGTCTCACCGGTTTCTTCTTTTTCCGGAATCTCCGTCTCGCCGGATTCGGTCTCCTCCTCCTCAGACGCGCCGGTCTCCTCCGAATCCGCATCAACCGTCTCTTCAGAGGCATTTTCTTCCACGGACACATTCTGTTCCGCCCTCGCGTCAGGCTCAGCCGCACAGACAGCTCCAAAGGTTCCCTCTATCCACAATACAGCCGCCAGCAGTGCCGGCAGCACTCTCTTTAAATTTCCCTTATATCTCTTCTTTTGCATTCCTCTTCCTCTTTCCCCTGTTCTTTCCCATCACCAGATCATAGCTCTCTGCGATCATACGCTCTATATCCTCGTCAGGAATCGTCCCGTCCAGGATCACCGTATTCCAGTGTTCTTTATTCTGGTGGTATCCCGGAAGCACCGCCTCGTAGGTCTGCCGCCAGAAATCCCGCCAGACCGGATCCACCTTAATATTGATCCGCATCCTGCCTTCATATTCATAGGTCCACAAAAAAGCTTTTCTATTTTTCTGACACCGCACCAGCACCCAGTTGGCATCATGGAAAGGCATGTCCTGATACACATCGGGAAATGTCATGCCGAAGCGCAATGCTTCTTCTCTTGTTGTCATAGTTTTACCCTGATTTTGTATATGGTATGTCATCTAAACTCGCAAACCCACAGTGCAAGCTCGAAAGATCTTCGATCTTCCTCGCTCACGGGCGTTCGCCCTATGCATCCATCGAAATAATTTCTTCGGCGAGCAAGCTCTCCGCTGAAATTATTTCTCTGTCTGCGCACTGCTCATTGCTTTCGTGTATAGTATACCATAAAATAAATCGCAAAGTGTGAAACATTTATGAAAGAAACAATCAAAATATGCTATACTGATACTACCTGGAAATAGAAATGCAGCGCTTCGGGATCATAAACATCACCGCATCTGCAACCTCGGAGAACTGCCACCAAAGAAAGGGATATGATTATGGAGAAAAGTGCAGAAATCAGAAAACTGTGTCAGGAGAAGGAGATCCGCATGATCGACTTCAAAATGACCGACATCGACGGACGTTGGCGTCACATCACGATACCGGTGGAGCGGTTCGATGAGAATGTCTTCGTCTACGGGATCGGCTTCGACGGTTCCAATTACGGGTACGCTCCCATTGAGAAGAGCGATATGGTATTCCTGCCNGACCCGGACACCGCCTACGTGGATCCTTTTGCAGAAGTGNCCACACTGACCATGTGCGGCAACGTCTGTGTCATCGGCAAAGGAGAGAACACGCCCTTTGACCAGTATCCGAAAAATGTTACCCTCCGTGCCATGGACTATATGAAAAAGACCGGCATCGCGGATAACATGGTGATCGGACCGGAGTTTGAATTCTATCTGTTCGACTCCGCACGCTANGAGGTTTCTCCCAGACAGTGCGCCTATCAGATCGACACCAGACAGGCGAATTGGAACTGCCGACTGGACAATCCCGGCAACAACGGCTACGAGGTGACCCACGGCGGCTACCATATCGCCGCGCCTCAGGATGTTGGGTATGATCTGAGAAGCCGTATGTGNACGGAAATAGAAAACTGGGGCGTCAAGGTAAAATACCATCACCACGAGGTGGGCGGCCCCGGTCAGATGGAGATCGAAGTGGAATTAGCGGATATGCCNGCTATGGCTGACAACACCATGATCATCAAGTACATTATCAAAAACATGGCTGCCAGAGAAGGCAAGACAGCCACTTTCCTGCCGAAACCCATTTATAAAGAGGCGGGGAGCGGCCTNCATGTACATATGCTNCTCACCAAGGACGGGAAGCCTGTCTTCTACGATGAGAACGGNTACTCCGGCTTAAGCCAGACCGCCCACTACTTTATCGGCGGNCTGCTGTCTCACATCGCGTCNCTGTGCGCCTTCACCAACCCTTCCACCAACTCCTTCAANCGNCTGGTGCCCGGGTANGAAGCGCCCGTGACCATCGGCTATGCCACCTCCAACCGAAGCGCCGTGATCCGGATTCCCGCCTACGCGAAATCCCCGGAGACAAAGCGTTTCGAGCTGAGAAATCCCGACGCTACCGCCAATCCCTACTACGCNTATGCGGCTATCCTGATGGCNGGCTTNGACGGCATCGAGAAGAAGATCGATCCCGCCGCAAACGGCTGGGGCCCTTATGATTTCAATCTTTACACGCTCTCTGCCGAGGAACAGAAGAAGATCAAAGGACTTCCCAAGTCTCTGGATGAGGCGCTGGACGCACTGGAAAAGGATCACGATTATCTGACCAAGGACGGCGTATTCCCCGAACGTCTCATCGACGTGTGGATCGCACGCAAACGTGCCGAGGCAAAGCAGGCNGGGGAGATTCCCACACCGGCAGAATTTATGATGTATTATGATCTNTAATCGATTGTCGCTCGGCAGCGACGATCACGAAAATGCTGCGCATAAGAAAAACTCTGCCATCANGGCAGAGTTTTCTCTNTTTTGTCAAAATTTCTGATNGCCCGGGCAAAGTTACCGTGGAGCATAATGCTCATCTTCTGCACGATCTCCTCGTAGTCCTCCTTCATCTCATTCCCGATCCAGTCCAGCATGATGCCCACAAACCCATATTTATAAAAGTCCGCAATNAATGCCTTATCNCCCTCCGCCAGNTNGATTCCCCGGCANTTTTCCTCCACCACATCCTTTAACAGATCATAGGTGAACTTATAAAGATACCCCTCGATCCTTTCTCTGCCGATACCCCGGTATACCTTTAATATAAAAGGCTTATTCTCCAGAAAGACCTCAAAGATCTGNCGCATGCCCTCCTGCCAGGTATCATAGGTCTTTTTATCCTGCAGTGCCTTTTTCATATCCTCCACACAGACCCACTCCACCAGATCATAGATATCCTTAAAATGATAATAGAAGGCCATCCTGCTGATGCCGCAGTCCGCTGCGAGNTCATTGATCGTTATCTTCTCCAGCTTCTTTGTCATAAGCTGTTTTTTCANGGATTCCGCAAGCGCCGTCTTCGTCGTGTTTGTGTTTGGCATTCTTATCTCCTCTGTTACAAATTTGCGCTATTTGATCATTTTCTTTTTGTTATCGACACCACNCACTCCACATGCTCCGTAAACGNAAACATNTCCACCGGCGTCATCTCCGCCACNCGGTANGCGCTCTTCCCGGTCAGATATTTCAGATCTCTTGCCAGAGTCTCCGGATTACAGGAGATATAGACTACCCGCTTTGGTCCCATGCGAAGCAGNGCATCCAAGAATTCCTNCGTACTGCCGCTTCTGGGAGGATCCATAAATACCACATCCACCTTCTCCCCCGCATCCGCCATCTGGGTCAGGAATCTGCCCGCATCGTTCTGATAAAAGTCTGCATTTTTGATATGATTGCTCTTCGCGTTGGTGACGGCATCGCGCACTGCGTCTTTATTCAACTCCACACCGATGATCTTCTTAGCCTTTTCCGCCGCCGTCAGGGATATGGTGCCGATGCCGCAGTAAGCGTCCACCACTGTCTCTTTTCCGGTAAGACCGGCATACTCGACAGCCTTTTTGTATAGTACCTCCGTCTGCACGGCATTCACCTGATAGAAGGACTTTGCGGATATCTTAAACCGCTTGCCGCAGAGTATATCTTCGATATAGCCCTTGCCGTAAATGACCTGCTCCTTCTCTCCCAGCACCATGCTTGTCTTTTTATTATTCACATTGATCAGAATCGTAGTGATCTCCGGGTGTAGTTTACATAACTCATTTACAAAATTCTTTTTGGAGGGAAGGATCGGAGAGCCCAGAACCAACACCACCATGATCTCTCCCGTGGCATGCCCCACCCGGACAAGCACATGCCGCAGCAGCCCATAGCCGCTGTCCTCATCAAATGCCTTATACTTAAAGGATTTTGCAAGTTCACGGACAGACCGGATGATCTCTCCTGCCTTTCGATCTTCCAGCAGACACTCCTCTACCGGCACTACCCNGTGGCTCTTCTCCTGGTAAATGCCCGACACAATACCCCGTCCCTTCTGGAAGGCAAAAACCGCGTGCACTTTATTCCGGTAGTTCACAGGCTCCTCCATGCCGATGATGGGTTTCACTTTCCCAAAACCTTTCAACAGANNTTCTACCTGTTTCTGCTTCCTTTTCAACTGTTCCGCATAGGGTATATCGATATACTGGCAGCCGCCGCATTTTTTTGACACCGGACACTGCCCCGCCTTTTTCTTCTCCATCTGCACCTTCCTCATTCGCGCAAAAAACCCCAAGAATACTCTCAGGGTTATTTTAACATATTCTATATGCCTATAACAATGCCGACTCTCTTTATGCCGACGCGATCTGCACGGATTCTATCCCCTCCGCCAGATTTCTGGCAAGAGTGGTATCCGCCTCGTTGATATGTATGGTAAACACCTCTTCGCCNNCCGTTCTGAAAAAGCGTTCCCAGAAACGTTTCTCCTGCCATTCCACAAAAAAGGAGATGCGGTTAGAGACAAGAAGCTTTTCCAATTTATCCTTGCTCTCCACATTATATACTTTACANAANGATATCTCATGGTTAAAAAATAAGGCATTCAGATTCAGTGCTGCCATATCGCTACCTCCGGCCCTCTTCTTTATGTCCCTTAGCTTTATGTCAACTTCTGAATCCTATTATATACCGCTTTTTTTACATATTGCAAGATTTTTCTACATTTTCCACAATATGCCTAAATATTTATGTAAATCTTGTGTAAAATCACTTCTCGGTCCAGGGCCTATGCAGATTTTCCAGCCAATACTCTTTTCTCGTATCATACTGCTCATTGAGCCAGTCCGCCGCCTGNTCCACNCCNTCCTGCGTCAGAGGCACCTCCGTCCAGGTCTGCTTCTCCTCGGGCGTGCGATAGATTCCAAGNGGCTCCGGCCAGACGNTCACCCGGATCACATCCTCCTCACCGTTCTTCACCTTTTTGAGCAGATACCGCATNCCCTCCATACTGCCAGAGTATTCTTCTTTTTTGATATAATTCAGGGGGTGAAATGTTTCCTTGTCGATCATATAATCACCTACTCAACTGCGGTTNCCACCGCTGCGCTTCTCTTTATTCAGCCCGCCGGTCATGTGGGACACATTGCTTTTNAAAAAGCTGGCACGGAAAACCGCATCCTCCCCATACTTNCCGCGAAGCTGATCTACCGCTCTGTCAAGCTTTTCCAGCTTGTCGTTCTTTTCCAGATCAAAAATACTGTACTGACGGGCGGCATTCTCCTCCACCTTCGATGTGTGGACACCCATCTGCCGGATGGGCGTNTTNTTATCCCACAGCCGGCTCAGTATCTGACAGGCAGCATCATAGATCTCCTCCGTGATATTGGTGGGCGAATCCAACTGCATCTGCTTATTCATGCGCTTGAACTCAAAGGTCGTCAGATGAACNCTGACCACGCTGATCATCACATTGTCGGCCCNNAGCCTTGCCCCNACCGTCTCACTTAAAGAAAGAAGTAAATGCTTCGCATACTCCTCCGTCACGATATCCACCGGTGCNGTCAGGCTGTTTCCGTAGCACTTGTTATCCTCATGGGAGANCATGCCCGGNTCAAGGTCTCCGCCCCTNGCATAGCCCTGAATGGTCTGNCCGTGCTTTTTCAGATGGGCACGGATCATGCCCTCGTCCGCCTTTGCCAGTTCCCCTATCGTCTGTATGCCCAGCCGGTGCAGCTTCTCCACTGTTGACCGGCCACAGAGAAACAGATCAGAAACAGGAAGCGGCCACATTTTCTTTTCNATCTCCTCCGGGAAAAGGGTATGCACCTTATCCGGCTTAGAAAAATCTCCCGCCGTCTTGGACAGCAGAAAGTTCGTAGACACACCGACGTTTACGGTAAAGCCAAGCTCATCTCTGATCCTGTCCTTTAACTCATAAGCCAGGTTTATCATCCGGTCNCATCCATACAGCTTTTCAAACCCTTCAAACACGATCCATGCCTCGTCGATGCTGTACTGGATCACGTTGTCACTGTATTCCTGCAATATTTTCATAAAAGCTCTGGATGAGGCGACGTACAGTCCATGGTCAGGTGGCACGATCACCAGACCCGGACATTTCCTCTGTGCCGCCACAATAGGCTCNCCTGTCTGGATGCCGTATTTCTTAGCCGGCGTGCTCTTGGCAAGGACAACGCCATGGCGCTTTTCCTGATCGCCGCCCACAATACTGGGAATCTCTCTGAGGTCCTCTTTCTCCCCCAACACATTGACCCGGTAAGCGGCAGTCCAGGAGAGGAAAGCCGAATTGACATCGATATGAAAGACATATTTTTCCGCTTTTTCTTCCATTCCCTCCGCCTCCTCTCCATGGATGCATGTAACACTATATTACCAAACATACGTTCTCATGTAAAGATGTAATATTCATCTGTAACTGAAAAATTTAAAAAATCAGTTTGGAATCAAAATTGCGAACTTGTTTCGCAATCACCTGATACAATGTTATATGGAGGCATGAGACAAGGTCAGCAATTCCTCTGCAATACCTTTTACCCTTGCAAAGGACTCTTCGGTCAACCCCGTGATCTCTCCTTCGTTGTTGGCATCGTCCACGATCTCATCAGCCCTGCTCTTAAAGTTTGAAACAATTTCGTCCAGAGAAAGAGCCATATCGCGCACCTGTTCTCCATGCGATCTGGTTTTGTCGCTGCGCTCTACGATCTGCTCGGTCATGGTTATGGAATTCTTCTGCATGTCCCCCAAAGATTCTGCTTTGATCTTGGCATCTAAGATCTTTTCAATTCCCGACTCAACAGATAAACGATTCTGCTCATTGATAGATTTTACCCCCTCCAGTTTGGCCTGAATCTTGGGCACCAGTTCCTGAATGGAACTACTTGCCGCTTTGGACTGTTCTGCCAGCTGCTGTACATTATTCGCCACAACTGCAAAGCCTTTGCCCTGTTCTCCGGCCCGTGCCGCTTCAATGCTCGCATTTAAAGCCAAAAGGTTAGTCCTTGCAGAAATTCCGGCAATCTGTCCCACAAAATTAGTGATCTCATCAAATTCATTCTCCAACTGATTGATAGATGCCCCGGTCTGGTTTGCCGTTTCTTTGATCTGATGCATGGAGTCCACTGCCACATCCATCGTCTTGACAAAGCCTAAAGTATGGTTGGTAACATCCTCGGATATCTTGAACATTTCTTTGGTATTTTGATAAATACCGTCGATAGCTTCTGACATCTCCGAGACACTTTCCTGAATACGCTCCACCTGATTACGGCTTTCATCACAATCTGCTGATGTATCCTGAGCAGAAGAAACGATCTGTTCATTGGCACGCCGGGAGTTNTCCAAATTTTCTTCTACATCTCCCACCATAGTGACCAGTTCCTCAGAAGCAGATTCACACTTTTTGAGAAGTTCCGCCATCTGCATACCTTCCTGCTCTTTTTGGGTCTTTTCCAAAAGCGTGTTTTTGATGTAGTTTAAGACAGCATTAAATGCCACCAGTGCCATGATTCTGGGAAATACNAAGAACAAAATAATATTTACAATATTCGTATTAATGGTAAGAGTATCTGCAAAAAGTTTTTCTGCTTCCNTGGCTGAGGTTGTAGTAGTCAAAAGCAATGTGTTGGCATCACACAGTCCCCAATAATATCCGCCGACAACAGAGAGGAAGAAACCGCCAATGGTCAATCCAAAAGTAAAGCTCTTATACTTTTTCTCCGTATAGACAATAGAAGTTACCATAGGAAAGATCATAAAGAGAGTTGCATGATAAGCCAGTTCCATATTAGCAAAGGAGATCATAGCCACCAGCAAAAAAAGCATGATGTAGTTGGATGCCGCCTTCTCAAAACCAATTACATATTTAGCGGCATGTCCCAGCACCAAAAATATAGCGACACCAATGAGAGTGGTATTCATAATGGTCTGATCCACTATAAAGATGTGCAGCACGTTCAAAACCCATGCTATGACCAGAACAATAAAGGCGACACGCATACATTTCAACGAATAGTTATTCGCTTTTTTAAACTCAACCTCGTTTACCATATTTATCATTCCCCCGTATTCTTCTATTTATCTAATTCCTCTGCCGCTGTTCTTCAAATTCTTACGCTTTATCCGTTTCCTTTTTTCTTCTCAGGATCACGATCACAACCACTATGATAACAGCCGCTATGACTGCCAGCCAGATAAAGCAGCAGATCCCTAAGAAGGTCGGGCAGATATGGCACAATCCGCACTTCGTATTTCCGTCCGCCTCATCCGTCTGCTGGTATACGACCGCGTAGCTGGAGAACAGATCCGTGCTGATCGTAACGGTTTCCGATGCGCTGTCCATATCGTTTAAGAGGGTATATTCCCCTTCATGAGAGCGGATGATATAAAACTCTCTGCCGTCCTCCCGTAATGCCTCCGGTATCCCGATGATGATGTCAAACGGTTCCTCTGTAGAGGTAACGGCATTCCATTCGCCTATGCCTACTCTGATAAACAGGGAGATATCCATATACATACCGGGCACAAGTCCTGAAAGTTCATCCCGGTTTGCCTCTACTGCGTCTTCCATCACTTCCTTATCCTGCGGCGGTACATTCTCTGAAATGTCCGTCACTTCTATTCTGATCTCTATGGTCTTACCGTCGCTTATAAGCTGTATCTGCTCCGGTGTCAGCGCCGCATTTGCCACTGCTACGGTATCTGCAACGCCTGCCATACAGTTTCCATTACATACCACCGTGACGATGACCGCGCCGTCTCCTACCTTCAGCATGGTACTTACCGTGCTTTCGCCGGTCGTGCCGTTTGCCGAGTTAGAACCTGCGCCTGCCATGCCCGGCAGGTTTCCTGTGGTGATGCCTTCGCCGTCTCCGGTACTGCCGCCGCCTGTGATATTTCCACCGTCTATGACGATCTTACCGTCTATGATGGTTCCCGGTATGATCGGTACATCATCGCTGATCGGCGGAGTGCCGTCTTCGGGATCTGTGCTATCGCCGGGCTTTGTATCGTCGNCNGGNTTNGTNNCNTCGCCGGGTTTNNTNTCNTCGCCGGGTTTNNTNTCNNCGCCGGGNTTNGTNNCGNCGCCGGGTTTTGTGCCGTCGCCGGGTTTTGTGCCATCGCCGGGTTTTGTGCCATCGCCNGGTTTCTTGTCATCGCCGGGTTTGGTATCGTCGCCGGGCTTCGTGCCGTCGCCGGGATCTGTATCACCGCCTGGGTTAGAGCCGTCACCGGGATCTGTATCGCCGCCGGGGTTAGAGCCGTCATCGGGATCTTTATCATCGCCGGGTTTGGCGCCGCCGCCCGGTTTGCCGCTTCCGGCTTTCTTCTTCACACCCTCCACCGTCACGGTCTGATCTTCCATGATATTCGTAATGGTATAGGTATCGTCCGCTGTCAGTTCGACCACAACGCCGTTTACTTTCACGGCAAATTTATCGGTCTTCTCATAGCCATCCAGCAGCTCAAATTTGAAGGTAAAGCTGCCGCCCAATTTCACGGGGCTTACGCTGCCTTCCTCTGCGGTCAGTTTGTAGCCTGCGCCGGTCTTTAAGGTCACCAGACGCCCTTCGCTGTAGCAGGCGTATACGGTCATATCCTCTGTGATCTTCTCCGTGTAGAAATTCATGGGGACATTTCCGTCTTCATCCTTACACCACTCGCCTGCAAGCGGCCGGCCCTTGTCGTCCTTCTTGGAGGGTACTGTCGGAACCGGCGACAGTTTCTTTCCGTAATACACCTTTACTTCCTGATGTTTCTCACCATTTGCCATGAAGGTCACGGTCAGTTGGAAGCTGTCCACCTTCACATCACCGCTTGGCTTGCTGGCAAAACTGCTGTCGGTAGCGCTCACGCGCACCTTATAGGTCTCCGGCGCATCCAGTCCTTTGATCACGCCGTTTGCATCGGTGGTCATCGTCTCCCACGTCTCGCCGTCCGTGGAAACATCATATTTGGTATTCGGCCTCAGGTCTTTCAGCTTCGCAAGCTCGGTCGGGTTATTCCGGTCTACGTCCACGCCTGTGGGTGTCGGCGGCTCCGGTCTTACAGGGATCGGCAAAAGCTGTGCATCGCTGTCGGACTTATCCTTGTCGTTGCCTTTCCTTACGATGTAGAAGAATGCCTCACCCATCCATTCTTCCTCTATCTTAATGGTTCCGTCTTCGCCTGCCGGGACAGTCACCACGGTCGGTTCTATTTCTTCTTCGTCCTCCTTGTCCTCTCCTTCCTCTCCTGTATCTTCTTTCACCTCTACGCCGTAGCGCAGTTCATACACCGCACCCGGTACAAGCCCTGTCAGGGTCTCATTTCTGTAATCGATCCGTGCCTCCGGGGTCGGATAAGGCGTTGCAGGTGTCTCCTCCACGGTCACTGCCGTCGGATCACTCTTAAAGTTCTTCCCTTCCACAGCCTTTACACGTATCTGATAGTCCCCCGCAGCCAGTCCCGTGATCTGGATGCCGGTAAAGACAGCGTTCTTCCATGTCACGCCGCCGTCCTCTGATATTTCATAGGTGGTTCCGGCTGCCGGTGCCGTCAGGGTGATCGTGCCGTCCTTTGCGCCGGGATAGCTTGCGTTTCCTGCGCTCCCCACAGGTGCAGCCGGACGTGCCGGTACCGCCAGTGTCTGGGCTGCGCTGTTTACGGTGGTACTGCCGTTGCCCTGCTGCACAATGGTCAGCGTTTCAGGCATCCAGCCTCCCTCTATGGTGATCGTCCCTTTTGCATCGCTCTGGTANCCNGCNTCGTTGATGATATATACNGTNTNTGCTTTCAGNCCGGTCAGTGTCTCCGCCACATANCCGATCCCTGTTNCCGGCGTCTTNTCTCTGCTCTTTAACTTGATCGTCACGGTCT
>JAAUZN010000044.1:44468-95566 GCA_014804565.1 Lachnospiraceae bacterium
GCGGTATTGCCNGCCTGATCGANNGCCGTTATGGTAACGGTAACGCTTGNTGCNCCCGCAGCCGCCTGTNTCTCNGTGTCCGGAATGGTAAACGTATCCTGTGTGACGATTGCGGTGTTATAATCNNTATTNACTGTCTTTNCCGCNNTGCTGCCGANCTTGTATNTNACGGANGCCAATCCGGAAGCGATCACGCTGCCGTCTCCGTCCCCGTCATCGGTAAGCAGCACCACAAGCCCCGGTGCGTTATCGTAAAGNGCATCNGAAAGTANGGTGCCNTCNGGNTTGGNNGCNNTCGCCTCCGAGGGCAGGCGGTCCGCCAGAACGGTGATCTGCGGTGCGTTATCTTCCACGATCACACCCTTTACTCCGTTGCCGTCCGTACCGATGGTCTTTTCANCCGCCATGTTTCCGGCTTTATCGCTGCCTGTGATCTTCACCGTACCCTTGAAATCCGGNTGCAACNCTGATGGTCGCCGTGTAACCCGCGCTCTGGTTTCCGCTCACCTTCGCGGTTCCCGTGATAACGCCTGCACTGCTGTCCGTATCCTCTCCTGCTCCGCCGTCTGCTGTATCTTTTGCGGGGGTCAGGATATATTCCACGGTATCCACGCCNCTGAGGNTCTCTGTCACNGGNANNGTGATGATNAGGCTGTCTTTTCTGATGATCCAGTTCCAGAGGTTCTTATGCCCCTGCTGATANGTNGCTTCGCCAAAGGACGGTCCTGTCGTATCCAGCTTTGCGGTCAGCTTCGCTTCCGTCTCCTTTCCTGCGGCGTCCACCGCCTTGAAGGTATAAGTGTGTTCTCCTTCCGTTAAATCGTTATAAATATACTGATACCGCGCATTTCCACCCGCGTCTTTACCATTTTCCGCGCTGCCGTCTATTCCGCTTCCGCTGTCTGCTGACGCAAGCTCCGTGTACGCGCCGTCGTCCTTTTTGACATACAGTTTCGTCACTTCCTCATTATCGGAATATGTCAGTACCACTGCAAGGCTGTTGTACCACTCTTTTTCACTCACTGCCGCCCTTGCGCTGTCTGTGAGCTGGGCGGTGAGCGCCGGGCTTTCGTTGTCCGTCCACTTCACGTAGAGGGTGATACCGGGATTGTCTGCGGTAATGCCGTTCCCGTCTTTCATGACGCTGGCATTCGCTTCTCCTTTAAAATACCATTCGTTATTTAATTCCGCCTCCTGATACCATCCCGCAACGGCATAGCCCTCTTTCACCGGGTCTTTCGGTCTGGTAACGGTATCGTTCCATGAAAGCCCTGCTATGGGTGCAAGGTCACTGCCGCCGTTTGTGTCAAAGGTAACGGTCAGCGGTGTTCCTTCTTCGATCTGTGCCAGAATATGCTGTCCGTGGGGCGCACCGTCATTTGCGCCTGTGCTGTTTGCCCTTGCTTTTGCGCGCACAAGGATCTCACCCGCAGGAAGGTTTTCCATCACGCCGCCCGTGAGATCGCCCGCCTGCACCGTTGTCCATGTCTTGCCGCCGTCTTTGCTGTACTCCATCGTCGTGTCAAGATTATGGATCTTGCCGTCCTGCTTCCCTTTGATCGTCTCATCGCTCTTTGTCACACCGGGAGCATCCGGGCGTGCATTGAGCGTGATCTGCACATCGTCGCTGTCCAGAGTGGTCGCAGCGTTATCTGTCGGTCTGTAGATGGAAAGGTCGGAGCCAAACCACGCTTCTTCTATTGCAATGCTGCCGTCCGCCTTTGCAATGACCTCCTCGCCGCCGATGTTGTATTTTGCGTTCGCTGTCAGTCCCGTCAGTTTCTCATTGATATAATCGACATTGGGTGCCGGAAGCGGCATTTTCCCTTTGATGTGGAGCGTTACCGCATACTCCGTCTCGTTGCCTGCCTGGTCTGTGGCTGTAATGGTCACAGTGACCGTACCTGTACTGCCCTCCAGTCCGCCGATGGTAAAGCTGTGCGTGGTCAACGGTCCATTACTTGCTGCGCCGAGGTAATCTGCGCCCACCGGGTTCGCTACGCCGTCACCGATCCTCCATGAAATGGAAGCCAGTCCCGCCGCAGTCTGTCCGCCGTCTAAGTCTTCATCTTTTACCGTCACAAACAGTCCGGGCGCGGAATTGTAGTAGTTATCCGTATCCACATCCTTACCGCTTGCCGCAGAAGACGCCGCTGCCGTCGTGTCGTTTATACCACGGTCAGCCGTAACAGTAACTAACGGCGCGCTGCTCTCCACGATCACGCCCTCTATACCGGTGCCGCTCGCACCGATCTGCATGATGACCGGTCCGTTTCCGGCTATATCCGTGGCTTTGATCTCCACACTGCCCTTAAAAGTCTTCTGAATAGTGATCGTCGCCGTGTAACCCTTGGTCTGGTCGCCGCTTATCTTAGCGGTTCCCGTAGTGGCTGTGCCGCTTTCCGGAGTGAGGGTATATGTCACGCCATTACTTCCTATGCCGCTGCCACTCTCCGTCACGGGGATCGTGATGGTCAGGCTTTCTTTTCTGATGATCCAGTCCCAGAGGTGCTTGTAGCCTTCACTGAAAGCAGCTTCGCCAAATACAGGCGCAGTCTGATCCAGCTTTGCGGTCACGGTTTTTTCGGTCGAATTGCCTGCGGCGTCCACCGCCTTAAAGGTGTAGGTGTGTGTCCCTTCTTCCAGATCTTCATATTTATATGTATAGGATTGGTTAGCCGCGCCATTGCCAATGCCGTTTCCGCTAAGTTCTGTATAGGCGCCGCTGTCCTTCTTTACATACAGCTTCGTTATACCCACGTTGTCGGAATACGTCAGGTTGATCGAAAGATCCGGATACCACTTACTTGTATCCGTAAGCGTATTGTTACTGCCATCCTTCAGCACAGGGGTAAGTGTGGGCGCAACGTTCTCCCGCCATCCGGCATATAGGGTGACTGTATAAGTTTTGCTTGCCGAATCATAATGCTTTTCATACTCTGTCCTGTCGGTGCCGAGGAGTTCCCCGACGATCTGTGCATTCTCCGTACCCGCAAAACGCCATGCCTTGTCTGTACTGCCGCCCGGCTGATAATCGGATGCAGACTGATACCAGCCCATGAATTCATAGCCCGATCTTGAAGGATTCGAGGGTTTCTGCAGTGTACTCTTATAGCCGTAGCCTGTCTGGTCAGTGGGTCCTGACGTCCCTCCATTCAAGTTATACTGTACCATGATCTTACCGGCGCCTTCTGGAATTTCCGTTTCACCTGTTTCACCGTGGGGCCAGCCGTCATTCGTATTATCCGCCGAGTTTGCCTGCGCCTTTACCCGCAGCTTGATCTTGCCTTTGGGCAGGTTGCTGATGGTGACCTTGCCGTCTGCACCCGCCGGTGCTGTCGTCCATGTTCCGCTGTTCGGCACCTGGTATTCCCATGTCTGCGTTCCGCTAAGGGTCAGACTGATCTGCGCGTCATCCGCGTCCTTCAGAAGTTCCGCTTTCACCTCCGCGCTGTTCACGGCAGTCGCTTTCGGACGCGCATTGATCGTAAGCGACTGCGCCGCAGAATCCTCCGTATTTGTGCCGTCACCTTTCTTCACGATGGAGACGGTCTTGTCGCAGATATCTTTCGTACCACCTCCTGAAAGCGGCAGTTCAAAAGGAATCATACCCTGTCCGTCCGTAGTTACGTTGTAGGTCGTGCCTTCCACTGTAAGTGCATACTGCGTATTCGGCGCAAGGTGCGCAATCGCGTCCGCCGGGTAGTCGCAGACGGCTGCCGGGGTCTGTTCTGCTACTTTACTCCCTTCGGGACCTTTGATCTTGATGATAGCACTCTCTGTCGTGACGTGTCCGGCTACATCCGTAACCTCCAGCGTTACGGTGTTCACACCTGTGTAGGTAGCTAAATCAGGTATAAAAACAGCATTTATTCCTGTCCCCGTCGCATAATTCAACCTTTTAATCTCTTTTCCGTTTATAAGACAGCGATAATACGAAAGATTGAAATTATCGGTAATACTCGCCCAAATTCTGGTAATGTTATTCTCATTCAGGTAATCCGTTGTATACCACTTATCTTCCAATGGTTCACGATAGTTATTGTCCCCGGATGTACTGTTGGTTTTATCATCACCCAGATAAATCTTTCCATTCGAGGTTTGTCTGATTGTCGGCGGCTCAGTATCCACCATAACCTCACCGATATCATCCACTGATACTGTATTGCCCGCCTGGTCATAGAGGGTAATTTCGGTGATCGTGCCGCGCCAGTTATCAGGCAGGGTGAATTCCACCGTGCCGTCCTCGCCCTGTCCTGTCAGATCCACCGTCACTGTCTCCGGCTCGCCGTCCTGCTCTCCGCTCTGATTTAGCGTGGTCTTCGTATACGTTAGCTTCCAAAGCCCGCTGGATGCGTTTGCTCCCTCACCCGGCTTATCTTGTACCGGAATGCTGATGGTCGGGACCTCTACGAAAATCTTTATTTTATGATAACTGCTGTATGCCGTATCTCTAATGTAACTGCCGTTTGTGTATTTTGTAACCGGCTCTGTGCTGTAGGTAATATTGCCATACGTGGGAACGGTCGCGTCGTATTTTATATTCTCCGTTGCCTTACCCATGTTACCGGCTGTATCCCACATCCGGAGCAGATAGGTATGATCTCCTTCTAGAATGTAATTATAAGAATTATAATATTTGTAATAGATATTATGATGTCTCGTATTCTGCGCCGTAACATTTTCCTCTTTTACACTCTGACCATCCCTCAAAATCTCGTAACTCGCTATTTGTTTTTGGTCGAATATAGTTTTTTCTCTATTATTAATTTTTCTACACCAACCATTTTGGCTGATTCCGCTAAATCCTGAACCAGTATTGAACGGTGCCTCAACATCTTTAAACTGCCCATAATAGTCCATATCCTTCGCCGCCGTCTCCGGGATCTGTGTATATCTCGTGCCAGTATAGTCTGCGTTGGTATACCAGCCGTCGAATGTATAGCCTGACACACGCGAAGGAAGTTTGGGCGTGGGCAGGGTCATTTTCTGTCCGTAGGTGTAGGTCGTTTTATCAGCAGGCGCAGTATAATCCGCCTCGACATAAGGATCTGTGTTGTATTGTACATATTGTGGCACTTGCAGATGATAGTTCACCTGATAGTTGATTGCCGTCCACTTCGCATAGAGCGTCGTGTCGGTGCGTATCTGTGTCTGGTTGGCAAAGTCAAATGCTTTCGTGCACGCCGCGTCGGTGTACCAGCCGCCGAATTCATAGCCTGTGCGGGTGGGGTCAGCAGGCTCTGTCAGCTTACAGTCCACCGCCGTGCTTGTGGATGTGCTTGCCTGTTTCGTCCACACAAGCTGGTCTGCAACCGTGCTGCCGCCCTGACTGTCGAAGGTCACCTTGCGCACATAGTAAGTCCAGTAATACTTCGTTCCCCATGAGTTGGGCTTGAAATAAATCTTGTTCGTGCCGGTGGTCATCGTGGTATAGGAAACCGTTTCGCTCGCTGTGCCGGGTCCGGCATGTTCAGCAAGCGTCCCGATGGGACCATCCTGCCCTGTGGCAGTCAGCTCACCGCCGGAAGGACCGTAAGATACTTTGATGCTCATGTTAAGCCCTGACGCTGCCGGCTGGCTTGCTGCCGGTCCGCTGATCGTCACGCTTCCTTTATTGGAATCTTTCTGGATGCGCGTAGCTATATATTCGGTGTTAAATCCGCCCCCATGCATCCAGCCTTCCTTCACGTTGCCCGCCTGATCAGTCACCCTACAGTAGAGGTACCAGATGCCGTTGTCTGTCAGGTTAATGACCGCGCTGCCGCTTGCAACCGTCTGGGAGCCGAGGCTTGTGAAGCTTGTCGGTTTCTCAAACTTCGTCGTAAAGGCATACTCCACCGATTTTATGCCGCTGGCAGGACCTTCCTCTCCCGCTTCGTCCTTGTANGTNAGGGTCACTGGAACCGTGCTGTCGGTATACCAGCCNCTTGANGNNTTTGNNGTTGNNTTGACTNTAGNGGTCAANNTCGGTGCNGTCNCGTCAATNTCCGTCACTTCCACGCTGTATACTTCGCTCACGTTCCCTACATTGTCGGTCAGTCTGACCTTGTAAGTCCCGGTCTTATTCACAGTAATGCTGCTGCCTGTAAAAGTCGTCCAGCCGCTGTCGCCGTCGCGCTGGTACTCCCGTGTCTTAATACCGCTGCCGCTTGTACTGCTGTAANTTCCCTTNNCATCCAATANCACNGTNNAGTCATCNGTNNCGCCNGTNAGCGTNATCGTGNCNNTNNNNCCGCNTAANNNGCAGGNGANACCGTCAGTNNGTCCAGTANNGGCGCTTCGCTGTCCACCTTGGTCACAAGAACCTCCGCCGTAGCGGAATTTCCGTTATCATCCATCACCGTGAACATATAGTTTCCGTTCTTCGTCACGGTGCAGGTGCCTGTGGTTCCCGTCTTCGGGGTATTGGAATCCGGCGTATAGACGCCTGTGATCGTGCCAGCCACAGTTCCCGTTCCCGCCTTCGCCGTCCATGTGAGCGTGGCGTTCTTTGTCCATGCAGTGGGATTGCCGGTGACGGTGATCGTAGGCAGTTCCGCTGCCGTGGCTTTCTTTAACATCTGGTAAGGTCCGGAACGCTCCACAGTTGATACATTTCCCGCGCCGTCCGTTACCCGCACATGGAGATATTTCGCCGTCTTCGTGGTCTCCGTGGCGGTATACTCCGCCTGATAGCTGCCGTCAGCCGCAGCGGTCAGTGTGCTCCATGATGAGGGCGCAGAGGTCGTGTTTGTCCACGCATACTCCACCTTCGCTATGCCGCTGCCNCCGGTATCNTTCGGGGATACGGCTATGGTCANTTCATTGTATGTAGCGTCNGTCCCCGTGCTGCTTCCGCTTCGCAGGGTGACAGTGGGCTTTTCCGTATCTATTTTCTTCACCTCTACGGTCCGGGATATCACGTTGCCGTAGCTGTCTTTTAGTGTAATTGTATAGACGCCGTTCTTCGTCACCTGCAGATACTTCGTGCCGGACGAAGCGGTGATATTCTGGCTGGAAGTCTGCGGTCCGTCGAAAGTGAGCGTGACGCCGCTTGTCTGCGCGCCCGCATACTGCACCACGATATATTTGGACGTCTTCCATACATCCGCCACATCCGCACTTGTGGCAGAGCTTGTTTCCCGCACGGATAGCCCCGTGATCCCCGGCTGCATAAAAGTAAACGCCTTATACTCGTGGGTGGAAGCCCCCGACGATGCGGTGGCTAATATATGCAGATACCAGGTTTCCGTCGCTCCTGCCGTGCCGCAGGTCTCCGTCAGCGTGGAGCCGCTTGCCGTGGTCTGCCAGCCGTTGGCGGGCAGGTCGGTCGTCTTCGTCCACGCATACTGCACGGACGCCGCCCCTGTCGCCGTAACTGCCGCCTGATGTCTTGGCAGGGAGCCGCTTGTCTTAGGCGTGATGGTCACAGTGGGTTTTGTGGTGTCTACATCGATGTTGGTATTTCTGCTGGTAAACGAAGACGTCGTACCAGCCAGATTACACATATCCTTAATATAGCTGTTATTCGTAATTCCGGTGACTTTCAATGCGCTGCTGCCGCTTAAGTTTACCGAAGATGATACCGTTCCCGTAAAGTACAGCACGTTGGTATCCGCACCGCCCGCATAGGTCAGCGTGCCTACATTCGTGCTGATCGCGACCTTGCTCAGATCGCCGCTGTTTGTGCTGTCCACGATCTCGTCAAAAACAAGCGAAACGGTGATCGNATCNCCCGGNAGATAAGTGCCGCCCGCCATNGGCGCAACGCCGATGCATTTCGGCTCCACCTTATCATAGACAAGGGCATAGCCGACCAGACCGTCCACATACCAGACGTCGCTGTCTGCTCCGGTTGCACCGAAATAAAGATAGCAGGTATCGCTAAGTCCCAGATTAACGTATGTCTGTCCGTTATAGCTGACCGTAGTGCCGGAACTGTTATATGGATATTGGGAACCTTCACCGCCTCCGGTCCTGGTATCCGGGAAATTATAGGTGTCTCCGGCCGACCAGTAATTCTGCAGGAAGTTGCACATCCAGAGCTGTCCGTCTATCCCTGAGATCGCGGCTCCCTTCTTTTTGCCGTCAAGATCATAGTGTTTATCCTGTAGTGCCTTTTTTCCGAAATAAGCATACTCATAGCCGTCAACATCCTCATAAGCCTTGAGTACATAGCGGTAATACCACCCGCCCGCCGTGGCATTCAGATAGGCTCTCTGGTTGGCATTTGTATAATAAGTCGAAAAAGAACTGTTGGTATTATAATTCTTTTCCTTGTAGCGGTTGGTCAGGAAGCTCACATTCGTCTGTGCTCCGCCCTGCCCTCCTGTCGTATCGGCAATCCTCTTTCCGCTCTTACCTGATGTATCCGCAACCTCCGTCCTTGATTTTTCCGTGGTATAGATCGTCCTGTCTATCGTATAGCTGCTGCTCTTGGTCATGGTGCGGGTCTTGGTACGGCTGCTCTGGTTGATCAGTGCGCCGCCGTCCACCCGGTAGATCTCAAAAGAGTAGGTCCTGTCCGCATTGGAATAGCTGGTCGCCGTGCTGCCGCCGTAAGCTGTGGTCACGCCTTTCTCCGTTACCGTCACCGTCTTGCTGCTCTCCCCGTCCGCAAAGGTAACGCTGCCCGCCGCATGGTTAAAGTGGGTGCCGCCGATGGCGGAGCCGTTTATTGTGCGGTAGTATACGGTCTGTTTTCCGTCCGTGCCGCCGCTGCGGCTGATGGTAAAGGTAGAGCCGGAGACGCCGCTCACCGAGAAGGTGCCGTACTCCGGTATGCCGAAACCGAACGTTTTGCTTTCACTGTATACGACGCTTGTTTTTCCATTTGCAGTCACTTTTGCGTAAGCGCGCCCATAGTATACCACGCCGGAGGACAGTCCTGTGGCGTTTGCGGAAAGCGTTCCTCCCTTGGTCTTCACAACCGTGGAAGTCTTGACAGTCCCGTTCTTTACGTCTAAGGTCGGGCTTTGCATGACGCCCCACACAAAGCCTGTCTCCGTGATCGTATCCGCGCCGGTATGGTCAAGAACAGCTTTTAATACATAGCTGTCCTTGCTGCCCGTGACTGCCTTCAGTTCTCCCATCGTCAGGCTGATGGGCTTCGCCGTCACGATGATGTCACAGGCTTTCGTGGTCTTATTTCCTGCAGCGTCCGCCGCCGTCACGGTAACCGTCTTCGTTCCGGGGATGTTAGCGATATCTGTCGGAAGCGTGTAGGTAAAAGGTTCCTCTGCAAGTTTCCTGTCATCGGTTGCTGACAGCGCCTCGTCGAACAGCGCCTTCACCTCTGCATACGCCGTATCCTCCTCCACAGTGACAGGCGTATAAGCAATGACCGGCGCCACCCTGTCGATCTTATCCACCTTTACCGGATAGGTAAAGGAGTGTGTNCTGCTTCCCGTCTTATAGCTCACCGTAAAGTTATATGTGCCGTTTGCCGCGACCGTCCAGCTCGCCGGGGAAACTGTCACATTGGTACAGCCATCCATCTGCCCCGCACTTACCCGGATCTCCACACTCTGATTCGTGAACGTTTCCGGCGTCAGTGTATGGCTGACGACCGGTCCGACACCTATTCCCGTTACAAACCCGAATGTGATACTGTCGGTTGCTTTGATCATCTCAGTAGAAGGATCTTTTAAAATTCCGGTGATCCTGTAAACGCCTGTGGGTGAATCAAGGGGCATGGTAAGCCCTACGGTCTCTGATGCCGACGCGCTGCCAAAGTATGCATCCAGCGAAATACTCGAGGATTCCTGCGTCAGCGTATATTCCGTTGCATACTTTGTATTCCCATTCTGCTTAACCGTCACGTCAGAACGTATCGTAACATTTCCGTCCTTTGTGACTGTATCTTTTATTTTCAACGAAAACTTTTCAATATCGGAGTTCGCCCCGCCATCCAGTATAAGCTGCATCCAATCCACTTTCACTGCACAAAACGCAGAAACGGTTACGGATATGACATTCTTTCCTTTTACCAGCTTCTCAAGGGGGATCTCAAGCACCGTAGTATTCCATGTATTATTTNTTCCCGTAAGATATCCGATCGTGTTGTTGTTATACGATTTGCCGTATCCGTCTGACAAATCCATCGGCTTATAGATATCATCATTGAGATACACATAATCATGTTCGCCGTACTCCTCGTCCACATCATACGCCTTGACTGCCAGATAGGCGCTCTGTGTGGGAAGCTCGTCCAAGGTAAAACTGATTTCAATTGGATGACAGCTATCAGTTTTACTCATATAAACATCTATATCCCCATCCGCCGTTCCCGTGTGGGCATTATTCTCATTATCATCTGTCAGCATCAATGTCTGCGGATGGAGCTTGGGTGCGGCGTAAGTGGCTGCGCCATAGGCATTGGCTGCAAAGGCCCTGCTGCTGTAGGTCTGCGCTGCCGGAGCTGTGGGTTCCTCCACCCCATAATCTTCTACCAGATCTTCCAGCGTAAGGAGCTCCGGCACTTCATCCTGTGCCATACGCGACTGCACAAACTGCGGATAGTGGTAAGGGCAGTCGAAGTCCATACAGTCCGCCACCGTGTCACGGATATGCTCCAGACCTTCCAGACGGGTAAGGAGCGCGGGGAGAGTATGAATACCGGAAGCGGTGCCGGACTTCGTNTTGTAGCNGTCNGCGCCGGAAGCTGTGTCCGTGTCTGCATCCGGNTATTTGTCCAGATANTCGTCCGCCGCCTCTCGCGCTTCTGCAAGCTGTTCTTCGTCGATCATGTCCTCATGCTCTGTGATAATATCCTCNGCCTCATCNTANGTGAGATATTCTTCCGGGTCGGGAAGTGCNCGCAGCAGTTCCATCAGCGCACGCAGTTCCTCCGCCTGTGTATCGTCCGCCACGACTGTCACGGTAATTTCGGGCAGGCTTACGCCGTCTGACAGGGCATAGCCCTCCGGCAGAACGGGCGTGAAGGTATAGACGCCTTCCACATCGCCGTCATAGGCAGGGGAAGACTTCCATGTGATGTTTTCGATGGTGACGCGCTTTTCCTGTGCGTCTGTCGTGCCTGTGGTATCTGCGTTGTCCGTCAGGGTATCCACGGTCAAGGCATCCTGTGGGTTCCCGGACATATATACCGGCATGACAAAGGAACCGGTCTGTATGCCAAAAGCGGAAGCCACGTCGGCCGGGNTNTTTTCTTCAGCGGATTCTTCTTCACTGTCTGCGTCATTATCGTCGGCAGGGTTCTCGTTGCCGTCTTCTTCGTCGGTGTTCTCTTTGTCGTCTCCGCCGTTGCCGTCGCCCTCGTCGGTGTTCTCTGTGTCNCCGCCGTTTTCGCCGTCTCCGGTTTCGTCTGCACCTTCGTCGGGATTCTCCTGATCGCCCTCATTCTGACCGGAATCGCCGTCGTCATCGTCCTTATCCTGATCCCCGTCATCGGGCTTCCTGTCATCCTCCGTGTCGTTCTTATCCTCCACGGTCACATAAGCCTCCAGCGTGTCAGGCAGTTCCAGTTCGGATCTGTCCGTCCCCACCGGCACGGTCTGTTTGGCTGTCTCCTCCGGCAGCTCCACAAAACCGGTTATGGAGATGGTTCCGCCATCGCCGCGCAGTCCCGCCGCAAAGACGGATATCGTCTCCAAAATGTTCGGATAGGTCGTCGTAAGCAGACAAAACGCAAGTATCGCCGCTGTGAGACGTAACCTTCTCTTTCTCCTTGATCTGATCCATGCTCTTTGTTCATCCATTATCTGTTTTCCTCCCTGCTGCAAATATGGTAAAGCCGATTGTCTTTGGTCACAGTTCCTCTTTAACATCTTCTAAAAATAAATTTTTATCAGATTTACTATACCAAATCAAAAATAAATAAGGAGGAATATGGTATAAATCGCACATTTTATGGTATAGATTGTAATCCTTGACATTTTTATGGTTTACATAACATCATTGATATTTTAACATAACCACCNCTGAACAACTCAAGTGGTTTTGATATTTCATTTTTTACAAAATATTTTATAAGGAGTTTATACTATGGATAGCACTGCAAACGAGAGCGCCTACAGATTCAGAAATAATGGATTAGGATATCCTTTTCGGATATNCTAATTAAAAAAACCCTGATAACCACTAAATACAGTGATTATCAGGGTTTTTTGATATCGGAGTGACAAGACTTGAACTTGCGGCCTCTACTTCCCTAAAGTAGCGCTCTACCACCTGAGCCACACCCCGAAAAACCTTTACTATTATAACGAATTTCCCNTCGAAATGCAAGCCTTATTCACAAACTTTTTATAGTGCTCTTATACTCGTTTTCCTGTCTATGAGCTGGTGTCGATAAAATTCTCAAAAACCTGCTGCGGAATGGGGCGGGAGAAATAAAATCCCTGCTGCATCTGACATCCTACTTCTTTCAGGTAGTTGCTCTGCTCCTGCGTCTCCACCCCCTCGCACAGGGATGCGATCTTTAATCTGTTTGCCATATCTACCACACAGGAAATAATGATCCGGTCACTCTCCTGCAGTTCTCCTTCTTTCAGGAAAACCCTGTCAAGTTTGATAATGTCGATGGGCAGCTTGCTGAGCAGATTCAGAGAAGAATACCCCGAACCGAAATCATCCATAGAAACTTTGATTCCCAATTTATGTAAACCTTCTACCAGTTCCAGAGCNCGCTCNGTATTNTCCAGATANATNCTCTCTGTCAGCTCAAACTCNACCAAAGAGCAGGGGATCTGAAACTCCTCCAAAAGCTCCTNGACATACTCNAAAATATGCATCTTATTCAAATGCATTCTGGACACATTCAAAGAGATCGGCACTACCTTTTTGCCGGCCTTGATCCGTTCCGNCAAAAAGCTGAAGACCTCCCTGTAAACATAGTAATCCACATCCACGATCTGACCGCTGCGCTCNATCAAGGGAATAAACTCATCCGGATAAATAAACTCGCCATCGGGCTTCTGCCAACGCACCAGCGCCTCCGCACCGATCAGCTCCATCGTATCCGTCTCCATCTTAGGCTGAAAATAAACCTGAAATTCCTTATGCTCCAGTGCCTTAGGGATACCGGAAGTGATCTCCACCTCTCGCCTGATCCCTTCCATCATGCTCTGGTCAAACAGCACACAGCAGTCATGTTCCATTTCTTTAGCCACTTTTCTGGCCAGATTGGCATTGGAAACTGCTGTCTCCGCCTCCAGACTTCGGCTGTTCTTATCCGTGATACTGATTCCCGTACAAAACTGCAGCCGGCTGTTTAAGTATTTCTCCCGAAATTCCCGCTCCCGCTCCTTATTGATCTGATCGATCAGATTGCGAAAATCTTCATTGCTCAAATTTTGATCGGAGAGTCTGCTGGCCGTCACAAAATTGTCTGAATAGACTCTGGCCGCACAGATAAGGTTTTTACTCGCTTTCATGAACTCATTCACGAATTCTATTAAGAGCTTATCGCCCACCTTATAACCGTAGGTATCGTTGATATACTTAAAATGCTTAATATCCGTATATACGATCACAATACGGTCATCACCGATCTCCTGCATTTCCTTCTCTAATTTTTGCAGAAAGACCTCATAAGAGTCCAGACCTGTCAATGTATCTTTCATATCCTTTTCACCCTACCATACATTATTTACCCACTACCCTANATATACTCTACGCCCTTTATCCACCCTCTGTCAATAATTGACAAAAATTTAACTAGGTAATTGTGTCAAAACCGCAAGAAGATATTCCCAGACTCTCTTCACAGAAGCAATGCTCATGCTCTCCTGCGCCGTATGCACATTAAAAAGATCAGGACCGATGGAAACACAGTCAAGTCCGGGGAGCTTTCCTGCCAGGATCCCACATTCCAGTCCCGCATGGATCGCCTGCAATACAGGGGGCTTTCCGTACATATCNTCATAAATCTGCACCATCTTTTCGCGAAGCGGCGAATCCTTCCGGTAAGCCCAGCCGGGATAAGGATTCTTGACAGACACTGTCGCGCCCGACTTTCCGGCAATGCTGCNCATCTGNCCGCACAGGTTCTCTTTCTCCTGATCCACCGAGCTTCTGACCGCATACTGCAGATGCATTCCTTCTTTCTCCAAAGCAAGGATTCCCAGATTCAAGGACGTCTCCACTAATCCCTCCACATCTTTACTCATGGCAGCCACACCGTTGGGAAGTTCCGCCAGACAGGCAAGCGCCTTTTTCGTGGACTCCTCTGTCATAACGGCAGAGCTCTCTCCCTCTGCGAGCCGGCGGCAGATGACCTGTACCTGTTTCTCCTCCGCCGTCATCTGCTCCCTGATTTTTTCCTCCTGTTCCTTTACCACAGTCTCCACCACAGACAGATNTGNCGTTTCCACCGCGAGCACAGCAGACGCCTCCCGTGGGATCGCATTATCGGCCGCACCGCCAGTCATACCGGCGAGACGGATCCGACAACGCTCACCCACAGNCCGCAAGACTTGTCCCAGCAGACAGTTTGCATTCCCACGGCCCTTGTCGATCTCTATCCCGGAGTGACCGCCAAGAAGTCCCGTAACCTTGATNTCTACNAGTTCGCCGACGCTCTCCTGATCCGGCTCCATGGGAATGGTCACATCTACCCTGGCGCCACCGGCACAGCTGGTGATAAAGATGCCCTCTTCCTCCTGATCCAGATTGATCATGCGTCTGCCTTTCAACATGGAAAGANCGATCTCGGTAGCGCCTTCCATACCGGTCTCCTCGTCCACCGTCAAAATGACCTCCAGTCGGGGCAGTGACAGTTCCTTCGCATCCAGCAGTGCCAGACAATAAGCCACTCCGATCCCGTCATCACCGCCCAGGCTNGTCTCCTCTGCATAGAGCTTATCGCCCTCCACCCGCAGCCTGAGGGGTTCCTTTTTCATATCGATCTGACTGCCCTGAGCCGTCACCGCCACCATGTCCATGTGCGCCTGCAGGATATAGGGCTCTTCCTGCTCGCGTCCGGGCGAAGCCTCTCTGATGATAACAACATTACCCAGNGCATCCTGCTCACAAAAAAGCGCGCGCTCCTGCGCAAAATTTTTCAGATGATNGCTGATCTGCTTCACATTGCCGGAACCGTGCGGAATCTGNCATAGCTGCTCAAAATACTGAAATACATTTTCNGGCTGTAAGCCACCTAATACTCCCATAATATGTTCTCCTTCTCATATTGCACATAAGCAACAAGGGACATGGTTACGCACCATGCCCCTTTATACTGTCATTATTTCAGATTCTTCTTTGCAAGCTCTGCCAGTGTGGTGAAGCCTGCAGCATCATTGACTGCCATCTCTGCCAGCATCTTTCTGTTCATGTCAACACCGGCATTCTTTAAGCCGTACATGAATCTGCTGTAGGACAGACCGTTCATTCTTGCCGCCGCATTGATACGAGCGATCCAGAGCTGTCTGAACTGGCGCTTTCTCTCTTTTCTGCCGGCATAAGAAGATGCCAGCGCCCGCATTACGGACTGCTTTGCCACTCTATACTGCTTGGANCTCGCGCCTCTGTAGCCCTTCGCGAGCTTTAAAACTCTGTTATGCTTCTTTTTGGCGTTCATACCGCCCTTTATTCTTGCCATGTCTTTTTCCTCCTAAACTTTACAATCTCTTTGTCTGCGCCGCTCCTCTTACAGATAAGGTAAGATCTTCTTCATATTCTTAACGTTCGTAGCGTCTGTCATCGCAGGCTTTCTGAGATTTCTCTTATTCTTGGTTGTTTTCTTGGTTAAGATATGGCGCTTGTACGCTTTATTTCTCTTTAACTTACCCGTTCCGGTCACCTTGAAACGTTTTGCAGCAGCTCTGCTGGTTTTCATTTTCGGCATTTTACTATTCCTCCTGTATTTTTATTCCTGTAACGAGATATCTTAATTTGGATATCATCTATATTTAACCGAGAAAATAACTTTTCTCTGAAGATACCTCTTCTCTGAAGCTATCGCTTCTCGGCTAAAAACATGGTCATACTTCTGCCTTCTACCTTGGGTGCTTTATCCATCACCGCAATGTCGGAAAGCGCTTCGGCAAAATCATCTAAAATATGCTTGCTGGTGTTCATATGCGCCATCTCACGNCCNCGGAAACGAAGNGTNACCTTCACCCGGTCTCCCTTAGTGATGAACTTTCTGGCAGCATTCACCTTCGTATTCAGATCATTGGTGTCGATATTGGGAGAAAGACGAATCTCCTTAATCTCCACGATCTTCTGTTTCTTCTTGGCTTCCTTGTCTTTTCTGGCCTGCTCGTACTTGAACTTTCCGTAATCCACGATCTTACAGACCGGCGGCTTGGCTGTGGGCGCAATCTTCACCAGATCCACACCTGCCTCCTCCGCAAGCTTCAGGGCCTCCTTCGTCGGCATGACGCCGAGCTGTTCTCCATCCTCACCGATCACTCGTACTTCTCTGTCTCTGATCTGCTCATTGATAAATAAATCGCTAATCTTTTTACCCTCCCATAAAAGAAAACAAATTTAGAGCGGACAGNCTCGCTACCCACTCGATCATAAACGCCCACACACTGTCCTCTCGGCAGTGAAGTAAGACTATGAACGCTTGCGAACCCGATCGTTGCAAGGTGAGAGCGGATACTCTGCTTGGTTGTCTGTGCTTTCACACAGGTGATACTATATCACAGGATAAGGGCAATGTCAATACCAAAAAACAGACCGATCTTAAAAGACCGGTCCNTTTATCCACACTTGTCATTTCTATGATGTCAAGAACCTGATGCTTAATTATTTGATGAGTGTGTAGATACCCTGGGAATCAAAAGCGATGGTAACAGCGCCGTCAGCTACTGCTGCAACGTTAACTGCTTCCCACTCACCCTTAACGCACTTGTAAACGGAAACTGCATCGCCGGCATTAACGCCCTCAACAGCGAGTGTAACCTGAGCGTCTACAAGATTCACGCCAGGAGCGGAAAGGTTTACTACTGTCAGCATATTGCCGCCCACCTGAGCTGCCTTCTGCTGTGCATATCTGATNGCTGCCACATCTACCTTATCTACAACACAGGTAGCGTTGGTCTCTTTGCCCTCGGTAACCATGTTGCTGCCGGAAGCAACCACTGCAATATCTTCTACACCGTCCATCTCTGCTACTGCATTTGAAGTATACTCAGGAAGGGACTTCTCAGCGCATACAGCCANTGTGTCAAGTCTGGAAAAATCCTTCTCCGGTACTACGGTCTCTGCTGCACATACAGCGGTAGAGAAGGTCAGTGCTGCTGCAAAACTCAGTGCTAAAAATTTCTTCATTNTTATTTCCTCCTTTATGCACAAGTGTGGTTTAGTCGATATTATTCTATAATTTACCATGTACAATGTCAATTCTAAAATTCCAGCCGGATCGTTTCCGCACTGGCCTCATACTCTTCCATTCGGTCATAGTCCGACGTCTGGGAATAGGTGATCACATANCTCTTATCCGCATTGATCGCATACTCCAGCTGGGATATCTCAGTGTCCCCCACCTGATAATGGCATAAAATACGGAAGGCCGGGCAGCCATCTATCTCTATTCTCTCGAAGCTGTCGATCGTCACCTCAATATCCTCTCCATATTCTTTGCGGAAATTCTCNTCCGTCTGCGCCTTAAAGTTCTCCTCTGTCATCAGCTGCAGCGCCACATCTCTGCCCAGCGCCACATAATAGATCGTGGAAGCGTCAATGGGATAGCGCTTGGTCACATACATACCCTCGATGTCCTCTGATTCCGCGAAGGCTTCCGGCAATGTGAAGCTGCATCCCTTGGTCACGGGCGCATTCTCCACTACCGACACATCCATCTCATTTTCTTCCAGCATCTCCTCCGTCAGCTGCTCTCTCAGCGTCTCATCCATCTCCACCGGCGACATAAAATTGCCTTCCACAGCCGCCGCCTCATGTTCGCTCATCTGTGCAGTTTCGCCGTCCTCTTCCTCTCCGGGCTCTGCATTCCCGTCGCCCTCTTCCTCTCCGGACTCTGCATTCTCTTCGTCCTGCACCGTATCGGAAACCTCTTCACTGTTCTGCGCTTCTGCGCTGGTATGTACCGCTGTCTCCCCGCCGCAGCCTGCGATCAGGAGGGCACAGGCCATCAGGAGACCGCCCACTGTCTTTCTCTTCATGCTTCGGGCTGCCTTTCTCTCATCTTTTTTATTCTTTGCCAAACTTCCTTTGCACGGGTCCGCGCATACCTAAAGACGCAAGCCAAACGGCCTGCGTCCAACATATACAACTATTGTAATATAAAAATCAAAAACTGGCAATTACCAATTCCCGCCTTACCCTTCTCTAAAGGTCGCACACTGAGTCTGCTTGCAGTCGCAGGCGCCTCCGCCCCGNATATCCACATGCTCTGCATGGCATTTATAGTTTGAATTATACTTACATTTTTCCGCCTCACAGTCAATGCTTATTGTCCTGCAGGGGTGATCCAGAGAACTCACATAGGCGCCGTCCCGTCTCTGGGAAAANCTCTCACAGCAGGTCTCTTCACAATCACAGGCGCGGCTGCCGCCNACCATGATATCTCCTTTACAGCAACAATCCTCCTGATTGTAGCTGCAGTTTGTCACACCGCATTTCAATTCCGCCATAATACCCCACCTTTCCACGTTTGCCGTTATTTATATTTGTCATGGAATATTATGACCGGGCTTATGAAATTTTATACAGATTAAACCAATAACGTTCCAATAAAAAGCCGCCCATTTCCTCCACAGAAANGCCCGCTTCCCGCCATTCCTCTACAATATCATCCCGGCTGTTGAAGCTGCCGACAAACCAGAGATTTCCTTCTTTACCCGTATCAGAATCCTTCCTGTCCACCAGTTTTCTGATCTCATCCACACNCTCCAGTGTGCCGCAGGGCCCGATCATCTCCTGNATCAGAGATTCTGCACTGCCGCACCACAAAAAACGCTCTGTGCTCTGCGGCAGATAGTAAGCTGTCACCGCCTGCACCTGATCGAAATTATAGATGACTGTATCCTCCGGAGCGATCAGCGAAAGAGCCGTCTCTGTCTCTCTCATGGAAACGATCTTATACTCCTCCTCACCGCAAAAAGCGCGGTAATCCCGCAGACCGACCGCGATCACGAAAATGGTAAGCAGGAGACCAAGNGTGTGTTTTGGTTTACATAATACTTCTTCTTTTCTTGTCACTTGTTCTAGTTTACATAATATTGTATCCAGCCCCAGCACAAAGCTGAACCAGAAGCAGCCAAGCGCAGGGATCATATAACGGTATACAAAGATCGGGCGGATCAGGATAGATGCTGCAAAGCCAAATGCGACCAGTCCTGCCAGGACACCCACACCAGCCAGCATATAAGCGGCTCGGAGCTCTTTGTCCACGCCGCCCGGTGCGAAATTTCTGTTTTCGGGATTATCTTTTTCTTGTATTTCTCTCCTATTATGATAGAGTTTTTTCTCATTTTCCCTATTTTTCGACACAAATGCAGAAAGCACCGCATATCCCACCACTGCCACATACATCGCAAACAATACCACTGCCAGCACCGTATTCAACACNTCATTCATAAAGGCCGGCTTCATCAGAAACTTGACACAGCCTCCCAGAGACCGCCAGGTCAGCGGCAGAATCCAGTAGCTTTCACGAACCGCGCTGATCTGTCGAGCCAGCGCAAAAAGCCAGGGCACATAGCCGACAACAGACACCGCGGCATAGCAGATCCACTCCCGCAGGCGCCTCCTGTCCCGGCATAGAAACATGACAAGCAGGTACAGGTAGACCATCCCCACCGCCACAGCGGCAAAATACTGGGTGTAGGCCGCCGCCAGCCCGTACAGAACAAGAGCTATGCCGTGACAATATCTCCTATTTTCCGTAAGGCATCCGTGGGCGTGCCAAAAAGCCGCCGTCACGAACAGGAGCGCCCAGCCATACATCCGCACCTCCACCGTGTAGGCCGGAAGCTGGGGCATGGCCGTCACACAGAAAAGAAACAGCCCTCCCGTGAAGATTCCCCACCTTTTTCGGATCCATGTCACACTGTACAGCAGCAGCAATAAATAGGGCAGCGTAGATACCAGCTTCGCCGGGATCACCGTCCCGGCTCCCGGCACTATTAGTTTACATAAGTCTGAGAAAAATTTGACGATCATATAATACAGCGGCGGATGTACGTCTGCCGCTGTAAAACGAATCAACTCCCCGTAAGAATGTTCTGCCATGCTCACGGTAAAAAGCTCATCATACCAGATATCCCGGCTGAAACACAGGAGGATGCTCCTGCCAAGCATCCCTGTGCTCAGGCAGATAAACAGCCATCCTATGATCTCCCTGCCGGAGATTTTACGTTCCCGTATCATTCATTCTTTCCTTTGCTGTCCGGATTCCGATCCTGCATACTACTTCTGTCCTTCTACGACTTCTTCCTTGCGGATCTCCTTCGTCCGGATCTCCTTACAGATCTGATCGATAAAATCGCCAAGAGGCTTCACACCCTCATCTCCCGCATAACGGCTTCTGACAGACACGGTCTTATCCTCCGCTTCCTGAGCGCCCACCACCAGCATATAGGGCACCTTGTTCAGACGGGCCTCTCTGATCTTAAAGCCGATCTTCTCGGAGCGGTTATCCACCGTCACATCCACATCGTTTCTCGCAAGTTCTTTACGAACCTCCTCCGCATACGCCTCATACTTCTCGGAGATGGGCAGCACGCGCACCTGCTCAGGACACAGCCAGGTGGGGAACTTGCCCGCATATTTCTCGATCAGCCAAGCCAGCGTTCTCTCATAGCAGCCCAGGGAAGTCCTGTGGATGATATAAGGACGAACGCGGTCGCCGTTTGCATCGATAAAGTACATGTCAAACTGCTCCGCCAGCAGCGCATCCCACTGGATGGTGATCATGGTATCATCTTTGCCGTAGACGTTCTTTGCATTGATATCCACTTTCGGTCCGTAGAAAGCAGCCTCGCCCACATCCTCGGTAAAGGGAATTTCCANCTCCGTCAGAATATCCCGGATATGCGCCTCCGTCTCATTCCAGACCTCCGGCTCTCCGATATATTTCCCCGGATTTTCCGGGTCCCACTTGGACAGATGCCAGGTGGTATCNTCCATCACGCCCAAGGTTGACATAACATGTTTTGCCAGAGCGATACAGCCCTTGAACTCCTCCACCATCTGATCCGGGCGCACGATCAGGTGTCCCTCGGAGATGGTGAACTGGCGCACACGGGTCAAGCCGTGCATCTCGCCCGAGTCTTCATTTCTGAAAAGTGTGGAAGTCTCGCCGTAACGGATGGGCAGATCCCGGTANGANTGCTGTGTATTCTTATANCAGTAATACTGGAAAGGGCAGGTCATAGGACGCAGAGCGAAGACTTCTTTCTCCTTCTCCTCGTCNCCCAATACAAACATGCCTTCCTTGTAGTGATCCCAATGACCGGACATTTTATAAAGGTCACTCTTTGCCATAAGAGGGGTCTTCGTCCGCACATAGCCCCACTCCTTATCCTCCAGATCCTCGATCCAGCGCTGCAATTTCATCACCATCTTAGTGCCCTTGGGCAAAAGCAAGGGCAGACCCTGTCCGATCACATCCACTGTGGTGAAAAGCTCCATCTCCCGGCCCAGCTTATTGTGATCCCTGCGCTTGATATCCTCCAGATGCTCCAGATATGCCTCCAGCTCCTCCTTCTTTGCAAAGGCAGTTCCGTAGATACGCTGTAACTGCGCCCTGTTAGAGTCACCCCGCCAGTAAGCCATGGAGGAGGAGATCAATTTGTAAGCCTTGATGTTTTTCGTACTCATCAGATGGGGGCCGGCACACAGATCCACGAAACCGCCCTGGTCATAGAAAGAGATTTCCGCATCCTCCGGCAGATCCTGAATCAACTCCACCTTGTAAGGCTCGTTCCTCTCTTCCATATATTTGATGGCCTCATCTCTGGGCAGAGTAAAGCGCTCCAGCTTATGCCCTTCCTTGATGATCTTCTTCATCTCCGCTTCCAGCTTATCCAGATCCTCTCTGGAAAAAGGCGCCGCGTCGAAATCATANTAGAAGCCCTCCTCGATAGCGGGACCNATGGTCACCTTCGCCTCCGGGAACAGCCGCTTCACCGCTTCCGCCAGCACATGAGACGCCGTATGTCTGACTACCTTAAGCCCCTCCGGGTCGTTAGCTGTCAAAATATTTAACTGGCAATCCCCATCAATGACTGTCCGCAGATCTTTCACCTNNCCGTCCACCTCACCNGCACATGCCATCCGGGCAAGCCCCTCNGAGATGTCCATAGCAATGTCATAGATGCTCATCGCCTGTGCATATTCTTTTACCGANCCGTCTTTTAAAGTAATTTTCATGATTTTATTCCATCCTTTCCTTCATAGTATTGATTACCGTTTTTACTGCCGTTGCCGCTGCCATTATTCACATTGTGGGATAAAACATTCACTCCATGAGTCAGCGGTGCTGTCAAAAGACCAATGCAGATTCCCGCCAAAAAGCAAATTGCTCCGATCAAACAGAAATCCAGTTTGGTAAAAGTGATCTCGTCTCGCATAAAATCACCTGTCATCTCCTTCAGCTCCGCCGCTTTCTCCTTCAAATCTGTTGTGGTCATGGTTTGCTCTCCTTTCCCTTCTATTCTGCCGTATAAGCAGGCTCGTAATGCTTCGCTTATACGCGGAAAATACAAAGTCCCCTGCACTGCCGCTATGGCAATGCAGAGGACGTAAGTTTACGCGGTTCCACCTCGCTTGTTCCGTGCGCACCGGGCGTCTTACCGGAACCTCTCATTCGACTGTAACGTAAGTCAACGGACCGTATTAGGGCCACTCGGAGTTGGTTTTCAAATGCTTTCTGCAAAAGCGCTTTCAGCACATGGCGCTTCTCTCTGTTACGTTCCACATCCTACTCTTCTCGTCAANGTNTTNTCTTCTATAGNATGTTTNNATCAGAAAATATATTCTTATTCTATGNCANNCAANGANAAATGTAAAGTGCGAATTTTCACTTTTNCTATCTCATATCATGGCTCGGCTCAGTCTTCTGGTTTACATAACAATTCTTCCTCAATGATCTGCGCCGCACAGGCGATCAACTTCGGACAGGGCCTGGACTCATAATATTCCTTCGTCCGCTTTTGCGGTTTTGCGCTCTCCTGCGCTCCCGGCGCTATCCCCAGAAGCTCCCGGCACACAATACTCCCGTTCTCCTGACGAAACCGGTCGCTCATCTTACGCACCAGCGTATAAATACGCTCTTTGGCTTCCTCGTCCTCCGGGTCGGCATTGCCATCCTGCAATCCGGCAAGCAGCGCCATCGAGGATACTGCACCGCAGATCTCACGCATTCTGCCCACGCCCGCACCCATAGCGCTGGACATCCGAAGGGCCGTCTCCCGGTCCATGCCGAAGAGATCCGCGTAGGTCGCAAAGACCGACTGCGCACAGTTATATCCCTCATAAAATGTTTCAACCGCTTGTTCCCTACGCATTCTTACCACAGCATTTTTTATATTTTTTGCCACTGCCGCAGGGACAGGGATCATTGGGATAAACCTTCTTCTCCTTATGAACGGTAGTGGAGAGCTTCTGCTCTCTGTAGAGCGCCTTTCTGGTATCCTCATCGAAGATATCGTTCCACTCCTCCAGCTCATAAAGCCAGTCCGCGCCTGCTGCTACCATGTTTTTATAGAGCAGCTCCTTGTCAAAGCCCAGACTTACCTTGGTGTCCTCCTCCATCTCCTCGATGGGATTCGGCTTCTTTAAGCTGTCGTTGATGCCNTCCAGAAAGCCCACCATGGTCATCAGATCCACTTCGTATTTATCNGCCAGCTCCTTGACTGTGCCCTTCACCGCCTTGGTNGGTGTCTTTAAGAGCTGTGCATAAATTTCCTTCTCCTTCTGAAAATAATCGGACCAGAGTCTTTGCAGATCTCCCTTGTTCGCTGTTTCCGAATACGCCATATCGCGCCACTGTTGTAATAAAGCCATTGTACTGTACCACCTTTATCCTGTAATCTTAGACAAGTATATACCATTTTAGAAAAAAAGTAAAATGGAACTATTCAGAGCCATGCAGATTTATATAAAACAGACTGTTCANGCTTGCTTGATAAAGGCTGTTTTTATAAATCTATATGGCGAGAAGCCATACATTCGCAAAATATAAGCCTCGCAGAGGCGGTTTTGCGAATNGGCTCTGAATAGTTCCAGTAAAATTTTTAATGATGTATGTATAATTCTTCAAAAACGGGCAAGAATGATAGTAGTCAAAAGATAAGAAATACTTATCCTCCCCTAAAAGAAGCCCCCGATGCTGCAAGCGCAGTGCCGAGGGCTTCGGTAATTTGTCTTTATTTTCCAAAAAAATATTTACAATTTCGTCACCCATATGCTATAGTATTAAAAAGCATATTTTCTACAGAACAATTCAGTAGTTTCTATCATATTCTAAGTTTCAGAAAATCCATGCTTTGATTCCAATTCATTTTAAACAAAAGCAGGAGTATCTGAAGCAGTTCTCCTGCACTGGCAAGGAGGACACCCGATGAGTGAAACAAATGTACAACGTAACTACAAAGACACCGTTTTTAGGATGTTATTTCGCAAGAAAGAAAACCTGCTAAACCTGTACAATGCACTGAACCAGACATCCTATACAGATGTAGACAAACTGGANATCACCACACTGGAAAACGCTGTCTATATGAACTATAAGAATGATATATCCTTTGTGTTCGATTTTGAGCTGCTGCTCTATGAGCACCAGTCTACCTTTAATCCNAATATGCCATTAAGAGATTTGCTCTATGTGACCAGAGTATTGCAAAACCGGATAGAAGACAAAAATCTGTACAGCAAATCGCTCATTAAGATTCCCGCACCCCGGTTTGTCGTATTTTATAACGGAACAGACTTTCAGCCAGATCAGCAGATTCTATATCTGTCAGATGCTTTCGAAAAAAAGCAAATNGAGCCTGCTTTGGAACTTTCTGTAATCGTTTATAACATTAANTTGGGACATAATCAGAATCTTTTANAAGCCTGTCGTTTNCTGAAGGAATATGCGCTATATGTAGAACAGGTCAGGATATTCGCAAAAAAGCTGCCCTTCCCAGAGGCGGTAAAAAAAGCAGTAGACCATTGTATCAAAACCGGAATCCTTTCAGACTTCCTATCTAAGAATCGTGCGGAGGCGATAGCAGTGAGTATCTTTGAATATGACGAAGAAAAACATATGAAGAGCGAGCGGGAAGAATGGCGCGAAATAGGCCGCAAGGAAGGCCACAAGGAAGGCCATAGGGCAGGACGCGATGCTCTCACGCAAATACTTCGTTCTCTCATAGAAGCCGGAGAAACCGAAGAGCTGCAGCGCGTCCTCTCCGACAGTGCGTATCAGGAACAGTTGTGTCAGGAATACTCTTTAAAAACCGAGTAAACTGCCCAGCCTTACCCCATCGCCATCCCAACCAGTCTTACGATCAATGCCGCTATCCAGGCNATCACACACTGCCATATCACAACACCGACCGCCCATTTTCCGCCAAGCTCCCGTTTCACGGAAGCGACAGCCGCCACACAGGGCGTATAAAGGAGACAGAATACCAGCAGACTGGCCGCTGTNAGNGGAATCATAGANGCCATCAGATTTTCAGTCGTACCGTATAGNATATTCAGGGTAGAGACAACNCTCTCNTTNGCCATGAANCCGGTGATCAGTGCGGTGGAGATACGCCAGTCCCCTAACCCCAGCGGGGCAAGAAGCGGCACGATCAGCCCGGCAGCCGTGGCTAACATACTGTTTTGGGAATCCTCCACAATATTCAGGCCAAAATCAAATGTCTGCAAAAACCAGATCAGGATCGTCGCCAGAAAGATCACCGTAAAGGCTCTTTGCAGAAAATCCTTNGCTTTATCCCATAAAAGATGTCCTACATTCTTTGCGCCTGGCATGCGATAATTGGGCANNTCCAGAACAAAAGGAACCGCTTCGCCCTTAAAAATGGTTCCTTTCATCAATAATGCCATGACAACCGCAAGAACCATACCAAGTAAATACAAACCGATCATGACGATAGCTCCGTGCCCTGGAAAGAAAGCCGCCGTAAAGAAAGCATAAATAGGCAGTTTCGCGGTACAGCTCATGAAGGGCGTGAGCAAAATAGTCATTTTCCGATCCCGCTCAGAGGGCAGTGTCCGCGTCGCCATGACGCCCGGCACCGTACATCCAAAGCCGATGAGCATGGGAACAATGCTGCGCCCCGACAGGCCGATCTTTCGCAAAAGCTTGTCCATCACAAAGGCAACTCTGGCGATATATCCGCTGTCCTCCAACAGTGACAGGAAGAAAAACAGNGTCACAATGATCGGCAGAAAGCTCAACACGCTGCCCACGCCGTTAAAGATACCGTCAATGATGAGGGAGTGAAGCACCTCATTCACATTTGCCGCCATCAGAGCCGCATCCGTCACATCACAAAGCCAGGTGATCCCTCTGTCCAACACTTCCTGAAGCCATGCGCCTATGACGTTAAATGTGAGCCAGAACACCAGGCCCATGATACCGATAAAGGCAGGTATCGCCGTATATTTCCCCGTCAGGACCTTGTCTATCTTAACGCTCCGCTCACGCTCCTTACTTTCTCTGGGCTTCACGACGGTGGCGTCACACACCTCCTGAATAAAGGCAAAGCGCATATCTGCAATGGCCGCTGCCCGGTCCATGCCGCTTTCCGTCTCCATCTGTTGAATAATATGTTCCAGCCCTTCTCTTTCATTCTGATCCAACTGCAGGCTGTCTAAAATGCTCCGGTCGCCCTCCGCCACTTTGCTGGCGGCAAACCGAACCGGAATATCCGCTTGTTCGGCATGATCCTCTATCAAGTGCATGATGGCATGGAGACATCTATGTACCGCACCACCCTTCTGATTCGCGCCACAGAAATCAATTCTTCTGGGCGGCTCCTGATACTTCGCCACATGAAGGGCATGATCAACCAGCTCGTCAATGCCCTCATTTTTGACTGCGGAGATGGGCACCACCGGGATTCCCAGCATTTCCTCCATCTCGTTGATCTGCACGGAACCGCCGTTTCCCCGGACTTCGTCCATCATATTCAGAGCCAGTACCATGGGCACATCCAGCTCCATGAGCTGCATCGTCAGATAAAGGTTGCGCTCCATATTGGAGGCATCCACAATATTGATAATGCCTTTTGGCTTCTCTCTCAGCACAAACTCTCTTGTGACCATTTCCTCACTGGAATAGGGCGACATCGAGTAAATACCGGGAAGATCCGTGATCAATGTATTGCTATGCCCTTTGATCGCACCATCCTTCCGATCAACCGTGACACCGGGAAAATTGCCAACGTGCTGATTAGAGCCGGTCAGCTGATTGAAAAGCGTGGTCTTACCGCAATTTTGATTACCGGCGAGCGCAAATGTCAGCGTCGTTCCGTCCGGCAGAGGATTTTCCGTGGCGCTCTCATGGTATTTGCCGCTTTCTCCCAATCCGGGATGTTCCATATGTTTTTGAGACCGCTCTTTTGGGGCATCCTCCCGTACTGCATCGCGCACATTTTCAATGCCGATCTTTTCCGCATCCGCCACACGCAATGTCAGCTCGTAACCGTGGATCAAAAATTCCATGGGATCGCCCAATGGCGCATATTTCATCAGCACAATATCGGTGCCGGGGATCACGCCCATATCCAGAAAATGCTGCCGCAGCGCTCCTTCACCGCCCACCATCGTGATCGTTGCTTTTTTTCCGATTGGTAATTCCTTCAGTGTCATAAAAGTTCCGCCTTTACCAAAGTATTCTTATGTAAACCATTATCTTAAAAGCGTATATGTTACCGTATCTGATACACCGACTTCAAGGTAAAGTCTGTCGCATCTCCCGCAAGGATCTCCACCTGTTTCACACCCGGATTCATGTCAAAGAAGTTATCCGACAGTCTCACATCTCCATCCACGCCCNCGATCTCCACGCTCTTCGCATAAGCATCAGCGCTGATCTCCAGAGTGTTCCCCTCTCTCCTCCATGTCAGCTTCGGGTCCGCAAAGGCAAAGTGCTTCGGCGCGGTAAACATGCTGGTATTTTCCGANATCACTACTCCCTCCTGTTCAAAGGAATAACTTATGTAAACCTCAAGTTCGTCATACTCCGAAAAATCCAGCTTGGAGAGCCACGCACCCGACTGCGGCTCTACGCTTACCTCCTGCTCGCCGTCCAGGATCACTTTCCCGGAGGCTTCTCTGAGAGTCCATCTCACGGTCCCNTTCACGGTCTCCATGGTNTCATTGGCCACATGCAGNCTTGCGGACTTCTCNATCGGTTCCGGCTGGGCNACACAGAANGGCCGCTCAGAAAGCTCTCCCACTTCCTCGCAGGAGATCATCACCGGCGCAAAGGCCCGCTTCTCAACATAGTGCAGCGCTTTCCACCGCCCATAATAATCAATGCTCGCCCAGGAAGCCACAGGCCAGATATCGTTGAGCTGCCATACCACCGCACCCATACACCGGCCCCGATGTCTTCTGAAATGCTCTATCCCGTAGCGGATCGCGTCCGCCTGCAAAAGCTGGGACGCATACAGAAGCATCTCAAAACTGGTGGGATAGAGATAGGTAGCCGAAAGGTAATTCATGATCTTGCCGTTTGCCGCCGTATTTCTCTGGTGCATCTCCATCACCCGGGAGAAGATATTGCGATCCTCCGGNTCGGTAAAGGTCTCCACCGTCTTCAGACAGGGGAAGGACTGGAAGCCAAACTCGGACATATAGCGGAAGTAATAGTTCCTGTAATCCGTAAAAGGCTTGTTTCCGTGCCACACCGCCCAATAGTGGGTATCCCCCCGGTTTTCATCCCAGGGATTATCATAATTTCCTCCCGCGGAGGGCGAAGAAGGCCAGTAAAATGTCGCCGGATCTTCCTCCTCCAAAATGCCGGGAATGATATATTCAAAAATCTTAATATAGTCGCATTTCTGCTTGATCGACGGCTGCCAGGCCTCGTCCAGAGTCTGGGTCTCCATCTCGTTGTTGCCGCACCACAGTCCCAGGCAGGCGTGATGGCGGATCCTGCGCACATTGTCGCGGATCTCCGCGCTGATATTGCGCGCAAAGGCGGCATCCAATTCATAGGAAGCGCAGGCAAACATGAAATCCTGCCACACGATCAGACCCAGCTCGTCACAGATATCAAAAAACCAGTCGTCCGGGTAATAGCCGCCGCCCCATACGCGGATGCAGTTGTGGTTTGCCGCCACCGCATCCTCCAGAAGCCTGCGGGTGCGCTCCGGCGTCACTCTGGATAAGATGTTATCCTCTGGAATGTAATCCGCCCCCATGGCAAAGATCTTCACCCCGTTGACCTCATGGGCAAAGCACTCGCCCCACTCATCCTTCTCAGTATTCACTGTCATGGTGCGCAGACCGATCCGGCGGCTCCAGACATCCAGCACGCAGCCCTCCNCATCCAGAAGAGTGACTTCCGCCCGATAAAGGGGCTGCTCTCCGTAACCGTGGGGCCACCAGCGTTTCGGGTTTTGCACAGCGATGATATCCCAGCCGTCCTCGTCTTTCTTCGAGGACTTCTCCGCGATCAGCGCGCCTGTCTCACCATAGAGCGCTGTCCGTATCTCATAAGCATCCTCATCCGTAAAATCCTCTATCTCCACATTATATGTTATGTAAACCTCTCCTTCGGGAGCATCCCAGTTCTGCGTTATGTAAACCTGCTCCAACCGCGCATTACGCCCGCACAGAACAGATACTTCACGAAACAGTCCGGCGTCAGGCAGTCTGGGNCCCCAATCCCAGCCGAACATGCAGTGAGCCTTTCTCAAATGCGGGAACCCCCGCATGGCATCCGTGGAACCGCCGGTGAATACCTTTTGATTCTCCTCCTCTATATAACGAGTGGGCGACGCGATNTCCACCCGGAGCGTATTCTCTCCTTCTCCCGCCGCCTCCTTGATATCAAACTCCCAGACACGGTGCATGTTGTCCGCATGTCCCAGAAGTATGTCGTTCAGATAAATGTCCGCCAGTGTGTCGATCCCGTCAAAGCGAAGCAACAAAAAATCGCCCGCCAACTGTTCCCCGGTGAGCGTAAAAACCGTCTGAAACCGAAATGCATTCTCCATCAGCTTCAACGCATCCAGTTCATTCATCCTCTCGTAGGGGTCCGGCATCAATCCCTGCCGAAGCAGATTCCCGTAAACCGATCCTGGGATNACCGCCGGAATTTCGCGCCCGTTTACGCCGTATATATCCTGCTCGCCCAGGATCTGCATCTGCCAGCCATCGCCGTTTAATGTCATTTTGTCCATAGTTGTCTCCCTTTTCTCTAGCGGCCTTTATAGAATTCCGCCGGTTTTATCTGCTCGCTTTTGATCCGCTTCTTGTTTTCATACATACAAACGTCTGCCTGCTGATAAACATCCATCAGCATCTCGTCCTCCTGACTGTTATCATAAACTGCATAGCCGCTTGCGATGCTGATACGAAGAGCCTGATTCTTCACGGCATTATGTCCGTCCATAGCCTGCTTGAAACGGGAAAGAGCCATTTCGCAGCGCCCCGCCACATCCTCACCGGAAAGGATACATGCAAACTCGTCTCCACCGATTCGGAAAACAACGCCTTCCTCCGATTCCATTGCATTCCTGATAATATTTGCACTGCCTACGATCAATTCATCTCCGCGCTGGTGCCCCAGATTATCATTCACATACTTTAAATCATTGACATCAAACATGACAATCGCAATTCCGGGAAGTTCCTTCTTTTCCCCCTCCAGCTCCTCGAGCCGCTCCTGAAAGGCCGTCCGGTTTCCCACACCCGTCAGTCCATCCCGATAGGCGAGCTGGCTTACAAATTCCGCCCGCGTGCCAAGCTTCACAGCATTCACCATCTTCTCCAGACTGGCGCTTCCGTAACACAGGATAAAAATAAGCAGGCCGATGCGCATAAACATGGCATTGTCACTGTTATGTCCGCTATAATATCTTACAATATCTATCCCCGCAGTAAATCCAATCCCAATAAGACCGGCAGTCCGTATCGCCTTATAGACATTCCGCACTTTACTTTCCCTTGTCAAAAAAGCGTTGTTCAGAATCGTATACACCAGTATNACCGCCGTTACTGCCAGCAAAATGTGCGTCAGAGTCAATGTCTCATGNTAATCCTTTATCCCCGTAAAATGCAGAATCGTGCAGAGGGTAAATTCCGCTGCGGACCAAAAACAGATGGTCGGAACCACCCATTTCTTTTGAAAGCCGAAAGCAGCGTCCAGATAAAGTATGATCGGAATGGGATTCATCATCAGAGCGCCGCAGGACAGGATCTGCAAAAGCCTGCTGTCGTCCGTGAAAAACTGCAGCAGATTTGTCTCCGCCAGACACCAGACGGCAATGCCGATCGCAAACAGTCCAAGGTAGAGCAGTTCATGATTCTTATCCATCTGCAGATTAGCCGGAATATCCACAATGATCAGCACCAGTCCCGCAAACAGCATAAGCAGACAGGTCGAGAATGCGACCATCTTTCCTGTAAAAATGCCGGTAATTTCCCCTGCAGCTGAACCCAGCGTCAAGTGATCGATACACGCCCGCGCATTCTTATATACGGTCTGAAAGCGTATCTCCACTAAAGTACCCGCATCCTCTTTAAAAAGCGGGACATAGTTCCATCTCGTACCGAGAGAGTGATTGTAGACACGGCTTTCCCTGATTCCCGGCTCGTATCGCAGTTCACCGTTCACATACACCTGATAGCTGATATTTTTTGTCCGGAAGCACAGCGCCTTGCCCTCTCCCAGATCAGACGGCAGGCTGTGGTATACGCTCTGCTCCTGATAAGGTTTCACAGAAGACATCTTATGTAAATAATCCATGTCCGCCGCACTGCCGTCCTCCATGTACCATCCCTCNCCAAAAGAAACATTTCCCTCAGACAATAAATCCGTCGGTGATTTTCCTCTGTTCGTGATCGCCGCCCATAGGAGCATAACCAAAAATATCACTGCCATTACGGCATAAATCGTGTGATATACTCTATTTTTATTTCTCTTTTTACTGGTTTCCGTTTCCGATCTGCTCATCCCGTATTCTCCATTTTTCTATCTCCGGCGTTCGTATTTTCTGTTTCATAGCGTTTCTTATTCTACCATATAAGCGGTAGAAATACAATTAGCGGACTTTCTTACGTCCACCGCTTTCCTTTTCATTAAAAATATGATAAATTACAAAAGAACTATCGTTTGCAAAGCATTGATCAAACAGGAGGAAGCCCGCATGAACCCTTCCAATGACAACGTTCAAAGACAGCGCAAAAAAAGAACGCCGAAACAGATTGCGGCGCTCCTTTGTGTGATTCTTTTACTNTCCATGTATGTGGTGACCTTTATCGTAGCCTGTCTGGATCTGGGAGACTCCGGCAGACTCTTCGCCGGCTGTCTGCTCACCACCATCGCCCTGCCGATCCTTCTGTGGATCTACATCTGGCTCTACGGCGTTTACCGGGGCAGGCACAATATGGCTTCCCCGGATATCCTGCACAGCGATGAATACACCGGGACGAATCTTAACCCGGAAACAGAAAATACAGCATCCCTTTCCGACAGTACGGTAAAAGAGCAAGATGGGATAANTTTTTAAAAAAGCTTTGAAAAAATTTTTCCGTTTGATTATAATGAATATACAACGTGTAGCATTTATGCGTAATTCCGGTTGCGCATAAACTACACGTTTTTTTATTTTGTGAAAGAAAGGAACGGTGGATCTAATGGAACAATCCAATCAGTTTTTGGCAACAGAAAATATAGGGAAGCTAATGCAAAAATATGCGATTCCCTGTATTATTTCACTCTTGGTCGGAGCGCTTTACAATATTGTCGATCAGATTTTTATTGCGAATGCCAGTTATCTCGGCTCCTATGGAAACGCAGCAAATACAGTTGTATTTCCCCTTACCGTGATCGCGTTGGCTATTGCCGTTATGATAGGCGACGGCTGCTGCGCATATGTCAGCATCTGTCTTGGCAAAGGGGAAAAGACCAATGCGAAAAGAAGCGTCGGCAATGCAGTCACTATGATCATAGGCAGCAGTCTGCTATTGACTGTTATTTACTTGCTCTTTCAAACACAGATTATTTCCATGTTCGGCGGAACGGTAAATGAAGAAACTTTCTATTACTCAAAAGAATACTTCTTTTACATCAGTCTCGGAATTCCGTTTTATATGTTCGGGCAGGCAATGAATCCCGTTATCCGCGCAGACGGAAACCCAAAGTTTGCCATGGCTTCTACACTTGCCGGCGCTGCCATCAATATCATTCTTGATCCGATTTTCATTTTTGTGTGCAAATGGGGCATGATGGGGGCCGCCGTTGCGACAGTGATCGGACAGATTGCTACGGCTCTTCTGGCAGTATGGTATATATTGCATATGAAGACAATCAGACCCTCATCCGGGGATTTGAAAATTGATAATAGAACCTGCAGCAGAACGCTGCTTTTAGGAATTACCAGTTTTTTATCTCAAATTTCTTTAGTCGCAGCCATGGCGGCGATCAACAATATGCTTCGAAAATACGGGGCGCTGGATGAAATATTCGGTCAGGCACAGTACGCGCAGATTCCAATGGCCGTGGTTGGTATCGTTATGAAATTTTTCCAGATCGTCATTTCGATCGTAGTGGGAATGGCCGCAGGCTGTATACCGATCGTAGGCTATAACATAGGTGCGGGCAAGAACTTGCGTGTAAAAGATTTATTTACAAAACTGCTGACCGCAGAAGCCATTGTAGGCGCTGTTGCATTTATTCTGGTTGAGCTTTTTCCCGGACAGTTGATCTCTGTTTTTGGCGCTGCCAATGAGAGCAGTTATTATACGGAATTTGCAATGAAAGCATTTCGAATTTACTTATGTATGATCATTATGGCCTGCATAAACAAGGCCTGTTTCATTTTCTTGCAGGCAATGGGAAAAGCAGCTGCATCCACTGCACTTTCCATGATCCGTGAAGTGGTGTTTGGTGTCGGTTTTGCCATTTGCCTGCCGATATTCTGGGGATTGGACGGAGTATTATTTTCCATGCCGATATCCGATATCCTGACATTTATCATTGCAGTCGTTTTAATCGTCCGCACTTACAGAGAATTGAATCGGACATCAAACCCTCCCATTATGTCATAGTTTTACAAAATTTTATTATTTTTTCAAGCATCGACGCCCAGCTTCCGCAATTCCTCTACCGCCTGCGCCTTGCTCTGAAAGTGGATCGTATGTATCCCAAACTTCTCTGCCGCTTCCAGATTGCGCAGGGTATCATCCATAAAGACACACTCCTCCGGCACCAGTCCATAACGGTCGATGAGCAGCTGATAGATCTCCGGCATGGGCTTGATCAGCTGCTCCTGGTAGGACAGGATGCCGCCATCCATATAGGGAATGAAATCCAATGCCGCCGCACACTCCCTATGCCCCCGGTCAGAAAAATTAGACAGGTAGAGACAACGGTAGCCCTTGCCCTGCAGCTCCTGAATCCAGGGAATTGCATAGTCATTTCTGGTGACCATAGGCCCAATATGCCGCACAGCCTTTCTGATCTCTTCTTCAATCTCGGGATCACTGTCGATAAAACCCTGCAGAATCTCCTCATTACTCATAACGCCCCTGTCGCATTCATTCCACAGGGGATTCAGGACTGTGGCCTTTGCAACACGGCGAAACATTTCCTCTCCATAGCCGAGGCTTCGATAGTATGCTTCCCAGGCAAAATCCGCAAGTACATTTCCGATATCAAAGATAATTGTTGTGATCATTCTCCGCTGCCTTCCTGTTCTATATATACCGCCCTTACTTTTTCAGCGGGCTCTCTCTGTAGATAATGTCCTCCCTGCCGGGGCCGTTTGANACCATCGTGATGGGATAACCNATCTGCTCCTCGATAAACTCCACATAGTTACGGCAGTTCTCCGGCAGATCCTCGTACTTCTTGATCCCACGGATCTCGCACTTCCAGCCGGGAAGNGTTTTCAGCACGGGCTTCGCCTTCTCCAGCTTACAGGTCACGGGGAAGTCCGTCGTCACCTCGCCGTCCACCTCGTAGCCCACACACACCGGGATCTCATCCAGATAGCCCAGTACATCCAGAACGGTAAATGCCACATCCGTAGTTCCCTGTAAACGGCAGCCGTACTTGGAGGCCACACAGTCAAACCANCCCATTCTTCTGGGCCGTCCTGTGGTGGCGCCGAACTCGCCGCCGTCACCGCCGCGCCTTCTCAGCTCATCCGCCTCATCGCCGAAGATCTCCGACACGAACGCACCCGCGCCCACCGCGGAGGAATATGCCTTGCAGACCGTAATGATCTGCTTGATCTCCTGAGGCGGCAGTCCTGCCCCGATGGCGCCGTAGGCCGCCAGCGTGGAAGAAGAGGTNACCATCGGGTAAATACCATGATCGGGATCCTTGAGCGTACCAAGCTGTCCCTCTAACAGNACGGTCTTTCCCTCCTTTAACGCCCGTTCCAGATATGCGGACACATCGCACACATAGGGCGCTATCATCTCCCGGTANTNCTGCATCGTGGCAAACAGCTCCTCGGGATCTANGAGCGGCTTATGGTAGAGATGCTCCAAAAGCACATTTTTCGTCTCACAGACCCGCAGCACCTTCTCTTTTAAGCGCTCCTCATCGAACAGCTCGCTGACCTGAAAGCCGATCTTGGCATATTTATCAGAATAAAAAGGTGCGATTCCCGACTTCGTGGAGCCGAAGGATTTTCCTCCCAGCCGCTCCTCCTCGTACTGATCAAACAACACATGATAAGGCATTACGATCTGACAGCGATCGGATACCAGAATCTTTGGCATCGGTACATTTCTGTCCGTGATGGACTTGATCTCCTCGATCAGGATCGGAATGTTAAGCGCCACACCATTTCCGATGATACTGGTGGTATGTCCGTAAAATACACCGGACGGCAATGTATGAAGTGCAAATTTACCATAAGCATTTACGATCGTATGTCCTGCGTTCGCACCTCCCTGAAACCGCACGATGATATCCGCCTGCTCAGCGAGCATATCCGTGATCTTTCCTTTTCCCTCATCGCCCCAGTTAGCGCCCACTACAGCCTTTACCATGATAAAACCCTCCTATGAAATAAAGTACTCCAACACAAAAGGCCGGTTGTAAAAAACCGGCCTTTGTTTCTTACTATATGATTATAAAGCAAAACGCAGTTAAAATCAATCTCTTGAAAATATTATTCCGATTTCGGTGCATGGGCCTTCTTCCATGCCTTGATCTCGGCAAGCCTCTTCTTGAGCGCCGCCTCTTCTCCCATGCCGGCAGGCCGGTAATACTCCCGCCCCAAAAGCGCATCCGGCAGACACTGCATATTGGTCAGTTTCTCCTCCGTGTCATGGGCGTATTGATAACCCTTTCCGTACTCTAACTCCTGCATGAGTCCCGTGACTCCATTGCGGATCACAAGGGGCACCGGTTCCGCCAGGTCCTTGACGGCGTCCTCCTTAGCCTCATTGTAGGACACCTCCATCGCATTTGACTTGGGCGCCAGAGCCACATAGACCACCGCCTGAGTCAGATGCACATTACACTCGGGCATCCCCAGAAAATGACATGCCTGATAGGCCGCCACCGCGATCTGCATCGCCTGNGGATCCGCCAATCCCACATCCTCACTGGCAAATCGCACCACCCGTCTGGCCACATAGAGGGGATCCTCCCCCGCCTCCAGCATCCTGGCGAGCCAGTAGACTGCCGCGTCCGGATCGGAATTGCGCATGGATTTATGTAAGGCAGAGATCAGATTGTAATGCTCTTCTCCCTTTTTATCATACAGAAGAGATTTTCGCAGAGTGCACTGCTCCAGCGTCTCCTTGGTCACTGTGACAGTTCCCTCGCTGTCCATCTCTCCGTTTAACACCACCATCTCCAGAGTGGAGAGCGCATTGCGGGCATCTCCGTTTGCAAAGACCGCTATGGCCTCCAGCGTCTCCTCATCGATCATCACACGCTGACCGCCGAAGCCTCTGGGATCCTGCAGGGCGCGGGCAAGCAGTCCCTTTACATCCTCCGTGGTAAGCGCCTGCAGCACAAACACCTTACAGCGGGATAAAAGCGCGCTGTTTATCTCAAAGGAAGGATTTTCGGTGGTAGCGCCGATCAGAATGATGCTTCCCTTCTCCACAAAGGGCAGAAAGGCATCCTGCTGCGCCTTGTTGAAACGGTGTATCTCGTCCACGAACAGGATCGTCCTGACACCGTACTGCCTGTTTTTCTCCGCCTGCTCCATGACGGTGCGGATCTCCTTGATCCCGCTGGTCACCGCNGAAAAATCTATGAAAGAAGACTTGGTTTTGTTCGCTATGATCCTGGCAAGGGTGGTCTTACCCACGCCGGGCGGTCCCCAGAATATCATGGAGGATATCTGATCCTGCTCGATCAGCCGCCTCAGTACTTTTCCTTTTCCCAGCAGATGACTCTGCCCCACATATTCCTCCAGAGTCCCCGGCCGAAGCTTCGCCGCCAAAGGCTGTGGCATCTCTCTGTCAAATAAAGATATCTGATCCAACTTACTCCTCCATGCCGCTACTGCTCAGATGGACAGGAAATCTCAAACATCTCCTCACAGACACGATGAAGAAGGCCGGCTTTATCTGTATCCGCCAGCCTGTAATAGGTTTCCTTTCCGTCTCTTCTGCTCACGATCAGTCCGCTCTTTTTCAGAAGGCGCAGATGATGCGACACCGCCGGATCACTCATCTCCATGGCCGCCGCAATATTACTGACGCACTCCTCACAATGACATAAGAACCATAAAATCCTCAGCCTGCTGCCGTCACTGACCTGTTTAAAAATCTCTGCCGTGCGTACACAGGCCTCCTGATCGGGCATCTTACGCAACACTCTTTCCACATTCTGCCCGTGATCATGTGGCAGCGTGATCTTCGTCATACCGCCTGTCCTGCCTTCCTGACCGCACTATTTTTTATTCCATTTATTATTGCCGTTGTTATTATTGTCCTTTTTGTTCTCTTCTTCGTCCATTTTACTAAAGGAGCTGGAAGAGGTATCTGACTGTGCGTTAATGCCTTCCGCATTCATGATGCACTGTCCCTGGAACACCGCATTTTCATCTACGATCAAGCTCTTAGTGCGAATATTACCGATCACTTTACCGGTGGATGCCACCTCAGTNCTGCCGCCGGAGCTCAGATCGCCCTCCAAAGAACCNCCGATGATAATGCTGCTGCCCTTCACATTTCCTTTTACCGAACCGCCGGCGCTGATGATCAAAGCCCCCTCTGTCTCCACATCACCTGTCACCTTACCCTCAACACGNACAGCCTCCTTCGCGCGGACATCNCCCTCTATCACCATGTCGGCACCGATGACACTGCTGATCTTNGCATTGATCTGTTCTACTGATTTTTTACCCAACATAANTTCCTCCCTATCCTTTGATCTCAATCAACTCCAGCGGATCCACGTACTCTTCATCCTTTCGGATGCTGTATCCCGTTTCCGTATTATCTTCTCCCACCAAAAACAGCGCCACGCCCTTCACAACCTGGCTGCCTTCATCCACAATGGGGCTTCCCAGATTGCGATAAGTGGTGACATACCCGTTTCCGTGGTCAATCACAACATAGCTGACCTCTCCCTCCGCTTCTCTGGTCTCTTTTACCGTACCCGGTGCGGTGGCCACAACCTTCGTACCTTCCGTTGACACAAAGATGAGCTCCTTCCACTCGGGATTCGCCTCCACCTTCAAAGCGTTATCATCTGCATTCTCCGTCTCTGTATCCGCCGCTGTATCTTCTTCCAGGATCTGTGCCGCGCCGCTCATGGGGAAGCCCCTTGGAATATAATTCTCCTCGTGGGCCGCCACCAACTCCTGCTCCTGAACCGTCCGGCTGCTGAGATTCTGCTCCAGCGAGGATACTTTGCTCGTCAGCAACTCATTATCTGCCGTCAGCTTCTCATTCTCCTCTTTCATCTGCACGATCTGTTCCAGCTGCTTGGCGTTACGATCCGTGGCTCCCGCCATAGTGATGGTAACATACACCGCATAACAGATGACCGCCACGAACAATACGAAAGAAACAACCGCGAAAGCGCCTGTCTTAAGGTGCAGCCTTCGATGGTGCGCCGCCGGGGAATCAGATGTTAAAATTAACGTATAAGTGATCTTTCTCTTGCGCAAATCAGTGCTCATAAATAAGGTCACCTCCACTCGTTCTTTTTATTCTAACACAAAACGCAAGAGAAAGACATACTAATTTTAACATTTAAGTAAAGATATCGTAACAATTGGGCTTCCGCCTACATGTTATTCGTCGCGAGAGCTCTCGTCGCGTTGAGTACCGCCAGCACCATCACTCCCACATCCGCAAAGATCGCCCACCACATACCTACCACGCCGACAGCGCCGAGAAGCAGGCAGGCGAACTTGACCGCCAGGGCAAAAACGATATTCTGGTGAACGATCCGCAGCGTCTTTGCCGAGATCCGCATNGCCAGCGCGATCTTCGCCGGATCATCATCCATCAACACAATATCCGCCGCCTCGATAGCCGCATCGGACCCTAACGCGCCCATGGCGATCCCCAGATCCGCCCGGGAGAGCACCGGTGCATCGTTGATACCATCCCCCACAAANGCCAGCTTTTCTTTCTTTCCTTTCGCCTCCAGAAGGCGTTCCACCTCCGCCACCTTATCCGCCGGCAGAAGTTCGCTTTTCACCTCGTCCACACCCAGCTCNGCCGCCACNGCCTCCGCCACTGGCTTNGCGTCTCCGGTTAACATAACTANTTTCCGCACGCCGGANNTCTTCANNGACGCCACCGCCTCCTTCGCACCCGGCTTCACCACATCAGAGATCAGAATACAGCCCGCATAGACACCGTCCACCGCCACATGCACCTCAGTGCCTACGCCGGAAGCTGTGCCCGGCGTGATCTGATATTTTGCCATAAGCTTACGATTACCCGCCGCCACATGACGGCCATCCACATATGCGCAGACTCCATGGCCNCTGATCTCCTCCACATCCCGGATGCGCTCCGGATCCACTTCCTTCCCATATGCCTCCCGCAGACTCCTGCTGATGGGATGGTTGGAATAATGTTCCGCACAGGCCGCATACTCGATAAGCTCTTCTGCCAAAAAGCCCTCTGCCGCCTCCATCTCAGTCACTTCAAATACGCCCTTGGTCAACGTGCCCGTCTTATCNCAGACCACATATTTCGTCTCCGAGAGTGCCTCCAGATAATTGGATCCCTTCACCAGGATACCCTTCGCGGACGCACCGCCGATCCCGCCAAAAAAGCTCAAAGGGATCGAGATCACCAGCGCACAGGGACAGCTGATGACTAATGTGGTCAATGCCCTGGTCACCCACTGCGTCCAATGGGCTTCCTGACCCAGGATCAGGTTGATGACAGGCGGCAGAAGCGCCAGTGCCAGCGCACCGTAACAGACTGCCGGGGTGTAATATCTTGCAAAACGGGTGATAAAGTTCTCGGATCTGGATTTCTTCATGCTGGAATTTTCCACAAGCTCCAGAATCTTGGAAACCGTGGATTCCCCGAATTCCTTAGTCGTGCGGATCTTCAAAACACCCGACATATTTACACTGCCGCTGATCACCTGATCTCCCTTTCGCACCTGTCTGGGCAGGCTCTCTCCCGTCAGAGCGCTGGTGTTCAGGGAAGCCTCTCCCTCTTCGATGGTGCCGTCAATGGGCACCTTCTCACCGGGCAGCACCGTAATGACCGTGCCGATCGCCACCTCGTCCGGATCCACCTGCTCCATATGGCCATCCGTCTCGATATTGGCATAATCCGGACGGATATCCATCAGCTTCGCAATGTTCCCGCGGCTCTTACCCACGGCATAGCTCTGAAAAAGCTCACCGATCTGATAGAAAAGCATAACAGCCACGCCTTCCAGATACTCGCCCAGGATAATAGCGCCCACAGTGGCCACCGCCATCAGGAAGTTTTCGTCAAAGACCTCCCCGTGGATCACCCCCAGAACCGCCTTTCGCAGGATATCATAGCCGATGATCAGATAGGGTATCATAAACAGGCCGAACCGCAGATAGGGATTCTCCACCGGCAGCAAAGCGCACAGCAGGACCAGAACGGCACTGACCAGGATTCTGATAAATACTTTTCTCTGTTTTTTTGTCATTGTGATCACTCCTTTTCTATCACTGTGTTTATATGAACATTTAAACACTTATTTAATCGTTTGTCAAGATTTTTTCCGCCGATTCGCAAAAAGAAAGACAACATCAGCCGCCAAGTGTTCCTCCGGGATATTCAATGTGTGAACCGAGACACTGGCGATACGTTTCCGCACTCCTCCCAGAACTGATGTTGTCTTTATAATTATATTTCATTTTTATCTGTCATGCAATGGGATTCGCAAAAAGAGAGCATCTGCTATAATAATATGTCCCGGACACAGCGGACCCCCAGACGATGTAACACTTCCCTCTAGGTTCATAGGTAGGTATTAGGTAGATGAATCATAGGTTTTTATTGTTTTAAGGGGTAAACAATAGTTCTGCGTTTAAGCGCTGTGTGCACTCGAATTGGAGGCCCGCTGTATCCGATACCCTCACATTATAATAAAAAATCCCCAAAAAGTGTGCTCTTGGGAATACATCGCACTTTTTGGGGTATAATTTACATTTTAGGTTTACATAATATTCATTCGCTGGGATTCACGTGTACCATGATGTGCTTCACCTTCGGGAAATTTTTCTCGATGGAATCATGCACCCGCTCCGCGATTCCGTGAGCACGGCGCAGCGTCTCATTCCCGTCGGCACGGATCTCAATATCCACATAGAACATATTGCCAAACACTCTGGTGTGCAGAAGGTCCACGCCCAACACCCCCTCCTGAGACAGGGCACACTCCTTTAACTGCCGCTCCGTCTCCTCATCACATGCCTTATCCACCATCTTATCTACCGCGTCCCGGAATATCTCAAAAGCCGCCTTTTCTATAAAAAGGCAGATCACCACGCTCGCCAACGGATCTGAGATCGGAAAGCCCATTCTGGCGCCGGCAATACCGATGAGCGCGCCCACAGAGGAGAGAGCATCAGAACGATGATGCCAGGCGTCCGCCATCAATACGCTGGAATCGATCCGTCTGGCATGAAGCCTCGTGTACTGGTACATGGCTTCCTTCATCAGAATAGAGACAAGCGCCGCCGCCAGCGCAAGCACCCCCGGCACCGCAAGCTGTCTGTATTCTCCGCCGATGATCTTTGCAACCGCCGAATAACCGATCCACAGACCTGTAGCCGCCAGGATCGTGGCAAGCACAATAGCCGCTACACACTCCAGTCTCTCATGACCATAGGGGTGATTCTTGTCGGACGCCTTTCTGGATATCCGGATACCGACAATGACCACAATGGTGCTGAACACATCGGAAGCGGAGTGCACCGCATCAGAGATCATGGCGCCGGAGTGGGCGATCACACCCGCGATCAATTTAAAGACGGTCAATGCAAAGTTCGCTATGATGCTGACCATAGATACGTGCATCGCAGTCTTTTCAAACTCCTGCTCTATCTTCATATCCCATACCTTCTTACACGCTGATATCCGCCTTCATACCCAGAAGTTCTCTGTTCTCGTCAAGAATCGGCTCCACCACTTCTTTTATAAAGTTCTCCACCTGCAAAGGCGCACGTCCCACATAGCGGGAAGGCTCCATGGTCTTCTGCAGATCCTCCAGACTCATATTGAAGGCGGGATCCGCTGCGATCAGCTCCAGCAGATTGTTCTCTTTTCCCTCACGCTTCACATTGGCGCCGGCGATCATGGACAGCTCCCTGATCTTCTCATGGAGTTCCTGCCTGTTTCCGCCCATCTTAACGGCATCCATCATGATATTTTCCGTCGCCATGAAGGGCAGTTCGCTCATCAGACGCTTTGTTATCACTTTATCATACACTACCAGACCATCCACCACATTCAGGCACAGATCCAGAATACCATCCACCGCCAGGAATGCCTCCGGAATGGAGAGCCGCTTATTCGCAGAATCATCCAGAGTCCGCTCAAACCACTGGACAGCAGAGGTGATCGCCGGATTTAAGGCATCCACCATCACAAACCGTGCCAGAGAAGCGATACGCTCACTGCGCATGGGGTTTCTCTTATAGGCCATAGCCGAGGAACCGATCTGACTCTTCTCAAAGGGCTCCTCCACCTCCTTCAAGTGCTGCAAAAGNCGGATATCGTTAGACATCTTNTGGGCNGAAGCCGCAATGCCCGCCAGCACGTTGCAGACTCTTGTGTCCACCTTGCGGGAGTAGGTCTGTCCCGACACCGGATAGCATTTTGCAAATCCCATCTTCTCTGCGATCATGGGATCAATCTTATCTATGGTCTCCTGATCTCCCTCGAAAAGCTCCAGGAAGGAAGCCTGTGTGCCGGTGGTTCCCTTGGAACCCAGAAGCTTCATGCCGGAAAGCACATAGTCCAGATCCTCCAGATCAAGGCAGAATTCCTGCGCCCACAGTGTGGCGCGCTTCCCCACGGTGGTGGGCTGTGCCGGCTGAAAATGAGTAAAGGCCAGCGTCGGCAGCGCCTTGTAGGTATCCGCGAAGTCGGCAAGCTTTGCGATCACATTGACCAGCTTCTTTTTCACCAGCTTCAGGGCCTCGTTCATCACGATGATGTCCGTGTTGTCCCCCACATAGCAGGAGGTAGCTCCCAAATGAATGATCCCAGCCGCTTTCGGACACTGCTGTCCGTAGGCATAGACATGGCTCATCACATCATGGCGCACCTCTTTCTCTCTGGCCTTCGCCACCTCGTAATTGATATCCTCCGCGTGCTTCTTAAGCTCGTCGATCTGCTCCTTCGTGATAACAGGACTGCCATTCTGCGAAAGTCCCAGCTCCATCTCCGTCTCCGCCAGCGCGATCCACAGCCGCCGCCAGGTCTTAAATTTCATATCAGGAGAAAAAATATACTGCATTTCTTTAGAAGCATAGCGCTCTGACAAGGGACTTACATATCTGTCTGTACTCATAATCATATTTCCTTTCCTTTATAGGTATGCCTTAATTAGCATTAAATTTCTTTTCGTACTCTTCCACCGTCTGCATGATCTCCTTGGCGTATTTCGGATACCGCTCCACCAGCGCCTTGATATCTCTCTGGGAAGTACCAGCCACCACTTCCCGGTTATAATCCATACGCCGTCTTAAGGACTGTCTGCGGATGATCAGGTTGTGACGGATCTCCACCATCTCCTTGGGATCCAGAATGGCCTCCGTCTGGTGCAGCCAGATCGCAGGATCCTGTATCTGATAACATTTTAAGATCTGCAAAAGCTCCTGCTCGCTGTAATCCAGATCCAGTTCCGCCCTGCGGAATTTTTCACGTTCCTCCTTCTCGATCTGGTAATTCTCCCACATGGCAGCCAGCTCCTGTCCGCTGGAAGCGCCGTATTTCATATAGAGATACTCTAGGAGGTTGGTATTGTTCACATAGCGGATCTTCACCTTATTCTGCAGCAGGATGATCTTATTGATCCCTGTCTCCACCCGTTTCAGTTCCCGTCTGGCATCCATATGCTTGACATAGATCATGGTGATCACCACTGCGGCAGCACCTGCCGTGAGAAGATATCCAAGCTTTGTATCCATCTCCAGGAAAAACTGTAAAAACAGAAGCAGCAGAACGCAAAGCCCCAATGCTGTCACACAGATGACCGCCATGCCCTTGGTGTCGGAGATCAGCCGCATGACCTCGCTTTTCCGGTACAGATAGGCATGCTTTTCCCCATCCAGACGGCTTAAATCCTTGCGGATCAGTTCCTGATACTCCTCCGCCTCCGCGATCTTTTCCAGCCCTTCCTCCACTTCCTCTTCCATGCGTTCTACCATACGGTATTTTTCATCCGTGATCCGGCGTGCCCGTCCCATGAAGTCGGTCTTGCGATCCTGCAATAGAGACACTCTCTTGGCACATTCCTTGAGCTGCTCGCTCTCCTCCTGAGGAAGCGCCTCGATCTCTTCCATATCTTTCAGATAGGAGGTGACCATGTTGTACTCAAAATTGAGGTTCTCAAGCTCCTTGGTGGCGTCCGCCATCTTTTCCAGGCAGTTTCTCACATAGTCGTTTCTCTGCTCTTTATTATCAAAATCTATCTCCCGCGAGGACTCCTCCTCGTCCCACTCTTCGTCATCGTACTCGTCATAATTTCTACGGAATCTGTCTAACAGTTTCTTAATAAATCCCATGTTTCCCTCCCTGCCGGTGTATACTGCCTAACTCATACTCCTGCGATAGTCTCCTTTTAATCTTGCCATCAGCTTCTCCAGCTCTTCATAGTAAAGCCCGGAGCCCCCAAGCGCCCCTGCGCCCTCCTCCTTCATCACCTGATAGGTGACTAACATCCTGTTTTCATCCGTCCCCTCAAAGGAACCCTCCGCCTGTTTCACGATACGCTCCACCTCCAGAGACAGATCGTGATACTCCGGATGCTCTGCAATATAGTCAATGTAGGCCTTCTCCCTGTGACCCATGCGCAGCGCCGCCAGATACATGGTCAGCCCTTCTCTCTTCCCATCGATCTCGTAGGATCTGCGATACAGATCTGCCGCCTGCTCATACAAAAACATTCCTGCGCAGGCCGTTCCCATATTATGATACAGTCTGGCNGTCAANAGCTTTTCCGTATCCGGCACTGCGGAGAGCAGACTCTGATACTGCTGCAGCGCCGCAAGATAACGCTTCTCCCCCAACAGGTAATCCGCCTTGGCCTTGTGCCGTTCATAAGGACTTAAGCCCTCGTTGCCCCGTACGATCTCCTCCGTCCTCCGGATCACCTCCGGCGGATAAATACTCACATACTCCAGGATAGCTCCCACATAAGCCGCCGTGGAACCCTTGCGGTTCATAAGCGCAGAGAGTGTGTGCGCCAGATCGTTTAAACCGCACTGCTCTTCCAGCCAGCGCACCATTTCCCGCTGCATGATCTCTCCGTCCAGGAGCTCCGCTCTGTCNACGAAAAGAAAACATAGCTCCTCTACCGAATATAGGTTTACATAAAATCTTTCCACATAGTAAGGGGTCTCGGCTCTTCTGCCCGTCCCCAGGATCATATGACTGCTCATATTCTCTTCCGTTCCTCACCGCTCATGAAATCTGAAACGATTCTTCCCAGATCTGTCCGTTAGAAGGGAAAAACTCCCCCAATCCCAGATCCGTCACCTTGATCTGCACGATATCGGCNCCGGCCATCGACACNTCCAGCTCATACCTGGCAAAAGGCGCGTCANTCTTCTCNGCTCCCGTAAGCGGGATCTTCTTCGTCTCCACATTCTTTCCCGTGAGCGGCGTGATGACAAAGGACAGTGACTTTTCCGCTCCCAAAAAGATATCGCAGGTCTTGCGCAGATCATACCAGCTTTCTCCCGCGTCCAGAAGGGCATAGTAGGATTCCTNTCCCTGCCGCTTGACNCGCATGCCGATATTTGCCTTTAATTTATCTTCTCCCAGAAAGATATGNGTCTTACCCGCCTCGCTGGGNTCTCTCTTCTCCAACAGACTGTAGACCGCGCCGCAGCTAAATAGATTATTGCCCTGAAACACCCGTCTGTTACGGCATAAAAACTGCAAAGAGCTCTTGTGCCATTCCTCCCGGAAGCCGTCTCCCAAAAGATAGGCCGAGGAGACGATACGCCCCTCGCACAGCTTCTCCAAAATCCCCAAGAACCTTTCGTCCGCCAGCCGGAAAGCATCCTGCTTNACNGANTCCTCTTCCTCCTCCCGGGGAATCACCAGCGTCTCGTACATCTGCTCCTCGATCAACGTCACGATGGGCGTCGTTCTCTTATTGCACTCCATGCGGTAGATCTTTAAATATCTGCCGTCGTGCTCACATACCGCTACATGATAAGCCCACAGCTCAGCCGGCTGATGCAGCATAAAAGAATACAGGCTCTCCGTATGGCTCTGAAAATAAATCTGATCTGTCTTTAGGTTCAGATTGGCCGCCACCTGCAAAAGGATCTCCACCATACGGTCATCCGTCTTATATACTGTAAACATAAAGGCGCCGATGTTCTCCANNGNGGCAATGATGCTCATAAGCCCCAGACTGCGTCTCACAAACAGGGTCAGAAGCGCCACCGGATCATAAATTCCTCCATCCAGCTCGATCTCCTCACCCTTTCTTGCCAAGTGCAAAAGATCTTCCACCGGAAACATATCCTCTTCCTCCCGGCACTTCACCGCCTCCTTGCCGAACAACCACTGACTCGTTCCCTTTCGTTTACATAACACCAATGGAATGTTATACTGTTTGGTTCCCGCCACAGGCGCCAGCGTCTNCACTTCTCCCTGTCCCTGAACCAGGTAACTGATCTGGGCATAATGCTCCCCCAGATCATAGCCAACCAGCACGTTCCCTCTATGCGCTTTTTCCTCCTCTTTTCGATCTAAAAACATTGTCTCGTCCTTTTCGCACACTTCTCACGCAGTCAGCGCATCGTGAATATCTGTTCCGTCATATGATCCTGCCTGAAATACTCAAAAAGTAAATTGCTCACCGTATCATAGTCATGCAGCGTCTTTCCGGTCATAATATCGTTTAACAGCTGGAATCTACCCTCCAGGCCATCCTGTCCGGTATCCCCTCTGCTGATCTCATCACTCTGCGTCACCTGCTCCCCTGCCTCTGTTTCCTCCGTAATATAATACTGGAGCTTTTCACCGAAAAAGAGGATAAATTCCTTGACACAGATCCCGCCGAACATATCCTGCATCTCCTCATGGATATACTCCTGCTCTTCACTGCCGTCATTCCGGATCAGATAATGTATCTTGACCCGCACACCGGGCTTCGTACGGTATTCCACCATAGTCTTATCCAGATATATGCTGAGCTGCGGTACGCAGCCGAAATAATTCCTATAGAAGGGTAACACGATTCCCTCCGCCAGAAGCTCTTCCAGAAAAACGGTGCAGATTCTCTGTATCTCCTCAGCGCGCTCTCTGTCTGCCATAAAAGAAAGATAAGCGATCTTACATACCTGGTGCAGGGGCGCCGCCTCCCGATACAGCTGCAGCACGCTCTCGAAGATATAAGGATCCGTGATCTCTCCGTTCACCACATAATCATAGCAGCATGCCGACACAAAAGCTGCCCGTATCTTTTCGCTGCCTCCATTTCTGCTGTAGGTGCGGAAGATCTCCAGTTTTTCTCCCACATGGGCTCCCGTATAGAGCATCTGCGTAAGCATCCGCTCGCACAGCTTGTAGGTGTCCGTACCAAAGGATTCCGCGATCTGCCACACATCCCGCATCTCTTTGATCGTGCCGGAAAACCATTGCACCAGATACTGCAGTACATTGTCGTCGTATTTTCCCTTTTTCACCACATAGGAGAGCATTCCCACAAGGAACGGATCCTCCTCCGTCTCCGTGAGATCCAGAAGCCTGCTGCCGAGTTTGAGAAGCGTCTTGGCGTCTATCGCATAGGGGCCAAACCGCAGCACCCACTCATAAGCCTCCTCATACATACCGCGGTTCACCATACAGCGGACGATCTCTCCCCTGTCGCCGCAGCTCACATCCTCAGGGTGCAGAGAAAGCAGATACTCGTCCAGCTCCCGCATCCTGTCCTGCTCATAATAAAACTTCACCACCATGCGGCGGATCTTTCTCCGCTCCTCCTCCTCGATCCGCTCTGACCGGGAAAGCAATACGAAGAGATCCACACTGTCCTCCTGCACGGCGAAAGTATTCTGCTGCTCATAGCAGACATGGACCGCATAGCCCAGATGATTGCGCACATAGGGCGCGATCATGCCGGACAGCCCGGCAGGCGACAATAACGCCTCCACCTGACAGGGCACACTCACCGTGAAACGGTTTCCCTTGCCGTCTCCCAGAAGAACCTTGCATCTGCTCTCATAAACCGGCACGAAAGCCCTGCCCTCCGTCAGAGGGAAAGACTTGATATCCGCCCTGCAGGGATAGGCCAAAACCACTTCTTTGACGCCCGCCTGCTCCACCCTGATCTCCCGCATAAAAAGCAGGGAAACCAGCGTTCTGGCACTCTCCTCGTCGATCATGGCAGGTGTCAGGATATGGCTGTAGAGGTAGGCCAGATCCCTATTGATCCTGCCCCTCTTGATCTGCTCCAGAACAAAGCGTTCCATAGGCGCCATATAGTTTACATAAATCTCCTCCAGCTCCTCCCGGTGTCTGTGCACATAGGCATACAGATAGGCCGTAAGTCCATAGTGCAGATCGCTCCGGTAGGCGAAATACATCAACACTATCTTGGGAAGCTCCCCGTCAAAATCCTTGGAAAGCGACATCATATAATATTCATAAAGCCTGGTGATCCGAAGATTTTCCTCCACACCCGCCTGATACCAGAAAAAGCAATCCTCTCCGCTGCGGTTTCCCTTGATCAGCAGCGTACAGATCTCATGCAGGACCTCCTTGTGCGGGATCTGCGCATAGCACCCTTTCAGGATCCGGAACAGCCGCTCGGAATACCCTCTGCTCTGTCCCGCCAGATACACCACCTGTAACAGGATCTCCTCCTGCATCAGGTTGTGCTTGACTGCATAAGTCAATACTTGCTCTTCAAAAAGCTCCAGCTTCCGCAGCATCGCCGGATTCATGCACAGAATACTCCATGCCTCCATATAGAGGATCGGAGACGTACAGTGATAAGAGAACACTTCCTCCAAAAGCAGCCATCTGCGGGAAGGGCTCTCCGTATATTCCTCACACAGATACAAAAGCAGCCAGGCGATCCGCCAGTCACCTCTTCTCTGCTCATACACCCGCAAAACCGTCTGTGCCACATCATCCGCATAGACGTCATCCTCATTGGTCAACGTAGTCAGATAGAGATAATAGCACCACAGCGCAGGGTTCTCGTCCCGCAGAGCGTCCACCTGTTCCCGCTGTTTCTCGATCTGCCACTTTGCCTCATTGGCACGTTCCTGAGAGAGCAGCATCTGCCCTCTGAAAAGCTTCACCGCCACATCCCTGTCATCGAGCTGTTCCATGCGTGAGAGCAGCTTATTGGTCTCCGTAAGCCAGGTCATCGCACCGATCTTTTTTAACCGGTACGCCTGATAATATTCCATCAGCTGTACCGTAAGCTGTTTCTTTTCTCTTTGCATTCCCAGACGCCTGCCGCCTGCTGCCCGCTGCACCACTGTGACCGGGATCCGGGTCGTTCTGCTCTCCTGCACAAGCAGTATCGCACCGTAATTGTACCCGCTGTGGAGCTTCTCCTGTTCAATATGATAATAGAGACGATAGACATTCCCCTGAAAAGCCTCGTCTCCCAGCGTCTCCTCCGGCAGATTTAAAAATTCTCCCTCAGCCCTGATCTGCAGATGGGTATATCCCCAGCCGTTTCGATTGACCACGAAAGCATACCGCGCCTCCGGGCTCGGATCCTCGATCCGGATCTCACTCTCCTCCGGCAGATACTCCACCGGTTTCTTTTTATTGATCTCAAGAAGAAATTCTTCTACATTATGTTCATTGCCGGGCACAGTCGAAAGGCCCTTGTAGGCCGCATAATGCTGCCGGTCATGGCCAGTAAAAACCCGTTTAAACTCCGGGCTGTAGAAGAGCCTGACAGCCTCCTCCCAGCTGCTTCTTGCCAGATTCGTAAAGTGAAAGAGATTCCTGATCTCTCCCAGACTTGAGCTGATCTCATCCTGCAGCACGGTCACCTGAAAAGGCAGATAGTATTCTCCCCTGTTGGAGATGATATAAAAGAAGCCGTTTAACTCTTCCCCGGCCTCCATTCCCGCCGCGTCGAACCGGTAACTGATCTCGTCCTCACTGCCGGCAAACTGCCTCGTGACACACTCCATGCGCAGATCTGAAGCCGTCACATGGCCTTCCGTCACCAGACCTTCCGGTCCGTACACGAAAAAAGACCCCTCACAGGCCGTGTCAGCCTGAAGGGACAGCGTAACTCGCGGACAGGAGAAATCCAGAGAACCGTCATCTATATGAAATTTGCCGTCCAAAATCTCATCTATTACCATAGATACAGTATATCATTGAGAGGGCCG
>JAAUZN010000045.1 GCA_014804565.1 Lachnospiraceae bacterium
AGAGTGGAGACGACAACCGCAACGCTGAGTAATACAATGATCACCAACGCTACCCCCTGCCAAAATTCTCTGGTATCATGATTTATTGACATATTCTTTTCTGTTTTTTTCTTTTTTCTACGGAGGATTTTTTCCAGTCCTGTTATCAGCCTCCCGATCAGTCGGATCGGATGGGGAAAAAAGTGCGGATCTCCCAGAACCAGATCCAACAAGAATCCCAGAAAAAAAGCAACGATATGATACCTCATATTTCTGCCAAGACCTCTATTTTCACAGGCTCATCTCCCGAAGAGACATCCTTTTTCCATCCTTTCATTCTGCACAGATAGCCTCCGCCGGTTGCTCTCTGACAGTCAAAATAGGACTTCCCGCCATAGGAACTCAACAAAGCCATAATCGTTCCTCCATGGACAATTACCCCTACCGAAGCAGCCTTCTCCGTCGTCTCTGCTGTGATCTGGCGCAGCGTTTCACACATACGCATTAAACCCTGCTCACATCGGAAGATAAAATCTTTCCTGCTTTCGCCCTCCGGAAAAGCCAGCTCTCCGCCGCTGTCGATCCACGCCTGATATTCTATGTCATTCTTTAAATCCTCATAGTTCTTATACTCAAACCGTCCGAAATCCATTTCTCTCCATTCCGGAATGACTGCTGGATGTAATCCCTGATAAAGAATCTCCGCGGTTTCCTGACATCTTTTCATGGGACTGACAAACAGATATTGAACGGTCGGATACCTGTTTTGTTCTTTATACAATAATAATTTCTCGATTCCGCTTGTACAAAGCGGCTCATCTGTTCTCCCCAGATATCGATGCTCTCTGTTTGCCTGCGTCTCTCCATGTCTAAGCAGCAGGAGTGTCACTTGATCTTCTGTCCGATGCCGCATATGACCCGTTCTACCTCCTCCGCCTGCTCCGCAAGCCGTATCAGGAGCCTTCCTACACGCTCCCTGTATTCTCTTTCAAAAGGCTCCATCGGAACAATCCCGTTCCCGACCTCATCACAGATGATGATACAATCCCTGCAGACATCCAAAAATGCCATCATTTCCTCCTCCGGACATCCACCCGCCAAAATCCGCTCTTTCACCCACAGATGGAAATGATCGATAATCACTGGCTTATCCTGCAAAACCAAATCATTCGGCTCCCTTTTTTTATCCGGCAGAACCGCATCCCACACCGCGCTCTTTTGCAGATAATATTTCTCAAGCACATACTCCAATTTCCCCTGTGCATATCCTCCTATCACTAATCTCATCTTTCCTTATCTCCCCATCAGAAACATTTGCTCCGATCAACCATCCTTCATATGATCAGGTACTGCGCCAGTACCGCCGCCACAGCCATCCATCCCTCACAGAAAAGGACAAAATACCCGGCTGTATCTCCGGTAACTCCACCCAACTCTTTTCTGCTGCGGTAAAAATAATAAATCAGTGCCAGTACCGCCGCCCCCGTCACAAGCAGACCTGCAGATAACGACCAGTACAGCATGCTGCCGATACAGACGGCACTTTGCAGATATAAAAAAACTTTGACTATGTTTTTCTGAGAGCAGTCCGCAAAAAGAGAAAGCGTTCCCTCCCTCTTTGCCAACGGAAAGGAAATTGCACTGATGCCACAGAGGCAGCGCGACAAAACAAACCCGCAGCATACAACTTTCAGCGCAGCATCCTCTACAATCTCTGAAAAAGCGCCCAGAAAAACCAGTCCATATACCGCCAGCATAATGACAGCAAAAGCGCCGATATGAGAATCCTTCAGGATCTCCAGCTTTCTTTCTTTTGTTTGATAGGAATGTATCGCGTCCATGGTATCCATGAACCCGTCCACATGCAGTCCACCTGTGATCAAAAGCGGGATCGCCGCCGTAACCACAACACGGCACAGAACACCAATACCACGGCTTTCGCACAGCATATTCCACCCATAAACGCACACACCGATCAACGCTCCGATCCACGGAAAGAAACAAAAGATATACTGCATATCCTTTTCTTCCCACGCAAACTGTGGCACCGGAATTTTGGAATACATGGAGACTGCTATAAAAAATGATTTTATGATCCGCATATGAGTTCCCTCTGTCCAACGTTTCTAACCGCTTCGAATCTACTTGATGATGACCGGAATCCCCACCACCACCTCCACCACCTGATCTGCCAGGTCAGCCAGTCTCCGGTTAAGATTCCCCATTGCCCGAATATATTCCATAGTAGCTTCCTCGTAGGCAATACCATCCTCAAATATATTGTTTGTGACCACGACCAAATGCGTCGTCTGCGCTTTTAATGCTTCCAGCCCTCGCATGATCTTTTCGATAACCCGTCCGGCCGCTGCGGGTTCTTCTCCGGAAAACATTTCATTGGCTGTGAGATTGGAGAGACATTCCAATAAAACGATCCGTTCTCCTGCTCCCATTTTCTCAACAGCTCTGTGTATATCTGTGGGTTGTTCCACTGTATCAAACCCTTTTCCGCTTCTGAGTCTTCTATGTCGTTCAACCTTCTTCCTGCCTTCTTCATCAAAAACCTTCATTGTGGCAAGATAATATTTCCTGCTCTCTGCTGTGCAGCCGTGTTCATCCGCCTTCCCCTCCGCATCCGCAATCTTCATCAGATCGTCAGTCAGGCGCTCCGCATAAGCCGACTTCCCGCTGCCGCTTCCGCCAACCACCAATACCATCATCCCTATGAATACCTCTCATATTGTTTCACCTTGATATCCAAAAACAAAGTTCTTCCATGATAGACACGCAATGCCATATCCAAAAGCGACAACATCATAACCGCCCCCGTGCCTTCCCCCAGAGCCAATTCTCCATCTATAACAGGTTCCAGCCCTAATGCTTTTGCCAACACTTCCACCGCCGGCTCTTTCCCCTTATGTGATGGAATCAGATATTTTTTCGTTCCCGGCACAAGCCGCTCCGCCAGAAGCGCCGCCGCCATACTGATCACACCGTCCAATACCACCGGAAGATGGTAGACGGCTCCGCCGATACAGACGCCGACAAGTCCCGCAATATCTAATCCACCCACTGATTCCAGAACCCGGAAAGGCTCTGCATCGTACAGTCCGTACTTTTCTATCGCCTCCATAATAATCTGCTTTTTCTGCCGCAGTTTTTCCTCGCAGAGCCCTGCACCTCTTCCGGTCACTTCCTCCGCTTTGCACCTTAACAGAGCGGCTGTGACCGCGCTGCTCGTGGTGGTATTTCCGATTCCCATTTCCCCGGTAGCAAGAATGCGATACCCTTTCCCTTTACAGACAGCCACCATCTCTATTCCCGTATCAATGGCTCTGGCAGCTTCTTCACTCGTCATAGCCGGCTCTTTCCTGAAATTTCTTGTTCCGCAGCGAATTTTACGGTCCAGCACTCCCGGTATGGGTTCACTCCTATGGATGCCGATATCAACGGGGATGGTGTCTGCACCGATCATGGCGGCCATTTTCCCTACCGAAGAGTCTCCCCTTCCCATCTGCGCCGCCACCGCCGCCGTCACCTCCTGGCCCGACTGGCTGACGCCCTCCGCTACGATGCCATTATCCGCACACATGATGATAACCGCTTTTTTAGCGATATCAATTTCCTCCGTTCCCAAGATTGCACCGATCTGCGCCGTGAGAGATTCAAACCTTCCCATACCATCCAATGGCTTCGCAATCCTGTCCCAGTTTTGCAAAATCCGCTTATAGAGTTCCGCATCCGGCGCTTTTATCGCAAGCTCTTCCCATAATCCTTTTGCATCGCCTTTATTGCTAATGTGCCTCCCGAAGCATTCCATACACTTCCTCCATGTTCAGATGAGCTGACACAGCATCTGCCAGTTTATCGTACTGTGTCTCCTTAAATGCCTTATAATCAATACAAATCCCGGCTTCCGCATCGGTCCTGCCGTCGATGATGATTCCCTTTTTCTTTGCCAGTACATCCACAAGCGCGGAGGCAATAGCACCGCTGTCAAATATGCCGTGGACGTAGGTGCCATACACATTTTCATTCTCCCCGGACTGAAAGACCGCTGCATCAAACGCCTGCTCCGTTCTCCCCATGTGAATCTCATATCCCTCATAACACAATCCCGAAAGCGCCGCGAAAACTCCTTTCATCTGATCTACTGTCCCGCATACCTGACGGCGTACCTTTTCCCGCTGCAGTTCAGTTGTAACCGGCAGAAGCTCCATACCTCTCATGGTTCCGCCTGTTTCCAGTCCTTCCGGGTCGGAAATCTGTCTGCCCATCATCTGATATCCTCCGCATATACCGCAGACGGGTATTTTCACCGCCAGCTTTTTTACAGCGGCTTCCAAACCGTTATCCCGCATCCACTCCAAATCTCCCATGGTATTTTTGCTGCCGGGCAAAAAGAGTAAATCAGGGCGGTTCAATTCTGATACGGTTGTCACATAACGGACTGACACCTCAGGTATTTGCTCAAATACATTAAAATCTGTAAAATTAGAAATTCTCGGATAGCGAATGACCGCTATATCAATCTTTCCCCTCTGCTTCCTTGTAAAGCGATCTGTCAGGCTGTCCTCATCCTCTAATGCGATCTCCATATAAGGAATCACCCCGATCACCGGAATACCGCCCCTATTCTCCAAAATCTCTATGCCGGAATCGAGCAGCGACTGATCTCCCCTGAATTTGTTGATGATAAGCCCCTTTACTCTCCTTTTCTCCTCCTTTGTCAAAAGCTGCAGCGTTCCCAAAAGCTGGGCAAACACACCGCCTCTGTCGATATCGCCCACAAGCAGTACCGGCGCATCCACAAGCTCTGCCATTCCCATATTGACGATATCATTATCACGCAGATTGATCTCCGCCGGACTTCCCGCTCCCTCGATCACAATGATATCCACCATTTCTTCCAGCTTACGAAAGGCACACTGAATATCCGGAATCAACTTTCGTTTATAGGAAAAATATTCTCTTGCACTCATATTTCCGAAAACCTGGCCGTTTACAATTACCTGAGAGCCGGTATGGTCTGTGGGCTTTAACAAGATCGGGTTCATACACACAAGGGGGCTGAGCCCTGCCGCTTCCGCCTGCATGACCTGCGCTCTGCCCATTTCAAGCCCTTCCTCGGTAATAAAAGAATTGAGTGCCATATTCTGTGACTTAAAAGGCGCGACCCTATACCCGTCACGTTTCATGATCCGGCACAACCCTGCCGTCAAAAGACTTTTGCCCACCCCGGACATGGTTCCCTGAACCATAATGACCTTCGCCATATTCTCCTCCGCCCACTTTACAATTTTCCTACCTGCCTGATGTAGGCAAGAAGCCTTTCGTCCGCCTTCAAATCTTCCTCTCTGATATCAAAAAGCCTCTCGATAAAATCAGAAGTAAACACTTCGTCCGGCGTGCCATACCGCAGGACATATTCGCCTTTCAGGCAGAGAATTTTATCAGAAACGATCTTGGCAAGCTCCAGCTCATGCAAGGACATAATGACTGTAAGTCCCTTTTTTATTCTCATTTCCTGCAAAATTGATAAAAATTCCAGTTTATATTTAATATCCAGATAAGAAGTCGGCTCATCCAGAATCAAAATCTCCGGCTCCTGACAGATTGCTCTCGCAAGCATCACTCTCTGCTTCTGACCGTCACTGATCTTGTCAAAATCCTGTCCGCTCAGTTCGGTAATATGAATCAGTTCCATCACCTCATCTACGATCCGCTCATCTTCCTTAGATAACACACCAAACCAGCCGGTATACGGATATCTCCCGGTCGCTACCACATCCCTGCAGGTCTTCAGCTCCACCCTGATCTTCTCTGTAAACAATACAGACATTTTCTTTGCCAGGTCACTTGCTTTCATTGCAAGTAAATTTTCTTCCCCCAGACAGACAGTTCCGCCCAGCAGCTTAAGCTGTCCTGCAATACTTTTTAACACCGTTGATTTCCCTGCCCCGTTGGGCCCGATCAGACTCAATATCTCCCCTTTTTGCAGCGAGATTTCTATGTCCTTGATCAACGGCTTTCGGTCATACCCGACACACATATTCTTCACAGAAAAATAATAGCGCTTCATGCCCTTTTCCTCTTCACGATGATCCAGAGCACGACCGGCGCCCCGAAAATAGCTGTCACTGTGCTGATGCTCAGCTCCGTCGGCGCCAGCATGGTTCTGGCGAGCAGATCACAGAACAGGCAAAACACACTCCCGCCTAAAAAGCAGGCCGGTATCATCCAGATCGGCTCTGTCGTGCCCATAAATCTCCTGACCAGATGAGGCACCGCAATGCCCACAAAAGAAATCGGCCCCGCAAAGGCTACGATACACGCCGACAAAATACTGGAAAAAATTACAATAAGCACCCGCAAAAGCCGGAGATTCACTCCCACATTCCGCGCATAGGCGTCTCCCAGCTGATACGCGCCAAGCGGCTTTGACAGCAGAAAGACCGCAATGACGGTCGCCAGGACCACCACCGCTATAACCCTCACATTCTCCCATGTCATACCGGAAAAGCTTCCCTGCGACCAATTGTGGAGATTCACGATATCCGCATCCTCCGCAAAAGTTACCACCAGCTCCGTGACCGCTGAACAGATGTAACCGATCATGACACCACTTACCACCAGCATTGACATGCTGTTGATTCTGTGGGACAGTAACAGTACGAATCCCATCGAAAGCATCGCTCCCGCAAACGCCGAAAGAATCATTGCCGCAGAGGTCACCTTGACCAACCGCCCCATCATAAAGACCATCATAAGTGCCACAGCCATTTTGGCTCCCGAAGAGATTCCCAGCACAAAAGGGCCTGCAATGGGATTATTGAAAAAGGTCTGTAAAAGATATCCCGCCAACGCCAGCGCTCCACCGAGAATCAAAACCGCCAATGCCCTCGGCATTCTGATATCCCACAAAATCCTCGTTACCGTTTCACTGCTTCCCTGCCTTGCAAGTGTTCTCCCGATATCCGACAGGGCAATCCCCACACTTCCGATACAGACATTCAGCGCAAAAAAGAATCCCATACCTATGCCGAGTATTATAAAGACTGCAATATATCTGTATTTCCTGTTTTGACGCATAGGAATCACAATTCCTTTCCACTCATTTGCCAATCACTGCAACGGGAAAAGATAGTGCATCTCCTTTTCCTCCCCCTGAAGCACCGCATGTATATCTTCGATTAAATATCCGATGGAGAGGGATTGTTGATACATATCATTTGAAGTACACCAGACATTTTCCTCTTTCACCGCCTTAAAATCCGCTAAAAGCTCACATTTATCAAGAAGCTCCTCCACATCGGAAACTCCGCCGTCAATAGAGCTGTTATAGATTAAAATATCCGCATCTTTCGCGCCGTTGTAAAACTCTTCCACCTGCATATTGTAAGTCGATTGCCTTGTTTCGGGATCGCTCAGATTTTCAAAAATATAATTCCCGCCCGCAAGCTCTATCATCTTGGGAACATAATCGGATGCCTGACGCACCTGCACCAGCCCATTGGATGTTATAAAAAAGAAAGCCACCGTCTTATCTGTCTTGGCATCAGCACTCATCCGCGCAAGGATTGCCGTCTGCTCTTCAAAAATCCTTTCCGCTTCCTCCTCTTTTCCAAGAAGCGCTCCATAAAACTTCACCCACTCCACTCTTCCCAACGGATGGGACTCGTAGCTGGAATAATCTATCATAACGGGGATATCAAAATCCTCCAGTTTCTCTACCACTTCAGGCGCATGGGAAATCATCATATTTTCTATGGCCAGCGAGCAGTTGTTTGAAACGATCAGCTCATAATCAGGCTTATTATATTTACCCGCATAGAGAATCTCTCCTCTTTTCATCGCTTCCCTGGCGGCTTCGATATACCAGCCCTCCTCCTTTTGCCCGGAGAACGCGATCGCATCCAGTCCGTCTAAGGCGCTGAACATGTCCATTGCAGAGGAGGCCACCAGATAAAGGTTTTCCATCGGTCGATACAACACCACAATTTCCCGCTCCTGCATCTTCTGACACAGACTTTCCGGCAGCTCCTCATCCTCCGGCACGATCAAAAACTGTGCGTCATCCATCGTTGTCGTAAGCAGAGTATAGCCGCCCACATAGTATTCGACTGTGAAATTTTCCGCATACTGCAGCGCCATACTCCGCTCATAAATAAGTGGCTGTTCATCCTGTGATTCTACTACAGCTTCTGCTGCCATATCTGATTCTGCTGCCGTCATCGTTTCTGTCTCCGCCTTTTCGGACGGCCCGCCGCAACTACACATTCCCAACAGACTCACCAGAACCAGAAACCTTATCCCTTTTTTAACTCTCATCCTTCTCCCCATTTTCAGAACGCAGAATGAAACGTAATGGTGTACTCGATTTCGTGGGGCTTACTCATCGCCACTGTATCTCCGATGACAGTCAACGGCTCGTCAAACCGCTGAACCGGAATTTCAAATACAGAATCCCCTTCGGTATTTACCGGCAGATATTTATTACCGTCCACGATCATATAATCATAATTCGGGCTGTTCCACTGCATTGTCGCCGCCGCCTTGCCATCTTTCACAGTGACCGATACGGGGGAAATGATCTGCGCTTTTCCGCTTCCCCCTGTAAAAGTGATATCTATGCTGTAAGTTCCATCCTCAGGCGCATCTGCGCTTTTCGCCTGAGCGCTGTCCCCCGACGGCACCGGGTTTGACACACTAACCTTATGGTCATACCATTTCCCTTTGGTACCGATCAGTGCCAGATCGAACTCTGTATCAAGCGACGGCACCGGCACATCAAATCCATAGACCTCCTCCTTCATTCCATCACTGTAAGTAACCATATCCTCTGTCGGCATAAGGAGTTTCGCTCCCTCTTTTTCCGCATCTCTGGCAAGCCCCGGATAAAGATTCACGATCTTCTTAGACCCAAGAGAAATATGGATTGTCATTTCCCCATTCTCCACTGTCAGTGTTCCCTTGCCGTCACAGGCTTCACTGACACGAAACATACTGCTGTCCGTCTTAAACTCCGCCGTGTATATTCCGTCAGGCAGCGTTGCTGCTGCCTGATCCAATACCTCACCTGTGTGCTGTACATAAATCTCCTGAATGCCGGGGATAGAACCCAGGCCGGAAATCTGCACGTCCACGCTTTCAAACTTACCGGAATCCTGAAATATGCTGAGCCAGGAATCCTCATCGTCACCAGCCATGTCATTGTTGGCATGATCGCCCGCGACTACCATGAAGGGGCGGAGAACCACCTTTGTGTAGCCTGCCTCCGCAACTGCCTCCAAAACTGCCTCACAGGCTGTTTCCTCCGGGTCTCCCTCCACCGTACCGATAAATACATTGTCATAGCCCAGCTTTTCCATCTGAGTCTGCATCTGGCTGTAAGAAACCTTTGCCGTGTGATAAGTGCCGTGTCCCAAAAATACGAAGGCAGCACCGTCCTCTTTTGCCGCATCCAACGTGTCATATCCCGCGTCCTTTACCGCTTCGCTGGTAATCTCTTTCGCCACCGCTTCCTTGTCTGCATTGATCACTGTTGCATCTGTGCCAACTTCCCCGAGAAGCGGCTCCGCGATCTTTACGGTCTCAAACTGATCCTGACAGGCTTCCACTGCCTCCATCAACTCGTCATACTCCGCGCCGTGCATCAGATGGGTGGGCTGAATCACCAGATTCTTCACGCCGTTTGCCACAGCACGCTCCAACGCCTGATCCATATTGTCAATAAACTCACCGTCACGGGCCTGCACATGATTGATGATGATCTGCGCCGTAAAAGCTCTTCTCACAGACCAGTCCGGGTTTGCCGCCTGGATGGCATCCTCTATTCCCTTAATATCCGCAACGCGGCTATCGTTGAATGATGTACCGAAGCTGACTACCAGAATCTCATTCTCCCCGATGTCATCCTGATTTCTTGGATCATCCTTAGAAGCATCGCCGGTGTCCCTGCCAAAATAATCCGGGTCGGCCTCCTCCCCTTCCACCAGCTCTTTCTGTGCCTCCGTCAAAGCATCCCATGCCGCTTTTGCCTGAGAACACTGTTCATCAGTGGCATCCGTTCTCTCCTGCACATAAATGGCATCGATCAATGCCGCCACTTCATCTGCTGCCTCCTGGTCAGATTTTTCTGACTCCGCCGCTTCCGGCTGTCCTGATTCGGCATCCGCCTCCGGCTGTACCGCACTTTCCTGTGGCTGTGCCACTGCTGCCTCCGGTTCCCCGCCGTTCCCGCAGCCTGTCAAACACAATACTGTCATCAATGCCGCCATCCATACTGCTGCCAATCGTTTCTTCATGTCTCCTCCTTCCGGCCCGCGTATCTGCCAGCCTGTAAATTTGGTTAAATATGTACTGTAAGAAACGATTTTTGGGTGCACGAAAAACAGGCATAGCTTTGCCATTCTTGTGCATTAAAAAAATCCTCCACCATCGTAAGTCTGCTCTCTACAACGGCAAAGGATTGCTACACAAAACAAACCTGCAGAATATCTCCCCTGAACGGAAGCCTTCTGTAAGTTTACACGTACAACCAGTTACTCGTGGTCTGAAACAAACGTTTCTGTACAACATGCAGGCAGGTTTCCCGGCTTAAAGATCATCGCATCGGCCGCCTTCCCGGTTTCCCAGTGACATAATGGCTCCTGCTCCCTAATTACGGTGACGAGTTCGTACAGGACTTTCACCTGTTTCCCTTTTCACCAAAACCAGCGCTGGTTCTTACGCGCTGTTTTGACACCTGTATGTTACATATTTAATTGTCTCAAAGTATATCATATTTTGNTGCTATGTCAATACTGGCACCCTTTCAGAACCTTCCAAAAATTCTNCTGTATCCATAACTCAAAGGTATATCNGCCATTNTCGCCAGCATNCGTCCTCTGGGAGAATCGTCCTTCGCCCGGTTAGGGCAGTGCAGATTATGNCAGCCGACACAAATACTCTCACACNGNACTTTTGNNTCCTGTGTCAGCTCTGNAACAAACACNACACTTTTTTTCGGTATCAGACAAAAAGCAGAATTGCAGACGATCCGTTCCGCCGACTCCTGCAACAACTCNGGCAGCAGCTCCAAAGGAAACGCCTCCTCACCTCCAAGGAAATGATATCTTGCCACATGCCTGTCCCGATTCTCCTGCACATANCGGTTATANGCCCCNTAGCCCTTAAGCAGCAGTTCGCTNGCCAGCACCTCCAGCATATAGCTTTCAGACAGCCTTCCTTCTTCACTGTAACGCTCCTGCAGCGTATCCAGACCACCGCCAAGGGACATGATGACGCTCTCATATACGGCATCGNCGCTCTCCCCCGGCTGGCGGCCTTCNACCNAAAATGCCCTGCTNTCCCAGAANGCCTCCTCCCGCATTAAGGGCAGCATCTCCTGCGCCACTGCCTGAAATGCTGCCGTTTTTGTNTCGCCATAATGAAATTTNCTGCGCACGCCNTCTAAGAANTCNGGCGATAAAAANGCCTCCAATACCTCAGGNAAAAAAGCTGCCATNGATCTTCTCCTTCTGTTTCTCCTNNCATTCAGTCATCTCAAAACAGCTTTAATTCCACCTGAATCCCCGAATCCTTCGCCTTCACATCCTTCTCAAAATCCTGGCCGTCTGTCTTATTGCCCACGATACTTCCGTAATGCNTAGGAATGACNGNNTGCGGTTTTAGGGNTGNCACNTANTCNGCCGCCTGCTTTTTATCCATCGTNNAATGNCCGCCNATGGGAATCATNGCCACATCGCACTGCACCTTCCTGATATCTTCATTCACATCGGTATCGCCNGCNACATANTANCGGATACCATCCATNNNNACCACATANCCCTGCCACTTCTTTCCCTTNGGATGNAANGGTTTNAGCTTATTATANGCCGGAATNGTTTCAATCGTGAGCTCGCCCTGTTTATGNTCCTCGCCCGGATTATAAAATACACACTGATCAGATACCAGCCCGCCTTCGGAGATCACTTTCTTTTTCATGGATTCGGGCGCCACTAAAAGAGTGCTGTCTTTTTTGATTTTTGCAATGGAGTCCGGTTCAAAATGATCATAATGTTCATGCGTAATNAAAATGACATCCGCGTCATGTTTTGTATCTGTTATCTGAAAAGGGTCAAAATACAGAACCTTAGAGCCCTCTATCCGAATACTGCTCTGTGTGTTAACTGTAATATTCTCCAAATTCATTTGTCTGTGTCTCCTTCCTGTGTCCTTNGTTTTTATCTTCTCCGCCCTCATCTATAATGGGNGTATGTACCGTTACTGTCTGATAGGGTATCTCAATACCATTNTTTTGAAATTCTTCGATCAGCGCAATTCTTATGTCGCTGCACGCTTTAAAGCTGTCATTGAGATTTTCCGTCCATATCGTTGTCTTTAAGATCACGCCATTCTGTGTATATCCGCTTGCACTGACTGCATTTTGATCCGTATTCAGGGTAAGCTCATGCTCCACACACACTCTTTGCATGATTTGCATTGCTTTTTCAATATCTGCATTATAGCTTATCTGTATCTCCACAAAATTACCTACATTCGCAGTATAGTTCGTATTGATGATAACCGAGGAATCCATGACCGAATTCGGNACAATACANGTTTCTCCATTAAACTGNTCNATCACNGTATGGCGCAGCATGACGTCTTTAACAATTCCTTCTGCAATAACAGTTCCGCCCTGCATGACCCGCACTTTTTCATCCACTTTATAAGGCTTTGATAAAGATATGGAAATACCGCTGATGACATTGCCAAGCGCCTGCTGTGCTGCAAAAGTNGCTATCGCAATGATCAGAGAACCGCTTTGCAGCAAGACCTTACTGATATCCTTTGTGATCTCAAATTGCTGCGCAAGGCTGTAAATTATGACAACATTGACGATCACGTTTGCTACGCCTCTCAGGAAACGCAGATGAATCTCCTTGGTCTTTTTGGAAAGGAGGTTAAAGATCAGATTTACGATATAATTTAACACAACCGCGACAACAATAAATACGCCTATTATTATAATAGAACCCATATCATACCTTCTTTCAGTTTACTCGGCATTCCCTTTATCGCCTATTACACAATATCGGCGTTTATCTCTCTGACTGCTTTTCTTATCTGCAATATCATGGATGGTACGACCGACAGCTCATCGACCCCCATGCGGATAAATTTCTCTGTCAGTTCCAGATCCNCTCCCAGCTCTCCGCAGATGCCGACCCGCTTTCCGTGCTTATGCGCATTCTCCACAATCATCCGAATCATCCTTAAGACCGCTTTATGGTGCGGATCATAAAACTCATCCAGCCTCCCATTCTGTCTGTCCATCGCCAGCGTGTACTGGGTAAGATCATTGGTGCCGATACTGAAAAAGTCCACAAGCTGCGCCAACTCATCACTCACCATGACCGCTGCCGGTGTCTCGATCATAATCCCCTGTTCAGGGCGTTTGTAGAAAATGCCTGCTGCCTCCAGTTCTGTTTCCATCGCCTGAACAATCTCATAAATCTTCTGCACCTCTTCCACCGAAGTGATCATGGGATATAGGATCGCGATATCGCCAAATGCCGCCGCCCGCCAAAGCGCCCGCAGCTGCGTCTTGAAAATATCCGGCTGTTTCAGACAGATACGGATACCTCGGTATCCCATAGCCGGATTCTCCTCTCTTCCCAGAGCAAAAGCATCGGCCTGTTTGTCTGCACCGATATCCAGCGTACGGATGACCACCTGTTTCCCCGCCATCATCTGCGCCGCCTGTTTATAGACCTGAAACTGTTCCTCCTCCGTGGGAAAGCCTTCCCTGCCAAGATATAAAAACTCACTGCGAAACAGCCCGATACCCTCCGCGTCATTTTGCAGCGCGTAATCTATGTCACCCAGACTTCCNACATTAGCATACAGGCTTATCTTCCTGCCGTCCGCCGTTACACTTTCTTTTCCCTTCAGACTTTCCAATAGACGACGTGTTTTCTCTTCTTCCCTGCTTCTCGCTCTGGCATCCGCGCACAATGCCTCGTTCGGCTCAAAGGTCACTTCTCCCTTGAAACCGTCCACCACAGCCAGCATGCCCGTATGCACCTCATCCAGATTCATGGGTATGCCGACCAATGCGGGAATATTCATCATGCGTGCCAGAATTGCCGAGTGCGAATTGGGGGACCCGTGTACCGTCACCAGCGCCAGAATTTTCTCCCTGTCCATCTGCACTGTCTCGCTGGGACTTAAATCATCCGCCACGATAATAGACGGCTCCACGGATGACCAGTCGATGTCCCGGTTACCCTCCAGAATATGGATCAGCCGTCCGGAAATATCCTTGATATCTGCCGCCCGGGCTCTCATGTACTCATCTTCCATCTTATCAAACATTGCTGCAACGGAATCTCCGGTCACCGCAACCGCATACGCCGCATTGACTTTTTCCGTCCGAATCCGGTCATGGATGGCGCTCCAATAATCTTCCGCCTCCAGCATCATCTGATGCACCTTGAAGATCGCGGACCCNGACTCTCCGATTTTCTGCAATGCCTGATCATACACTTTCTGAAGCTGTGCCTGTGCCTGTGCAATCGCACTCTTGAGCATTTCTATCTCAGCTTCCGCGTCTTCTATTTCCCTGCGCTNCACCTGNTCNTCACGGCCCTTTANTACCATGACCGGGCCCAGCGCAATTCCCTTGTATACTGATTTCCCCTTAAACTGCATCATATCTAGATTCCTTTTCATCATAGTAAAATGACGAATTGCTGCTTTACAGATATTCATTATCTACAAAGCAGCAATTCCCCGTCCAAATTACATAATGGTGGTTACATTAACTTGCGGAACAATGTCTTCAAGTCTTCCACGCTGGTATCTTTCGGGTTACCCGGGCAGCATGCATCTGCATATGCCGACTCTGCCAGAAAATCCAGATCTTCTTCCTTTAATGCCTCCAATTTCGCCGGAATACCCACATCCTCCGACAACTGCCGCACTGCCGCAACTGCTGCTTTGCGGTACTCCTCCTGAGACATTCCCGTAGTGTCCACACCCATCGCTTCTGCTATATGTTTAAACTTCTCTCCCGTGGTCTCCGCATTATATTCCATAACGATCGGAAGCATCATCGCACACGCAACACCGTGAGGCGTATCATAGACTGCCCCCAGCGTGTGTGCCATAGAATGGGCGATACCGAGTCCCACGTTAGAAAATGCCATACCGGTCACAAACTGCCCGAGCGCCATGCCCTCACGGCCTTCCGCCGTATTGTTTACCGCGCCCCGCAGATTCTCCGCAATCANCTTGATCGCTTCCAGATTCAGGCAGTCAGCCAGTCTCCATGCCGCCTTCGTGGTATATCCCTCAATCGCATGAGTCAACGCATCCATACCCGTTGACGCCGTCAGGCCCTTGGGCATACTGGACATCATCTCCGGATCTACAATTGCGATATCCGGAATATCATTGACATCTACACATACGAATTTTCTCTTCTTCTCCACATCTGTGATAACATAGTTGATCGTTGCCTCAGCCGCAGTGCCCGCTGTAGTCGGAACCGCAATCGTAAAGACAGTTTTATTTTTGGTCGGCGCTACACCCTCTAAAGAGCGCACATCCTCAAACTCCGGATTGTTGATAATGATACCGATCGCCTTACCGGTATCCATAGAAGAACCGCCGCCGATCGTGATCATGTAGTCCGCGCCCGATGCCTTGTATGCCGCCACACCGGCCTTCACATTCTCAATGGTCGGGTTCGGTTTGATATCGGAATACACTTCATACGCCAGGTTTTCCGCATCCAACAGATTCGTAACCTTAGCTGTTACTCCGAACTTCACCAGATCGGGATCGGATGCTATAAATGCTTTCTGAAATCCCTTGCTTTTGATGATCCCCGGAATTTCTTTGATCGCCCCCGCTCCATGATAAGAAATTCCATTCAGTACAAAACGATTTACCATTGCTATACCCTCCTTATATATTTTTCTTATATTATAACACTTTTTACCATATAAGGAAATCAATAGACNGCAAAACTATCGCGAACGTTTCTTAACCGTCATATACCAGATCAACAGAGAGGTAATCCCAATAGCGGCCGCTATTACTATGGCCATAATAATATTTATGGCACTATTATTACCAGCCACACTCTCCGTATCCTCTAATGCCTCCGCCGGTTCCGTTTCCCAGTCAATATACCCGATCGCATAAGACGAAAATCTATCCGTAGAAAATGTGATCGTATCCGGGTTGTCATCTTCATCCNAAAGCTGTGCAAAATCCTGNCTNCCATCNTTNTNTGTGTGCAGNCTNAAAATATAAAACTTCCGATNCTCNNCCTTTANATGCTCCGGAACNCCAACTGTCACTTTCAGTTTTNCCGGGAGTTCAGAGATCGTCTNTGTATCNTTCNTTTTCGTTTCTCTNAGCGATACCTCAAAATANCGCCCGATCTTTATTCCNGGGAGCTTTTTCTCTTCAAAAGCTTCTTTTNTCTGCTGCGATTCTTTTCCTTCCGTNTCTTTTATNGCAAGCTCTATGGTAACCGGCATATTNCCNTGCAGCATCTCCAGCCTTTCTTCNCCGCTCAAAAGCANNTCCGGCACCTTCTCAATNTNGGGAACTCCAAAANTATCCTGTTCCCTGTCCATAAANTCATTTCGNACTATCAGCTGCAGATCCCCCGTNTTCCGCGCAGCGGCCAGCAATTCGCCATCCTTATTCTCTTTGATCAGCTGCTTGGCCTCATCCACGGAAACCTTGAGCTCCGCGAGCGTGCCTGTTGCCTGCTCCGGCTCCTCCTCTNTTAAGTCATCCGCAGGTTTCTTTTGCTCGTCGCCCTTATTCTCCTGTTTATCGTCGGCTTCCGGTTTTCTTTCCGGATCATCCTTGACATCTGTCTTTCCGCTATTGCTATTACTCTGTCCCGGCACCTCTACAAAGTCTGCAGAAATCGTATGGTCTCCCCTTACATCCGTAAAATTGAAGGAAGTTGTTTTTCCTATCTCTTTTCCGTCCACATATATGGTACGGATTGCATAGCCGCTGTTGGGTGTGATCGTATAAAATACCCCTGATCCTTCCGCGACCGTAGTTGTTCCCTCCGGCGTAACTGTCCCGCCCGCAGAAGAAACCGAGGCCATGATCGTATAGGTTTGCGGCTCTTTCTTTTCCACCGGTTTAAACTCCGCCACATAGGTGACATCACTATGTATATTATCCACCACATACCGGGCATCCTGTGATACTCTGTTATTATTCTGCAGCCACCCCTCGAAAGTAAAACCCTCGTTAGGCACCGCCGAGATTACAGCATAACCGCCTTCCTTGACATCGCCGCTCCCATATACCGACCCGCCGTTATCAGGTGAGGCCTGAAGCTGTACATAATAGGTGGATGCCTGCACAGTCACCAGTGCCGACGCACTGTATTTACTGTCCTGTTTGGAAACCGCCTTCACGATCAGTGAAGAAGCCGTCTCATCCGAAGCCACATTCAAAACCCCGTTCCCGTCAATAAACGTGTTCTGGCTTGTCTGCCCGGATACACTCCATGCCACCTCACTGCTGTAATTGTTCTCCCCCGCCACAGAAACCGTAAAAGCGCATGTTGCGTCTTTGGAAACAACAGTGGTTCCGGGAGAGATGCTGACCGATGTAACCGCCGGTCTTCCCTCTTCCGCAGAAAGTGTGCTCGCTCCCGTTTCTGCGGCACGGCACGGAAGAACCCAGCAAAAGAGCATCTGCATGATCAGTATATATGCACCGATACGATATAAGGCTTTCCTTTTCATTCGTTCAAGCACCTCTTTCTACGCCAGTTCCATCTCATCCCGCATAGCTGAAAAACCATATTTCTCATACAGCGGACGTCCCATCTCCGTTGCCTCCAGAGAAATTTGCAAAACACCCCGTTCCTTCGCTTCTGCCACCAGCAGATCCAGCGTTCTACCGGCAATTCCCTGTCTGCGGTACTCCGGCGCCGTATACATATTCATAATATAAGCCTTTTTACCGCCGGGATTATGATAAGTGGGCATGACCTGATAAAAACTCACGCCGCCTGCACCGATAAACTTTTCATTATCATATACCAGATATGCAATATGTTCCTCTGTCTGTAGCGCACGCTTATAATACTCGCGCGACAGCCTTTCTACCTCCGACATATCTTCTTCGTCAGGGAGCTTATTTGCAGAACGAAGGACGATGATCCTTGTCCGCACCAATTCATCAAGATCTTCTATCGTTGCTTTTTTATATTCGTATTTTGCTCTGAAATCCTGCATTTTTATCCTCTGCTGACCATACATCCTATTTTTGTAAACGACTCTTTTATATCATCGTATATTTCATTCTATTAGTCAACATGTCTTAGTTGAACAATGCACCTTCTCAAGCGGATTATTCAAGTATTTCTCTCTTATGATTGTGGTGTATCCCGATATGCCCGATTCCTAAGATAACAACTGCAGCCAAAAGCACAACATTTTTACCATATACTCCAAGCAGGAAAAACGCCAACACCGGAAGCGTTGCTCCTGCCAGCGGAATCCCACAGAAGCTGCTATAAAAATCTGCCATCGTCCTTTCACTTTTAAAATACCGAATCCAATAACCTTCATAAAGAATCATCAGCAAGAAGGAAACGAGAAGCCATAATGACCATAGAGAAATTCTCTTAATATTAAAATCCGAAAAGATGAGTACAAAACAACATACAAATACTTCCCCTATCCTTTCCAGAGTAAGCAGGATTTTATTTTCGTTCACAACATATTTCTCATAATCCTTTGGCTGCTTTTTAGACCATATCATATTGGGGATAAAAAGCAATAATAAGTAAATGAATCCTATGTAGGAAAAGCCAAAATGTATCATATCTTCGCCGCTCTCTTTCAAATATTCAATGAACATCTAATTTCTTGTTCTAATTCAGCATCAGACAAATCATATGGAAATGGATCTGCATCTTCATAAGGTCCTTCTTTGTACTCCGAAAATTCTAACACAAGGAAAGGTTTCTCTGGAAAATATAATTTATCCACTCGTATATACTCATTGCCTCTTTTCCAAATTCGTTTTTGATTTTTCTCTTGAACATAGAAATCTTTATTTAACATTGAGGTACAATTTTCACAACAATCTTCTATATATTCTGCTCCATACCTCTTCAAAATCTTCTCTACTGATATGATTTTTGCAAGAAGTTCTTCTTTGTTGATGNCGGAATAAGGCCAATGACATTTTTTCAAATTTTTATTCCTCCATTAAATCTTATATGATTCTCCTGTTTACTTTTGCAAAACCTCTACTGTTGGCTCCCATTCCGTAACAATATCAACATTATAATTTTGAGTAATCACTACATAATGTTTTAGATTTAAAATATCTCCATAGCCATCCGAGACTTGATCAATTTGCTTAAGAAATTCACCTTGCTGCACTTCATAAATGACATTAGAGAAACCGTCCTCTTTATGCCTTTTTATTTCAGAATCAGCGTATAAGCCTCTTTGTACAATTCCCTCGTCTAAAATTCGTACTGCCTGAACCACCCCAAATTTAATCATTACACACACGTCAGCACTTGATAATTCTATTATCAGCCCTTGTTCCTCACCAGTTATTAACTGCATTTGATAAACCGCCTTGGGAATTTTACCGGCAAATACTTCTTCCCACTTTTCCATGTAATCAATCTCCTACTTTTTCAGGGATATAATATTACCCTTTATCTTTACCCTCACCCCATATAAACGGCATCAAAAGGCTCTTTGAGCTTTACGCGTTCAATCCCATATTTTGTTTCTTTAGAAAGAATGCCGCCTTCCGCAGTATAGGTAATTATATTTTCTGATGCTGTTGTTCCGTATGGAATATAAATCCATTTCACCTTTTGCGCTTTTGCTATCTTTAGTTCCTTTTCTGTACTCGTTATATTTTTCGGCTTATAGACAAGCAGGCGTTCCTGCTGATCAAATATGATTTCAAATATTTCCCCATCATAACTTGTATGTATAATCTTATGGTAATTATCATAGGGCCGGCCAAACCATTCACCATAAAAGCAAAGACTGCCACCTTTCGTTAAAATCTGTATAGTTTCATTATGACGTAAAATGTTTAATTGTTTTCTCACTATTTCCTCTGTTTCCGGTATCGCATCCATATAAATTTTGTTAAGATGCTCTGGTATACCCCAAGCGGATATTTTTCAAAATGCACCATCTCCAGTATCAAAACCCAATCTTAATCGACTGCCCCTCTACATAAACACCTTTAGAAATTGTTATTGACAGCTTTTGCTCCGCAGAAAGACCTATCGTCTCTCCATTTCGTAAAACCGCACCCTCCTGTATAAGATAGGACGAAATATTCAGCATCATATCATAAACATCTGCCGGAGNCTGCCTGCTGTTAATGACTTCCAGTTCATCCTTCCCAAAGGAGTTCAAGCCGTTGGTCCAACTGCTGACTCCTTTTTCATCCTGATACAATCCCACAAACACCAAAGCAGTCAAGGGGAATTCTCCCTCTTTCATGATCATGGCCGACCGAATAAAGTCCTCCGGAAGCCACACGGTGCCACAATCATAGATTCCGAGAGCATTGGGGGATTTCAGACAGGCCGCCGCGACTTTAGCAAAAAGCTCTCCTGCTTTCAAGGAATCAGCATCATGCCCTAATACGGCCACTATCAGATGNGCGTTGTGNNTTTGCGCTGCNGCNATNGANTTTTCTCTGGTCATAAAATTNCTGTTCGCCCAATATTCTGCNTCCCCGTCNGGAACNTTGGTTTCCATTAANCCNACCGTAACCAGCATANCATCCNCATCAAANGCAATNGNCACNCCNTCACTNCTTGGNTTCTCACAATCNTCCGGNCATTCGATNCCCCAGTCTTCTTTGAGGNCTNCGCGAAACTCNTNTACATGNAACTCCGGNGTAGACAAAAGNACAAANCCCAAAAAATCTCCGCCTTTTTTNTCTGTGTTCTGACTTNCCTNCTGNTTATTGGCTTGCTCCATCCAATACTGACGGATCTTTTCTACCATCGCCACACATTTTTCCTGTGCGGTAGCGGGATCATAATTTTCCATCTCNCTGTAAATATGACCACANTGCCCNAGNCCGTCCNCCTCNTAGCCTCCGCAGACNGCCACNTTCCANGAACCCAANATGGATTTTTTAAACTTAAAAATGTAGTAATGCAGATCNTGCAGATCNAACTCNCCTGCGATCTCAAGTTTTGCNGGTTTTTTNCCAAGNTCCTGCGGATGNGAAAGCCATTCTTCCATTACCGCNGTTGCNGCNTTTTCCTGNGCATTCANNTGTCTGCCCTCCTATATGACAAATCCCTTTCCATATGTTACTTTTTCTCATAGAATACTATTTTTTTATTATAACATGATATGAAAGGCTTTTTTCAATTTTATTAGGAAGTAACTTCACATTTGTAATAATGTGGATTTACCTGTATACTGTGATCGTGGAGGACAAAGCCTCTTTTTATACCTGAATCTTTCAATATAGCTAACGAAAGGAACTCACTATCATGCCAATTATATTAACCTGTATGCTCCCTCACCCGCCGCTTATCGTTCCGGCTGTCGGCAAGGGCGAGGAAAGGAAAATTCAAAAGACAATTGACGCATATCATGAAGCTGCGCGCAGAATCGCAGCGTGCCGGCCGGAGACAATCATACTTATTTCTCCTCATCAGATCATGTATGCCGATTATTTTCATATTTCGCCGGGGGAAGGCGCTGATGGAGATTTTGGACAGTTCCACGCACCCGGAGAACAAATGGCGGTCTCTTACGATACCGCTTTTGTAGAGAAGCTGTGCGCACTGGCAGAGGAAAAAGACTTACCGGCAGGCACTTTTGGGGAACATGACAGGAAGTTAGACCACGGTACTATGGTTCCCTTATATTTTGTAAATCAATATTGGACGGATTATCAGCTTGTCAGGGTCGGGTTATCAGGACTGCCGCTCATTAATCATTATGAGTTAGGACAGTGTATTCAAGAAACGGCGAATGCGCTGAATCGGAAGGTTGTTATTATCGCCAGCGGGGATTTGTCACACAGATTGAAAGAAGATGGCCCATATGGATATCAGAAAGAAGGACCTGCATACGACGCCCGTATTATGGATGTAATGGGCAGAGGTGATTTTGGTGAGCTTATGGAATTCCCCGAGGATTTTTGTGAAAAAGCCGGTGAATGCGGCCACCGTTCTTTCACGATTATGGCAGGCGCGTTAGACAAAAGGAAGGTGACAGCCGAAAAGCTTTCCTACGAGGGACCGTTTGGGGTGGGATATGGCATCTGCACATATAACGTGTGCGAAGACGCCTATGTAAAGCTTGCCCGCGAGACAATAGAAGCCTATGTCCGCACAGGAGAAAAAATAGAAGTGCCTGACGGACTTCCACAGGAAATGTATGAGCGTCAGGCGGGAGCTTTTGTGTCCATTAAAGAAAACGGAAGCCTTCGCGGCTGTATCGGCACAATTCAGGCAGTACAGTCATCCATAGCGGAAGAAATCATCAATAATGCCATCAGCGCGGCTGTACGCGATCCTCGATTTTACCCTATTGAACCGAAGGAACTGGATCAACTGACGATCAGCGTAGATGTACTTGGGGAGACGGAGCACATAGATTCTCCGGAGGAACTGGATGTACAGCGATACGGTGTCATCGTGACAAAAGGCTATAAGCGTGGACTATTGCTTCCAAACTTAGAGGGTGTAGATACGGTAGAAGAACAGATCGCGATAGCAAGGGACAAGGCGGGAATCAGTGCGCAGGAAGAAGTTGATCTGGAAAGATTTGAAGTAGTTCGTCATTATTAGCGTGAGAATCATGGAGATTAGTATGAAGACAGTCTGTCAGGTATGTATGCATCATTGTGCTTTATCTCCCGGTCAAATGGGAATTTGCAGGGCAAGAAAAAATGAGAACGGTCAAATCGTATGTACAAATTATGGGCGGATAACATCTATTGCACTTGATCCGATCGAGAAAAAACCGCTGCACATGTTTTATCCGGGAAGTTTGGTTTTATCCGTGGGAAGTTTTGGCTGTAATCTGCGTTGTCCTTTTTGCCAGAACCATGAAATATCCATGACAGACAGTGAGGGTATCTATACAACAGAAATGACTCCGCAAATGTTAGNCGATAAGGCATTNGCATATAAAGGCGCCGGAAACATCGGAGTGGCATATACCTATAATGAACCGCTGATCGGCTGGGAATATGTACGTGATACTGCCGCCCTAGTGAAAGAAGCCGGAATGAAAAATGTGCTGGTGACAAATGGTACGGCGGAACTTTCGATATTAGAAGAACTTTTGCCTTACATNGATGCNATGAATATTGATTTAAAAGGTTTTCGGCAGAAATACTATGAAAAACTTGGCGGCAGTCTGGAAACCGTGAAAAAATTCATTATTCGCGCNGCCGCAGACTGTCATGTGGAACTTACTACATTGATCGTACCCGNGGAGAATGACGANGTTTCCGAAATGGAGNAGGAAGCGGCATGGATNGCTTCTGTGGAAGNCTCTGCCNGNAAAANGATTCCGCTNCATGTGACACGCTTTTTCCCGCGCTATCATATGCTTGATACGGCAGCGACAGATATCGCGCAAGTACATTGCCTGGCTGATGCCGCAAGAAAATATCTGGACGATGTGTTTGTCGGGAATTGTTGAATTTAAAAACGTTTCACACGATGCTTATGATGAGACGGAGGTGAGGAATGCCATATGCTGCAAATTGCAATCTGTGATGACGAACTTTTTTTTCGCGAAAAGATACAGAAACTTCTGGAAGGATATCTGGCAAAACGCAAGCTGCCATATGAGCTCCATTCGTTTTTATCAGGAGAAGCATTTTTAGAACAATGCGAAAACAATGTAAAATTTGATATTGTATTTCTGGATATCAGTATGAAGGAAATAGACGGGATTCAAACGGCTAAGAGAATCCGGTCCTTTCACAGCGATACCTATATTGTATTTGTGACGGCTTTCATGGATTATGCNCTGGAAGGTTATAAAGTGAATGCGGTNCGTTACCTCATGAAGGATACGCTCGCCCCTGCCATAGAAGAGTGTATGACAGCGATTTTGCAAAAAATGCAGGTAGCGCATGTGACCTTCCCGTTTCTGGAGGGTGAGAAAAAATTATATACCGACAATATTCTGTATGTAGAGAGCAGAGGGCATAAATCTATCTTTCACTATATGGAAGAGGGAGCGGTGACCTATCAGATCTACGATAAGCTTGACAATGTGGAAAGAAAATTGGAGGGCTGCTTTTTTCTACGGATCCACAAAAGTTTCTTGGTAAATATGAAGCATATCCGGAAGGTCAGCAATTACGCTGCATATCTCGATACAAACGAGGAACTTCCCATTCCGCGCCTCAGATTTCAGACTGTAAAAGAAGCATTTGTGGATTATAAAGGAGCGCTGTGATGGGAAATATGTTGGGACTTGTGATCCGAAGCTTTATCTTATCATTTATCATGGGCATAAGCTGTCAGACATTCTACGAGACCGTTGTGCCAAGGCGGAGACTGCGGTATGAATGGCTGCAGCACACTACGGTTTTTGCATTTGCAGCCGGATTTATGGTGATTGCCGTGACGGAAATTCCGCCGTATATTTTTCAACCGGTACGAGTCATTGTCGTGACTGCTATTGTGGCACAGCTTTATTTTGATATGCGTGTTTTTAAAAATATCATATTGTCGATCATGTTTTGCGGGATTTATTGGCTCTTTTCCTTACTTTTNGTTTTGCTNGTTTACATAACTCCATTNCCGGATTATGTAATGGGAGTCGATTTGACAGAGCCACTTGTAGATATCGGNTATCTATGTCTGATGCTGGCTTTCCGNTATCGNTATCAAAGCANAGTCCGCNGANTNNCANATNTAAAATGGGGTAAATTCGGNCTTCTTTCNNTNATNGGCATTGTGGTAAGTATGGCAGTCGTTATGATGTCTCCGGAATACAGCACCACGGATCATTATGCCCTGCTGACTGCGGTCGCAGGATTTGCAGTCGTGTATGTGTTAGGATTTTATTATATGGTCAGCCTGCTGGAAAAGGAATCCCAGATACAGAACCTACGACTCCTCCATGAACAGACGCAGAACCAGATGCATCTGTATCAAAGTATGAAGAAGCGTTATGAGCAGCAGCGTCGGTTTTCCCATGATTACAAGAATCAACTGCATTGTATTCAGGGAATGCTCGAAAGCGGTCAGACGAAAGAAGCGGCAGAATATATTTCAGGGCTGACCGGAAACCTCCGATACAATGAAATGTGTGTGAACACAGAGCACGCCGTGGTAAATGTGATGCTGAATCAGAAGTATCAGGAGGCATTTGACAAGGGAATTGTTATGACAATAGTTTCCGGTGATCTGTCAGGACTTACCATCAGTGAAGAGGACATCGTGACACTGTTGGGAAATCTTCTCGACAATGCGATTGAAGCCTGCGAGAAGCTTCCCGAAAATAAAGTGATACAGTTTAAGATGGTTTTGGAGGAAGACCAGCTTGTCCTGTCGATACGCAATCCGATAAAGGATGCAGTGCAGATCAAAGACAATCGAATCGCAACCAATAAACGGGACAAATCCAGGCACGGAATCGGTCTGTTAAATGTAGATTCCGTGATCAGAAAGAACAATGGAACAAGCGTACTAAAATGCGAGAACGGATGGTTTTCTTTCGCCGCAATGATACCGTTGAATGAAAGGTAAGAGGAGCATAACAAGACCTAACGAGACCTAAGAAAAGACGCGCAGGCGTCTTTTTTTGCTGCCCTGCCGTCGATTTCTGTCACTGCCGTTGAATGGTCAGACTGCCGTAAATATAATGAAAAAGAATTGGGACGGAAAACGCCCGCCATGAAGCCTATTAAAATGTTTAAGGAGACTAAGAGTGAAAAAAATATTACTTATCTTATTGTTTGCGCTTAGTGCCATAGGAATATATGGTTGTAGTCAAAAAGAGTATTTCAGTAACGTTGAAGAAAAAAAACAATTTATTGAAATTATTACAGCTTCTGATGAGATGATTGGTATCATTGACAATAATAAAGAAATAGAAAGATTCGTAAAACAACTGGATATTGAATCTTGGAATTATATGGAACAGTTGCCTGAAGATAGAGACTTGGTAAATAGTTATATATCATATGAGGTAATTGATGAACCTCTATTTTTACAGGATAAAACACAGTTAGTTAATATGAGTACCTTAGAATTATATATTTCCAGTAAAGGTGAATATATCATACGAAATTATACTCAAGGAGTAGAAACAATAGCTAGAATATCAGAAAAGGCGGGACGGTTTCTTAATGCGCCAGAAGACTTAGATCTAAATAAGCATATGACAGCGAAGGACATACTGGATGAGTGGGGATTTGATTTTTATGTGCCAAATAGTGATATTGAAAAAACAGATGATATAGAGAATGCCCGATATTATGAAGGAGAAACATCATTTACAGAAGAGGAACTACTCAAGACTTCTAAAGAGCAGAAGATACAGTTTTACGGAGCAGACAAAAACACGTTGCTGAATGAAATAGACGATATTTCTGAAATAGCGCAATATCTAAATGGGTTGGCTCTGAATCAGTGGGAATATGTAGATAATGCACCAAATCCCAGAGAAGTTGAATGCCAAATTGTTAGATTTATGTTATCAAGGGATAGTAATAAAAAAGAGTTAAAAGAAATGTATACCCAGATACTTTATAAAAGCGATGGTAATTATTATATTGAGGAAATAATTTCAGGTGAATATAGTAATCGGGGAGAATTTATAACACATTATCAGGTGTCAGAGGAGATAGCAAAATATATTTTATCATATTTAGAATTCTCGCGGGAATAAATCATTTAAAACACTGAAAAGAGGAGAAATGTCCATGAAAATGAAAAAAATGAGGATCAAAATTTGCGGAATGATGATACTTGCCAGCTTGTCTTTGAGCGCATGCGGCACCCATACTACAGCCAGCGCGAATAAGGCTTTACTTACAGCACAGGAAGCGGCGGACTATACAATGGAAAGCTTGAAAACGCTGGATTTAGAACAATTTAACGAATGTACGGACAACTATGTAGAAACATACTATAATTGGATCGGAGTGCCTGTAGAAAAAGAATATCGAGTTTTCAACGAGCTTTTACAGCCGGGAATAAAGACCGGGAAATGGAAAAAGAAATATGAGTTCAATCATAAGTTTGCGAAAAAAATGACGGAAAATCTGACGTGGGAAATAGAAGATGTGAAAGAGGACGGAGACAGTGCCGAGATCACTATGGAAATTACAAATCTTAACATGGCGGATGTCATGGGAAAATATGAGATCCAACTTTTTGAAAATATGTTGGGCAGTCCCGGAACAGGACTTGGACAGATGATAAAAGACATTTCCAATATCATGGATGATGAAGACGGTCTGCTTGCCATCGTGGAAGCATGCGATAAAGACGATACCTGTACGCTTGAGGTCACGGTTTCGGCATATCGGGAGAATGGGAAATGGAAGATTCATCTTGATGATGAATTTATCAATGCTTTTATGGGGAACTTCAACAGTATGGCATATTCTGAAGACGTGCAGAAAAAACTCGATGAACTTGAGAAACAACACGAAGAGAAAATGGAAGAATGGGCGGAAGAATTTGCTGACGATGTGGAACGGCGAGCGGAAGGATGGTTTGGGGATTGAAGGGCTGCTTATGGGAAAAAAGGAAATTATAAGAAAACGAAAAAAATGTTGCTCTATGCGGAAATATGAAATAAAATAGGGATGGTATGATGTACATATCAAATCATAATATTTTCTTTGAGGAGGGAAAATCATGTCAAATGAATTACTGTACAATGCAGCGGCAGCCTCTTTTGGTGCGGTATATACGATTATCGTACTTGTATGGCTTGTTGTTGCATTGGTGGGAATGTGGAAACTTTATGTAAAAGCCGGTAAACCGGGCTGGGCATCGCTTGTACCATTATACAATCTTTACTGCCTGTATGATATGGCATTCGGAATCGGATGGCTATTCTTACTTACATTTGTACCGCTGGTAAATTTTGTTATAACTATTATTTTGTGCTTTAAGCTTGCCAAGGCATTTGGACAAGGTATTGCATTCGGCTTCGGTCTCTTATTCTTAACTCCTATTTTCATGCTGATTTTAGGATTCGGCGGAGCTGAATATATTGGNCCCAACTAATCTGGTAGNCTGTTAACAGGAGAAACATAATGACCTGGCATGCTATGATAAGTCTGCCAGGTCATTTTTGTATCCATACATTGGCTGTCGTATCTCTTTCCAAAACATTTCCGTCCTTCACCGCCAGGGCCGTTTCTTTCCTGTCCAGCCCTTCTCTTCCCAATATTTCCGGTCCGCCTCATTGCGCCGTTGCATGATATATATACACAGGGCTTGCCAAAATCTCTTGACAGAAAAATTACGTAACTTTTCCCTGTAGCTTTTTTGCAATCATTTCCGCAATAAGATGTGTAAATAATACACATCTTNACATTGACGAATGTGTAAAAAATGTGTATCATATATACATAAGGAGGGCATAATGAAACAAAGAGACTTGATAAAAAGATTAGAAAAGGCAGGGTTTGTAATGACAAGGCACGGCGGTGACCATGATATATATAGACGAGGGAACGACGAGGAACAAGTCCCAAGACACAGAGAAATTGACGAAAGATTAGCAAAAGCAATACTAAAAAGATGGGGATTATAAAGTCTCCATATCTCAATACATGTATAGAGTAGAACAAAGGAGAGCCTAGGAGGGCAGATAAAATGAAGAATGTATATCCTGTAATATTTACACCGTTACATGATGAAAAGAACACCGTACTGGTGGAAGTACCGGATTTGAACATATTAACACAAGGGTACGGAATGCCAGATGCCATGTATATGGCGCGGGATGCGATCGGATTAAAAGGAATTGATTATGAAGATAACGAAAGGGAACTCCCGAACCCGAGCCAGTTGAGTGATATCAATGCGGCTAATGGAACATTCGCAGAAGACGGAGAAGGATATGTTTCTTTAGTGGATATCGATTTTACAGAGTACCGCCGTCAGGTAGACAATAAGACAGTCCGCAGGAATGTTACGCTCCCAAACTGGCTTAATCAAGAGGCCGAAAAAGCACATCTTAATGTTTCCAGAGTTTTACAGGAAGCGTTAATATCAAAATTAGGGGTATCAAGATAAAAAATAAGAGCATCAGGGAATCTGATGCTCTTTGTATTCTGACGGTTTATTAAATTCTTTCTCGTATACTTCAAGTGTTTTATCATCAAAAAGAACCCACTTGATAACATCAAATTTACCCAAATGATCTACAATGAATCTCCTTGCAGTACCGACAGCTATCCTAGCCGCATCCTCTAAAGGGAAGTGATAAATACCTGTAGATATGGAGGGAAATGCAATGCTTCTTATTCCGTTTTCCATCGCTAATTCGAGGCAGGATTGATAGCAGGACTCAAGCAATTCGTGTTCCTTCGATTTTCCTCCATTCCAATGCGGGCCNGGCGTATGAATGACATACTCACATGGCAATTTATACGCCTTTGTTATTTTTGCCTTACCAGTCTTACAACCATTCAAGAGACGACACTCCGCCAGCAGCTCCGGACCGGCAGCACGATGGATCGCTCCGTCCACCCCTCCTCCGCCAAGCAAACTGGTATTAGCCGCATTCACAATCGCTTGAACATTATGATTTTTTGTAATATCCCCTTTCACCATCATAATTTTTGTCTGTTCAAACTTTTTCATGTGTTCCTCCCTTCACCGCCAAGGCCGTTTCTTTCCTGTCCAGCCCTTCTCTTCCCAATATTTCCGGTCCGCCTCATTCCATCCTGCTTTCTGCAAGAAACGCATAATAAAAAAGAACGCTTTTGTCTTTACAGACGGTTTTACTCTTCCATGGTTTTTTCTGATTTTGTGTGCCAGCAAGGTGGTATCTNTCTCCACGCGACTTTTGATCTTATGGCCNACCTGGCTCCATTCTACTGCCCGCACNGCCGCCCCATACCGATATGTAGACCCTTGATGACTCTGACCATGTATAATTACTATGTTCATTTTTATGATCCCTTCCTGTAAACCCATTCCATCTATACATATATCCTCTTATCCAAAAACATACTCATAGTAGCAATCCTCTTTTGTAGTACCTTCTATTATGCATGTCTTTCCACTATTGATAAAGCCTTTAGCCTCGTAAAACTTTCTAGCTTTCATATTATCTTTTATAACCCATAATATTATTTTATGCACCCCTTTTTTTCTTACTTGCTGAATCAGATGTTCTATAAGAAGCGTTCCTATTCCCTGTCCTACAAAAAAGGGCTCAACATAAAAGTCCGTTATTTCAATTGTTTTATCATCTATGGGACTCCCCTTTATTACCCCTTTAACAATTCCATCATCATATAGTAACATCCCATCTAACCTATCTGGATTATTTTTATATTCTTCATACAAATTAACAACCTGTAACTCATTAAATGACCCATAATCGTTTTCAAATATAGGTCTATATGCAACCCTTTTTCCAAATACGATAATCTCTGCTATCCTGGAAATATCTTGTTTATCAGCTTGTCTAATCATGTATGTTTTCTCCATTATTTCTATAAATACCAATTTGCTAGTGCACTCTAACCCTGTTTTTACGGGTTCACAATTCTAAAAAGGAAGAATCACATTTATTGTACTGTATGACAATGCTGCTCGCAAGGCAGAATCTCTTTTCTTTCAATTTATACATTTCATTTAACTAGACTCACATACAGTCAATGAAAAAAAGTAAACGTGTGTAAATAATACGCATCTCATCATTGACGATTGTGTATCAAATATGTATTATAAATATGCTTGGGGAAACAGATAAAATAATAATAGAAACTATGTAGGATTAAGCTATGAAGGAAAAAGAGGAAAAAGTAATCTGGTCCCGTTCTAATGGCAGTCTGTTTGAGGATTTTGCCATCAGTCTGGGGGAATATACAAGAACAGGCAAAGCACCTGCCGAAGGCGATCAGGATATTCAATATGGACTGGAGCTTCAAAATAAACGTCTGCAAAAGAAGGGCCTATCCATGCTGTACAACTTCGTGCCGAGAGGGCATTTTGCCGGTGGCATGAAGCAATATAAAAGTTGGCGCGACGAGCATTATACCAGCACGCTGCAGGTCCGTACCTGCAGGATGGAAAGAAGCCTGTATAAAGGGTCTAAGAAAGTACACGAAGATAAGGAGAATATGACCTTTGTACAGACCATTACTGACGTGAATACGCCTCAGTTGATTGGGAATGATGTACATAACTGTCCTAACTGCGGCGCTCCCGTATCAATCGGAGAGTTGCAGAAGGGGTGTCCCTATTGTAGTGCTCATTTTGAAATATCCGACATTTTTCCGAAGGTGTCCAATTATTATTTTTATAAAGATCCAAGCATGACCGATAAAGAATACAAGGTATATATGACCAAATTTATGATAGGCTGCGGTCTTCTCTTCTTCCTTTATGGCACCATCTATAGTATTATCAACACGGACAGCGCTCTCATTTCTATTTTGATCATCCAATTGATTACCGGTATTTTCGGCGGAGTCGTAATGGGGTATTTCCTAGCATCCCTTGGGTTGCTCGGAAAAGTGTTCTACAATGCGGGTAAAACATTATGCCTCCTGCCTTCTATGGGCACCGGAGGACGTTTTGTCAGGCAGATGCAAAAATATAGCCCAGAATTTTCCTTTGAGTATTTTTCGAATAAGATCGTTTCTCTGCTTAAGATGATCCTGTTTGCGGATAACCCCTCCGACTTGCCTGTTTATACAGGAAAACCTCTGGAAAATATGTTTGAGAATATTGTGGATGTTCTTTATACCGGCGTACTGGGTTTGAAGACTTTTACGGTGAATGGAGATTTCTGCGAGGTCTCTGTAAATGTATTTCTGGATAATCTTTATGACAATGGAAATCGTATTTTCCAGAGAAGAGATAAGTATCGTGTATGGGTAAGGAAAAATATCAAACGCCCTATCAATATGAATTTTTCAATCAGGCATCTGCAGTGCGAGGGCTGTGGCTTAAGTTTCGATGCCACAAGGGAAAAACATTGCCCCGGCTGCGGAACCGAATATGATCTGACAACAGAGGACTGGGTAGTTACAAAAATAGTCAGATTGAAGGTTTATTAAATTCCTTTTCAATTGAGACAGTCCTTTCTTCATAGAAAAATACTCCACGCCACAGTTGCATCACCTGCTCAACAACATACCCGAAATATTGACCGATGTCACCTCAAAATACTCTTGTCCGTCTTTAATCCCTTCATTGTAATTGATCTGAAAATGATTCAGATACAGCACCGTGTCACTATCGATCACGATTTCCGTGTAGGGTTTCATCGCTTCGCTGAACTCAGTCTGTCCTGCGCTCGAATGCTCGTTCTCATAATCCATACATCGATTCGCAAATTCACTCAGATCCACAATGACCGTCTCCTGCTCTTCGCTTCCTCTTTTATAAAACCTGAACGTGGAAAAATCTACGGGAAGCCTGTCCTCACCACGTTCGTCATACGCCTCATCCTGATTTAACATAGTAAATCCGCTATATCCGTTTATATCCAAATTCCCAACCATCTGACAGCAGTGTATATTATGGTACTGTGTCTGCGTCTGAATTTCTCCTTCAACTCCTAATGTTAAAAGCTGTCTGACAAAATCAGTATCATAAATATCGAACTGCTCCACCAGCTCTTTCGTCTGCGGTTCCCACCTCAGATACTTATATGCACCCTCTAAGCGCTCATACTCTTCCTGCGTAAGCTCACCTTGTGAAAGCACTTTATTATAATAGGTTTCCAAGAATGCCCGCTGCCATCTATTGGACACACTGAACATATTGAGACCTGGGATGAATATCGCTATGATAATTCCTGCACCGAGTATCAACAGAACGCGTTCCAGATTCTCTTTCCAGGAATACCATACAAACAGCATGATGACTTCAAAAATAATCATGCACACGCCGATGTACCGGCCCGGCGTCATGCCGTTGTGATAGATCCTCACCCCTATAGCATATGTCTGCGCCGGAATAAGCGGTATCAACCCATAAGGCAGCTTTTGCAGAAAGCGCATAAATTTCGTATCATCCCCATAAAAATAGTCCATGATCCAGATCGGCATACCGATGCAGAATAAGCCGGTAACAATCCTGAATATCTCATTAGACGGTATTTCCCGCATGACCAATATTTTGAGCAGATATATGTATACGATCGCCAACGCGCAGATCGTCATAACGGAAAGTACATATTTGATCATGATAATACTGATACGGTCATTGATCTCGTTACTCAGATCATTCAGCGCCATG
>JAAUZN010000046.1 GCA_014804565.1 Lachnospiraceae bacterium
AATAATTTTTCATGCGCCGCTTCTAAAAATTCTTCCACATCCTCCATCTCTCCGCGGAATAGATACCCCGCACCATTCTCCGTCTCCACATACACCACCCATCCAGCTTTCTCTTTTCTGACCATAAAGGTCTCGTCCTCATAGACATAGGTTTTCGTATCAGGGAGATCACAAAACGCAGGCTTTTTCTCTACCTTTTCCATAATGATACTGTCCTTGTCTGCCGCCATATCAGCAAGGGTGTCCTCCCTCTCTGTCTCCTGGTTTTGCTTTGCCTCCTCCTTTACAGCATTGGATTCCTCTGCACCGGATGTATCCTCTGCCGCGCTCATAGCCTTCTGCGTCTCATTGACGGATGGCGCCCTATCCTCTGCGGGAGCTTCCGCCGCTGCACTCTCAGTCTCCGCAACCGCCGCCTCCATATCCGCGGCTTCTTCATCCGCCATCTCGACCGTTACCTCTGCTACACCTTCTGCAAACCCTGCATCGAATTCTGCAGATTCCTCATAAGCCGCTCCGCTCTCAGCCGATCCACTATAGGCCATATCCGCCGCAGGTGCCATATTCTCGGACTTCAATCCCCTCATGGTCAGGGATACGGACACCAGTATCAAAAGAGCCGCCGCCGCAGTCAACGGATATGTCCACTTACGAAGCGAAGATGTTTTTCCATACTTCGCATAATCCGCATATGTCACTCTCGGTTCAGGCATTTCCAGCTGGCGCATCCCCGGCTGTGTCGTACGCTCTCTCTTAATCCGCTCTTCTTCCGCGCGCACAGCCGCTTTGGTTCTCTCAATCAAATCTATCGGCGCATGTACCTGTGCAGTTTCTTCTCTGTATTGCTCTCTATATTGTTCCATCATTGCTCCTGTTTCCTATCTATCTATTGTCGGTCTATCCCGTTTCCTCCCGCAGCAGCTCTTTTAACATTTCTCTTGCCCGGTGCAGCTGCGACTTGACGGTGCCCTCCTTCTGTCCGGTCAGCTCTGCGATCTCTGTTACCGAAAGCTCCTCGAAATAAAACAAATGCACCACTGATCGGTATTTGGATGGCAGCTTTAACACCGCCCCTCTGACCGGATGTTCCTCCGGCGGCTCATAAGCCTCTTCCCCTTTCAGTGTTTCCTCGTCCTCTATATAGTCTACATTTTTATTCCAATACAGCTCAAAATGCTTCTTCGCACAGTTGATCGTCACTCGGATCAGCCACGCCTTGACATGCTCCCAGGACTGCAATTCTCCAACGTGACTGACCAGCCGGACGAACACCTCCTGAAAGAGATCGTCCGCATCCGTCTTATTTTTCATCTGCGACAACGCCAGACGATACACCATGTCGGCATATCTGTCCACCGCATTTTCCGCCGTAATCTGTTCTTCTTTTGTCATATATGACCTCTTTTATGTTTCCCTATCAATAATACCTTTGACACGATCAAAAGGCTGCATACGAATATCAAAAATTTTTTATGAAAAATCTGTTCAATGAATTAGCGCCCGCAGACTTTCTACATCCTCCTGCGTCGTCGCCCAGCTTGTGGCGAAGCGCACGACCGTACGACGCTCATCATATTTTTCCCAGATGTCGAACCGCACATGCTCTCTCAGACGCTCGATCTCCGCGTCTTCTAAAATGATAAACTGCTGGTTCGTGGGGGAATCCAGAAAAAATTGTTTGTCCTTCTCCCGGAATATGTCTTTTACTTTCTCCGCCATGACAATGGCGTGTTCGCTGATCCTGTAATACAAGTTATCTGTAAAAAGAGTGTCAAACTGCACTCCCAGAAGCCGTCCCTTCGCCAGCAGCGCACCCTTCTGCTTCACCATGGTCATAAAATGGGGCGGCATATTCTTCTTCGGAAAGACCACCGCCTCCCCGCAGAGGGCGCCCACCTTCGTACCGCCGATATAAAATACATCGCAATGGCGGGCGATCACCGGCAGTGTGACATCTGTTTCTCTGCTCATCAAACCATACCCTAGCCTGGCGCCGTCTAAAAATAGCGGAATCTGATAAGTGCCGCACACCTTCGCAATCGCCGTCAGCTCCGCCTCCGTGTACAATGTACCATACTCTGTGGGATGAGAAATATACACCATACCCGGAAATACCATATGCTCGTGATTGACATCATCCCAATAGGCTTTCAGATAAGTCGAAAGTTCCTCTGCGTCCATCTTGCCTTCATGCCCCGGAATCGTGAGCACCTTGTGACCGCTATGCTCGATCGCACCTGCCTCATGGACACTGACGTGCCCGGTCTGTGCCGCAACCACACCCTCATAGGGTCTGAGCATGGAGCTGATCACCACCATATTGGTCTGGGTGCCGCCCACCAGGAAAAAAATCTCCGCCTCTTCACAGCCACAGGCTTTTCGTATCTTCTCTTTCGCGCTCTCGCAATATTTGTCGTTCCCATAACCGGACAGCGGCTCCCTATTCGTCTCCACTAGACGCTCCAGAATTTTTTCATGGGCTCCCTGTATATAATCGCTCTCGAATGATAACATATCTGTTTCCTCCTGATCTGCTGCCATTTTTTTAAATATCTCCGTATAGCAATTTCCTATATAATAGAATAAATTACAGAAAAAGACAAACTTTCCTGTCACCAATCTGCCCTGCCGTCCGTATATAGGACAAGAGGCCTCTAAAAATAGAAACCGAGTGCTTACACACTCGATTAAGAGAAAGGAGATGCTATGCGCAAAAACGAGACGGATATCCGTCATATCCTGGAAATTCACGGCGATGCTCTCTATCGGAGCGCCTACCTACTGCTGGGCAATCCTCATGACGTTCAAGATGTCTTACAAGAAGTGCTGCTCCGCTTTTTGGAAAAAGCGCCTTCCTTTGCATCTACAGAGCATGAGCGGGCATGGCTGCTTCGGGTCACCAATAACTGTTGTATGGACTGTCTGCGATTCCGCAAAAAACACGCCTACACAGACCTGGACCTGCTCCGGGAATGTCTGCCGGCCCCGGAACAGCAGGCACACCTGGAAGAACTTTATGCACTGCCTGCAAAGTGGAAGAGCGTTTTGGTCTTACACTATTTCGAGGGATATTCTGTTGCAGAAATCGCAGAAATTCTGCGGTTATCAGAAAATGCTGTAAAAAAGCGCCTGCAGCGCGGCAGAGAAGCCTTAAAACTTGTGTTATCCGAATCAGAGAAAGGAGAATTTTATGAACAAAAACGATATGTTACAGATTAAAAATGCCATTTCCATGCCTGCCGGGCTGGCTGACACTTTGACACAAAATTGCACTGCAGCTCGGGCAAAACGCCCCTTTTATACCCGTTATTCCAGAACTGCTGCTGTCCTGATCGCCGCTTTCACGATTCTGATCTCCGGCACCACCTCATTCGCCTACAATATTTACCAGGAAAAGAATCTGGCAGTCTTTATGGAGAGCAATTTGTCTCAGGCAGAGATTGACCGTATCGGTAGACAGCTTTCCCAGATCCCCGGCGTTTCCTCCTGCCGCTTCGTATCCGGTGATGAGGCCTGGAACGAATTCAGCAGTACTTACTTAGATGCCGAACTGGCTGCAACTTTTACGGAAAATCCGTTGGCAGATTCCTTTAACTATCGCCTCGGTGTCCGGCTGAACGCTGACACCGAAAAAGTTCGAGAGGAAATTGCGCAGCTTGCAGGGGTGCGGCTGGTGCAGAATCTTGAGGAACTGAAAGAATAATCTTAAAAAGGCAGGGATATAACATTATCCCTGCCTTTTTTTCTATTTTTTGGAAATTTGCGGAAAAACCTACCGTTCAGATGGTCTCGCCTTCTATAAAGCGGTGCTGTATAAAAAGGGGCAGCTTCACTTCCCAATCCGTCATCTTTTCATCCATCAGCTCAAATAATAAATCCACCGCTGCCTCCGCCACCTCTTCCACCGAGTTAGAAATCGTCGTCAGACGCGGTACAACGTAATCCAGAACATCAATATTGTCAAACCCTGTAATGCCGTAATCCGTTCCGGCCTTCTTCCCTTCCTTTTTTAAATACTTCATAATATCCAGAGCAAATTCGTCCGCCGCACAGATAAAGGCTGGTTTTTCATGCGTACTTAATACCTCTTTTACCTGTTTCAGATAATCCCAGTTTAGCAGATAAACCGTCTCCACATCAGGTATCTTCTCCACTGCTTCCCGAAAACCGGCCAGCCTTTCCCGATGTACATATACATTTCTCCCGCTCTGATCATTGATTGGCGGACAGACAAAAATCAATTTATTATAGCCCTTCGCCATCACTTTTTCCGCTGCCTGCTTCATCGCCTGTCTCTGGTCAATCCCCACAAAGGGAATACCATCTGCAATTTTATTGTCCACAGACACAATTGGAACACCCAAACTGTCTAAAAACTTTCGGTAATCCTCTCCCTCATTGACGGAGGATACAATGATGCCATCTACATGATAATCCACAAGTCTCGTCAGTTGGGTTTTTTCGGTCTCCCTGTCATTCCCATGCAGCGTGATATTGACAAAATAGCCTCTCTTGTGTGCCTCCACACCGATGGCGCTCAGCATTTGTGCAAAATAACGGTTTTTGACATCCAGAACCACAACACCAATATTGAGGGTCTGTCCCTTGACCAATCCTCTCGCCAAAAGATCCGGCCGGTAATCATTTTCTTTGGCAACCCGCAATATCATCTCCTTTGTGTCCGGATTGATCCTTCCGGTCCCGTCATGTAAGGCGCGGTGCACTGTCGTCCGTGACACACCGCATATCTGCGCCAAATCTTTTGTCGTAATTCCCATCTGATTGCTCCTCATACAATGCACAGTTCCAAAAACCCATAAGGGTCCTTGATCCATCAATATTTTTATTGTAGCATTTTTTATGAAAAACATCATCTGTTTTTACACCTTGGACGCATGAATATACTAAATAGCGTTGAAACCTTGCTATATTCCCACTCTGATCATCATAAAGGATAACGGCAAAATCGTTGCTGTCACACAGTTTTCTTTTAGTTCCACCGTATTACTCTCCCTTGGCTGCACCGCCAGATGATCCTTCTGGTTCGTCATTTTTTTGTCTTCCGCCGACAGGTATATGGCCTCCTTGACCGTGTTCGGCCTCATTCCCTGTAACACAATTTTTACTTCCTGACTATCACTCTCGCTTCTGTTTACCAGAAACACCGCGACCTCATTCCGGGTCCGGTTCCACACCACCACTTGATCCAGATAGGGAACATTGTTAAAACCTTCACAATTATAGGACTCTCCATGATAAACGCTTTGCAGTACGGTCCCTCTCCCATAATTCGCAAAATAATAAAAAGGATAGTATATCGTCTGCAGCCACATCTCGCCGTTCGACTCCGTCATGATACAAGCGCTCACATTTGTTAGAAGAGACTGACAAGCAATCTTGACTGCATCCGCATTCCGAAGCATTGTCATCTGCATACTGGAAAAGAGCAGCGCATCCTCCATTGTATAAATCTGCTCGCTGATTGGAGCTGCTGTCTGCCAGGGATTTGCCTCCACTTCTATATTCACAGTGTTTCCGGGCACAGCCCACACGCCCCACTCATCTATGCTCAGTTTTACCTCTTTTGCAGAACGTTTTTTCTGTTTTACCACCTGTACTGCTGCCCGGATCGTCTGAATATACGTTTCCATATCCAACGTCTGCGCTAGAAAAGCCGCTGTTCCTTTTTCCTGCCCGCCATAATATTGATGCAGCGCCAGATAATCGATCACATCATAGGTTTCCTCCAACACCTCCATATCCCACGCCGGATACGTTTTCATCGCAGAAAGAGAGCTTCCGCAGGCTATCAACTCGATCTCCGGATCCAAAAGTTTCATAACCTTTCCCGCCTCCGCGGCGAGACGTCCGTATTCGGCAGCGTTTTTATGACCGATCTGCCAGTTTCCATCAATCTCATTGCCGAGGCACCAAAGCTTAACACGATAAGGCTCCTCTACACCATGTCGCCTCCGCAGATCACTATACTGAGTTCCCGATGGAAAATTACAGTATTCTAAATACTGCAGCGCTTCCTCTATCCCTCTGGTGCCGAGATTTACGGTAAAAATCGGCATTACGCCCGCTTTTCTTGCCCAATGGATAAATTCATCCGTTCCAAATTCATTTGTCTCCACCGCTTTCCACGCAAGATCAACTTTTCTGGGCCGCTCTTCTCTCGGTCCCACGCCGTCCTCCCAATGATACGCCGACACAAAATTACCTCCCGGATAGCGCACTGCCGTGATACCCAGTTCTCTCACCGCTTGCAGCACATCCTTCCTAAACCCTTCCTCATCGCTACATACATGCTCCGGCTCATACACGCCATGATAGATTACACGTCCCATATGCTCTAGAAATGATCCGTACAGCCTATCATCTATCTCGCCTATCGTAAATTCTTTATCGCATATAATCTTTACTTTTAACATAGATTCTCAATCCTCTTTCAACCTTTTAGTCCGGAACTTGCCATGCCTTCCACAAAATATTTCTGTCCAAAGATATAAAGAAGGAACATGGGCAGAAGTGAAATCAATGCACCCGCAAATGCCGCTCCGTATTCAATCGTATTCTGACCAATAAACAACGCCAGCCCATTTGCAAGCGTTCTCATATCTGTACTGCTTGTTACGATCATGGGCCACAGCAGATCATTCCAGGAACCGTTGATACTAAGTATTGTCAATGTAATAATTGCCGGCTTTACCTGTGGCAGCATGATCTTTCTGAAAATGCCAAATTCTGACAGTCCGTCAATCCTCGCCGCTTCCGCAAGCTCTTTTGGCAGCCCTGTAAAGGCAGCCCTCATCATAAAAATGGATCCCGCCACCACAACACGGGGAATAATCAGTCCCCAATAAGAATCATACATACCCATTTTATAAACTATCAGGAAAAGGGGCACCATGATCACCTGAAAGGGCACCATCATGGTGGCCAACGTCAACAAAAACAGGCCTGATTTTCCTTTGAAATCAAAAAAAGCATAGGCGTAGCCCGCCATACTGTTGACAATCACGGCAAGAAGTGTCGTTCCGCCTGCGTAAATCACAGAATTGAGCATATAGCGCAAAATATTGATCCGCTTCTGCACATCAATAAAATTCTGTCCCGTCAGTACATGGGGAATAAAGGTGGGCGGCCATGATATGATCTCTTTCTCCGGCTTAAATGCACTGAATGTCATCCAGACCACCGGCACGATAACTAACAACGCGAGTATGATCAAAATAAGGAATACGGGAATACCACATATCTTTTGTCTGAGCTCTTTTACTGTTTTTGATGACATTTTTCCCTCCATTTATTACTCCTCCCTGTTCATTCTGCGATACATAAACACGGTGACCACCATGATGATCACAAACAAGATTACCGACATCGCGGACGCATATCCCATGCTTGACGCTGATGAAAAAGCGCGAGAGTAAATATATGTAACCGTGGATTCTGTTGTGTAATTCGGTCCGCCGTTTGTTGTAATATAAATAATGTCAAATATCTGCAGGGCTCCGGCAAACCGTGTCATCAGAATATACCAAAAAGTAGGCCGAATCGACGGTGCCGTGATATGAAAGAACTGCTTTACCTTACCTGCTCCATCCATTTCCGCCGCCTCATACAGAGAAGCGGACACCTGCTGGATTGCTGTCACATAGATAATTGCTGAAATCCCAAAACTCCTCCAAAGGGAAATAAAAGAAACGACAAAAATCGTAAGCCCCGGCGTATTCAAAAAATTGATCTTACCCAACCCCATAGATTGCAGGGTGGCCGTAATAAATCCAATGTTGGAATGCAGAATCATCTTCCACATGATGCCCACTGCCGTCGCAGAACAGATAACCGGCAGAAAATAAATCGCACGAAGCAGTTTATTTCTGAAATTATTCTTCGTGATAAAAGATGCGATCACCAAAGCGCCGATCACCTGAAAGGGTACTTCAATCAGTGTAAAGACAGCCGTTACCTTTAAGCTGTTAAGGAACCTGTCATCATGAAATGCCTCTGTAAAATTTGCCAGTCCGACAAATTTTGCAGAATTCATTGTAATGGGTACATCAAACAAACTTAATCCGAAGGCCGCTGCTAACGGAAGCACGTTGAACATGATCAAAAGAATAATAGACGGCATCAAAAACACATATGCGCATCTTGAGGGCTTGTTCCAATATCTCATGATTGCTTTCATTTCCATCTCCTCTCATCCGACAAACATTAGCTTGGTCAGAGAGGAGGAGTGACAAAGTGACACTCCTCCGAAAATAAACCGGCTGTAACTTATATTAGTAATTCTCCGTAATTTTTTCGGCCGTCGCCTGTGCCTTCTCCAAGGCTTCCTCCACAGGGCTGCCTCCGAACGCTACGGAATTGATCAGTTCAGGGATTACATCCGCAATCACCGCGTTAATTCCAGGGAAGCTGGAATCTACAATAAAATCTGTGGGCGCATCAGGATTTGCCGTTGACATGGCGCTCAATTTTGCACTTGCCTTGTACTCGTCCTTCTCTTGTACAGAATAGGTGTATGCCGGAAAACCGTTTGCCACAGACCACTCTAAAGCAGGACTGCTGCCCTCCGCATTTTCAGAATTCCACCACTCAATAAACTTGTAAGCCGCCTCTTTTTCCGCATCACTGGCCGCCGTTGTGACAGAAAATCCCAACACTTCAACAGAATTCATATCTCCCGCATCTCCTGTGGGTATTAGGCCTATTCCATAATTGATACCCGCCGTGTCAAGGCCGATCGTCACCCAAGGGCCGCCAATCGTCATACCGATCTGCCCTGCACTGGCCATAGAATCCGTGTCCGCTTCCAAAGGATTGGAGCCATTATTGACCATTTCCTGGTACATATTTAAAAATTTAGTGTATCCGCTGTTGCCTGCAAAATTGGCCGTCCAGTTTCCGCCGTTATCCGTAACCGCCAACCCGCCGAATCTCTGCATGATATGTGCGATCTGATAGGCATAATCATACGATATTCCGGAACCATACACATTCTTGCTCTCGTCTGTAAGCTTCTCAGCATATTCTGCCCACTCGTCCCAGGTAGCCGGGGGTGCCTCCGGATCCAATCCGGCTGCTTCGAACAGGTCCTTATTCCAGTACATGTAGTAACCGACAATCTGGAAAGGTACAAAATAGAGATTGTCGCCCTCCGAGCAATAATCCAAATAAGACTGAATGAAATCATTTTTGTCAAGCCCAGTCTTATCAAAAATATCGTTGATATTCTGCATGTAATCACCGTAAGTAAAACGGTAGGCGCTGGAGCTTAAGATCATTGTAGGGCCTGTTCCGGCCGCAAATGCCGTGGATAACTGACTATCAAAGTCGGATGAGATATCCATTTCCACCGTTATACCATCCGTATTCTCTTTGTTGTAGCGGTCTACCAGTTCTGTAAGCATATCGCCATCGGCTCCCGTAAAGCTGTTCCAAAAGGTTATCTTGATCGGACTGTTCTCGGCCGTTTCTGCCACTGGCTCTGCTGCTGCCTCAGCGGTGTCCTGCCCGCCTGATTCCTCCTGTGCTGCAGGAGCGTTTCCTGCATCCTGTGTATCACTTCCGCAACCCACAAGCGAAGATACCAGCAATGCCGTTGTCAAAAAAATACTTACTGCTTTCTTTTTCATATACTTTCCTCCTTTTCCTTATACCTCGTTTTCTTGAAAACTCCACTGCGTACACGTGTACATTTTTCTTGAAAAAATTATGTACGCACTTTGCGTACACGTGTACTCAATTTGTGATTCTATATTATGGTACAGGAAAAGATTTGTCAAGACTATGTATCTAAAACTGTCATTTTACATTATTTTTTATCCCGCTATTTGTCTAATATGCACAGAAAACCCCGGAAGGCTTTCTCACCTTCCGGGGTATCCCTCTTTCCTATTACTGACTCCGATACCGTTCTCCCATACACTGCGGCAGATTCACCGACAGGTCCCGTCTCGCATGGGTCTCTGCGTACTCCTGATCCGTCTTATTAAAATAGTCATATTCGCCGCCCGGCGTGTCATCCCAGGTCAGATCCACATTGTAATATCCGTCATCCAACGCCACGATGTTCCAGGCATGATCCGTCCCCGCATATCCTGTACAATAATAACAGGGAATCCCCAGCCTCTGCATGAGATACTGATAGGCTCTGGCATACCCGGCACAGACGCTCTTTCCCTCCACCAGCGCACTGTAGGCGCTCTGGTTCATATCGGCACTTTTATCATACTCGATCCTGCCGATCAAAAGATCATGCAGCCGTCTCTCTTTTTCATAGGTGCCCAAATGCTCCACCTCGGTTAAGAGACTGTTCGTTGTATTATAAAAATCTGTGGAAGCTTCCGCCATTTCCTCCTGCGTCATGTTAAATTCCAGGCCCAGTTCCGCACAGATCCGGTTTTTGTCGTATTTACAGACAAACACAGTATTGAGCCAGAAAAGCTCAGGATGGTCATTGTAGACTGCCATGACCACATCTTTTATCTCCGACACCGGTACTGCCTCGATAGGCACAAACTCAGCGTTCATCGCGCTCGCATTAGCAAAGACCTGTCGGTAGAGATGTTGTCCTTTCGGCTCCAGCATCTGATAATAGGGATAGAAGACCGGGTCAAAGGAAAGACCGTCCCCCAATTCGCCATAGCCCAGATCACTGGTGTACTCGCCGCCCTCGGCACCGGGAAGCTCCTCTGATTTTTCTGTAATGGGCTGATACCCGGATTTCCCGCTGACAGCCTCCGGCACTATGATATCCAACTCGGCCGGCGGCTCATAGCCGTTTGTGCCCTTAACGCTTGATTCGTATCTGGCACCGGAGGAACCTCTTGGAACCGCCTCGTCTTCAATCTGACGCTGTGCCGTATCTTCGTTAGCTTCTGTATCATCGATTGCTTCCGGTGTATTATCGGATTCTTCCGATGCCTGGGGATTTTCTTGTTTATTTTCTTCCCACTCGTACGCATCCCGGAAGGGCTCCCTAAATTCTTCCTCCTGCACCGACTCTTTGCGGGAATGACCGTCCCGCGCAAGCATGGAGGAGAGAGATTCCGTGATATTCGGATTTACAGCGCACATTAAAATAAACGCACATAACAGCGCCACCAAAACACCTATACCCAGTACGATATTCTTCAGTATCCTCATGATTCGTCACATCACTCCCCAAACTGTAAGAAATTCCGTTTCTCAGAATCCTCATATCTCAGAATGATAGCTGAAGTAGCAGGCAGCGTTATCTTTACTCTTCCGGAAACTACCGGATNNTCCTTCNNNTCTGTGGAAAAACCCTCNGCCGTNGTCAGGATCAACTGANTGAGNGTNCACTCNTTCGGGATTCCCAGATACCANACNGACAGTTCCTTCGTAATCTCATGGTTATTGTTATTGACAAGNATCACCGACTGTCCCTTTCTGGTAAATCTGCCATANCCGATCACATTGTAGTCGGCNTCNAGATANTTGAGAGAGCCTGTCAAAAANTCTTTNTGTGTCTTGTGNATCTTNATGATNNCNTTATGGAANGCNATCAGCTCCTGATCCTCATTCCCCCANGGATAGGTCCGCCTGTTATCCGGATCNGTAAATCCGCAGACNCCCGCNTCATCTCCNTAATAGATGGTNGGCGCNCCGGGCCAGGTCATCTGGATCACCACCGCCTCACGNAGAACCGCCTTATTGANTCCTTCATTNGCCGCCTGAGGACCCAGNGTATTCGTCCTGCCTACCCGGTGATTCGTCCGGGTGAGNAANCGGGAATGATCGTGATTNGACAGCTCATTCATCGCCACCANCAGNGACGGCGTGGTAAAATCNGNGCTGTGGTGCCGCATNGCACCCCAAAANCTNTCGGCATTTCCNCGCATATCNTCTCGGAAGTCATCACTNTGNTTCTGCATACCNGTCAAAAACCAGGTTACCGGNTCCATAAANGCATCNTAATTCATAACNGTATCCCATTCCTGCCCCTGNAGCCAGTCTCTGGGACTTCCATAATGNTCGGCAAGAATGATCGCATTGGGATTCGCCATNTTAACNGNTTTTCTGAACTCTTTCCANAATTGATGNTTAAANTCCGGGCTGTGNCCCAGATCCGCCGCNACATCCAATCTCCACCCGTCCACNTTNTAGGGCGGNGAGACCCANTTTCTCCCNATATACAACACATANTCCAAAAGCTGTCTGGAATTTTCATAATTCAACTTCGGCAGNGTGTCATGTCCCCACCAGCCATCGTANGANCCGTTATANGGNAATNTATGTTCNTCATNNAANTGGAANTAATTATGATANGGACTNTCCTTGTCGATATAGGCACCCTTCTCATATCCCTCCGCGTTCTCGTAGATCCGTTCCCGATCCAGCCACTTATTGAAAGATCCGCAGTGATTGAACACGCCGTCCAGGATTACCTTCATGCCTCTTCTGTGGGCTTCCTTCACCACCTCTGCAAAGAGTTCGTTGCTGGCCTCCAGATTCTCTTTATTAGAAATGCGGTCAATATATCTGGTGGCAAAGCGATTCTCTGTCTGATGGTTTTCCAGCAGAGCGCCCTGATCATGCACGATCTTTCCGAAATGAGGATCGATATAGTCATAATCCTGTATATCATATTTATGGTTAGAGGGGGATACGAACAAAGGATTGAAATAGATCACATCCACACCCAGATCCTGCAGATAATCCATCTTATCAAGCACACCCTGCAGATCGCCGCCGTAAAACTCACGCACGCCCATAGCCGCCGGNTATTTATTCCAGTCCTCCACCCGGACAGTCTTATCTCCGATGTACTGGTACTCGTTCGTCAACACATCGTTAGTGGGATCGCCATTATAAAAACGATCCACNTAAATCTGGTAAAACACAGCGCCNTTCGCCCAATCCGGTGTCTTAAAACCGGGAATCACCCGAAAGAAGTAGTACTCNTTGACNTCCCTGACCGGTCCCCGTCTATCGTAAATGCAGGAAAGTTTCCCTGCGTGAATCTCAAAATAATAACTCAGCTGTACATTCTCAAGCTGAATCGTATGCGCATAATAGTCAAAAAGCGTATCCGACTCTGCTTTAAACATAAGATGTCTCTCGCCCTTACTNACGAAAAAGACTTTGTCAATATTGTTTTTACCGGAACGAAACCGCACAGTAACCTCACCGTAAGCACTGGGCTCCGCCGGGGAGAGATAGTCCNCCGTCGTATCGGAAAACAGGGCCTTTCTGTTAAGGACCGGGTGCATACCGGCAATATACTGCTGATTCTTTTCCGCTTTCTGAAATTGATTGATGTCCATAATCAGCCTNTCTCTTAAAAACAAACACTACACAACCATTTTATACTATATGTTGTGGATATTCAAGGGTTTAAAAGATTTCGACACAATTTATAACCNATACAAAGTAAAAAAGACAGCCGTTAAACTGTCTTTTTTAGAGAAGGTATTTCTTTCTTATGGGGTATAGCAAAAAACTATATAATGTATTGGGGGGTTACAAGTAGTATATTAACACACCCCCTATTTGTCTACAATACCAACGATTCACAAATATTACAATTTTCGGTATCAATTTTTGTGCAATTTTTACAATTATTGTTCTTCTCCCACCCGCTCGCCGGGCTCTTCCGGCTGAGGATAATAGGTATCAAAGAGTCCCTCAAACTCTGCACGATTGATCTTCTCTTTCTCNAGAAGCAGCTTTGCGCAGTTGTGCAGTACATCCTCGTGCTCCATGATGATATCCTTTGCNTTCTTGTAACAGTCGTCNATGATCATNTTGACTTCCCTGTCGATCTCNCCGGACACGAGNTCGCTGTGATTCTTTGCGTGAGCGAGATCTCTGCCGATAAACACTTCGTCGTCATCATCNTCATAATTGATCACNCCGATGTTATCCGACATACCGTACCGGGTCACCATCCTGCGGGCNACCTTNGTNGCNTTNTTNATATCGCTGGANGCGCCGGTAGTGATATCNTCNAAAATGATCTCCTCCGCGATCCTTCCGCCCAGAGATACCATGATCTCCTCTATCATCTTTCCTTTTGTGAGGAACATTTCATCCTTTTCGGGAAGCGGCATCGTATAGCCTGCTGCCCCCAGTCCTGTAGGAATGATAGATACCGTATAAACAGGCCCCACATCCGGCAAAACATGGAAGAGGATCGCATGTCCTGCCTCATGATAGGCTGTGATCTTTTTCTCCTTCTCGGAAATGATACGGCTCTTCTTCTCTGCGCCGATCCCCACCTTGATAAAGGCTTTCTTTATATCTTCCTGCTTTACAAAAACACGCTTGTCCATAGCCGCATTGATCGCCGCTTCATTCAGGAGATTTTCCAGATCCGCTCCCGTAAAGCCTGCGGTCGTCTGCGCGATCTGCTCCAGATCNACNTCGTCACCAAGAGGCTTATTCTTCGCATGCACCTTCAGGATATCCTCTCTGCCCCTCACATCCGGGGAAACCACTGTGATCTTTCTGTCAAAACGTCCCGGNCGCAGGATCGCNGGATCTAAGATATCCACGCGNTTTGTAGCCGCCATCACGATGATTCCCTCATTGACGCCGAAGCCGTCCATCTCCACCAAAAGCTGATTNAACGTCTGCTCTCTCTCATCATGGCCGCCGCCCATACCGGTACCGCGNCGTCTCGCTACCGCGTCAATCTCATCTATAAAAATAATACAGGGCGCGTGCCGTTTCGCCTCCGCAAACATATCACGCACACGGGATGCACCCACGCCGACAAACATCTCCACAAAATCAGAACCGGAAATACTGAAAAACGGTACATTTGCCTCACCCGCAATCGCCTTGGCAAGGAGNGTCTTACCTGTACCGGGCGCGCCCTCTAAAAGTACGCCCTTGGGAATCCTTGCTCCCACCTTGGTAAACTTACCCGGCTCCCGCAGAAACTCCACGATCTCCTGCAGCTCCTCTTTTTCTTCCTTTAGACCTGCCACTTCGCCCAGCGTGATCTTATTCTCTGCGCCCATGGTAAGTCTGGCACGGCTCTTTCCGAAATTCATCATCTTGCCACCGCCGCCGCCGGCATTCTGAGAGTTCATCATCACAAAGAAGAACGCACAGACTACCACCACGATCAGGATCGGCAATACACTGTTTAAAAACCAGCTCTCCTCCGGGACACTCTCTACGGAGCAATCTATGCCATGACTTCTGACTACTTTTTCAATCTCCGTCACATCCGTCACATAAAGGACTTTCTCCTCGCCGCTTCGCAGGACNATCTCCACAGATCCCGTCGGTGTGTCCTTGTTCGGACAGATCGTCACCACCGCAACCTCGCCATTCTGCATCTGCTTCTCAAATTCGCCCCTGGTATANNTGCTGTTTGAAACCCGCAGAGTTCCGATCCATACCGTGAACAGCAACAGACAGATAATGATTACAAAATAAAGATAAATACTTTTACCACTCTTGTTCATGAAACAGTTCCTTTACTCCGAAGTCAGTCAAATTTTACAATGCCAATGTAGGGCAGATTGCGNTATCTCTGGTCGTAATCCAGTCCATATCCCACCACAAACTCATCCGGGATCTCAAATCCCGTATAATCCACCTTCACATCCACCACACGCCGCTCCGGCTTGTCCAAAAGCGTGCAGAGTCTTACGTCCTCGGGTCCTCTGTCCCGCAGCATATCTAACAGATAGCTGAGCGTCCGACCGGAATCTACGATATCTTCCACCACCAGCACATGCTTACCCATCAGAGATTCATCCAGATCCTTCACGATCCTGACCACGCCGCTGGATTTCGTATCGCCGCCATAGCTGGACACCGACATAAAATCTAAGGATACCGGCACCGTGATCCGCTTGGCCAGCTCACACATAAAAAAGCTGCCGCCCTTCAGAACACACACAAGATGAACCTGTTTTCCGGCATAATCTCTGGAAATCTGATCCCCGATCTCCTGAATCCGCTTATCAACCTCTTCCTCTGTCAACAGTACCTCTATTCGTTCCGCCATCGTTTCCTCCTCTTAAGCGTACCTCCAGAATACGCTTCGTATTTTCCCCCACTCTGTAATGCGTGCTTATGCGATAGCCCGGTATCCATAAAATATGGTTGCCTTCAGCCAGCATATACATACTGCTCCGCTTCATTTTGGGGATTTTTTCGTTGACCATATATCGTTTTACGGACTGGGTGTGAAGCGCATCATCTATGGTGAGATAGTCCCCTTCCCGCCTGGTCCGCAACAATAAAGACGTAGATATTTTATCATAATCAAACCATTTCGTATATCTATTTTCTGGAATATTTTGTTCCTTTCTGTAAAAAACGGACGTTTCCGGCAGAGAATCCNCTTCCCGCAGGATAAACGTAAAGCCGTTTGTATCCGGCACATTCACATCTANCGGAATATCCGGCAGAAGTATCTCCGGAACAATTACCGTCCCGTCTCCGGAAGACGCATCTTCTCTATCACGCCCTCCCCGTCTTAGGAAAAGNGTCTGATATTCCTTACGGGCTTTGACACCGTTNGGNAGAAAAAGTTCTTTACTGCCGTCCTTCTCCATCAGCTCTAAAAGACCGCGGATATGGCAGGCGCCGATATCCTTTCGATGTGGCGTGATCCTCTCCAGCGCATATAACAANACACGCTTGATCATCGCTCCATCTTCCGAGGCAAGTCCTGNCAGGTTTATAGCAAGNTCTGCTNCCGGTTCTTCCTGCCCGGGAATCGGCTCTTCACCCGTCCTCTCCTTTACATACCTGTCATAAAGCCTGCATGTCTCCCGTTCCAGATAATCCTCTGTCTCCGCCAGAATATCCGCCAGCTCCCCCATGTGGGACACCGCCCCGCGGCATATTTCCTGCTGTGCATAGGGCAGTATGTGATGCCTGATCCGGTTGCGGGCATAAGTATCCTCCCCGTTCGTGGCGTCCTCCCGATATACAAGGCCACAGGCATCCAGATACGTTTCAATTTCTGCGCGGCTCACAGTCAGGAGCGGACGGATCACGGATTCCCGGATCGGCCGGATCGAACCCAGCCCCTTTATCCCGCTTCCGCGGAACATGTGAAACAACATTGTCTCCGCCCTGTCCTCCGCGTTGTGGGCCACCGCAATCTTTCCGTCGCTGTCGCCCCTGATCTCCCTGAGAACCTGATCAAAGACCTGATAGCGCAGGATCCGTCCCGCCTCCTCCAAGGATACCTTATATTGGGCCGCATAGCCCGGCATGTCCACCTTTCGGAGAAAAAAAGGAAGCTCCCACTGCACACACAGCTTTTCCACAAAGGCGGCGTCTTCTCCCGCCTCAGCGCGAAGCCCGTGATCTACATGCACTACGCTCAGCTGAAAGGGGATCTCTTTTTGCAGCCGCCACAACAGATGAAGCATACCGACAGAATCCGCGCCGCCGGACACCCCTGCCGCCACACAGTCCCCCGGCACTATCATTCCGTGAGCAGCTATATATTTCTTTACTTTTTCATAAATCGCATCCTGCATCTTTTGTTTACCCTACAGATTCCCAATCACGAGATATCCTCCTGACTCCATATCCCCGTCACAAGCACGGTCATATCGTCCCGGATCCGTCCCTTACTCTGTTTGATCGCATAGGCCAAAATCTGGTTCGCCATCTCGCTCGGGTTTGTATACTCCATTCTGCCAAGGATCTCCGGCAGCATTTCCTCCCCGATCCCATCAGAAAGCGCATCCAGCACACCGTCCGAAACCATGATCACATAATCCCCGCTCTGCAGCATTCGGGAATGNATTTCAGGCACCATCTCACGAAAGACCCCAAGNGGCAGATTTTGTGCCGAAAGCCTGTCCACCAGCCAGCCNCTTTTAATATANGTACAGGCCGCTCCCACTTTCACAAACTCACAACCCCCGGTATAGAGGTCNATATCACAGATATCAAGCGTGGACATAGTCTGNTCCTGTCCTGCTGCCGCCAACGCCCCGTTTACCATCTGCACCGCCGGCTCCTTGCCGAAGCCTGCCTCCAAAAGCCGCTCCATCATCTCAATCACCCGGCCGGACTCCCGACAGGCTGTCTCACCGGAACCCACACCATCAGAGAGAAGCACCAGAAGCCTGCCTGTATCCGCTTCGTAGAAGGAATAGCTGTCTCCCGATACCTTCTCTGTCTCCTTCACCGCCTTCGCAAATCCTGTCAACAAATGATAAGGCGGCTCTTCCAGGAAATAATAAGTAGTATACTCTCCGGCCAGATACTGCGGCGTATTTTTCGCAACACATAACCTCCGATTCATAGCCACTGACAGATAATCAGCCACATCCTCCGTGGCAATGTACTCTGTCTCTCCGAAACGCCCCCGGCGGCCGCCGACCTGCCGCATGGTAAGACTGATCTCCCGGCGGTCATTTTCGTGTTCCATCTCAAAATAATTTTTAAGAAGGATCCCCGATTCCTTTAAAAGCGCTGCTGTCTGCCGAAAACGCCGCTCTCCTATAGGACGATAGCGACAGGTTTCCCGTGCCACCGCCGCCATAATATGTGCCATCTCCTTTAAATGCTCCGCTAAAAGTCCCTGGCTCTCCCGGATCGTCCTTCTGCAAAGGTACTCCTGCCTGTCCATCGGCTCGGCAGTCTCCGAATCCTCCGCCTCCGCTTGTTCATCTTCAAATAAATCTGCCAGATCCCGAAAGGACTCCGCATAAGTCAAAAGCTTCTGCCTGCCGTACTCCGGTATGATCTCCAGTCTCTCGTCCTCTTTCCCCTCTGCTTGTCTCCTCATAACANGCCGCCTCCATANATNGATACCATCTGCTCAGACGGCACAGGCTATGCCCGAAAAACCCGTCTTAAACATATATATGAAGGAAGAACCAATAATATAACAAATGTTATAAATTATAAAAAGACAGATCTCAGACCCAGCCAAAATCTGTCTACTTTTCATCTTTAAAAATAATCTCGCCCTCATACACCAGACCCAGCTTCTCCTTCGCAACTTCCTCTACGAATTTCTTAGTCTGTGTATATTTCCCGTACTCTGCGATCTCCTCTGATCTGAGCTCCTCCGCTTCAATCTCTTTTATCAGCGCTTCTTCTCTTTCCATGTAGGTCTGACGCTTCTCCCGCAGCTCCACACTCTTAATGGTAACCACGAGCATCATCATCAATACCACAGTGGTAACCAGAAGCATGGCCAACCGGTTCTGCCGCCTTTTACGATATGCTGCTTTCCTTGCCATGCCCTAAAAGTTTCCCCTCTCCACCAGCCTTAATGTTTACATAAAACCATTCTAATGGTTTTTATGCAAACCGTCAACCGTTTTTTAATAAATTCTTTACACTTTTTCAATCTTCTTCCAATGAAGAGAACAAACGTTTTCCCCGCGTAAAATAGGCATTTTAGAGGTTTTAGCACAATTTGTAGGACACGAAATGCAAACCACATTATCTTGTGTAGGCATGTTGACATAATATTTGTGAACCTGTCACGGACTANTATTTTATACAAAAACATACCGAGTGTAGCACCCAGTACGGCAAACCATCTCAGTGTCCCGTNATTCTCTTTATAGAGCATATAAAATACGGCAAGCCCGCAGACAAACCAGAAAAAAAGATCCTCCACGGACATCAGGATGNCCCCATGCCGGATAAGCTTGCGAAANACACGGATCCAGTCATAAACAAAGGTAATNATCAGGCCCATAAGGACAGAATGTGTAAAAAAGGTCAGCTCCTGTACGATCTCCTGGCTCATATCCTACACCATCCCCTGCCTTGTCATTTAAACAATCTCGCTAATATAGATTCTCCCTTCGCACCGTATCCCGCAGTTTCCGAGTAGGTAAAGCTGTCGATCCGGCCGTCGATATCCACTTCTCCCTTATCCAACGAAAGCCTGCTGACGTGCAGCTCACTGCCCCGTATCATCAACATACCNTGCTCTGTCTCCAGTAAGATCTCATTTACATCAAAGGAAAGCACATCATTCACACCGCTTAAGGCACAGATCTTTCTGCCNGTAAGCATCAGCTTNTGCGGCTTTTTCCCGCTATGATTCAGATCCTCCATACACGCCCTCCCATTTCGCTGGTACTGATTCATTGTATGTCTGATCTGATCAAAATATGCTTTATGTGAGATAGCGGAATAATTCCTTGGCCTCCTCCTTCCGTACAGTCTCCTGNACGTCGAGGACTTCCACCTTGACCTCTTTATTTCCAAATTGTATCGCGATCACATCTCCCACCTTCACATTGGCGGAAGCCNTCGCCGGTTTATCATTGATAAAGACCCTGCCCGCGTCGCAAGCCTCATTGGCCACAGTACGGCGCTTGATGAGCCGTGATACCTTTAAATATTTATCCAGTCGCATTTTTTCCTCCTGTGTTCTCTCTTATACACGCAAAAGACCTGCATGCAGTGCATACAGGCCTCGTTAGCTTACTTTGAAATTTAATTATGCGTTGAGCATATCCTTTAAAGCCTTACCAGCCTTAAACTTAGGAGCCTTGGATGCTGCAATCTTCATAACAGCGCCGCTCTGAGGATTTCTACCCTCTCTGGCTGCTCTCTTGGTTACTTCAAAAGTACCGAAGCCAACTAACTGTACCTTACCATCTTTCTTCAGCTCATCAGCAACCACGTCTGTGAATGCCTTTAAAGCCTTCTCTGCATCTTTCTTGGATAAGCCTGCCTGATCAGCCATTGCTGCAACTAATTCTGTCTTGTTCATTTTGAACTCCTCCTCTTAAAATGAGTTATCATATTCTGACCGTTCCTTTCAGAAACTGCCTATACATATTTATATCTGCTTTTACCCTGCTTGTCAAGCAAAAAATGCCATTTTTACGGCATTTTTCGGCTTTTTTAGGTTTTCTTTAGTTATGTAAATAAGATATCTGTATTATCTTTCCCTATTGTCAGAAAGTTCATTCATATTTTTCGATTAAATCGTCTATTTTATCCGCCAAGGCCTGTTCCTGCGGGACTTTGGCAATCCTTGCCACATCGCTGACCTGCATGAGCAGATCGGAAAGAATCTCCTCCAGCTGCTTACTGTCCTTCTGCGGATCACATTTTTTCAAAGCATCCGCCAATTCACAGATCGCCGTCACATCCTGTTCATAAGTATTTCCCTTTTCATACAGCTTGTCTATCTTTTTCAACACCTTGACTGCCCTAGTCAGTGATGGAAGCTCCTGTGGGATCTCCCGCAAGGGAGACTCGATCCAATCTTTTTCTTTTTTCTCTTCCTTTTTGATCTCCTCCCAGTTCACTAATACCTCGTCGGGAGTATCTGCATTTCCCGTACCGAAGACATGGGGGTGACGGCGCACCATCTTACGGCTGACCTCATTTACTACGTCCTCCATGGCGAAAAGCCCCTCCTCGGAGGCGATCTGGGCATGCATGACTACCTGCAAAAGAACGTCGCCCAGCTCTTCTATCATATTTTCGGGATTACCGGTCTTATCATAAATACGGATGGCGGCAAGCAGCTCCGCGGCCTCTTCCATCATGCAGGGCTTCAAGCTTTCATGAGTCTGCACCTTATCCCAGGGGCAGCCGTTCTCGCTGCGCAAGGTGGCTATGATTTCGAGGAATTCTTCGTAGGTGTAAGTTTTTTCAGACATATGGGACTCCTTTATCATTGTAGAATGTATCATAGGTAAAGTCAGCATCCGAAATATTTTATACTTATTCGGATGCTGACTATTCATTATGTATTACAATTATTTAAATAACGATGAAAAGAAATCTCTGATAGGATGGGCCTTAGTTGCGGAACTGTTAGCAACATTCTGTTGACCGCCTTCGGTGCCATCGTCTCCGCCACCTTGGTTATCTTTTTCTTCTGTCCCGCTAACATCACCATTATTATTATCGCCACCGTCTTGGTTATCCCCTGAGGTTGTTCCCGTACTATCCTCAGAGGTCGTTCCCGTACTGTCCTCAGAAGTTGTTCCTGTACTATCCTCAGAGGTTGTTCCCGTACTGTCCCCCGAGGTTGTTCCCTCACTATCATCCGGCGGCAGCGGCGGCTCCCCAACATCCCCTTGATTGCCATCATTGTTATCGCCGCTATTTCCATCGTTTCCGCTATTCCCGCTGCTTCCGTCATTAGAACCTATTTTTACCAGATCAGAGAAAGAATATGTCTCATCCTTTCTATCATTGGTCAAATAAATGGTATAGCTCTTTGTTTCATACCCATCCTTACGCAGGGTGATCTGATGAGTGCCCGCACTCTTTGTAAACCTTACGGGCGCCAGCCCAATATAGTTACCNTCCAGATACACCTCTACCCCTTTTGGCGAGTCAATATATACTTTATAATTACTCGAGGTGCCCAGCGCATTCTCACTGAGTGTAGACAGTGTATTGTCACTGATGGAGTTCCCGCTGGTCGAAGCGAGGGTATCCTGCCATGGAAACCGCTCTGTGGTATTTCCGCTGACAGAATTCTTGTCATCATCCGTTTTACGGGATTCTTCCAACGTAAAAGAGATGGTCGCATACTCTGATCCCACCTGAATGTATTTGGTCAGGGTATCATAGCCGCTGGCTTCCACCTGCACCTGATGGATCCCGTAGCGCATCTCCACCGCTTTGCTGATATCTACAGGCTTGCCGTCTACACTGACACTGGCTGTCTCCGGGGTAACGTTAAAGAGGATCATTCCTGTCTTATCCTCCGCGATCTCTACGTCGCCCACGTCCAGCACAACTTCTTTATTNCGCTCTACTGTGATCTCTTTCACACAGCCCACGCCATTGTTGGAAAGCACCACCTGATAGCTTCCCTCGGGCACCACCAAAAGCATGTCCTCTGTGATCTGGCGGATCACACTGTTGCCCACTTCAATCCAGCCGCCTAAAAGAGGCTGGTCATTTTTCAGGCGCAGATATCCGTGGCCTTTATCCACCTTGACACTATAAATCTTATGATCGATACCGGAAATGGTGACCACATCCTGTGCCATCACCTCTTCCTTCTCCACACGACGACCCTCTGACAAAACCACCGCCTCGTCCGGCAGAGCATAGGTAAGAGAACCGATGCTGGCCGTCCTGTTGGCGCCTGCCAGATCATAGTTATCCAGATCATCAAATATCCAGGCTTCGGGAGAACGCTTGATGCTGGCAAGCTTCTTTTTCCCCTTTAAAAAGGTGACATCTACCACATCACCCGCTTTGATCTGGGAGATTGTCATAGGCCCGTCGTACTTATCCTTTACATAGGTAGTTCCGTCATAATAAAGGGTGTACTGCTTGCCCGTATCCATATTGACCAGAGACACCGCTTTATTTGTCAGATCGGTAGACAGAACCACCGCTGTATCCGCAGAGTCATAACTGCCCACAGTGGAAACCGTAAAACCGGTGTCCACTGTATTTCCCTTCTTATCTTTAGCAATACCTATATTGCTGGCCTCTGAGGTGCAGCCTGTCAATGCCAGTGTCATCACCATCCATACAGCCGCTGCGCTTACAGCTCTTCTGTGCATCCTCATCTTTCTTTCCTCCATTCCGAAGCCTTTCTGCTTCGGCACGTGGTGCTTTTTCTACTTTATAATGATCCGCAGGATGGGAATGCGCTCTTTAAAAAGAGCTGTTTCTCCCTCTCCTGAGCAAACAATTTTTCTAATTTCTCCATATTTCGTCCCGGAATCCAGGCCTTGCCGTTATTATAATAAAAGTTCACGATCTTCCAGAACTTCTCCGGATAAGCAAACCGAAAATATAACTGTCTGTGGTCCCGTTCATCCAAGGGTCTTACCTTATTATAACTCGTAAGGAGCATATCACCAAGCGCCTGCGACCAGTTATTTTTTTCCAAAAGCTTACGCATAAACAGATACAGATCTCTGATCGGGTAGTCTCTGACACACTTCTCAAAATTGATTAGAACGCTGCCCTCCTCCGTCTGTATGATATTATGGTACTGATAGTCGCCGTGACATACAACAGGAAACGAATAAGAATCCTTCCCATAGGCATAATAACCCAATTCCCCTGTAATTTGCAAGGCAATATCCATAAAATAGTCATAATGTTTCATTAAATAGATCTCAAAATCGGTTTTTTGGCTTTTTTCCCGCAGAAATTTCCGCACCTTTTTCAGCTCGCGGTTATGCTTCTCATACTCTTTTTCCACGCAAAAAACGGGCTGTCCCTCCAGAGCCTCACAACCGGAAAGATCACAGACATCATGCAGAAGCGCCAGTGTCTCCACTGCCCGGCCGCATTCCTGCGCACTGCGGTGATCACACTCCCTGCCGTCGGAGTATGTTTTTACGATATAGGCCGTCCCATCCTGATCGCGGACGAGCAATTCGTCCTCTCTGGTCCGCAGAATAGACTCCGCCCGCAAAGCGCCGCTTGCCTGAATATGCTGTAACAGGTAGGCCTGAAAGCCAATTTTCTCCACCGGGCCGCCATATTCCTTCAAAATAAGCAATCCGCGGTCCGAATCACACAGGATGGATCCGCGTCCTTTCCATGTGCGGTGCACCTCTATCTCATAATGCTCCAATAAATTGACAGCTCTGTCGTTCACAAAAATACCCCCTGCCTGACTCTGACTGTTACATCTTATGAACAGCAGGGGATTTTCATTACACTTCTTTGTAGATCTTTAGCAAAATCTCTTTCTGATTCAGATTCGGATCCTCCAGCACTCGTTCTAAAAGTGCGGCAA
>JAAUZN010000047.1 GCA_014804565.1 Lachnospiraceae bacterium
TTTTACAATCTCTGTCAGAAGCTGCATATGGTGGATTCCTATCTGCCGTTGATCATTCCCGCGATCGCGGCGCCGGGCACAGTGTTCTTCCTGCGCCAGTATGTGCAGTCCACATTATCCAAGGCGCTGTTGGAGGCGGCAAGAATCGACGGTGCGGGGGAGCTGCATATCTTCCATAAGATAGTGCTTCCGATCATGGCGCCCGGTATCGCGACCATGTCGATCGGTTCCTTTATCGGCAACTGGAACAACTATCTGGTACCGTTGATTTTATTGAATACGCCGAAAAAGATGACGCTGCCGGTTATGATAAGTACACTGAATGCAGCCACGGATCTGCAGAAGAATCAGGGTGCTATCTATCTGGGCGTTGCCATTTCCGTAGTACCGATCCTGATCGTATTCTGCTTCTGCTCTAAGTACATTATCAGCAGTATATCGGCAGGAAGCGTGAAGGAATAAAACAGAATACAGGGGAGTTAAAAGAGATAAGAGGCAGTATTTCCTTGACGGAGATACTGCCTTTCTTATATGGATCGGGATGGTGTAAAGCCGTTGAAATCGTATCTGAAAGGCTTTATACTATTAACAGGAATGTTTATAGACAGACGATTGTATGAACGGAAGGATAAAAATTGGAAAGAATAAATAGAAAAGGTATTCAGAAAACATTTCTTTTGATCTTAATATGTCTGCTTGGGACAGGCTGTGCAGCGGACGGGGAAACTGCGGAGGAGACAGGGCCGGTGCTATTGGAAGAAGATGCTCCGGCGTGGCAGAAATATGCCGGGGAACCGGTCAGTTTTGACTGGTACATCAATTATTCCTGGTTTGCGGCTGACTGGGGCGAAAATATCGTTTCTCAAAAGATTACGGAGGAAACAGGGGTAAGTCTGCGCTTTATCACACCCGGCGGGAACGAAAGCGAGAAGCTGAATGCGCTGATCGCCGCCGATTCCCTGCCGGATTTCATTACGCTTGGCTGGTGGGAGCCGCAGATCAATGAAATGATAGACCGGGATATGGTCTATGCTTTAAATACACTTGCCGATGCATATGACCCCTATTTTTATCAGGTCAGCGATGCCGATGCGGTCAGCTGGTACACACAGGAGGATGGCAACGTTTATTCCTATCCCAATTCCAGCTACAGCGCAAAGGATTTAGAGGAGCATGATAATATCGGCTCCAATCAGACTTTTTTGGTGCGGAAAGATATCTATGAGGCGATCGGAAGCCCTGATATGACAACCCCGGAGGGATTTCAGGCGGCGGTGGAGAAAGCGTATGAAATGTTTCCGACAGTGGACGGGGAGGCGCTGATTCCGGTGGGAGCCCATGTCTTCAATGACCAGGGCAATGTATCCTTCGACAAATATTTGATGAATTTCCTGGCTGTGCCCTTTGAGGAGAACGGCAAGGTTTACGATCGCTATACGAATGAGGATTATATCACATGGCTGAAGATGTTTCGCAGACTTGGGGAGGAAGGCCTGCTTGCCAATGACATTTTTATCGATCAGAGGACCCAGATGGAAGAAAAGATGGCAAAAGGCAGATATTTCTGCATGATCTATCAGTCAACAGATATGGCAACGCAGCAAAAGGAACTCTATGCGAATCACCCGGACAGGATCTATCTTGCGGTAGACGGTCCCAAAAACGCGGCAGGTGACGATCACACGCTTACGACCAGCGGGATCAATGGATGGACAGTTACCCTGATATCCAAAAATTGTGAGAACCCGGAGCGTGCCATTGCCTTTTTAGATTATCTGCTCAGCGAGCAGGGGCAGCTTCGCGTTTACCTCGGTGTTGAGGGGGAAACTTTTGATTATGTGGATGGAAAGGCTGTCGTGAAGGAGGAGGTCAAAGCGGTTTTAAACTCTGACCGCGCAGAATATGACAGATTGTACGGTGCGGACGATACTTATTGGATGCTGCAGGATAATGTGACGCAGCTGCAATGGAAGCAGGAGACGGCGGAGCCTCTCAGACAGGTTTCGGAATGGTCTTATCCGTATGCGGTTTATAACGGACAGTATGATTTCTTTCTTCCCTATGGATCAAAGGAGGCTTTTGCGGAGAATAAAATAGTTGTGCTGTGGAGTGAAACACTNCCCACGCTGCTGCTTGCGAAGTCGGAGGAGCGTTTTGATGAAATATTTGCNCGGTTTCTGGAACAGAGAGAAGCTTATGGCTTTGAGGAAGTACAGGTGATGAAAACGGAACTGATGGAGAAGGCGAAAGAAAAGCTGGGAATGCAGTAAATGATGAAAACCGATTGGATGAAAAAGTTAAACGGANTAAAACTGAACGGGAAGTTTACGCTGGTCATTGTTTTCCTTGTCATTTTGCCGATTTCCGTTATGGCAGGCGTTTTGTTCTACAATATGGAAAAGAACGTTATCANTGAAAACCGGAATTATATGCAGTATACGATGGAGCGCAGCCAGGATACATTATTAGAGAACATTGACTCCGTTAATATGACGACGCAGTTTTTTCTGAATGATGAACCTCTGTTGCAGATGCTNCGCNAAACGGCANGNCAAGGAGNCAGATAGAGACGGAGGAACTGGTGACGTTTTATCANTCAGACATTGCNGCGCTGGAGCGGCTTGTCTATAACAACACACTGTTGTATGGTGTGCGNGTCTATGCGGTCAANGACANTGTACAGGANATGATGCCCATTTTATACGGCAGTTCCCGTATGAATAAAATGGACTGGGCGGCTGAGCCGGATTATACGGGGTGGCACTATAACTATCCCGACAGGCTGTTTGATAACCGTGAGGGACAGAAAATTGCCGGCCTTGTAACGTATGTGGAAGACTATGAGGCCGGACTGATCGGTGTGATCGAGACGACAGTCGCAATAGAGGATATTTTTCCTTCCCTGTATGAGACGATCGAAGACGAGTGGAGCTGTTTTATTTCGGAGGACGAGAATCTGTATTTTGGTGATAACGAGCAGGAGAACTCCGCAGAGTTCGTGCGGGCTGAGATGGAAAAAGGATTTGAAAAGGACGGCATTCATACGGAATATATAAAGCAGAATGGAGAGCATCTTATCGTCTCCTATTCGTATATCCGGGAAATGCAGGGGACCTTGTTATCCGTAAAGGATATCACGGATAATGTGCACTATGTGTATCGGATGCGGAATACTTTTGTGGCGGTTATGCTGGTGCTCATTATAGGGCTGGCCTTTTTGATTCACTGGATCGTGATGCAGCTTCTACGGCATTTTTATGATATCCTGAAATCCATACGTGCCATCCAAAAGGGCGATTTGAGTGTAAGGATNGAGAGCCGTGGAAACGATGAGATGGGAGAACTGGGTGAACAGATCAACAAAATGCTGGANCGCATCGAGCAGCTCATGAAAGAAAATATCGACAGGGAGATCTTGACAAAGAATGCGGAAATACGTGCCCTGCAAAATCAGATCAATGCCCATTTTATTTATAATGTTCTGGAGTCCATCAAAATGATGGCGGAGATCGATGAGGAATATGCNATCTCCGACGCGATCACATCCNTGGGGAATCTGCTTCGCTACAGTATGAAATGGGTGTCGAATGATGTGTTGGTGGAGGAAGAGCTTNCCTATATTAAAAATTATCTGGCACTGATCAANCTGCGTTTCGACTATGAAATTTATCTGTCCCTGAATCTGCCGGAGAATATTTTAAAGCAGAAAATACCGAAGATGTCTTTACAGCCGATCGTTGAGAACGCAATCTATCATGGAATTGAGGAGCTGGCGGAGGATACCAATATCTATATCAAAGGTTTTGCGCAGGGCGAAGATTGTATTATCGAGATCACCGATGCCGGAAAAGGGATGAGCGAGGAACAGGTTGAAAGGTTAAAGAGAAAGATAGCAGGGGAGATTGAGACGGACGGCGGCTCCGGAAACGGAATCGGTCTGAAAAACGTACAGGATAGGATCTGCATGAGTTTTGGAGAGAAATACGGGCTCGATATTGCATCTAAACTGGGCTGTTATACCAAAATTACAGTATGCGTGCCGATGAGATCGTAAGGAAGGGTAGCGGTTATGAAGACGGTTTTGATCGTAGAAGATGAAAAGCTGATACGGCAGGGAATTCGGACGATGATACAGCGAAGCGGNGTTCCGGTCGAAATGATCATAGAATGCAACAATGGCGAGATGGCGTTTGAAATGCTGCAGAGCCAAAAAGTGGATGTGATGTTCACAGATATCCGTATGCCCAAAATGAACGGTATTGAGTTGGTAGAGAAGGTACAGGAGCTTCCTGAAAAACCCATTATTGTGATCGTCAGCGGATATGCGGATTTTTCCTACGCGGTGGAAATGCTTCGCATGGGTGCGCGGGAGTATCTTTTAAAGCCCGTAGAGCGGGAAAAGCTGCAGGGTATTATGCGGAAACTGGAGCAGGAGATCACAGAAAGNCGGGAGAACAGTAAGACCACCAAGCGGCTGGGACATCAACAGCTGAAATATCTGATGCTGAATGAGCGGATCACGGAAGAAGAGTTAAATACAATGCAGTCAGAGTATGAAAGTGAGTTTGACCTGCAGGCCTATTATGTTTATGCCGTGAATCCGAGAGAGACTGAAGCGGCGGAGGAACAGTATATTTATCTTCACAACGTGGAAGGGTATGATGTGTATCTTGTGTCNGCTCAAAANGCNCCGTTACTCTTAAAAAATGAACTGGCGCAGGAATATGTCGGGATCAGCACGATGCACAGCGGCATCCGGGAACTGCGGGCAGCCTATCGGGATGCGGTGGATGCAAGACGTCACGCGTTTTGTACAAACAGAGAAACCTTCCGGGCAGGAGAGGACAGGAAGCGTATTCCTGAAGACTTTTATGAGCAGGGGAAAAANCNTATTGGAGAGGAAATGAAACTGCGCAGAGTGCAGCTTCCCGGAACGGATAAGACGGAGGAACTGGTAAAATCCTGGAANGGNCTGTTNTATGCGGTAAAAAATGAATGGGTGGAGCCGGGGGATTTTGCGGTCTGTATGGATCATTTTTTCANGGAAGTCAGGAAAACCTATCGAAACATGCTGACGGATGAGGAAGAGAACTTGAAAAGACTGGCGGACTTTTACAGCTTTCCTACGTTAGCTGTCTGGCAGACAGAATTTATGGAATGGCTTCTTGCNCTTCACGAACGTATCAACAGCCGTTTTGACACCAATAAGAACCANCAGAAGATCAAGCGGGCGATAGAGTATATTCAGGAGAATTACGANAAGGATCTGAACATGGCGGTTGTCTCCAACCATATTTCCATGAATTACTCCCTGTTCTCCTCTCTTTTTAAAGAATTTACGGGGAGCAATTTTGTCAATTATCTGAAGGCGATCCGGATGGAAAAAGCAAAGGAACTGTTGGCTGAAACAGACTTGCGGATCGTTGAGATCAGCGCAAAAATCGGATATGACAATGAGAAGCATTTTATGAAAACCTTTAAGGCCTCCTGCGGCGTATCACCCAGTGAGTACCGGAAAAATGCGCAAAGACAGAATTTTCCGGGGGGGGGGTGAAAAGTTGACAGATATTTTCGGGGGGGGGGTATAAACCGCTGATGTATTATCAGGTGCGCGCTGTGTGATGGTTGATCTTCTCCTCATACATTTTCTGATCCGCCTCAGCAAATAATTCCTGAATGTGTTCCGAAGTAAATGTGGATGAAGGATGCGCGGAGGCGAAGCCGCAGCTGCAGGAAATCTGATATTTTTTGCTGCTTAACCGGTTGTAGTTGTGAAGATAAGATGTTATGGATTCCACGCGGAGCTTTGCCTCTTTTTCGGAAAGCCCCACAGTGAGCATATAAAATTCGTCCCCGGAGAAACGGGCGCACAGATCTCCTTCTTCAGCAGTGCTTTCCAGAGCCTGTCCCATTACCTGAATGGCAAAATCTCCTTCGCTGTGTCCGAAGGTGTCATTGATCTTTTTCAGCCCGTCCATGTCGATCATAAATGCCGTGAGAGGCAGATTCTCAGAAATGGCACGGTTTAAGAGCTGTTCTTCAAAATGGTTGTATCCGTGCTTGTTATAAAGTCCGGTCAGCGAATCTTTCATGTAAATATCTTCGAGGTGGGCTACTAACATGCCGGTGCGTTTGGCCTCGCGGATGCCCTGCAGCATATGGTTTATGTTGATCTGCCATTGTATTAACTGAAAATGATGGTCAATACGATTGTCTTTATAGGAAAGGGCAATGTAGCCGAATTCTTTCTCTTCAAAAAACAGCGGAATATAGATATAGGAGCAGTCGGAGCCGTCATATATGTAGTCGGGTAAGAGATTTTTTTTCCGATAACTGCATTCCGGGAGCCGCTTCTCGTCTTTCAGCGCAAATTTCAATAAAATAGTATCAGTATCCGCAAGAGATTCCTCATTGTTTGTGAGGGCGAGAATATGACTGGAGACAGAATCCCAGTCTGAATAGAGACAAAGATAAAATGCCTGGCATTCTTCTATCTTTCGCACAAACTGCTCTAACAGATCCAGACCATCGTCAAGATCAGCAATGTGCTGCAGGGAAGAGGACATATCAATAGAGTCGAAAATGGAGTTTTCCAACGCTGCAATGCGGTCAGACAGTTCTCTCGTGAAAAAGACGGAGTTACTGTTTTCAGAGGATTTACAGCCACAGGAGTTGTGTATGATCGGTTCCGCTGTCAGGAAGGTAACAAACGGCAGGTCTCCTCCGCGGATCAAGGTGAGCAGACTCTCCACAGCGGTTCTGCCCAGGTCATAGACCGGAAAGGAGATCGTTGTGAGCATCGGAGAGGTATTGTGGCCTTCCGTGGTATCATCACAGCCGGTCAGAGCGATATCCTCCGGAATGCGATATCCGGCGGAAAGCGCGGCGGCAAGAAACAGCAGAGCCAGTCTGTCATTGTAGCAGACTACAGCCTCCGGCGTTCCTGTGGCACAGAAGAAGGTAAGCGCCTCCTTTACGGCGCAGAGGTCATAGTCACAGCGGTAAATATCGTTTTCGCCAGGTGTTTTCCCGGCATGTTTCAAAGCTTCTTTATAGTAGTTTTCCCGCAGTTCTGAAAAGTAGGGCTCCGATGAGCAGCCTAAGTAGCAGACTCTGGAAGCCTGATGCACGGCAAGAAAGTGCGTAGTCAATTTGCCCGCCATCGAGTTATTTTCCAGAGAAACTGTTGGAAAATGGTTATTTGCTGCCGCGATTTCCATGACAGGACAGGGAAGCGTTTTCAGCTTGTCCAGGATTTTTTCCTTCAGGTCGGCGGATATATAGGTATCAGAGGCGAAAATAATGCCGTCAAAGCTGTCATAATTGGGAATGCGCAAAATGCTTGCTTCGCCATTTTCATAGGTGCCGAGGTTTTCTCCGTCGAGGGACGTGAATATTTCGGTGGTGTATCCGTACTCCGAAGCTTTGTCGATAATGCCCTGGCATACGCCCTGCTGGTAGGCACCGAATATATGGGAAATAAATACGCCGATTTTTTTTGCGTGATACATAAAGAAAATACCTCCATCTGCGTGGTACTGTGATCTTATGTTCATTGTAAGAGAAAGAGGGGCTTTTTTCAATTGTTTTATAAAATGGTCAGATTGTGAGTTGGAAAATAATGGTATATAATAGTAGTAATTTTATAGTAGATGGAGACTGGAATATGAACGAAATACTGAGTGCGTTGCAGATGAGAAAATCGGTTCGCGTATTTACCGAGGAAGAGATAACAAAAGAGGATAAGACCAGCATCCTGTATGCGGCGCTGCAGGCGCCCTCTGCGGGGTGTCAGCTGCTTTATACCATTCTTGATATCACGGATCAGAGTAAAAAGGAAAGACTTGCAGAGCTGTGCGATCATCAACCCTTTATCGCGAAGGCGAAGCTGGTGCTGGTCTTTTGTGCGGATTGCAGAAAATGGCTTTCCTTTTATGAGGAGGCGGGCTTGCAGCCGCGCGATCCCGGTCCGGGGGATCTGCTCCTTGCGGTGGAGGATGCGCTGATTGCCGCACAAAATGCGGTGACGGCTGCGGAAAGTCTGGGAATTGGTTCCTGTTATATCGGCGATGTGATGGAAAATGCGGAGGATATGAAGGAGCTTTTGGGGATACCAAAGTATGTGTACCCGGCTTGTATGCTTGTTTTCGGATATCCAACTGTGCAGCAGAAGGAGAGGGAGAAGCCGAAACGGTTCAGGGTATCGGATATTGTCTGTGAAAACGGCTATCAGGATAAAAGCGGCCGGGAAATACGTGAAATGTTTGCGGAGCGGACGGGAGAGAAAAATTATGAGGAGTGGATGGAAGCCTTTTGGAAGAGAAAGTACGAGTCAGATTTCTCCAATGAGATGAACCGTTCTATGGAGGTGTATCTGAAAGATTTTATAAAATAATTAGCACTCACCTATTGAGATTGGAAAGCAGGATTCGACTTGTTTCATGAAGTGCCGTAGATGCCTATTTTATGGGGGTGCGGCACTTTTTATATTTCATCTTGGTTCATCAGAAATCGTCATTTTATAATAAAATGGTGTAGTAAATGGTGTAGTGGATAGCAGGATGTTGTATTCATTGCAGTGGATTTATAGTTCTGAAAAAACAGATTGTGAGTCTTTGCATGAAGGGATATAATATAATAGTAAGATGTAGGTGCCAAAGGTCATTGTAAAACTGACTTTTGACACCTATATCAAATATATTAAAATGAGATGTAAAATAGAAATAATTTTAAAATAATATTTTCTAATTGATATTTTTCGAGAAAAGTCCTATAATGAGAAAAATTGTATTTATAGGAGGTATGCTTGTTGGAAATTGATTTCAAATTTATTGACTCTCAAAGTGTTATTTCAATTGTAAAAGGAATTGCAGCAGGTATAGGAGACGACACGAAGCAGGTATTGCAAAAAGAAGGAATTAATGCAAGATATTCAACTAGCGAGAAATATCTAAAATGGGATTTGCTCTATCGTAATATTCGGAATAATTTGCGAAATTCATGTATTATTATGGATTTTGTTAAAATACCGGGATGGACTTTGCTTCCTCTATTTGATAGTATTGAGGGAAATCTTTATCTTATTATGAAGGAAAATCGGTTTGATAATATTTTGAAAACACATAATAAGAGGAAAAGTCTCCATTATATAGAGGATGCGATAAGGACTTTTAATAAAGGGATAGAAGAGTATAAGCAGAGTAGCTTATTTGAGAATCAGGAAGAAACTGATAGTTTAAGCAAAGTATTGGAAGGAATATTATTAGATTTAAGTTTGGACAGGCAGCTTGTAAGGAAATTTGCAGTCATTCTATTTGATGAATTAAATGGGGAGTTAACTGCAGTACGGTGTTGCCTTTTGGACAGTAATTATAATATTGTTAAACAGGAAGACTGGAGCCAGTATATTGAGCATAACTACTCAGTAATTACAGAAAAGGTAACATCTGATGAAGAATTGCCATCCATGCTAAACGAATTTGATTTAACTGATAAGGCTAAGAGAAAGATTGGTCAGAATCATGATCTTACCGAAGAAATAGATAGAAAAGAAGATGAGGAGAAGACTGGCAATATATAAATTTAAGGAGCAAAACCTATGAGTAAAGTTATTGATTTTCAAAAAGCAGTTCCAGAAAGAAAATTTAATGGTAAACGTATAGAAATTGCAAGAGTTTTCAGAGGAATTGCAGGAAATGAATTGGCTGAAAAGATAGGTGTAAACCGCCAGACAATTTCTATGTATGAGAATAACAAATTAAATAATCCTGAATTAGCAACAATTCAAAAGATTGCAGATGAGTTACATTTTCCTGTTCGGTTTTTTCTGGAGAATGATTTAGTTAATTTCGTAGAAAGTCCAACCTATTTTCGCTCGCTGTTAACTACGGGTAAACGATATAGGCGTGAGCAGGAATCGAAACTCCTTGTAGTCAAGATTATTTACGAATATTTGGGAGAGTATTTAAAGTTTAAGCCAGTAAATCTTCCAGACGTAAGTATTAATGATGATA
>JAAUZN010000048.1 GCA_014804565.1 Lachnospiraceae bacterium
TGGAATCGTCTTAAAAAAAACAAACAAGAGGGATGCGGTAAGCTTTCTTTTGTTTGTTTTTTTGTTGCCTTATATCTGTGCCTGTCTTTGGGGCCATGTGGGGGAGGAGAAGGAGCGTCTGGGTGCAGAGAATAAGGCGCAAAGGCAGCAGGACAGCTATATCGTGGAGGCGGTCATGGAATGGGGCGTCTGGGAGCTGCCTTTAGAAGAATATCTGGTGTATCGGCTTTTTCTGGTCATGCCCGGAGATTATGAGCCGGAAACGCTAAAGGCGCAGGCGGTGCTTCTGCGGACAGAACTTGCGGCGCAGTATCAGGAGGAAGGCGAGAGGATTCGAGTGGCAGGTGACGGCCTTGCTGCTTTTTATGCAGAGAAAGAGGGTGTGGAAGCGGAAGGATTTTCAAAGAGCAGACAGGCGGTGGAGGAGACGGCGGGCATGATCTTAACTTATCAGGGAGAGCCGATCCGCGCTTCCTATTTTTCCGTAAGCAATGGGCGTACCAGAGCGGCGGGTGAGGAGGAGTGTCCCTATTTTTCTATTGTTTCCTGCGAGCAGGATAAAACCTCTCCGGATTATCACAGCGTGGTGGAGGTGGAAAAGGAAGCTTATATCGAGACGCTTGCAGGAGTTGTGGGAGAGGANTGCGGGCGTGAGGAGCTGTGGGAGAACAGGAATTTCTCTTATGACGACGCAGGATATATGACGAGTGTGTCATATTNTNCGAAAGAGCAGGAAGAAAAACGGGTGGACGGGGAGACCTTNCGACACCTCTTNGGATTGGCCTCCGCTTCTTTTACAGCTGCCTGGGAGGAAGATCGGGTACTCTTTTCGGTGACAGGCGTAGGGCATGGATATGGCTTGAGCCAATACGGGGCCAACTGCAAGGCGAAGGAGGGGGAGACCTATGAGGAGATCCTTGCGGATTTCTTTTTTCAGACAGAATTAGCAAAATTTGAATAAGCCGGAAAAAACGGGTAAAACTAACTCCATAAGAAAAACAGGAGGCGAGTTTTATGGCGAGAAGAAATAGAAACAATATCGGGAAAGAGAGGATCATCATGCTGGCATCCGCAGTGTTTGTTCTTGCGGCGCTGACAGTGACCGGTGTTTATGTGAGAAAAAATAACCGGGCGGAGCAGGACAANTATGTGGTGGACTTCGGAGCGCTGGAACAGAGCAGCACGGAGCTTGCGGAAAATATGATTTCGGGAGAAGAGCTGGACACCCTTTTTGCAGATGTGGGGACGGACGATCTGGACTATGATCCCAGCTTTCAGGAGGCCAATTCCCTGCATGTAGAAAATACGGAAAACGAAGAGAAGAATGAGAAAACGTCCGGCAGTTCGACGGCAGAAAAAAAACTGGACAAGGAGGAGCCCAAGAAGGACGATCCGGTAGAGAAATCCTCCGCAAAAAAGAAGGAGAGTGCCGCTGTCGAAGAGGAAGGTATGTTTGACGAGACGGTAGATACGGTCATGAGCGATGAGGTGGAGGTCGTCTCCACTACGGTTCAGCCGGAGCTTAATTTTAATGAGNAAGATGGACTGGTGTGGCCTATCGTGGGCGATGTGCTGATCAATTACAGTATGGACAAGACNATNTATTTNCCGACCCTGGANCAGTATAAATACAACCCGGCAATNGTGATCGCGGCGACGCAGGGAGAACAGATCTGTGCGGCGGCGGATGGNCGGGTGACCTCTGTGAGTTANGATCCGGGNACCGGCAATACCGTGGTGATGGAGCTGGGAAACGGTTATGAACTGACTTATGGGCAGCTTGAGAATATCACGGTATCTGAGGGAAGCTATGTGAATGTTGGGGATGGTATCGGCACTGTGGCAACCCCTACGAAGTATTACAGCANGGAGGGGACGAACGTATACTTTAAGCTGACCAAGGACGGAGAGCCGGTGAATCCNTTATCCAAATTACAGTGATGCGGGAGATGACGGATGTATATCATACACGGAAATATCAAGACCATGGCGGAGCAGGATTACGCGGATGGCTATGTGCAGATCGCAGATGGTAAGATCATCGCGGTAGGAGATATGGAAGATTGCCCGGCTCCCGATGGAGAGGTGCTGGATGTGCAGGGAAATCTGGTGATGCCGGGAATCATNGAGGCGCACTGTCACATGGGTATCACGGAGGAAAAGAAGGGCATGGAGGGGGATGACTGTAATGAGACGGTAGATCCCATTACGCCACAGCTCCGCGCCATCGACGCGATCAATCCTATGGATGCNGCNTTTAACGANGCGCTGCAGGCCGGCATCACNTCNNCGATGATCGGNCCCGGCAGNGCCAATGTGGTGGGNGGTCAGTTTGTCTTTGTGAAAACCCATGGGAGATGTATCGATCACATGATCGTGAAAGCGCCGGCGGCNATGAAAGTGGCNTTCGGAGAAAACCCAAAGGTGAACTATTCCGGACAGAATAAGTCTCCTGCCACACGTATGGCCATAGCCGCCATGCTNCGGGAAGAGCTGACCAAGGCCGTGGCTTATCAGAAGAAGCGGGAAAAAGAAGAGGGTGAAGTNGATTTTCGCTACGAATGCTGGCTGCCNGTTCTGCGGGGTGAGATTCCGCTGAAAGCGCACGCGCACAGGGCAGATGATATTTTGACGGCCGTGCGCATTGCGAAAGAGTTTCATCTGCGGATGACCTTAGATCACTGCAGTGANGGCCATNTGATCATGGAGGAACTGAAGGAGGCGGGCTTTCCGGCTATCGTGGGNCCGGATATGGCAAGCCGCAATAAGATAGAGGTGCAGAATATGGCCTTTAAGACGGCNGGGCTTCTGTCGGGACATGGGATCTTAACTGCCATTACGACAGATCATCCTGTGTCGAAAATTCAGTTTCTGCCCATCTGTGCGGGACTGGCAGTGAAGGCGGGCATGTCCCAGGAGGAGGGTTTGCGATCCATTACGATCAACGCGGCAAAGATCTGCGGTGTGGAAGAACGGGTGGGAAGCCTTGCGCCGGGTAAAGATGCGGATATCGCTGTCTTTACCGGCAATCCCATGGAGGTGTTTTCCAGAACGTGCTATACCATCATAGAGGGGGAGGTTGTGTATCAGGCGGAGTAGAAAAAGAATAGGAATGGGTAGGGAATGTTTTGTGCTGTGGCATGAGCATTCCCTTTTTTAATAAAATATTTTTACGGGAAATTAGACAGAGCAGGGAGTTTCGGACGATTGCAGTTTTCGCACGGGTGGTTTATAATTGTTCGTGAAAGGAATCAGCCATGCAAAAAAATCATAATTTTACAAAAATAACCTGCATTTTTCTGATCCTTATCCTGATGATGACTGCGATTACCGGCTGCGGCCTCATGGAAGATTTTCCGAGAGACACGCTGACAGGGAGAGAGGAGACAGATGATTTTACCAGTCTGGGGCTTTCGCCGGAATTTGATTACGAAGTGCCGGAGAGTCTGCCGAGCATTCTGGTGGATCAGGTGGGATATGCGCAGGGAAGTAATAAGATAGCGATGATATGCGGGGAAACGCCGCCGGAGACTTTTGCTGTCATGGATGCAAAGACCGGGCGGGAGGTCTATACCGGGCCGATCGAGCAGAAGGGTTACGATGATGCCTTGGGTATGCATATCAGCTATGCGGATTTTACAGAGTTTAACACGGTGGGAAACTATTATATTCAGGCGGCGGCCATCGGACAGTCCTATATGTTTGAGATAGCAGAGGATCCTTATGAGGCGCTTTTTCAAAAGGTGTTTAAGAAATACTACTATAATCGCTGTGGGGTGACACTCTCGGCGGAATTGGCGGGAGAAGCTGCGCACAATGCCTGTCATTCCAGAGAAGCGCAGATGAAGGATGAAGCGATGATCAAGCGGGATGTGTCGGGCGGCTGGCATGTGGATGAAATTGGGAGCCGGGATGTAAACAAGGGATGTCAGAGCGNNAATTGGGAGCCGGGATGTAAACAAGGGATGTCAGAGCGTCAATTCCATGCNTCTCGCCTATGAATTATATCCGAATGCCTTTGGAGATGAGATGGGGATTCCGGAGAGCGGTAATGGGATTCCTGATCTGCTGGATGAGGTGAGATATGAGATTGACTGGCTCTTAAAGATGCAGGACAGCACGAGCGGCGCCGTGTATGATTCTGTCAGTTCTGTGGATAATAAAACGGTCGGATATATCCTTTATATAGACGGTATTACCATGAATGCGACCATTAACTATGCGGCTACCATGGCGAAATTCAGTTATCTCTATCAGAGCTATGATCTGGAGTTTGCTACACTGTGCCTGAAGGCTTCGGACAGAGCCTATCGCTACGCAGAGCAGTATTTGTCGGATGTGTCGACGGAGCAGTATTTTTTCGCAGCGTCAGAACTTTACCGGGCTACGGGCGGGTATCAGTATCACAATGTAGTCAAGTCTTATCTGACGCAGAATCCGGAGCCGGATCTGGAAAATGACTTTGTGTTCTGGGGGTGCGTGACCTATCTTTCCACGAAGCAGAAGGTGGATATGAACCTGTGTGAAACCGTGATCAATGATCTGATGCGGAAGGTGGAAACGATATCTTATGCNTCGAAGGGATCCAGACTTTTGGTGGAGACAAATGAAAACCGGGGTGGTCATGCCGGAATTCTAAGNGANATGACGAGACTGGCGGTGGTGGATCATATCATCACAAACCATGAGTATGCGACGGTGCTGGAAAATCATTTGCACTATATGCTGGGACGTAATTTAAGCTCCATATCCTATCTGGATGGTGTGGGTGGACGCAATTATCGGGATATTGATGAGAGCCTGGGAATCATGAATCAGGTAGATCTGAATGCAGAGCTTTTGCTTCTGCTTACCGCCATTATGGATGATGAGCTTGTGGTGAGTGAAGAATAGAAAAATAGAGAGCTGATATTATACCAGCTCTTTATTTTTAAAGTACATNTCTTTAATTGTTTCCTGTACGGTTATGCTGATGNGGCGTTTTTCTGTCTTATCNAGTTCTGCCATGTAAATNGGCTTNCCGTACTCAATGACCACATGAGCCTTTTTGATCCGGGGAAGATGATCCTCCCAGATCTGGCTGGCATTGTTGATGCTCATGGGAATGATGGGACAACCTGATTTTTCGGCAATCTTAAAGCTTCCACCGTGGAAAGGAAGAAAAACATCAGGCTCCTTGCTGCGGCTTCCCTCCGGAAAAATGCAGATGGAGATGCCGGATTTCACTTTTTCGACAGCCTCCAGAATGATTTTCATCCCCTGTTTGATATCCTTCCTGTCAAGAAAAAGACAGTGCAGATTTTTCATCCAGTGGGAGAGAAGAGGAACCTTCAACATACCGATCTTGGCGATATAGCCGGTGGGTCTGGGAACGCGCACATAGGTCATTACAATGTCGAAATAGCTTCTGTGGTTGCCGATGTAGAGCACAGGCGTGTCCTGTGGAANNTTTTCCTCGCCNAGAACNGTGACANTCACNCCNGANAGGAAGAGGACNCAACGGAAGGCCCAATTGACAATTGCGAGGGAACTTCTGCTTTTTAAATCCATGTTCCGTTTGCCGATAAAATGCTCGACGATCAGAATCGGGATGCTGCAGATCAAAAACAATATGACAAATAAAGATACCAATATGATGCGGATCATGAGGGAACCCCTTTTGTAGTTATTAGTTATTTATATGTAACTCGCAAATTCGCGCTTACGCGCTTTTCGTCCGATTACATCGGACATTTGCTCGTTAATGGCACAGGAAAAACAAATGTCTCCTTCGTCGNCGCTTGTTTTTCCTTTGTGCCTATTGTATTATATCACCATTCAGCAGGAATAGACAATGCCTTCACATAATAAATTAGATAGTAAGAGAACTATGTGGAGGATGTATGAACAGAATATATGAGTACCAGAGGAGATTTTTAAGCGTATGCCTGATCTGTCTGCTGTGTCTGGCGGTGTATGCCTGCGGAAAGAAGCAGGATCCCCTGGAGAAGATCAGGGATCTGGAATACACGGTGATAGCGGAGGACAATATACCGCAGGAGCTTCTTGCAAAGATCGAGGAGCGCAAGGNGGATACTTTTAAGCTAACCTTTGAGGATCANGGATTTCTCTATATNTGNGTGGGATACGGAACGCAGCAGACGGGCGGCTACAGCATTGCGGTCAACGATCTGTATGAGACTGCCAACGCCGTTTACATTGACACGAATCTGATCGGCCCTTCTCCTGAAGAGAAGAGCAAACCGGTGGAAAGCTATCCCTATGTGGTGGTGAAGCTGGAGTTTTTGGAGAAGCCGGTGGTGTTTGAGTAGATAATAAATAAAGTACAGGAAGGATAAAAGGATGTTGTATTTAAGAAATGGATATATGATAGACCCTGCGTCGGGGACGGAAGGATATCGGGATATTCTGATCGATACGGAGCATGGGAAAATCGGGCGGATCATGCCACAGGGGACGCCGATAGATGAAGTGTTCTGTAGCAGCGAGGCAGGGCTGGATTCCTGTGAGGCTGCCGNNGGAAAAAGTGTTGTAGAAGAAATTGACTTGAATGGTCAAGTGGTTGCGCCGGGTCTGGTGGATGTGCACGTTCATTTTCGGGATCCCGGTTTTACCCACAAGGAGGATATCCATACGGGAGCGGCTGCGGCGGCAAAGGGCGGCTTCACCTCGGTGGTTCTGATGGCAAATACCAAACCGGCGGTGGATAATCCTGAGACCCTTGCCTATGTGCTTGATAAGGGAAAAGAGACAGGAATCCATATTGATACNTGCGCCAATGTGACCAGAGGGCTGCAGGGAAAAGAACTGACNGACATGGAAAAGCTAAGCAAACTGGGGGCGGCAGGGTTTACCGACGACGGGATTCCGCTGATGGACGANGCGCTTCTTCGGGAGGCTCTGCAAAAGGCGGCAAAGTGCGGGAAGCCTGTCAGTCTCCATGAGGAAAATCCGGCTNTTATTACAAATAATGGNGTCAATGCGGGTAAAGCGGCAGAATATTATGGGATAGGCGGTTCTCCCAGAGAGGCGGAAATCTCCATGGTGGAGCGGGATCTGCGGATTGCAGTGGAGGAGGAAGCTGACCTGTCTATTCAGCATATCAGCACCAAGGAAGCCGTGGAGCTGGTGCGGCAGGCGAAGAAANAGAGCGGTCATATCTATGCGGAGGCGACGCCTCATCATTTTACGCTGACGGAAGANGCCGCAATCCAATACGGCACGATGGCAAAAATGAATCCGCCGCTCAGAGAAGAGGCGGATCGGCTGGCAATTATAGAGGGGCTGCGGGANGGCACGATTGACATGATCGCNACGGATCATGCGCCTCACAGCGAGGAGGAGAAAGCAAAACCGATCACCGAGGCGCCAAGCGGTATTATCGGGTTGGAGACTGCCCTTTCGCTGGGAATCAGAGAACTGGTGAATAAGGGATATCTCTCNCTGATGGAATTGATCGGAAAAATGAGTCTTGCGCCGGCGAAGCTGTATCATCTGGATGCCGGGTATCTGGCTGAGGGCGGCCCGGCCGATCTGGTGGTTTTTGATTCGGAGAAAGAGTGGAGGGTGGAGAACTTTGCATCCAAGGCGGCAAACTCTCCCTTTGTCGGGGAGAAGATGCCGGGGGTGATCAGCTATACGATCTGTGGGGGAAAGATTGTGTACCGCGGTTGAAATGATGTTGAGCAGGAGTAGAAAAGTGACGCTTGCAGAGGAAATGAAAAGTGCCGGGGAGCGATTTCCCCGGCAGCTTTATTATTTTATGTCATGTTTTTGTATTACAGCTCGTCCGCAGAAAGCGTCACATTACTCAGCCCATAGTAATAATTGACGGTTTCCGCGGTAAACTTATATACACAGTAATCCTCATCGTCCACGCCTTTCGGATAATACATTTCAAAGCCCTCCCGCCAGAGAAACGCTTTTGTCTCATGGTCGGTGCAGACCTCCATGGTTCCGGTAAACAGAGCGCCTTTATACTGATTCTTGGTATCATCTACATAGTATACGGATGCTTTGGGATTATTCAGAAANTGNGCGACCCTTTTGGAACTGGTGTTGGTGGAGAAGTAGTGTGTTTTCATACTGTCGTGTTCCAGCACNAGCATTCCCTTGATCTGGGGAAAGCCCTCCCCNTTTACCGAACCGACATAGGCAACCTGTGCATTTTCGCGGAGCGCGCGTATTCCCTTTTTTATCNGACTAATTTCCATTTGTGTGATTCTCCTTTTCTGTAAGATTTGCAAGCACTTTCCTAAGACCTGTTTCCAAAGCGAGTATTTCCTCATCACTGAACCCCCTGTAGAAAATCTGACTCATTTCCTCGGAAACCTGATTGTACTGTTCNCGAAATCCNAGNGCCGTTTCCGTCAGNNGTATTTTTACGGTTCTGCGGTCGGCAGGGGAGTAGGCGCGTTCNANCAATTCCCGTTGCTCCATGCGGTCCAGCATACTTGTCAGGGTGGTCTTGGCAAGTCCNGTTTTCCTGGAAAGTTCACTGATCGGAATGTCATCNTTNTCCCACANAACAAANAGGATACGNCCCTGTGCGCCNTTAAATTCGCTGATGCCATGCTCGTCCAGCAGCTTNTCAAATATCCGTCCNTGNAGNTGNTTGATNCTGGTNATTAAAATACCGCCGTCTGTTTTGTCAATCATACGCACACCTCTTACTATATAAAATAGTACTATATAGTACTAATGTCAAGAGAGGTTTGAGAATTCCCTTCTTTTTCGATTGTAATATGCCAATATTCTTAATAAAGCAAAACCAAGTATTGCGGTCCCTGCAAAAAATAAGACTGCCATACGCACTGTTTGAACTGCGTTTGCTCCCAGTCGGATATAGCAGAGCACTAATACCGCAGTGAACACGCACGAACACACTATACTGATCAAAATATCTCTGAGCGGTGTGCTTTTAAATCTTGTGCCGGTTTCCCATACGCCATTGTGCACCATCATTCCCATATAGGTTATTCCGCCAGTCAGCAGCGTTACAGTTTCGCCCAGGACAATCGGCAAGGTTCCCATAACGATCAACTGAATCATAATTGCTGCGGCGCAGACCAAAAAGGTCAGACCAAAAGCAAGATTCCCGGCTTTCACTGCTTTTTCTTTCTCCAATTTATTATAGTCTGCGACTTTAAGTAAGGTCTCTTGTAATTCTTTATCCATAATTTCACCCTTCCTTTTACCATCTAAGATTTCTTTTAGGTCTACATTATAGAACTCTGCCATTTGCATAAGGATACCTAATTCCGGCATACTTGTTCCTGTTTCCCATCGGGAAACTGTTCTTCCCGACACATAAAGAATTTCCGCAAGCTGTTCCTGGGTCAAGCNCTTTTCTTTCCGAAGCATTTTCAGGAATCCTCCGATTTTTTTCGCGTCCATTGATGTTTCCTCCTTTCGCATANAGNCTACCATATANCANNNATNAAAANCACGACANNAAANGAGAAAACCCATGTTTTTTGCTATTAGACANGGATGTCCNNNCCNGAGTGNNTNCCTTGTGGTGAAAAAGAGATTGTGTTAAAATCATTTCAAGCAGAGAACAGGACAGATTACGTTAGAGGATGAGGAATATGAAGAGACCGGAAATGATCATTTTTGATTACGGACATACTTTACTCTATGAGCCGGGGTTTNATGCCATGCGGTGNGAAGAAGCGGCGTACCCCTATATCGTTGAGAATCCACAGANTCTCACAGTCGAGCAAATTTATGCCGAGGTTCAGAGAGTATTCGCAGAGTTTCAGGAACAGAGGGAAAATGGGATAGAGATCCATGAATGGCAGATTATGAGGCTGGTTTATGAATATCTCGGGCTGAAGTTCAGCATTTCTTACAGGGAATTGGAAGAGATTGAGTGGAATGCAGCTTCATCGGGCGCTGNTATGCCGGGAGTGGAGGAGATGCTGGATTATCTCGATGACGTTGGAATTCGCACGGCAGTGATCAGCAATATCGGATGGTCGGGAAATGCGCTCACCAATCGTATCAACAGACTTCTTCCNAANAACANATTTGAGTTTATCATGGCGTCCAGTGAGTATGNGATCAGNAANCCNAACAGGATGTTATTTGAAACGGCGCTCAGAAAAGCGAATCTGCCCGCCGATGTCGTTTGGTATTGCGGTGATGATATCAGAGCTGATATCAAAGGTGCACATGGNGCNGGGATATTCCCGGTGCTGTATGAGGGGAATGTGTCTGATGAAGTGAATCCTGTTACATATCGGAATGAGGGAGAAGTGATTGATTTTGATTATCTGCACATTCACGATTGGAATGAGATAAGACAGGCTTGTGAGAGGGTGAAGAAACAGATATAATGGTGTAAAATGACAAGTCTATTTTCAGAAAGGAAACGCAGATGACGCGAAAGAAAAAAGTGACAGCGACTGTCGTATCACAAAAACAGATTGGGGAGCAGATCTTTGATCTATGGCTGGAGACGAAGCTTTCTAAGAATGCGCACCCGGGTCAGTTTGTAGGGGTTTATCCGCATAACNAAAGNGCCCTCCTGCCACGGCCTATCAGTATCTGTGAGGCGGATAAGGCAAAGGGAAGACTGCGGCTGGTTTACCGTGTGGCNGGNAANGGCACGGCGGAATTTTCCGCCTGCANAGCAGGAGATACGCTGGATCTTCTCGGTGTGCTGGGNAATGGATTNCCCCTCGATAAGGCGAAAGGAAAGAANCTCTTTTTGATGGGCGGCGGGATCGGTATACCNCCTATGCTGGAGCTTGCCAAAGCGCTGGACGGCAAGAAGCAGATTCTTTTGGGCTACCGGNACAAGGNGCTTTTTCTGGAAGAGGATCTGGCTGAATACGGCGACGTTTATGTGGCGACAGAAGACGGCAGTGTGGGTACGAAGGGCAATGTGATGGATATCATAAACGCTTATTCTCTGCAGGCGGATATGATCATGGCCTGCGGTCCCATGCCTATGCTGCGCGCCATCAAAAAATATGCGGGGGAACAGGGAATCCCGGCTTACATCTCTCTGGAAGAACGGATGGCCTGCGGCGTGGGAGCCTGTCTGGGCTGTGTGTGTAAAACCGCGGGTGTGGACAGCCATTCCCATGTGCACAATGCCCGTATCTGTACGGAGGGGCCGGTCTTTGAGGCAGGGGAGGTAGACATATGAATACAGAAGTAAAAATTGCGGGGGTAACCTTTAAGAATCCTGTCATGACGGCATCAGGCACCTTCGGCTCCGGCATGGAGTACAGTGACTTTGTAGATTTGAATAAGCTGGGAGCGGTGGTGACGAAAGGTGTTGCCAATGTGCCNTGGGAGGGCAATCCCACGCCNCGTGTGGCGGAGGTGTACGGCGGTATGCTGAATGCCATCGGCCTGCAGAATCCGGGCATTGATGTCTTTCTGGAAAGAGATATTCCCTTCTTGCAGAATTATGACACGAACGTCATAGTTAATGTCTGCGGCAAAACGGTGGCGGACTATCTGGAGGTGGTGGAGCGTCTCTCCGATGCGCCGGTTGCCATGCTGGAGATCAATGTGTCCTGCCCTAATGTGAAGGAGGGGGCAATCGCTTTCGGGCAGAAAGCGGATTCTCTCTATGATATTACTTCCCAGATCAAGAAGAAGGCGAAACAGCCGGTGATCATGAAGCTGAGCCCCAATGTGACGGATATCACCGAGATGGCGAAGGCGGCGGAGGCGGCAGGGGCGGATGCGCTCTCCATGATCAATACGATCACGGGGATGAAGATCGATATTCACAAGAAGCGTTTTGTGCTGGCCAATAAGACCGGGGGCATGTCCGGTCCTGCCATCAAGCCGGTGGCGGTGCGCATGGTCTACCAGACGGCGCAGGCGGTGCAGATTCCCATCATCGGCATGGGCGGCATCGGCAGTGCGGAGGATGCGATAGAATTTTTGCTGGCGGGAGCCAGCGCCGTGGCGGTGGGCGCCATGAATTTTGTGAATCCCTATGCCACCGTGGAAGTGGTGGAGGGCATTGAAGCTTATATGAAACAATATGATATTGAGAATGTGACCGACCTGATCGGGGCGGTAGAATAACAATGGCTTAGAACAGTAAAGGAAACTGACATATCAAGTCCTCCCTGTGCATAGATTTATAGTAAGTACATGCAGGGAGGACTTTTTTTGTGGAATTAGTGAAGAAAAAGATACATATGGACCGGATAAACGGCAGAGCCGGCACCCAGATGGTATTGGAAGAAGATGTGAATATTTCAGATAACAAACTGGACGCGAACTATCTGCTGAGCAGCAAGGGCGAGATCATACTGGAGGAGATCCGCCCCGGAGAGAATGCAGTGAGCCTGAAAGGGAAGCTGGTGGTGTCCATACTGTATCTGACGGACATGGAGGGCACCTGCGCCAGTATGGAGGCGGTGATTCCCTTTGAAGAGAAGGTGAACATGGAGGGCACCTGCAACAGTGACACGATCCTGGTGGAGTATTGCATAGAGGATCTGACAGTGGGGCTGATCAATTCCCGCAAGCTGAGCGTGCAGGCGGTGGTCTCCTTCGTGCTGGAGCGCGAGGAACAGATGGAATGCGAGGCGGCGGTGGATCTTTACCATGAGGAGCCGGTAGAGTACCGCAAGTGTGTCTATCCGGTGGTGGAGCTGGTGCTGCACAAGAAAGACATTTTCCGCCTGAAGGAAGAGATGGAGCTGACCGGTAATCTGCCCAATGTATTTCAGACGATATGGCATCACATCTGCTTCGATCATGTGGAATTNAAGGCATTGGAGGAGAAGCTTTCGATCCAGGGAGAGATGAAGGCGTTTTTCCTCTATGAGGGCGAGGGAGATAACGACAGGACGCAGTGGTACGAGAATACGGTGCCTTTCAGCGGTATCATCGAATGCCACGGCTGTCGGGANAATATGATCCCGTCGATCCAGTATCACATGGGTCAGTGCAATGTGGAGGTGCGTCAGGATTTCGACGGGGAGGAGAGAGTCTTTTGCGTGGAACCTGTGCTGGATCTGGATATTCACCTTTATGAGGAAGAAAANCTGGAGGTNCTTTCCGATGTCTATGGNGTAGANCGGGAGATCGAAGCGCTGACCACACAGATGCCGTTAAAGAGTCTCCTGCTTGCAGGAAGCGGTAAGTGCAAGATCGCGGAGCATGTNAGGATTCAGAATTCGGAAATGCCGATGTATCAGCTCATTCACTCGGAGGGNGAGATTCAGATCAACGAGCAGACCATTGTNGAGAANGGGATAGCCGTTACAGGGATACTCCGCGTGACCACCCTGTATCTGTGCGCAGGCGGCGCCAAATCNCTCTACTCNACGGTCAATGANCTGCCCTTCCAGTATGTGATCGAGGCGGATAATATCCTGCCTACCTGTCTCTATAAGCTGAGCAGCAGTATCGAGCAGCTGACNGTGACAATGCTGGACAGTGATGAACTGGATGTGAAAGCNACGCTNCAGTTCAAGGTGATCGTGTTTGCTCTGCAAAANCGTGATCTGGTCACAGACATTCGGGAGGAGGCGCTTGATNTGAACAAGTTGAGCGANCTGCCCGGNATGGTCATCTGCATCGCGGGGCCGGGAGACACACTGTGGGATATCGGGAAACGCTATTATGTGCCGGTGTCGCAGCTCAAGGAGGTCAACGAACTGCCCACGGAGGAGATCAATGCGGGAGATAAGATCCTGGTGGTCAAAGGCGGGATTTAGGATATTTTAAGATTGTAAAAGAAGAAATCATCATATATACTGTAGATTAGCGTGAGAAAAACGCAGGATAAAGGAGTTGTCAAATGCGTACCATACCTATTTTGAAAAATAAGATNTTTTTATACCTGACAGAATTTTTTGCGGGAATGTCCGTGATGGCAGTGGAANTGGGGGCGAGCAGACTGCTTGCTCCCTATTTCAGCTCTTCCCAGATCGTGTGGACCATCATCATAGGTACTATCATGATCGCTATGGCGCTGGGAAATATCTACGGTGGGCGAAGTGCGGATAAAAATCCGAATCCGGACAAGCTGTACACCCGCATTTTGATCGCGGCCGTCTGGATCGCGGCGATTCCGGTGGTAGGAAAATATATCATCCTGGGGATATCGGGCCTGCTTATTTTTACGGTAAGTACAAATTTTCTGATATGGGCGGCTTTTGCGGCATGTATGGTGATCTTCGTCTTTCCGCTCTTTCTGCTGGGGACGGTGACGCCCTCTCTGGCCAAGTATTCCGTTGACAGTCTGGAGGACAGCGGCAGCATCGTGGGAACGCTGGGCGCTTTCAACACGATCGGCAGCATCATCGGAACCTTTGTGCCCACTTTTCTCTCCATTCCGGCGGTAGGCACCTCCGTCACTTTTCTGATCTTTGCGGGAATCCTGCTGGCGCTGGGGCTGATCTATTTTATCAGCATAAGAAACGGTCTGCGAAAGAGCGCTGTGGCGGCGGTGTTATTTTTCCTGTGCTGTGGTGCGGGGGCGTCCAACGCCTTTGCTTTCTGGGAGACGGACCTAGCCTACGAAGGAGAGTCTATCTATAATTATCTGCAGGTGAAAGAAAATGACAGAAACGTCATATTATCTACCAATGTGCTCTTCGGGGTGCAGTCGATTCTGATGAAAGACGAAGGCCTCACGGGAATGTACTATGATTACGCGATGGCGGCGCCCTTAATGACAGGCAGGGAGAAGCCGTCAGACTGTAATACGCTGATCCTTGGCATGGGGACAGGCACCTACGCGCATCAATGCCGCGCCTATTACGGTGATATGCCGGTGGAGGGTGTGGAGATCGACGAAAAGATCACGAAGCTTGCCCGGTCATATTTTGATCTTCCGGAGGATGTGAAGGTTACCACCTACGACGGCAGGGCTTATCTGAATGCCATCGACGAAAAGTACGATGTGATCATGGTGGACGCCTATCAGGATATCACGATTCCGTTTCAGATGTCCTCCACGGAGTTTTTTACGCTGGTAAAGGATCATCTGACAGAGGACGGCGTGATGGTGGTCAACATGAATATGCGCGGCAGCGGAGAGGACAGCATCAACGCCTATCTGGCGGATACCATAAGCACTGTCTTTGATCAGGTTTATACCGTAGATGTAAGGGGCACCACCAACCGGGAGCTTTTTGCTTCCAATGATCCGAATATGCTCGCCAATCTGGAAAGCCACAAGGCGGCTGTGGCGGATGAAAGTCTCCTTGCGATGATGAATATGGTCTCCGACAATCTGTTTCCCTATGAGGCGGGAGATCGCATCATGACGGACGACAAAGCCCCGGTGGAGCTTCTGGGGATGCGTGTCATCGATGAGCTGATCCGCAATGAGGTAGCCTATTATAAGGAGATTTACGAGAAACAGGGCATTAACGGCGTGATCAATGCATTATAGGAAAAAGGAACCACCGTGCTGCCACAGTGATTCCTTTTATTTTGCTATGTTTTATGAAAGATTAGTTGGTTGCAACGGTCTGATTTGCTTCCTCAGCCATCTTGTCAAAACCAGCCATAACAGCGTCATAGGTCTGCTTGGAGATCTCGGGAAGCTCGCCGCCCCAGGTCTTCTCAGCCTGCTTGTAACCCTTCTCGAAAGCCGCGCGCATATCTTCAATCTTGCTCGGATCGCCGCCGGTCAGAGCGGTAGCGAAATCAAGGATTCTGTTGGATGTCTGCTTAACGCCCCAGTAACCGTCCTCGGAAACGTCTTCCTGTGCCTGCAGCTTGGTAGCCTCATCCACTTCAAACTTGCCGCTTGCAAGGAACTGCCACATATTGCCGTTGGCAACATTGAAGGTCTGCCCCTGCTTGGTCATCAACTGCTGTACGATGTTCTGCAGCTGCTGTGTGTGTGCCTCAGCATCCGCTTTCATTTTATTGATCAGCTCTGTGTTCTGTACATATTTCTTAGCGGATACAGCCGTGTCCTTTGAAGGCTCATAAACTACGCCGTTATCTTTCTTTTGCTCATTGTCCTTGTCCTGGCTTACAATCTCTTCCGCAGGCTTCGTCTCTGTCTGTGTGGTTGTCGAGTATGTTTCGTAAGCGCTTGCGCCTACATTGCTAATTCCGTTTACGCTCATGGGTGTTCCCTCCTTGGATAATGTAATGAATGTTTATTGTTACATAAAGACCGCCATAGGGCAATCTCCCTTTTCTATTTACTATATCGTACTATTTTCCCGGATAAATTAGATGTAAAAAAGAAATTTTGAAAAAAATTCCTTTCAGAAAGAGGAAACTTGACAGTGTGTACAAAATTAAGTACAATCTTTGTATACAAAATACATTGTTGCCATAAAAAATATGTTTCAGCGAAATAAAGGAATTTTCAGTCGATCATGGTGAGAGAGCGAGCTTACGGAAAAATAAATTTAGGTCTGGATGTGTTACGGCGCAGACCGGATGGCTATCATGAATTAAAAATGATCATGCAGACCGTGGATATTTATGACGATCTGACGTTTCAGAGGAGGAAAGAACCCGGCATTGCGCTCAGGATTGAGGGCGCGGATCTGTCGGCGGGGNCGGATAATCTGNTCTGCCGCGCGGCGGCTCTTCTGCTGCAGGAGAAAAATATCGNAGAGGGCGTGGAGATCACTTTAAAAAAANGGATCCCTATCGCGGCGGGTATGGCGGGCGGAAGCGCTGATGCGGCTGCTGCGCTGCGGGGAATGAACACTCTTTTTGCATTGGGCTGTTCTACGGAAGAGNTGCAAAAGCTGGGGGTAAAGCTGGGTGCGGACATTCCCTACTGTCTTGTGGGAGGGACCATGCTCTCGGAGGGCATCGGAGAAATCCTGACGCCGCTGGCCCCGCCCCCGGCCTGTCATCTGGTGGTGGCGAAACCGCCCATCGATGTGTCTACTGCGTTTGTCTATGGACACCTGCAGGCGGACAAACTGTCCTATCATCCCGATATCGACGGTATGGTTCAGGCGCTGACCCAGGGTGACTTGCAGGGAATTACGGACAGGATGGGCAATGTGCTTGAGACGGTCACAGAGAGGGAATATCCTGTTATTAGTGGATTAAAGGAACTGATGCGGGAAATGGGAGCGGAAAACGCGCTGATGAGCGGCAGTGGTCCCACCGTATTCGGTATTTGTAAGGAGAAGGAGCAGGCGTCGCAGATTGCGGCGGCCATAAAGGAGAGAGGGCTTGCGGATGCTGTGTTTGTGACTACGTGCTGTGAAGGCTATGCGCAGACGGGCAGGACACCTTAGAAACAGAAGGAGATGACATATGGAAAATGATTTTACGGTAAATATGGACGAGTTCCTTCCGCTGCGTGATGTGGTGTTCAACACGCTGCGCCGGGCGATCCTGACAGGAGAACTCAAGCCGGGAGAGCGGCTGATGGAAATTCATCTGGCGAACCGTTTGGGCGTGAGCCGGACGCCGATCCGGGAGGCGATACGGAAGCTGGAATTGGAGGGGCTGGTCACCATGATTCCCAGACGGGGAGCTGAGGTGGCACAGATCACGGAAAAGAGTCTGCAGGATGTGCTGGAGGTGCGCCGTGCTCTGGATGCGCTCTGTGCGGAGCTTGCCTGTGACAGGATCACAGCAGAGGGGAAGGCATCACTCAAGAGGGCCTGTGATCATTTCGAGGAGGTCACCCGGACCGGGGACGCAGTGTCTATCGCGGAGGCCGATGTGGAGCTTCACGATATCATTGTGCAGGCTACGGGCAACCAACGGCTGGTTCAGCTGATCAATAATCTGTCTGAGCAGATGTACCGCTATCGCTTTGAGTATATCAAGGATGAGAGTGGGCATGAAAATCTGATCAATGAGCATAGGATGATATATGAGAGCATTATGAATGGGGATAAGGAGAAAGCGGCGGCGGCGGCGCGCCTTCATATCGACAATCAGGAACGATCTATTATAAGACAGATCCGTATTGATCCCCGCAGGAAAAACTAGAGTATCTCCTGCCCTGCCTGTATCAAAACGCCATAGAACGGGCATACTCTCAGTGTCGGAAAGATCCGGCAGATGGGAGAAAGGATCATGTGGAAAAAAGGAAGAGCATTTGCAGCCTGCGTTCTTGCCACAGCATGGTGGAGTGTTTTTTATCCTGAACTTTGCTTTACGCAGGAAACCTGCGAGGTGATATCGGACGCGGACGGCAGGATGCAGACGGAAGAAATAGATGCGGCGGAGATCTGGNGTTCCTCGGGAGAGGANCTGGTGATAAGCAGCAGACTTTTAGAGTGGTGCGAAAAGAATCTGGGAGCAGAGAAGGAATATGAGTAGACAGGAAGAATGGCATAACAGACCGATTGGTGTGTTTGATTCGGGGGTGGGCGGCCTGACTGTGGCCCGTGAGATCATGCGGCAGCTGCCCAACGAGCGGATCGTATATTTCGGCGACACGGCGAGAGTGCCCTATGGCAGTAAATCCAGAGAGACCGTGACGAAATTTTCCAGACAGATCGTTCGTTTTCTGGAGAGCCAGCAGGTAAAGGCCATTGTGGTGGCATGTAATACCGCCAGCGCCTATGCATTGGAGGAGCTGGAAAAAGAGGTGGATATTCCGATGATCGGGGTGGTCAAGCCGGGTGCCAGAGCGGCACTAGAGGCGACGAAAAATAAAAAAATCGGGGTTGTGGCCACGGAGGCCACTATCCACAGCGGAATCTACAGCCGTTACATAGAAAAGAATGACAAAGATGTCAGCGTTTTGGGAAAGGCGTGTCCGCTCTTTGTCCCTCTGGTGGAGGAGGGATTGTGGGAGGATCCCGTGACGGACGAGATCGCGCGCCGCTATCTGGCGGAGCTGATCGACAGCGGGATTGACACACTGATATTGGGGTGTACCCACTATCCGATGCTGCGCTCCACGGTGGCAAAAATCATGGGGGAGAGCGTTACTCTGGTCAACCCCGCCTATGAGACAGCCAGGGAATTAAAGCAGCTTCTGGAGGAGAAGGATCTGGAGAGCGAGCACAGGCCGGGCCTGGGCACAGAGCTGTATCGCTTCTTTGTCAGCGATGCCGCCGATAAGTTCCAACGCTTTGCGAACTCCATTCTGACCTACGGCATTTTGTCTGCCAAGGTCATCAATATTGACGAATATTAGCGGGAGAAGGTTTGCTATGACAAAAGAGGTATTACTGACCCTGCGAGGGCTGCAGTTCGACCAGCGGGAGGAAAACGCCGATAAGATTGAAATCGTTACCGTAGGCGATTATTATAAAAAGAACGACAAGCATTATGTGATCTATGAGGAGGTCACAGAAGGATTTGATCGTCCCACGAAGAACCGGCTTAAGATCGGCAGCCACATGGTGGAGCTGACACGCAACGGTCTGGTGAACGTGCATATGATATTTCAGGAAAATAAAAAGAATATGTCGAATTATAATACTCCCTTCGGACAGATTCTGGTGGGCATCGATACCAAACGGATCGTGATAGAAGAGAGGGAAGATGCGATTCTGGTAGATGTGGATTACGCGCTGGATATCAATTATGAGTTTCTGTCGGACTGTCATATCCGGATTGAAATTCTCCCCAAAGAAGAAAACAGCGGCTTCACGCTTCGTGCGTAAAACCGCTGATTTATTCTGAATCATTTTACAGGCTTTGCGCCTGCTTTTTCCTGTGCTTTTTCTACCAACTGCTTGAATTTACTCTTTTTCTTCTGTTCTACCACGGGTGCTTTGCCGTGCAGTCCTTTCACATCCGTGATGTAAATACCGCTGACAACAGCCTTTACTTCTTTTTTGACCGGAACGGCATCAAAAATCTTCTCCTCACAGATGAGGGACATGATCTGCGGTCCNACCTTGGCTTTTACCACCGGCAGTTTAGAATTGCGCAGCAGCTTGGGTGTCTGTTCCAAAACGATCTGGGGGAGCCCCGCGTCTTTTANCTTCATGCGCTTTTTGTCGATGATCAGCATGGAGACTGTCTGTTTCATGGCATCGATCTGTTCCTGCTGTTCGGCCTGCCTTTTCTGAGCCTTTTTTCCTACAAAATATAAGACGACCACGGCCACGAGCATGACGGCCAGGATCACCAACAGAACAATTGTGAACGTACTCATTTTGTTGCCTCCGTTTTCATTTCATTGTGGTGCAATGGTTATTTTATCATTGATTCCGGCATTGCGCAAGATTTTATATGATAATTCTATATGATATAAGCAGCAATAAATATTGCCGCCATCAGACGGCGGCTGTTTGTAGATGTGGACAAATCAGGGATACGTGTGGTAAGATGTAAGAGCCGNAAAAGAAAAAAACAGCGGNTTTGAAACAGATAGTAAGGAGTGATACGAGGAGATATGAAAAGAAAAGTTTGTGCGGTGGCGGCGGTGTTTGTCTCATCGCTGTTTCTGACTGCCTGCGGCAGTAAAGAGTATTTAAAGGACATTAAGGCGGAAAAATATGTAACGCTGGGGAATTACATGGGCCTTGAGGCAACGGCGGACATGATGGAAATNACGGACGACTATGTGGACGACTATATCAATAGCAATTTCCTGGAACCCAAGGCGGAGACCGTGTCTGTGACAGGCCGGCCCGTTCAGGAGGGGGATATTGCNAATATTGATTTTGTGGGATATCAGGACGGNGTNGCCTTTGANGGCGGNACGGGAGCNGNTTTTGATNTGACCATNGGTTCGGGACAGTTTATCGACGGCTTCGAGTCAGGACTGATCGGCGTTGAGATCGGAGAACAGGTNAGNCTNAANCTNACNTTTCCGGATCCTTANACNAATCCNGATCTGGCGGGACAGCCCGTGGTGTTTGAGGTGACNGTCAACAGCATCAGTGANAANCAATATCCGGANCTTACNGATGAACTGGTGCAGCAGTTGAGTGAAGAAGGATACAATGTGGGGCAGTGCCAGACGGTGGCGGAGCTCAATGACTGGGTCTACGAGCTCTATTACCAGTCGGCTCTGACTACCTACGAGAACGAGATTGAGANGACGCTGGCGTCCACACTCATGAACGACAGCACCTTTCAGGATCTGCCGGAGGAGCTGGTGAATCGCTATACCCAGAGTATTGAGAACAACGTGAGCGCCAGAGCCGCTTCCTATGGGATGACACTGGCACAGTACATGCTTTATCAGGGAATGGATGAGGATGCCTATCGCGCTGCTTTTGAAGAGGAAGGCATGCAGATGGCGAAGCGGTATATCATGTATCAGGCAATNGCCGACAACGAGGGNCTTAATCCAACCGANGAGGAAATCGCAGAGGAGGTTTCTGCGATCATGACGGTGTATGGCTATGCCTCTGAGGAGGAGTTGAAAGAGAATATGGATGAGGAGTCCATCAAAGAGGATATGATGCGGAAAAACGTGGTGGCTTTTCTGAAGGAGAACGGGAATATTCAGGGGANGTCGCCGGCAGCAGAATAACCGTCGCAGGATCAGCATCCTGCGACCAAAGAATTACTCCGTAATTCTTTCTGGAATGTTTTCGTGTACTGGCTTCTGAGAATAAATATATAATGATTAATGGAGGAATAGCAGGATGGATTTGACAGATATCAAGGATCTATATCGGGACAGTGAAAGCTATATCGACAGGGAAGTGACTGTGGGCGGCTGGGTCAGAAGCATCAGAGATTCCAAGACTTTCGGTTTTATCGTATTAAACGACGGTACTTTTTTTGAACCGCTNCAGGTCGTGTATGCGGACGGACTNTCNAATTTNGAGGCCATNTCCAAGNTAAATGTGGGTTCTGCGATCGTGGCGAGAGGCAAGATNGTAGCGACGCCCCAGGCGAAACAGAAGTTTGAGATGCAGGCGGAGGAGATCATTGTGGAAGGCGTCTCCACGGCGGACTATCCCTTACAGAAAAAGAGACACAGCTTTGAGTATCTGCGCACCATTTCCCATCTGCGTCCCAGAACCAATACCTTTCAGGCAGTGTTCCGGGTGCGGTCTTTGATCGCCTATGCGATCCACACCTTTTTCCAGGANNNAGGCTTCGTGTATGTGCATACGCCGCTCATTACGGGAAGCGACTGCGAGGGTGCGGGCGAGATGTTCCAGGTAACCACGATGGATTTAAAAAATCTTCCCATGACAGAGGAGGGAGAAGTGGATTTTTCACAGGATTTCTTCGGGAAACCCACCAATCTGACAGTGAGCGGACAGCTGAACGTGGAAACGTATGCTTTTGCGTTTAAGAACGTATATACATTCGGGCCTACCTTCCGGGCGGAAAACTCCAATACGACCAGACACGCGGCGGAGTTCTGGATGATCGAGCCGGAGATGGCATTCGCCGATCTGACAGATGATATGATGGTAGCGGAGGCGATGTTAAAGCATGTGATCCGCTATGTGCTGGAAAATGCGCCGGAGGAGATGAATTTCTTTAACCAGTTTGTGGATAAGGGACTGATCGAGCGCTTAAACCATGTGCTGAATTCTGACTTTGCCCATGTGACCTACACGGATGCCATCGAGATCTTAAAGAAGCACAATGACGACTTTGAATATAAAGTGGAATGGGGCTGCGATCTGCAGACCGAACACGAGAGATTCCTGACGGAGCAGGAGTTTAAACGCCCTGTATTCGTGACGGATTATCCCAAGGAGATCAAGGCTTTCTACATGAAGCTGAATGAGGACGGCAAAACGGTAGCGGCTATGGATTGTCTGGTGCCCGGGATCGGTGAGATCATCGGCGGCAGCCAGAGAGAGGATGATCTGGCGCTTTTAGAGAAGCGGATGGATGAACTGGGTCTGAATAAAGAGGATTATCAGTTCTATCTGGATCTCAGAAAATACGGTTCTGCCAGACATGCGGGCTTCGGGCTGGGCTTTGAGCGGTGCGTGATGTACCTGACCGGTATGAGCAATATCCGCGATGTGATNCCCTTCCCGAGAACAGTGAACAACTGTGAACTGTAACCATAAGAGGACTGATTTGAGAACGGACGGCCTTGACGGCTGTAACGGAAATGAAGAGAAAGATCAAGAGACGGCTGTATATTATCATAACAATCATATTGTGTCTTTCTGTGGTAGATCCGATATCGGCTACCACTATTTCCGATCTCCAAAAAGATATCAAGAAAAATCAATCCCAGCTTGACAAAGCCAACCAGCAGATCTCGGAAGCGCAGGACGCCCAGGAAGGCGTGGGTGAGGAGATCGAGGAGATGGATGCGGAGCTGGTGAGCCTGATCACGGACATCAATCTCATCGAGGAGGCTATTGCCCAGAAAGAGGAAGAGATCGCNGAGACACAGGTGGCTTATGANGCGGCGGTGGCGGAGAAGGANGAGCAGTATGCCTCCATGAAGATCCGGATCCAGTTTATGTATGAGAAGGGAGAGACTTCCTATCTGCATATGTTTTTCGGCGCCGGAAACATGGGCGACATGGTCAATAAGGCAAAGTATGTGGAGGAGCTTTANGACTANGACAGAAAGCTGNTGGCGGAGTACGAGGATACCGTGCAACGTGTGCAGGAGCTGCAGGATACCTTGGAGGAGGATAAGTCGGAGCTTGAGACCTCCCATATAGAGCTGCAGGAGGGACAGGCNTACATGGAAGAAATGCTTGCCCAAAAGCGTGAGGAGTANGAAAATTACAGTGTGATGCTCACCAAGGCAAAGCAGGANGCNGCNAACTATACNGCGAAGATCAAGCAGGAGACGGCGCAGATCAAAAAGCTGGAGGAGGAAGAGCNCAAGCGCAGAGAAGAAGAGGAGAGAAAGCGAAAGGAAGAGGAGGAAAAGCGCAAGAAGGAGCAGGAGGCNCTGGCGTCGCAGGATGGCNGNGAAGATTCCGGAAGCTCTTCCAAAAAGGAGGAAACGCCCAAGCCAACTGTTTCCGGCAGCGGCAAGGGGGCGGATATTGCAAAGTTTGCCTGCAAGTTTGTNGGGAACCCTTATGTGGCNGGCGGCACAAGCCTGNCNAACGGCGCGGACTGTTCCGGCTTCGTGATGGCAGTCTATCAGAATTTTGGCATTTCCTTACCCAGAAGCTCCTATTCCCAATCTACGGTAGGTAAAGGCGTGTCCTATTCCGAGGCACAGCCGGGAGATGTGATCTACTACGGCGGTCATGTGGGTATTTACATAGGTAATGGACAGATCGTGCACGCCAGCACGGAGCGCACGGGAATCAAGATAACCTCCGCCACCTATCGAAGCATCATAACCGTACGGCGGATTGTCTAGCGTCGCAGGATCAGAGATATAATAGACGCATCGAGACTCAGCAGGAAGCTGAGAGGGAAAACAGAAGTTTTCGTGGCGTCTGATAAAAGGGTGACAGGACAGTGCAGCTGATCGCTGTGCTGACAGATATTTGCGATAACGGATAAGGTATACTCAGGAAGGTATACGATTCTTCTAAGAAGAATTGTGTGCCTTTTTTGTGCAGAATAGAGGAAAGACTAGATATGGAGGTGGGAAAATGAGTGATGTCAAAAAAGTGCTGGAACAGGTAAGAGATGGGGTGATGACCGTGGAGGATGCTCTTCTTGCCATCAAAAAGCAGCCCTTTGAGGATATCGGTTATGCGAAGGTGGATCTGCACAGGACCGTCCGGCAGGGAGCGCCGGAGGTCATATACGGCGCAGGGAAGACGGCAGAGCAGATCGTGGGTATTATCGACAGTATGAAGAAAAATGAACAGAAGACCATATTGATCACCAGGCTTTCCGCGAAAAAGGCGAAGAAAGTAAAAAAGGTGCATGAGCTGTCCTACTATGAGGAAGGGCGTATTGGTCTTGTGGGAGAACTCCCTGAGCCCGATGGGATCGGCAGGATCGTGGTGGCCACCGGCGGCACCTCGGACATTCCCGTAGCGGAGGAGGCGGCTCTCACTGCCCAAGCCTACGGAAATGAGGTGGTACGGCTCTATGATGTGGGCGTGGCGGGGCTTCACCGCCTGCTTGCACATCTGGATGAGATCATGGACGCTTCCGTTATCATCGCCATTGCGGGGATGGAAGGAGCGCTGGCCAGTGTGATCGGCGGACTGGCGGACTGCCCGGTGATCGCGGTGCCCACCAGCGTGGGATACGGCGCTTCTTTTCAGGGTATGTCGGCCCTGTTATCGATGCTGAATTCCTGTGCCAGCGGCGTGTCTGTTGTGAATATCGATAACGGATTTGGGGCTGGATATCTGGCTAATATGATCAATCATGGGAAAGGGAGGGAAAGATGAAAACTTTATATTTAGATTGCAGCATGGGCGCGGCGGGTGATATGTTGACGGCGGCGCTTGCAGAGCTGTTACCGGAGCGGGAAAAGGTGCTCTCTGAGCTGAACGGGCTGGGGATTCCCGGTGTGGAGATGAGCTGGGAGCCTGCTCAGAAGTGCGGGATCACGGGGACGCACGCCTCCGTGCGCATTCACGGGGAGGAAGAATCTGAGGAGATGCATGAGCACGGACATGAGCATAGTCATGAGGAGACACACGAGCACGGTTACGAGGAGAGTCACACGCATGAGCATGCACATAGTCACGCACACCATCACCACAGCGGAATGCACGAGATCGAGCATATCGTGGGGGCGCTTCCCGTGTCGGAACGGATTCGGAAGGATATCCTGGCGGTGTTTGGCCTGATCGCGGAGGCGGAGAGTCATGTGCACGGAGTGCCTGTTACAGAAATTCATTTCCATGAGGTAGGTACTATGGATGCGGTGGCGGATATCACTGCGGTCTGCGTGATGATGGACAGACTGGCACCGGATCAGGTGATCGTCTCTCCTGTTCATGTGGGCAGCGGGCAGGTGAGATGCGCCCACGGTATTCTGCCTGTGCCGGCGCCTGCCACAGCTTATATCCTGAGAGATGTGCCGATCTACGGCGGTGAGATTGCGGGAGAACTCTGCACCCCTACCGGCGCGGCGCTCTTAAAATATTTTGCTACCCGGTTTGGCGCTATGCCTGTTATGCGGACAAAGGCCATCGGCTACGGCATGGGCAAAAAGGATTTTCCGGCGGCGAACTGTGTGCGGGCTCTGATCGGCGAGACAGCGGCAGAGGGCGATACCGTAGCGGAGCTGTGCTGTAATGTGGATGATATGACGGCGGAGGCTGTCGGGTTTGCCATGGAGACCTTTCTCGCGGCGGGAGCGCTGGAGACGTATACGGTATCTGCCGGCATGAAAAAATCCAGACCGGGACTTGTACTGCATGTCATGTGCAGAGAGGCTATGAAAGACGAGATGGTGGCGCTTATCTTCCGGCACACCACTACCATCGGTATCCGGGAGAACATTTCCAGAAGATATACGCTGGGGCGTTTTGAGGAGAAGGTGCAGACACCTTACGGGGAGATCCGCAAAAAAATTTCTGCGGGTTACGGCGTGACCAGAGAAAAATATGAGTACGAGGATCTGGCGCGCATTGCCAGAGAGCAGGGCATGTCGATCCGGGAGGTATTGGAAAGTATATGAAATTTTGGAAAAGCATGAAGGAGAACGCAGGGCTGCTGATCGGCATGGTGGTGCTGTTGTCCGTATTGACGTCCTGCGGGATGACGGGGACAGGGCAGACTGCAGAAGAGAAAATCGCAGGAGAAAAACCGGGGGCAGGAGAAACGGCGGCTACGGAGCTGACGACTTTGATTTACGGCAGCGGAGATTACACCCGCATCAACCCGGCTATGGATGANCANGGCGAGATCAANCTNCTGCTNTTTAANGGNCTGACAGCNCATAACGGNGAGAATGAGGTGGTTCCNGGCCTGGCAAAGAGCTGGGAGTTTGATGGGGATACTTGTACCTANACCTTTCATTTGGAGGAGGGGGTGCAGTGGCATGACGGNGAGCCTTTTACGGCGGAGGATGTGAAATTTACCATCGAAGCTATTATNNATCCTGAAAATGCTTCGGAAAATGCACCGAACTATGAGGACGTAGAAGAAATCANGGTTGTGGATGACACAACGATCACTTTTCGATTATCCGCNCCCAATGTGGCGTTTCTGGATTATATGACCATGCCGGTACTCCCGAAGCATCTGCTGGAGGGAGAGGATATGCAGGAGTCGGCTTTTTTNCGNNCTCCNGTGGGAACNGGTCCTTATCGTCTGGAAAGCTGGGATGTGGGACAGGCGATCGTTCTGGCGAAAAATGAGACATATTTCCGGGGAGCGCCCCATATCGACCGGGTGATCTTTAAAATTGTGACGGATGACAATGCCAAGGCGGTACAGATGGAATCCGGGGAGCTGGATCTGGCNCTNNTGACGCCTGCGGCGGCCAGGTCCTTTGNGGATCGTGACGGGTATGTCTGCTATGAGATGGAAACCTCCGATTATCGGGGCATTCTGTTTAATTTTCGGAATACATATTGGACAAAAAACAGAGATATCATTCCCGCGATCTGTTATGCCATCGACCGGGAGGCGATCATTTCGGCGGTGCTCCTGGGGCAGGGCATTCCCGCCTACGGGCCGCTTCAGAGAAATAAATACAATAACGAGGCGGTGGAGCATTATGACTATGACCCGGAGAAAGCCAGGGCGGTGTTAGAGGCTGCCGGGTGTGTGATGGGAGAGGATGGCTATTATGAAAGGGACGGGGAGAAGCTTGCCTTTGTGATCAGCGTGGGCGCAGGCGATCAGGTGCGGCTGGATATTGCACAGGCGGCGGCTCAGCAGATCCGGGAAATAGGGATTGACTGTACGGTGGAGATTCCCTCTCAGGTGGACTGGAGTGGACAGATGGCCTATCTGATCGGCTGGGGCAGTCCCTTCGATGCGGATGACCACACCTACAAGGTCTTTGGCACGGATAAGGCTGCCAATTACAGCGGTTACTCCAATGCGTCAGTGGATCAATATCTGACACAGGCGCGCAGGTCCGATGACGATGAAGTCCGCGCTGCGGCCTACAACCGCTTTCAGGAGGAATTGGCGAAGGACCCTGCCTACGCCTTTATCTGCTATGTGGATGCGAATTATGTGGCGGATGCCTCCATTCACGGCATTTCTGCGGATACGGTCATGGGCCATCACGGTGTGGGTATCTTCTGGAATATTGCAGAGTGGACGATGGAATAGACGGATGAAACAGGATATTATCAGGGCGGGTGAGCTCATCATAAAATGCATAGGGAGTATCTTTTTGCTGTCCATTCTGGTGTTTACTATTTCCAGACTGGCGCCCGGCGATCCTCTGCGCTCCTACTATGGAGATCGGGTGGAGAAAATGAGTGTCGAAGAGCGGGAGCTGGCGGAGGAGAGGCTGGGTTTGCGGGAGTCGATTCCCCTGCAGTATATGCGGTGGTTTGCGGGAGCGCTTCATGGCGACTTCGGCATTTCCTATAAATATAAGATGGATGTGAAAGAAGTAATCGCCATGCGGTTTGGCAATACGCTTCTGCTGGGCGGTCTTGGTTTTGTACTTATCTTTGTGTTGTCGCTCCTCCTCGGACTGCTCTGCGCGTGGAAGGAGGAGAAAGCGATAGACCGGACGATCTGTATGATCGGCACGGTTACAAGCTGTATCCCTGAATTCTGGCTGTCATTGCTTTTGATCCTGTTATTTGCCGTGTGTCTTGGGTGGCTGCCCAGTGCGGGCGCTTACACGATCGGCAGGGAGACTGATCTTGGTGATCGAGTGCGGCATTTGATATTGCCGCTCACTGTGGTAGTGCTGGGACATCTCTGGTATTACGCCTATCTGCTCCGCAACAGATTGCTGGAGGAAACGCGGCAGGATTATGTGCTTTTAGCCAGGATGAAAGGATTGTCCGGGATGCAGGTGCTGTGCCAGCATTGTCTGAGAAATGCCCTGCCATCCTATCTGAGTATGATGGCGATCGCCCTGCCTCACATTCTGGGCGGCACCTATGTGGTGGAGACGGTTTTTTCCTATCCCGGCATCGGTACACTGGTCTATGAGAGCGCCAGATTTAAGGACTATAATCTTCTGATGCTCTTAAGTCTCCTCACCGGTGCGCTGGTCATTTTCGGTAATATGCTGGCACAGATGCTGAATGAGCGTCTTGATCCCCGGATGCGCGCGGAGAGAAGAGTAAAGACAGGGGAGGTGCCAAGATGGTGAAGAAAAAGTGCCCTCGGATTTCTCTGACTACATTGACTGCCATAGTCATTGGATGCCTGCTCTGTACTCTGCTCCTGACAGGGGATCCGTCCTATATGGATCTGGAGCACTATAACACAGCACCCAATCGCGAATTTCTCTTCGGGACGGACACTATGGGCCGTGATATTTTTTCCATGATCTGGTACGGAGGCGGACTCTCTCTGGGGATTGGATTTCTGGCAACCCTTTTGTCCACGGTGATCGCGATTTTGGTGGGAAGCGTGAGTGCCTGTGTGAGCCCCCGGATCGATGAGGGGATCATGGGGGTGACGGATATTTTCTTAAGCGTGCCGAACCTTCTGCTCACCGTCTTTTTGCAGGCTGTCGTGGGAGGGGAAAATGTCCTTGGACTGGCCCTGGTGATCGGACTGACCGGATGGATGAGTATGGCGAAGGTGGTGCGGACAGAGATAAAGATTTTGCGAAACACGGAGTATATACTGGCGGCCAGATGTCTTGGCGGCGGTTTTTTTCACATTCTGCGAAAGCACTTTGCCCCCAATCTGGTTGCTTCTTTGATGTTTATGGTGGTCATGCAGGTCAGAAATGCCATTGTAGCGGAATCCACCCTGAGTTTTATGGGGCTTGGCCTGCCGGTGGAGGTGATCACCTGGGGCAGTATGCTTTCCCTGTCGGAGAAGGCGCTGCTTAGCCGTTCCTGGTGGAGCATTCTGATTCCGGGNGCNTTTTTGGTGATCACGCTGCTGTGTCTGACGAATTTAGGGAATTATCTGAGAAAGAGCGTGGGGAAGAAGCATAGTAATCTGTAGAAGCAGTTGGCAACTTATGTTGCAAACAGGGCATTCTATGTTCAAGGTATTATGAGGTGGCTTTGTTATTGCCAAAATAATAAATACCCTTTATAATATTTTGTAAAAGAGGTTACGAATAAATACAAGGGAGAGGAATATGAAGCAATTTCAAATTCTTTATAAAGATGATCAGGGCTTACTTGAAAAGCTGAATGAGATTAAGCAATGGCGCGATTCCCATTCGGGTTATGTTACTATATTCAGAATATATTCGGAGGATATGGAGTTTGAGCATATCCGGCATATTTGCGATTATCTGGATGATGAGATGCCGGATGCGCTGTATTTGGGATGTACAACGAATGCCAATATCATGGATGGAGCATTGTCCGACACCAAAATTATTTTAACCTGTACCATTTTTGAATATGAGACTACACAGGCGAAAATTCTGCAGCTTCCCTTTTCGGAGGAAAATGCGGTTCAGGATGTGGCGGAGCTGAAAAAATGCTGCGATGTCAATCCCTGGGTGCAGGCGGTGGAAATGCATGCCACTATCATGGATATGTCCATGATGGAGTTTTGTAATGAAATGAGCCTTTTGCGGGAGGATATACAGGTATTTGGCGGCGGTGCCTTTAATCCGGATATGGATGATGAGACGGCGTTCGTGTTTTCCAAAGGAAACGGATTTTTAGAGCATGGTATCATTTTCCTGCTGCTGGGCGGAGAGGATTTTCATACATACAGCACTTTTATTTCGGGATGGAAACCGTTAAAGAGAAAATTCAGGGTTACAAAAGCAGACAGAGAGATCTTGTATGAACTGGACGGCAAACCCGCTTTGGACGTTTACCGGAGATTTTTAAATATCAACAAGAATGACAGGTTTTTCTCCAATACACTGGAATTTCCGCTCTTTCTGGAACATGGCGATGTCAATATTCTGCGCTGTCCTCTGGCAGTCAATGATGACGATTCTCTTGTGATGTCCTCTGACATGCAGGAAGATGCGATTGTCAGACTGGCCTACGGTGACCCGGAAACGATTCTTGCCAGTATCAGGGAGGACGGGCAGAAGATCGCAGACTTTCGCCCTGAAGTGATACAGACATTTTCCTGTGCTGCCAGAAGGGCATTCTGGGGAAATGATAATATTAGTGACGAGACGATTCTGTTTAACAGCGTTGCGCCTACAACCGGTTTTTATACGCATGGCGAGTTTATACGCATAAAGGGCGATATGCTCAATTTCAATGTGACCCTTGTGATTGTTGCCATGCGCGAGGGAGATATGCCGCAAACAGGCGAAAAAGTGAATATTGCCAGGGCACAGATTGACAAGGACAATAACGAGAAGATACCGATTATCAGACGTTTTGTTTCCTTTATCGAGGCATCCACTGCAGAGTTGGAGGAAATGAATAAGAAGCTTGCGTTAACCTCTGTTACGGATGGATTGACGAGACTTTATAACCGTGCGGAGATCGAGAGAAATATTCGCGACGCCCTAGAAAAGCGCAAAGAGCAGAGAACACATAACAATATTTCTCTGATCATGCTGGATATTGATAATTTTAAAAAGGTAAATGATGTCTATGGGCATAAAGAGGGAGACCACGTGATTCAGGCTCTGGCTGATGTCCTTAGGAACACAATGACAGGAGTGCAATACTGCCACCTCGGTCGTTGGGGCGGCGAAGAATTTATGATATTGCTGTCGGATACCAATGCGGATGACGCAGCGGTTCTGGCAGAAAAAATCCGCAAGGAGTTTTCGGCGGTATCTTATGAAACTGCCGGATGCCAGACAGTCAGTATCGGAGTAACGCAGGCAAGGGATGAAAGTTCCGATGTGCTTTATAATAGAGTAGACAAGGCACTTTATATGGCAAAGGCAGCCGGGAAAAATCAGGTTGTAAGGTTGGATTAATAAAAATAGGAAACAGTCATAGCCCCTCAGACCACTTTATGCAATGTAAAATGTGGTCTGAGGGGTTTCCTTTTAGAACGGCTTGTGTGGCAAATAAAAATACTGCTCAAATGAATCTAAAAAGTAATAGTAAAATCAGAAAAAGTATTCTAGTTAAATAAGAGGCAAAGTGGGATAAAGAAAGCAAGACATACAAATGTGAGTAGTCTTTCTAAGATTAAAAGGCCTTATATCGGATGATAGATATGGGCAAAGTCGGTGAGATGATACTGTAATTGCAGCAAAATAGCAATCTGACATTCAGGACATTCTGTTATTATATAAAATCTAACTATTGATTCCCTATGCATTATGTACGATTAGCTAGATGACATGTGTGATATTTTGTATGGAAAATTGACATATATTTTGGTATGATAAATAGAAAATATATGTCAATTTATTTTGGGAGATGTACGAATGAAAAAGAAAATGATGGCTGTTATATTGTCTGCTTTGATGATTTTTATTCTATGCTCCTGTGGTGATGGACCAAGTACAACATCGGTGCAGGTAGAAGGCAATGTTGAAATGCCAGAGGATGCAGATGAGACTTTATGGTCAATGCTTTTAAAAGAACCGGCCACAAGCTATAGTGATGAGTTGGCTCTTGTGGCAGCTCAGATGAGTGCGGCTTCGGAAGATACAAACGGAGAGGGGATCAAAGAGCTGTATGCATCTTATGACATAGGTTTTAAAGCAGTCGGCTGCTATGAATCTGGGGGAGAACTCCTTAAAGAACAAAAAACAAATGGGGGCGCTTTTGCAATCGGACATCTTGCATGCTCCATCAACGGGACAGACACAACAATTCTGATTATTACAGCGCGCGGCACAAAAAATATATCAGAAAGCTTAGGTGATTTTTTTAAAGGCTGGCCTCTTGATCCGAATAAGGTTCATCCATTTCTTGATAGGACTGTCTGGGACAATGTATACGACTTTGAAGAGCAGATATGGGATGGGCTTAATGAATATGTGAATAAATTATATCCTGATGTCAAGTCGACGCAGCATTTAAAAATATTGGTTGCCGGGCACAGCCTTGGTGGTGCTGCTGCAAATATGGTTGGAGCGCGTCTCACTGCAGGGATAGGAAGCAGCGAATGGTGGGGAGATAAAGCTGTTCAAGATGATATTTATGTATATACTTTTGGGGCTATTGAAGTACTTACGACGGAAAAAAATGCGTCTGCGGGGTATGAGAATATCCATAATATCTATAATCACTATGACTCATTTGGACCATATGGTAATTTGGGGGTTTTAGGCGTCAGCGCAGTTAATGCAAAATTTGGGCATACTGATGAGTATGAAAATTACCGCTCAGAAAACGGTAATTCAACAAATAATCACAATATGAATGATGGTTATGTTGAGGATGTGAAAAATAAGTTGGTTAGCAATGCGCCCTGTGAACTCTGTACAGGTACAAATTCATGTCTGCATGCTACAGAAAGTGTTGATTCTGAATTACAAGATTCCCCGACGAGTGATTTTTCCATTCAGGGGACATGGAAAAATGTGGGGACAAGTACTTTTGGGCAGGCGCAGCTTGGCAGCATTATCGTATTTGACGGAATACATTGTAATTATTACAGTCCCTGTGATACTTATGTGCTTTATTATGAAGACGGGCAATGGACTTTGGACTGTGTCAGTTATATATTTGCAGAAACATTGCGCTTTCGCATAGATATTATTGATGAAGACACCATAGATGTTTTTTACGGGACAGATGCGGTACGGTTGGCGCGTATATCACGGGATGCAGAAACAATAGAAGAGCCGGACGAATCAGAAGAAACAGAGAGTGACTTTGCGATTGAAGGAACTTGGCTTAGTGTAGGTGCTGATGGTTTTGGTCAGGCTCAGCCTGGTGTCACGGTTATATTTGATGGAACACATTGTAATTTTTACAGCCCTTATGATACATATGCATTTTACCAGAGCGATGGGCAATGGCGGTTGGACTGTACCAGTTTTTTATTTTCAGAAACGCTCAATTTCAGAGTTGAAATAATTGATGCAGATTATATCAACGTGTATTATGGCTCTATCTGTACGGAGTTGAGCCGAATAGAGTGAATTTCAAGATACTGTTATATCATATAAATTTATTAGTGATTTTGTTAAATCATATTAATTGAAATAGTAAAAATACTTTTGGTGGAAAGAAAGATAAAAAATGCTTTTGTGTTGATATCGTTTTAGCCGGAAAGAGTAATAGGGGAGTGTCGCAAAACAACTAATTTCTAGTTATGGAGCGGCGCTCCTTTTTTGTAGAAATGAGGGGCTATCCCAAAGTTTGTGTAAACCTTCAGACTGATGTAAGATAACATTACACAGTTTGGAGGTTTTGCTATGGCAAGAAAAAACGAAAGCCCACAAAAAGCAGCAATGCGGGAA
>JAAUZN010000049.1:0-15256 GCA_014804565.1 Lachnospiraceae bacterium
TTCACACATCATGACTCCGTTCGACTTGCATGTGTTAAGCACGCCGCCAGCGTTCATCCTGAGCCAGGATCAAACTCTCTAAAAAATATCTGTTGATCCGGATCAAAATAAGCTTGGCTTCTTTTAATCCCGAAGCCGATTCCGTCAGGAATCTGCTTCAGAGGTTAATCTCGTAGAGATTTACCTCGATTGATTACTGTTTGTTTGTTCGTATCGTTCTGATACTCTTCTGAAAAGTTCAGATCCCTTTAGGGATCTGCCAGAAGTTAATTTCGTTAGAAATTTACTTCGCTTCTTCTTGGAATTCTTTTCAGGGTTGCATTACTGTTTATTTGTCAAGGTTCATCGGAGTAAATCTCTTCGAGATTAACTCCTGTCATAAGCGACTTTCATATAATATCAGAAGTTTGACCGGCTGTCAACGGGATTTTTTAATTTCTTACAACTTTTTCCTTCTTATGACAGCCGGTCAGATTATTTACGTTTTTAGTAGTATGTTCTCCGTTTACTGCAGTCTGAGTGTCGCATCCTGCTCACCACCGCGGAGAATCATGTCGATACTTCCTACATTGGTTCCCTGAGGTATTTCCACAATGCTGACAAGTTCCACTGCGGCCCCCGCCGGAATCACATCATTGTAGGTCTGCATGTCATTCACCAGCATCGTTGCCAACGCCCCCTTGCTGGATTCTCCATTGACAGAAACCCGAAATCTTGCACCGTATCCCAACATGTTTAAATTCTGATCTTCGCCGCTCAGATTCTGTGCATTAAACTTCAATACTAAAAGCTGTTTGCCCGCCGACGCATCCATGGAAAAAACAAGGTCTTCCTCTTCCGTTGATGGCGGATAGGAGTCTGCCACTTCGTACCCTGTGTAAGTGATCATCACATTCGGAACGCCGTAATACTGCTCCACGGAAGATACTGTAGGCTCTGTCTCCTCATCCTGACTCACATCCACTACTGCGGTGCTCTCTTCATCCTCAGGTTCAGTCTGCTCCTCTTCCGTTTCTTCCGGCTTGAGTTCCTCCTCAGCTTCTTCAACTATCGGAATATCCACCAGCCTGTTAACCTGATCTTTGTCATATTTCAGCAATATCCCCGCAGCGTATTCTGCTATCAGATCCGTTTCTTCCTGTGTCAGGTCGGGCATTTCACCGCATCCTGCTGTCAGAAGCGCCACGGTCAGACCACATAAAAGCACACTTACCTTTTTCACGTTTGTATCTCCTCTGTGATATTCTACATTTTATATTCTATGTTCTGCATATAACCAATAAATATAAACTCGCAAGAAAAACAAATGCCTGCTTTGCAGGCGCTTGTTTTTCTTCTGCGACAATTACATTATACCCTACTCTTTTCATTCTTACAAGTGAAAATCCCCGCCTCCTGCACGGCATCCATTAAGTTTCTCACGCCATATCCAATTCAAACCAGAATTGCACACCATTATCGTAATTGATCACGCCGTACTCCTGATTCATGGATTCCATGATCGCCTTGACAATAGAAAGCCCGACTCCACTGCCGCCGTACTCTCTGGTTCTTGCCTTATCTACTTTATAAAATTTCTCCCACAAATGGGGCACACTCTCCTGAGGAATAGGCTCTCCCGTATTAAAGACCGATATCCTCACTCGCTCCTTTGTCCTAGTCACCTTGACATCAATGACCTTTTCCTTCTGCGCGTAGTTGATAGCGTTGGTGAAATAATTCATAAACACCTCCTCTACACGAAATTCATCTCCCCAGACGTAGATCGGCCCATAGTCCTCCATGCGGATGGATATCTCCTTTTGTCTGAGAAGGATCTCGGAGGAGGCAATATAATTTTTAATCAACGCAGTCACATCAAACCGTTCCATATTTACGACATCATTTCCAGCCTCCAACTGATTGAGTGTGAGCAGATTTTTGACCATGGAGTTCATCTTGGCTGCCTCATCCATGATCACATCACAATAAAACTCTCTGCTCTCCGCATCATCATTAATTCCCTCTTTCAGGCCCTCTGCATAACCCTGTATCAATGCAATAGGCGTTTTCAGTTCGTGCGACACATTGGAAAGAAATTCTCTGCGTCTCTCATCCACCTTATCTTTTCTCTCGATATCCTTTAAAAGTTCATTATTGGCTGTTTTCAATTCAGAGATCGTTTCCTCTAACGCTTCCGACAATTCATTGATATTATTCCCCAGTATCGCGATCTCAGTCTTGTCCTTCCCTGTATACTTAGCCTCAAAATCCAGATGCTTCATCCGCTCGGAAATATCCGCCAGCTCCAGAATCGGCTTGGTGACACGGTTAGAAAGCCAGATGACTAAAAAAATACTGACAAGAATGGCCGCCCCTCCCGCATACGTAAGGAACTGATTAGAAAGCGATACACTTTCCCGAATGCCCTCCAGCGCACTTCGCAGCATAAAGAGATAACCGTTATCCAAAAGTCCCCACATCTCAATATACTCGGTCTGCGTTCTATCATCCTGGACCAACTGCATTTTATAGGTGTCTGTACTCAACAAAAGCCCACTCTCGTCCGCTCCACGGAAAATATTGTCAAGCAGCCGTTTGAGCACAATTTGGGGATCGTTCATGGAATATTTCAGAGCCTCTGATTTTCCATCCGCCACCAACACCTGAATATTATATTTTTCACAGATCTTTCTCAGTTCAATATCGTATTCCTCAGAAGTGATATCTCCTGCATTGGAGGCCGCATTGATGCTATAATAAGCGCTCACTAACGCATTTTCTTTCTTATTGAGATAATAAGTACCCAGAAGAGTCGAATTTAAGATCAGGCACAACAGGATCGTACCTGTGATCAGTGTTATAAATAAGAAAGCAAACTGTCTTTTCATGGAATATTTCATCGCTTTACAATTCCGCCCTTTGTTCCATCCGGTTCCTGTCCTGTTTTGCCACCACGTTAGCACTTCACCCGGCATTTGTCAATAGAGTGCCAGCCTTGACTTTCCCTATGTATATGATAAAATTATTGCAATTCTTATATTATAAATTGACTGTTTTTTACATATTCAGGAGGATAGATTCGTTGAAAACCAAACACCGCTATATCTGGGCCAATATGAAATTAGTCTTCACCATAGTTCCTATCGTATTACTGATGATCTCCATCTACTTTGTGCTTGTCAGACGCGAAATTTTAGCTCTTTCAAAGGAGACGCTGACATTGGAATCCGACTACTACGCAGAAAAGATCAACACCTGGACTGATTCCGTCCTGAACGAAGTGACCATCTACAAAACCATGATCGAACAGTTAGGGCTTGACGAAGAGGCCACCTTTGAATCTCTTACCACCAGCGTCGGCACCCATGAAGCTTATCCCAACGGTCTGTATCTGGGAGACGATCATGGGCATTACTACTTTGCATCCGGCTGGGATCCGGGCGACAATTACGTTGTGACAGAGCGCTTCTGGTACCAAGAGGGACTGGCTCACGATCAGTTTGCCTTCGGGGAGCCATATCTGGATGTCATAACAGGCCGCACCTGCGTGAGTGCGACCAGCCGTTTAAACATGCCCTCTGCCGTGACAGTGCTCTCTGCAGATATTTATCTGGATTATGCTTCCCAGCTGGCATCGGAAATCACCTCTGAACAGATAACGCACGCCTTCTTTGTTACAAAGAACAGCAGACTCATTGTAGCAGACGCTGACGCTTCCATGATCGGCATGACCTTAACTGCCGATCACGATTCCCTGTTGTATCAGAATGTAAGCCGCCTGTTAGATGCCGGACAAACCGGGTTCTGTGAGATTCTCGGCGATGACAGCGTCTATTTTGTGGATGTCCATCTCATCGAGAACACTGACTGGTACTTTGTCACCTGCATGAACCGCAATGAGGTGTTAAAAAGTCTGTGGCGGATCGAATTCCCCATGCTGCTCATCGCCGTGATCGCCTGTGCAGTGCTCTTCCTTTTGACCTCCATATATTCCAGGGAGATGAATACGATCCGTACCAAGTCCAGCATGGATCCGCTGACCAAGCTGCTAAACCGGGAAACCTTTCAGGAATATGTACAGTCTTATCTGAAGGAAAGACCCGGTCAGGGCATCCTGATCATCATCGATATGGATAATTTCAAACTGATAAACGACCAGCTCGGGCATCCCGTGGGCGATCAGGTTCTGTGTGAATTTGCCGCTGTGTTAGAGAAATTTTTCAATCGAAACATGGATATCGTCTCCCGTCTCGGTGGAGATGAATTTGCCGTATTCGTAGGCCGCGATATCAGTCCCACAGAAACTGATGGAATGCTTCGCAGATTTATGACTGTCTTCCACCAGAACTTTGATGACAAATACTCGGACCAGAAGCTCGGCGCCAGCATCGGTGCCAGTACCGTAGCTCAAAGCGATACCTATGAGCTGCTCTACCACAATGCCGACAAGGCGTTGTACGAAGCAAAATGGAATGGAAAAGATCAGTTCCGTATTCGGAACTGATCTTGCATCCCTTACCCTTTATTATTCTCTTTATTCTTTCTCTGCTCTTTTCTGTTCTTTTCTGGCGCGTCTGGCTTCTTTTTTCTCCAGCCTCTTCTCTCTTCTGCTGCGCTTATCTATGATCAGATAGAAAGTTGGCATTAACAACAGAATCAATACAGTGGAAGCGATCAGTCCGCCGATGATGACCATGGCCATACCTTCCATCATGACAGAGCCCTCTCCGATGCCTAAGGACATCGGCACCATGGAAAGGATCGTCGTCAAGGTGGTCATCAGAATAGGGCGCAGTCTGAGCTGTCCGCTCTGGATAAGCGCCTCCTCCAGATCCATCTCCTCCCGCAGTCTGTTCGCCGTATCCACATATAAAATACCATTATTTACCACGATACCCACCAGCATCAGCACACCCATCAGGGATACCATACTGAGCGTAGAACCTGTCACGAACAAAAGGCCGAAGGAACCGATCAACGCAAAGGGGATACTCATCATGACCATGGCGGAGAACCTGGGTGACTCAAACTGCATCGCCATCACCAGAAAGATCAAAAATACCGCCACAAAGATTGCCGTGATGATTGCCTTAAACTCATCGATCATCATATCATCCATCATACTCGTTGCGCGGGAAACCCCTCTGGGAAGCACCATCTGATCCATCGCCGCGTCCGCCGCATCCTGAGCCGTAAATCTGGCATCCTCCGTGGTGCTTGCCGTTACCGCCACCTGATAGATGCCGTCCACACGAATGAGCGACACCGGGGCATCCTGATACTCCACCTCCGCGATCTCAGACAGCGGAATCTGTGTACCGTAAGGCGTACTGAGAGTCATATTCATCAGGTCATTCATCCCCTCATACTCTCCGGCAGGATACTCCACCCGTACCGAATATTCCTCGCCGCTTCTCGTCAGTTTCGCCGCCTCTATACCACTCAGCGTGTTATACATTTCTCCCGCCACCTGTACCGGAGGCAGACCTGCCGCCATACTCTTTAAAGGATCGATGACGATCTTCGCCTGTGTGGATGCCTCCGCCAGATCAGAAGAGGTCTGCAGAACACCCGGTATCTTCTGCAGCATATCCTGTACCTGCTTGGCCGTCTCCCGCAGATCGTCCAGATCGCGCCCCTGCAGATCGATCTCAATACCGGTACTCATCATGCTGGTCATGCTGGCGCCGCTGGCGCTGATACTGATATCCATATTGGTCAGGTCAGACAATTCTCTGGTATACTGCTCAATCACCTCATTCGTGGACAGTTCGCAGTCATCCGCAAGATAAGCCGTGAGAGTCGCCGTATCGCCGGAAACACTGTAGGAGTAATGATCCACATTGGGATCCGCCTCCGCCATTTCCTCCAAAAAGCGGGTCTTTTCCTCGATCAACTCCAGTTTCGTTCCTGAGCGGAAGCTGGCTGTGACAGCGAACGCCCCCTCATCCATACTGGGCATCAGTTCCGTATGAATATGACTGACCAGCATAAAAGCCGCAACCAGAAGGATTACCGCGATCACAAGCACCAGCCCTTTCCTGGGCAATAACTTGCGCAGTACCTTATCATATCCCTTGTTGATTTTATTCAAAAGCTTATTGATGGGCAGTTCCTTTTTCTCCACCGGCTTAAACTTTACAAAAAGCAGAGGAATGATGGTCATTGCCATGATCAACGAAGCCAGCATAGCCATAATGATCGTCATACCCAGCTCGGAGAACAACTGCCCCGACAATCCGTTCATCGTACTTAAGGGTGCATATACAACCACTGTGGTTATCGTAGAAGCGATGATCGAAGCGGTCACTACACCGGTTCCCTTAAGAGCCGACTCCTGATATTCCCCCGTCTCATCCTTTAAGCGGAAACAGCTCTCCAACACCACGATCGAGCTGTCTACCATCATACCGATGGCGATCACCAGCGCACCCATAGTCACCACGTTAAAGGAGAAGCCCAGCATATTCATGCCGATCATCGTTGCAAACAGGGAAATAGGCATAGCGCTTCCCACGATCAGACTGGCTCTGATATCTCCAAAGAAGAGGAATAACACCAGCATGGAGAAAGCCACGCCCAACGCCAGCGTAGTCCCCACAGAGGAGAGCGACGAAATGATCATGTCACTTGCATTGTAGATGGTGTCGATCACTACCACTTCATTGTCTGCCTGCAAAAGCTCCAGCATACTATCCACGTCTCTGGTAACGTCCACCGTACCATAACTTTTCTTTTTGGTAATGGCAATGGTAACATTATCCTGCCCGTTATAACGGCTTAAGCTGGAAGCATCCTGCTGGCTCTCACCCACCTGCGCCAGTTCTGAGAGCGGAATGACCTGCCCTCTGGCCGTGGTGATCGGAATATTCTGAATCTGCACAACGCCTGAGATATCCGCGCTGCTAGATACCGCAATATCCTGGGAGCCCTGGCTGACAGCTCCCACAGGCACTGTAAAATCCATGGCGCCGATGGTCTGCGCGATACCACTCATGGTCACGCCATACTCTTTCATCGCCTGGGAATCGAGCAGCACCCTTATGTAATTTTCCCGGCCACCATACACGGTCACATCCGCCACACCGGAAATGGTTTCCAGCTCCGGCACCATAGTGTCATTCACATAGCTCAACACATCGCTGTCGCCCACAGCGGTGACGGAGATATCCATGGTCTCCATCTGATCCATGGACATCTCTATGACCATCGGCTCCTGTACATCGTCCGGCATAGAGGCTCTGGCCGTCTCCAGGGCCGTCTTCAGATCCATATAAGCATCATCCAGATCTGTCCCGTAATCATATTGGAACATGACCATCGACATATTCTCCGCCGACTGCGAAGTATAAGTATTCACACCGCTCTGCTCAGAACCGGCAGCCTCGATTTCCTTCGTCACCAGCTCCTCCACGCTCTCCGGATCCGCCCCCGGATAGATCGTGTAGACCAAAAGCATGGGAAGCTCCATATCCGGCGTCAACTCCAGCTGAAAGCTGGGTATGGAGGAAAGGCCAAACACCACCAAGGCCAAGATGACCAGAGCCATGGATACGGGGCGCTTTAAGGCTAATTTCGTTAAGCTCATACCGTCCTCCTACTCCGCATCCGTTGTCTGGGTGTTGTCCGCATCCCCGGAAACCATCTGTACCGACACCTCTGCACCCTCTCTCAAATTGGCAGACCAACTGGTGATCAGCTGTTCCTGCGTAGTAAGACCGGAGAGCACCGTGATGGTATCCATATCAAAAATACCGGTCTCCACGTCCCTCCTCTGTGCCACACCATTCACCGCCACATAGACATAAGGCTGACTGTCATCATAATACACCGCATCATAGGGAATCAAAATAGCTTCCGTCTGACTATACGTTTCCGCTGTCACCTTCACAGTACTGCCTGTGAGCAGACTGTCGTCCGGTGTATTCACACAGGACTTGATCGCAAACAGACCCGTGGTCTGATCCACCATGCTGCCGATCTCCGTAATGACCGCATCATACAGCTTTCCGTTTCTGTCCACCTCGATCTTTTGTCCAACCCGCAGAGTATTGCGGATTCCCTCGCTCACACCGAAGGTAACCGTCATAGTATTTTTATTGGAGATGACAAAAGCAGGTGTCCCGGGAGAAGCAAAATCGTGCTCCTTCACATTCACCGCCTCGATCACGCCCCCGATGGGCGCTGTCAGAGTGTACATATCCAGCTGATATTCCGCACTGTCGATGCCAATCTGTGCACCCGCTGCACCTACCTTTGCACTGTTTACCTGAGCCGCCGCCGAATCCACTCCCAGAGCTGCCGTTTTCTTCCCGATATCCTGCACCGTCTGGCTGTCGATATTCAACTGAGCTTCTGTCAGGTCTTTTATCGTCTCTGTCTGCTCCAGGCTCTTATAGGTATCGGAGAGCGCATCTCTAAGCTGCTCCTCCCCATCTTCAATGGAATCGATGCCCGCTTTCACCTGCTCGTAGGCGGAAGATGTTTGAGCGGCTGCTGACTGGGCCTGTTCATAGGCTGTTTTCGCTGCCGCAAGCTGTTCTTTAGCTCGTTCTAAATCAAGCCGATACGCCGCTTCTCCTCCAGGATAATTGTCAATTAAATCTTTTGTTGTTTGATCCTCCCCTGGCTCCAGAGCCGTCACCGCTGCCATCGCCGCCTGATACGCGGCATACGCCTGGGCCACATAATCGTTCGCCTTTTTCCTGGCTCTGTTCAGATCATCCCGCTGATCCTTAGCGTCCTCCTTATCCTCCGCCAGATCCGCAATCTGCTCATTGATATCATCAATCCCGCTGTTTATGCCGTCAATCTGCATCTGCATCTGGTACATAGTCAGATCCTTCTGTCTCTGGGTCTGCTCATTCTGTACATCCAACTGGGCCACCGTGCTGTCATACTGAGCCTGGGCGATCTCATAGCCCACCTCGGCCGCCTGCACTCCCGCCGCCGCGCTGTTATACTGAGCCTGGGCGCTGGCCAGCTGCAATTCCGCCGCTTCGGTATCAAGTTTACATAACTCCTGTCCTTCCACAACGGTATCGCCCACACTGATCTCCGTGCTCAACACTTCCGCCGACACCATAGGAATCACATACACCGATTCTTCCGGACTGACCGTTCCTACGAACTCATTTTTCAGAGTGAGCGTTCCCTCCACAGGCATCTGCGCCTCCACCGGAATCACCTCGCTTAAGGTTTCCTCTTCCTGCGAAACATCGCCGCATCCCACAATCAATGCAGCCACGCAGGACGCCGCCAACAAAACTGCTGTCTTTCTATGTACAGATAGTATGTATGGTCTTTTCATATTACTTCCTCCCAAATTCCCTCTTCCACAAATCCATTCTCTATTATATATCCATTATTTTAAATATCAAACAATTTGTCCTCGATTTAAGACTTTTTTTATTTTTCTTAAANANCCTTTATGATATAAAAAAAGACCGGGCGCAGCCACGCCCGATCTCCTGTCTCTTATTTTCTCTTAATCNTCTTTCTTTNTNNTCCCCAGCCATCGTGCCAGCATCTGCTGCAGCTGGTCGATGTCCAGAGGCTTCGACATATGCTCATCCATGCCGCAGGCTTTCGACTTCTGCACATCCTCCAGAAAAGCATTCGCCGTCATCGCCACGATCGGCATATTTCTGACATCATCTCTGCTCATATCCCGGATCGCAATGGTAGCTTCATAGCCGTTCATGATCGGCATCTGCAGATCCATGAGGATCAGATCATAATACCCCTCAGATGANGCCTTCACCATTTCCACAGCCTCCTGACCGTTTTCCGCTGTTTCCACCTGGGCACCCGACATGGAGAGGATCTCCATAGCGATTTCTCTGTTCAGATCGTTATCCTCCACCACAAGGATACGCTTGTGAGAATAATCCGCCGCTTCAATCTGATCCAGCGTATGTTCCAGAGAAGGCGTTTTCTCCCTGCGCATAAACCTTTTGAAGACATTCACCAATCTGCCCTCATCCAATGGTTTCATGATAAAGGCATCGATACCCGCCACCTGGGCTTCCGTTTCAACATCCGCCCAGTCATAGGCGGAAAACATCACAATGGGCACATTCGACCTTGCCTGACTGCGAATCGCTTTCGCCGTTTCCATGCCGCTCAATCCCCCCGGCATGTTACAGTCTAAAAGAATGGCAAAAAGCTCTTCCTGCTTCTCCTGCTTTTTCAGCACGTATTCCAGCGCTTCCTNCCCCGACAGNACCCATTCTCCCTGCATCCCNAATTTTTCTAACANCATACAGGNNNTCTCGCAGNTAAAAGGCTCATCATCCACTACCAAAACCGCNTGTCCTGCCAGATCGATATCCTCTGCCGATCCCGGNTCCTGATGCTTCAAGGGCAGTGTGATCGTCACGATAGTCCCCACGCCGAGTTCACTCTCTATCTCGATATCTCCGTCCATCATATGAATGATATTGCGGCTGATGGTAAGCCCCAGNCCGGTNCCCTGCACCTTACTGACCCNCACNTCCTCCGCCCGTTCAAAAGGTTTATAAATACGCTTCAAAAATTCAGGCGACATACCGATGCCGTTGTCTTTAAATACAAATTCNTAGCATCCGATCTGATACTGCGTGGAAGGTTTCTCCGTGACTTCTATACTGATCTCCCCCTCTTCCGGGGTGTACGTGATCGCATTTTGTCCCACATTCATAAAGGCCTGCTGTATCCGCAAAACATCTCCCATCACATTGGAATTCTGGATGTTATGAGTGCGCACNGTTATATTNTGCCGCTTCTCCCTCGCCGAAGCGGACAGAAGCTTNTCCAAATTATTGATCATATCGATCAGATCAAAATCCTCTTCTTGCAGCGCCATGGTCCCCGACTCAATTCTGCTCATATCCAGCACTTCGTTGATCAGAGAAAGCAGATATCTGCTGGCACCGGAGACCTTGTTCAAGCACTCGGCCACNCCCTCCGGATCATGCAGCTTGGTGCCTGCAATGGCTGTCATACCAATGATCGCATTCATCGGNGTTCTGATATCATGGGACATCTTGGACAGGAAATCCGTCTTGGCACAGCTGGCTCTGTCNGCCGCCTCATAGGCGTCTAAGAGAGCTTTCCTTGCTTCCTTATCCTTTCGGCGGGCCTCCGTGATATCCTTGGCATTGATGAGTGCCAGAATATCCCCGTTATTTTCATCCTTCGTGAGAANGATCGTACGGCGCAGGACCATGGGCTGCTCGCCTTGNCCNTCTGCCTCAAACTCNATCACCAANTCGGTCTCGCCGCGCTCATAGGCCTCCAGCATCTGTCTCGTGTTGGTTTCCTGTACATAGAGCTCTCTGTCTTCCGGGAAAACCTTTTCCTTACACCAGCGCAGGAAAAATTCATCTGCGTTGCAGGGTGCCTTCAGCCCTACCCNCGCTAAGACCGGCCTTTCCTGCCCGTCCGTCAGATCATAAAACTCTTCTTCGATCAGATTCTTTGTCACATTCACATTATAGACATAGACTGCCTCTGAGATAATGGCCTGTCTGTACTGCTCCTCCGCACTCAGTGTNCGGCGCAGTATCTCATTTGATTCCCGGATCAGTATATTGGCATGCTCAAGCTCCTCTTTGGCCTGGATCAACTCTGCATTCGTCCGCAGCATCTGATCCATCATTTCTCTTTCCTTCGCCTTCTCCTCTGTGATATTTTTTACATACCACATGACTCTGGCGTTATCCTCACCGAAATTCTCTACAGGTACCAGCTCCGACCGCACCCATTTCCATTCACCCTCCACCAGACGGCGATAACTGAAATGAATGGGCGCACCGCCATTCATGAATACGACCTTCAGATTTTCCGCCGACATGATATTACGGAAGCTCTCCCTGTCGTTCTCTTCCACATGATTTTTTGCACAGGAGTCTATGGTCAATCTGTAATCGCCATTCAGCCGCTCCACTTCCAGGGCCTCGCTCTCCACGATCTTCAGATCCACGATATTATTTTTATGCAGATCAATCGCGCTGATCCGAAAATAAGCATCCTGCAGCATACGGATCGCTTCTCGGGACAACTGTAAGTTCTGTTTTTCCTCTTCCTTTGGGATTATGTAAACCATATAATCTATTCCTCTTCAAACTTATAGCCCATTCCCCAGATTGTTTTNATCAATTCACCCTTCTCTCCCATCTTGCTGCGCAGCTTTTTCACATGCGTGTCGATGGTCCGGGCATCTCCGAAATAATCATAGTTCCAGACACTGTTCAANATCTTTTCGCGGGATAGTGCAATCCCCTTATTCTCCATAAAGTATGCAAGCAATTCAAATTCCTTATAGCTCAGCTCCACCGGTTCTCCTGCCACAGTTACGCTGTGTGCCTGCTTGTCNAGCCGGATCCCGCCGGCTTCCACCACAGTCTCTGCCGCCGCCTGTCCGGTCCTGCGAAAGATAGCTTCCACTCTTGCCACCAGAATCTTTGGACTGAAGGGCTTGGAAATATATTCATCTACACCCAGCTCGAATCCAAGAAGCTCGTCCCGCTCGTCAGCCTTGGCGGTCAACATGATGATGGGCGTCTTAGAGTAAGCACGAATCTCCCTGCACACCTGCCAGCCGTCCATTTTGGGCATCATCACATCCAGGATCACCAGATCGATATCATCCTGCTCAAAAAAAAGGTCCAGCGCCTCTGCACCATCAGCCGCCTCCACGACCTCATAGTGGTTCTTTACTAAAAAATCTCTGACCAGCTTGCGCATACGGGCCTCGTCGTCCACTACCAAGATCTTCGATCTCTCCATACACTCCCACGCCTTTCTTCACATCTCACTGAAAGTTCTCGGACTCCAGCTGCCTTTTGGCATCCCGCAATTCCTGCTCTCTCTGCGTAAGCTCCTGCTCCCACTCCGAATACTCGTTTACCACGGCCTGTCTGTAATTGATGATATTCGGCACGTTGCTGTTCCAGGCAATCGCAACCATCCCCGCCACAAGAAGAACCAGCACTATATTGATCAACACCGAAGCAACAAATCTGCCCTGATATTCCGGATGCCTCTGCGCCACACTCTGCCGGATAGATCTGCTGTTCTCCGTCTTATTGCTGAATGTGGCATAAAGCGGCACAGGTCGTATCTTATCCGCCGGTACACCCCACTTGAGCATATCCTTCTGCATCCTCTGCAGGCAGCTTAATCCGATCGGGGTCAGAAAAACACGATTATCCAGCGCTCTGTTATAGACCAGAAGCATATTCTGCGGTTTACGAGGATCGAGACCCCGCTCCAAATTCTCCACCTTCTTCAGTTCCATTCTGGCCGTCTCCGCATCGGCTATTGTTGCAAACCGATAACCTCCTACCACCAGATCGTCCTCTCGCTTCTCCATACTCTCTCCCCAAAAGCATATCCGTTAAATCTTAAAGATGCTCATATTCTTCTCCAAACGATCCGCCACATCTCTGAGTTTGTTCGCATTCTCGGAAATATTGTATACGATGCTGCTGACCTCTGTGACGGAAGCAGAGGTTTCCTCCGTGCTGGCCGCATTTTCCTCTGCAATGGCCGTCAGGTTCTGTACCACGTCCACCACATTGACTCTGGCCTCATCCAGCTTCTTTGTCTTATCCGCAATTCTGCTCACGCCGCTTAAGGATTCCGTAATGCCGTCCCTAACCTGCACAAAGCTCTCGTTTGTCCGCTCCACGCTCTCGTTCTGGCTTTCCATGATCTTCTTCACATCTTCCATCGTAGCCACGGATTTCTGAGAATCCTCTATCAGCATGTCTATGATATCCTCGATCCTGCGAGCCGAGTCATTGGACTGCTCCGCCAGCTTCTGGATCTGCCCTGCCACCACCGCAAACCCTCTGCCCTGCTCACCGGCACGCGCCGCTTCTATACTGGCATTTAAGGAAAGAAGATTGGTCTCCTCCGCAATGGAAGTGATGAGCGATGTGGCCTCTCTGATCTTCATGGCAGACTCGTTTGTAGTATTGGTCTGCTCGTAGATCACATCAATGGCTTCTCTCGCCTGATCGTTTATCTTTGCCAAATTCTGCAAGGTATCAAAAGCCGCCTGGCTGGAAGCGCGCATAGCGTTCGCATTATCCGTCAGCTCCGCCACCTCCTGCGTGGTCTCCTCCACCATGCTTCCCATCAGGATCACATTTTCCGTAGCCTTCTGCGTTTCGTCCGCCTGAGAAGCCGCCCCGTCGGATATCTCCGACACCGCCTTCTCCACCTGCTCTACGGTATTTGCCGTCTCAGAGGCATTGGTATTCAACACATCCGATGCCTCAAAGAGCTGTTCGCTCTGCTCCCGCAATTCATTTACCATTTCCACCAGCTGTTCCCGCAGCTGTGCCACAGCCCGGCTCATTCGCCCCGTCTCGTCTGGACGGGCTGTCAATCTTTCCTGTCCTTCGATCTCCGAAAAATCCATATGTGCCAGACGGCTCACAATATCCGTCACGTCCAGGATAGGCTTCACGATCCTGCTGACAAACAAAAAGCCAATGATGCTGGCAATGATCACCATAACAACGGTGCAGCACGTTCCGATGGCTGTCACCCGGTGCACCGTACTCATCAGATCATCCCTATCCACAGTCACCACCAGAATACAATGTCCGCGCTCTGTGATATAATAGCCAGCATACTTCACCGCACCATTATATTCATATTCCACCACAGCCGGCTCCGGCACATTTCCCGCCTGCAGCTGACTCACGATATCTCTTACTACCGCATTCTCCACGGGCTGTCCCACCTTTTCCTGTGTGGGATGATAGAGCATCGTGCCATCTTCAGACACCAGATAGGCATAACTGGTCTCCACACCTTCCAGATTTACATCGTCAAGTATATCAGACAGATTATTATAATTCGTCGCCGTATTATACCCCTGCATCTCAACGGAATCCTGCAGCATTTCCCCATAGGCAACCGCCAGATCATAGAGGTAATTTTTATCCAGTTCTATTAAGGGAATCCTCAAATTCCTGATCAGCACTATCGACAAGCATGTCATCATAATAGCCATGGCTATCACCATCGCTCCCACAAGCTTTGTCTTTACAGAATGCAGCGGACTTTTCTTTATGTTCTCATCCATGAGCAATTCCCCCAGTCATGTCATATTCTCTTCTGTCAGGACCGTATCCGAGNCACTCAGATACGGTCCTTTAGTGGACCAGACGGGAGTCGAACCCGTGTCCAAAAGCCCATTCCCTGTCCTTCTACTATCATAGTCTNTCNTTTCGGATNGCTCCTCATTCCCTNNTNCANNNGGAGNNAGACACCC
>JAAUZN010000049.1:15262-36302 GCA_014804565.1 Lachnospiraceae bacterium
ANTCAGTAGCCTCTGATACGCCCGCGGGCTNGAGGCNNCCCCCGCGTCGTTTCCTACATAGTCGATGCCCGATTCTTACTGTGTAGGTGCACTAAGTCGGACAGCTGCCNTTAGGCAGCGTATGCTAAATTATCTTCAGCGTTTNTNTTTAGNTTTGCNATTTNACGCNTNNGCCTNCGGATAGCTTCTCCAGCTGCAAGACCCCTGTCGAAACCTTGACTGGCCCATATATTCTNTCATAGAAAATATAGCATATTTTCCTGTCTGATGCAATCCTAGAGGTTCTTNATCTTAAACTCTCTCTCATGCTCTCTGCGCAGNTCTTTTTTNGCNATATCCTGNCTTTTATCGTATANTTTCTTACCTCTGGCAAGNCCGATCTCTATCTTCGCCCTGCCGTCCTTAAAATACACCTGCANGGGNACAATGGTGCTGCCCTGCTGCNNCGCNGCNCCGGCAAGCTTACGGATCTGNTCCTTGTGCANCANAAGCTTTCGCACCCGCAGAGGATCCTTATTAAAGATATTTCCCTTCTCATAGGGACTTACATTCATGCCATAGATAAAGGCCTCACCATTCTCGATGCGCACAAAAGCCTCCTTGATACTGCACTTTCCGAGGCGCAGGGACTTCACCTCCGTTCCCGCCAGAGACAGCCCCGCCTCATATTTTTCATCGATAAAAAAATCATGATAGGCCTTTTTATTATTGGNTACCAGTTTCATTCCTTCCTTTGCCATTATTCCTCCTCCATGGGAATCTCAAAGTCCACNGTNCCCGTGAAACGATCCGCATATTTTACTCGAACCCTAAGCCTCTGTCCCAGCTTATAAACAGTGCCACTCTCCCTGCCCACCATCTCATAGCTGTTCTCATCGTAGTAGAAGTAGTCCCCGGGCAGCATAGATACATGAATCAGACCNTCCACAGTGTTTGACAACTCCACATAGACGCCCCACTGNGTGATNCCGGAGATCACNCCCTCATANNNTTCCCCGATACNNGNTTCCATATACTCTGCCTTCTTGCGCTTCTCCGTCTCCCGCTCCGCCTCTGCGGCGCGCCGTTCCAGTCTGGAAGTCTGCTTCGCCACCTCCGGCAGACGCTGCTCATAATGCCTGATTCGTTCCTCAGAAAGCTTTCCCCGAAGCTGTTCCTTGATGATGCGATGGATCTGCAGATCCGGATAGCGTCTGATGGGGGAAGTAAAATGACAGTACTGCTGACATGCCAAGCCAAAATGCCCCGTACACTCTACCGTGTACTTTGCCTGCTTCATACTGCGCAAAGTCAACCTGCCGATCAGTGTCTCCTCCTCCGTATCCCGCACTTTCTCCAAAAGCTTTTGCAGCTCCATAGGATATATCTCATCCCCCGAAACTTTCATACGATAACCGAAGTTTCGGATAAAAGAAGCCAGCTTCGCAATCTTCTCCGAATCCGGCTTTTCATGGGTACGGTAGAGAAAGGGCAGCTCCATCCAGAAGAAATGCTGCGCAACTGTCTCGTTAGCGGCAAGCATAAAATCTTCAATCAGCTTAGTTGCCGCATTCCGTTCCCGTGAATCGATCTCCACGGGCCTTCCCTTATCATCTAAAATGATTTTACTCTCCGCAAAATCAAAGTCAATAGCCCCTCTTTTATGCCGTCTCCTGCGCAAAAGCACTGACAGTTCTCCCATCTGCTCCAGCATGGGCACAAATGCCGAAAGTCTTTCTCTCTCTGCCTCATCACCATCTTCCAGCACTTTGTTCACAGCCGTGTAGGTAAGTCTGCCGTCCACACAGATCACGGTCTCCGCAATCTGGTAGTCGCACACCTCTCCTTTTTCGTCTATGGTCATCAAACAGCTCAGAGCCAGCCTATCCACCCCCTGATTAAGAGAACAGATACCGTTAGAAAGCCTATGGGGCAGCATGGGAATCACCCGATCCACCAGATATACACTGGTGCCCCGCTCCAATGCCTCCCAGTCAAGAGCCGAATTTTCCTGCACATAATTGGTCACATCCGCGATGTGCACCCCCAGATGATATTTCCCCGTTTCGTCCAGAGTGAGGCTGACCGCATCATCGAGATCCTTGGCGTCCTCCCCGTCTATAGTCACCATCTGCAGTTTCCGCAGATCCAACCTGCCCGTCCGGTCGGCATCCTGCACATAATCCGGAACCCGATTTGCCTGGTTCAATACCTTCTCACCAAACTCCATAGGCAAATCGTACCCTCGCACGATGGAAAGGATATCTACCCCGGGATCATTTCTGTGGCCAAGAATCTCAACCACCCGTCCCTCCGGCTTATGGGTTTCATCTCCGTAAGTAATCAGCTCCACCACCACTTTATGCCCATCGACAGCACCCTTAGAACATTCCTTCGAGATAAAGATGTCCCTGCCAACCTTTGGGTTGTCAGGAATCACAAAGCCAAAATTTGCAGATTCTTCATAGACACCCACAAGCTGCTTCATGCCTCGCTCCAAAATACGAAGCACCGCCGCTTCCTGCCGCCTGCCGTGAGATCCTGGCAAGAGTGCAACCTGCACTCTGTCCTGGTGAAATGCACCGCCGGTCTTATCCTCCGGGATATAGAGGTCTGTCTCGTACCCCTCGATCTCCACAAATCCGAAGCCTTTTGCATGTCCGATAAAAGTACCCACCGGCTGGTTCGCATCCTCGATAAGCTCGCCTATTAATTTTTTCCGTTTTTCAAACTGTGTCTCACCCATAAATGTCAAAAAGCACCCTTACTTATGCAAGAGTGCTTCTCATCTCCTAATCTTAGAACAGGGCCAGATTTAAAACAACCGCCAGCACCATAAATCCAACGGCAAGTCCCGTCGTGATCTTGACGAGCTTCCCTTCCATGGAACGGCCTTTATTCTTGCCCCAGTAGGTTTCCGCCGCGCCGCTGATCGCGCCGAGTCCGGCCGACTTTCCTTCCTGCATCAACACCAGTATGACCAAAGCCACACAGATCAATATATAAATCACAGTAAGTATGATTCTCAACACTCCCATTTTTATCCTCCATTCCGAATACTACACGAAACTTCCTCATTTCAAACAAAGCTTATAATACCACAGAACCATCTATTGTGCAAGTCCAAAAATCGCGCAACTGGTAAATTTCGCTTTGCTACAGGGCAAAGTCCGCAAAAGCGTCCTCCGTTTTACGCCGGCTGTCATGATACCGCATAAGATACGCCTTCATCTCCGCGTGCCGCTCTCCCATATCCTCCATCATGCCCTGAAAATTTCCCTCCGTGACTCCTCCCAGCTGCGTCAACAGATCATAAAACTGCCGTTCATCCCCGTGTTCCTCCAGGATCACACGCCATGTCTCCTCGCTCTCACACCCCTTCACATGGGATAACAGATAGTCCGCAAGCTCCTCTCGAAAGTCCTCCTTCAGCCCGCGATCGTGAAAAAGCCGCAGCATCGCCAGACGTACCTTCTCCCGTCTCTTCTGCTCCATATAATAGCCGATGTCAGTGTCCCTGCTGCCGCAGTCCTCCTCACCGCATAAGAGCATTTTCGAAAAGCCGTCATTGTCCGCCAGCGCCATTCTGGTCCTCATCCTCGTATCAAATGCGGCAAACCAACTCTCGCTTCCCGCATTCTCCAGATCAAACAGATAAGCCGCATCCAGAAGCCCCACAGTCGCCGCCAGCAAAAAGGAAACGTCCTCCTGTTCGCCCTCCCTGTCTGCGATCTGTGATAGAGCCTGACATTCCCGGAACACTCCCTGTCCGATTTCCAGCCGCCTGTAAGGCAGCGTCACCTTCTCCAGCCTCCCGCAATAGGCAAAGGCCCAATCTCCGATTCCGGCAAGAGTATCCGGCAGCACGATCTTTCGCAGCGTCTTATTACTCAAAAAAGCCTTCTTGCCGATCCAGACCACCGGATATCCCTCTATCTGCTCCGGGATCACAAGCTCGGCGTCCCGGCCGCTGTAGGAAGCCGCCACTGCGGTGCCTTCCAGAATATCATACCTTATGCTGCCCTGCGCTGTGCTCTGTTCTCTTGTCTCCATGCTCACTCCCATATTTTTATAATTGCAGTTCCTTTATCTCTTCCAGAAGTACGTCACCACGCTCCGTCAGCATCAGCTCCTCATTATGACGGGCATAATCCTCGCAGCCGTAAGCATTGATAAAGGCGGCACAGTCCGTCTGTACCGTGCACTCCGTCACCAGGATCAGCATCTCATTGCCCGCCCCGAAGGTATCCTCCACAAAGGCAAACAGATGGTGCAGCCGCTCCTGCTCCCTGGCCGTCTCCTCCTTATAGTTCTCTACCAGCCCGTCGTAGCGCTCCTTGATCAGTGCAAATGCCGTCTGACCGTCCTGCACGCCCGCTGTCAGGATCTCCCGCACGCAGTCCCGTAAAAATCTGACGACCGCTCTGCCCGCCTGCTTCTCCTGCGCCGACAGGGCGCCCGCACTGGCTAAAGAGGCCATTGCCTGTTCCCGGCCATCCGCCTGTTTTTTCATAACATCCGCTATTTCATCTGCGGTACATCCCGACCCGGCCCGCTCTTTTAAAGCCCGCAAAGGATGCAGCATATCTTTTAATCTGTGGGCAGTCTGCCCATTCTCCTTAAGCTCCTGCCGCAGCTTATCAAGCAGCATGCCCATCAATGACAGCCGCTCGTCAAAGCTCGCTTTTCTGGCCCTGTCCTTCACCTGCTCGCTGACTTTGCCGGCGAAAATATCCTCCACCCGGTAATCGTTCTGATACTTCCTGTACAGGTCATAGTATGCCGTAAACTCTCTCGCCACCCGGTCATTTTTCAGGTACTGTCCCACCAGAGATTCCTCCACGGACAATCCCTCCTCCTCATAGAGGGAAAGCATCTGGGACAGATCCTCCCAGCCTCTGGCGGTGACATAGCTCTTGCCCCGCACGGTATTCTCCACCAGATAGAAATCCTCTTTTTTCATATCCAGATAATTCAGCACTGCCGTATGAAGGCTCTGCTCTCTGGCATACTCCCGCCAGCTTTCATAATCGGCCTCCACCTCCAGAATCTTCATGCGGTCCAGAGTCACCACATCAAACTCGCGCACAGATTTATTGTACTCCGGCGGATTNCCCGCCGTGACAATGATCCATCCCTCCGGCACCTGATGCCTGCCAAACACCTTATACTGTAAAAATTGCAGCATGGAAGGCGCCAGCGTCTCGGAGACACAGTTGATCTCATCCAGAAACAGAATCCCCTCCCGGATACCGCTTGTCTCCATCACCTCATAGACCGAGGCGATGATCTCACTCATGGTGTACTCCGACACGTCATAGGACACGCCCCCGTACTCTTTATGCACGATAAAAGGGAGTCCCAGAGCCGACTGCCTAGTGTGGTGGGTCATGGAATAGGACACCAGCGCGATCCCCAGCTCCTGCGCGATCTGCTCCATGATGGCGGTCTTNCCGATCCCCGGCGCACCGAGCAGAAAAACAGGGCGCTGTCTGACCAGAGGGATCCGGTATTCCCCTTCCTCATCCTTTTTCAGATAAAGCCTGACNGAATCCTTGATATATTCTTTTGCTTCCTTGATATTCATGCCTCGATCTCCTCCTCGCTAAGCACCAGCCGTATCGCCCAGGGCGGCGTCTTCGGTCTGTTGTCATCCTCCTGCAAAAAGATAAAAGCCACCTCNTAATCCGGCATTCTCTCCGGATAGATCCCATAACCGTCCGTGAAATAGAGCACCCCTTTCAGATCCTCAAANTCGCCCGCCTCCCGCAGCGNATCNACATACTCGAATACCGGCCTGAAATCNGTNGANCCAAANCCCGTAAGNTTCCCGTTTTTCAAAAANGCNTCAAANTCCGCCCGCTCNGTGATCTTCACATCCTGCTGCACCTCACTGTCACACTGGATGATGTGCACATTGATCTTTGAGAAAAAGTTCTCGCTCTCCTGCATAATGTTGTAGGTCTTTTTTAAAAACGCCTGCACTGTCGCGCCCCTGCAGGAAGCCGATGTATCGATAGCAATGACAAAATCCCGTATCCTGTGGTTTTCGCGGTACTCCAATGGCTCCACCAGCGGCATATTCCCGTATGTCTGTAATCCATAAGTATAAAAAATATGGTCGAACTCCTCGTCGTTCACCTGCATGGACTCCCCAAGCGCCATAAACCGTCGCAAAAACGCCGTGTAATCGTAGCGCTCCCTGACCGCCTCCTGCAGATTCTCCGCCATGCTCTCGGTATTGTTCTTATCCTTACTGAAGCTCTTTAAATCCGCCCGGATCCGCTCGCTGATCTTGCGCCACTCCGCCTGGGAAAGTTCCAGTTCTTCCTTCCGGTCCCAGTAGACATGCTCATCCCGCCTGCAAAGCCTTCGCCACTGCTCCATCGCTTTCTCGGAGGGCTCCTCAATCCGGAAATGCCGGTAGAGTTTCTCCGCACTCAATCCGCCCGCCTGCTTTTTTAACAGTTCCAGGCGGCTTTGCAGCTCCTCATCGTCAGATACTCTGGTCAGATGCAGATCCAGATCCAAGATCGTCGCCTCCACCGCGATATCCGTAGCCAGATCCCAGTAGACGGCATACTGCTTATCGCTCTGNAAGCCATGATAAAACACGGTGTGCAGAAGGGTATGCAGATAGAGCCTCGCCGCGGCAGCGGGTTCTCTCTCATACTGCCTGATCAAAAGAACCGGATCACAAAAAAGACGTGCGCCGTCAAAAAGATGCGCTCCCATTCCCAGCCTGCACTCCACCGGCAGTCTGGAGAGCGCAACATCCAGAAACCTCATATTGACCAAAAGCCCGTCATGGGAAAGGCGCAGGATCTTATTTGCCAGATCCAGAATCTTCTGTTGTCTGTCGGCGTTTTGTGATATCTCCATCCCGTCCTTTCGCTCCTTTCTCCATATCATATCCGCGCCCGGATCCGGAAGCGCACCGTTCTCCATCCATTATATATTATGTAAACTTGTTTTAATCCAGTACAAAAGAAGCAGATGCCCGGGATAAAACAGATAGAAAAACCATTTAGAAAAAGCTCTGCCACGCTTCGCCCGCTCACCGTTGTACAACACAAGCGCCACAGCCGCCGCAGCCAGAATGCCCAGTCCCGAAAGCAGCGAATGAGTAACCGCATACAACGTCCAGTCTCCCGGTTCCCCATTCATATAAGATTGTACATTGAGTACGACAAACAACAGATATGACAAGAAAAAGTCCCTTGTCATCATTCTTCTGTCTCCCCAATCATTCGCCAGCAAAATCGTCAGAACCGGTGCAATCACCGGCCAGTCCCCATTCACGGTGGCTAAAATAAGCAGCAGAAGCAATCCCTTGCACACAAGCGGATTGCTCACCTTTTCCATGACCACCAGGATCAGAAAACAGCAGAGCAGGGTATAGATCATATTCCAAGTCGAATTTCCAAAGGCCAACTGAAAGGGAATCTGGGAAATCACCGCAAAAAGCAAAAGCCGCAGTCCGTACTTCATCTTGGATTGGGTGTACTCATAGCCCTCCACCAGGAAAAAACACATCACCGGCGCGGTAAAAAAGCCGATATCCTCAAAAATCTCATAGAGCGGCGTCCCTCTTTCCAGAAAAATATGGGCAATATGATTGAGCAGCATGGTAAGCATGGCGATGTATTTGATCGCATCTCTATTAAGCACCTGTAATCTGTTCTCAACCATTCTTCCCGCCTTTTAAGCCTCCCCGATGTTACTTCGCAAAGATAGGCGATTCACATTCTCTGCAATCGCCCATCCTCATAGTCCTATCTTTTCTCTGAATACCCTACTGCACAAAGGGATTGTACGCCTTCTCATGGCCAATAGTAGTGGATTCCCCGTGTCCCGGATATACTTTAGTCTCATCCGGCAGCACAAACAGCTTATCTTTGATGGATCTGATCAGCGCACTCATGCTGCCTGTCGCCAGATCCGTGCGGCCCACCGATTCCTGAAAGATCGTATCGCCCGCCAAAAGGATCCCCGCCTCCTCAAAATAATAGCAGCAGCTGCCCACCGTATGGCCCGGTGTAGCGATCAGCTTACAGGTCATGCCCGCTATGGTGATCTCCTCCCCATCCCGCAGATAGCGGTCCGGGATCACGGTGTAAGGACGACCCACCTGATCCGACACATTGGTGACCGCATCCTCNCAGAGNGCNTTTTCCGCCTCNTAGGCATAGAGCGGCGCGCCCGACAGCTCCCGCAGTCTGTTGCTGCCCCAGATGTGGTCAAAATGGGCATGGGTCAAAAGGATTCCCTTCACCTGAAACCCTTTTTCCTGCAAAGCCTCATAAATATAGTCGCCTTTGTCCGCAGGATCAAAAAAGATCACCTCATTTGATCCCTCTCTGTACACGAAATAACANTTTGTCTGGCAGATGCCCAGCATCAGCCTTCCNATCTTTAACTCTGCCATAATGATCACCCCGTCGTTCTCTCGATATCTATAATGCTCTCAATGGTTCTGAGCTTATCCATGATCCGCTGCAGTTCTTCTCTGCTGCGTATCTCGAAGCTTACCATAAAGGTCGCCGTTCCCTGTTTGCTCACCCGGGTAGTCAGGGCGAGAATATCAATATCCTTCTCTGTAAGTGCCCTGGACACATCCGCCAGCAGACCGTTTCGGTTGTTGGCATAGATATTGATCTCCACCAGATATTTCTCGTCAGCCTCCGCTCCCGCTGCCTGCTGCCACTCCGCGTCNATCAGCCTGTTTCTGTCTATCTCCGGCAAGTTCATCAGATTGACACAATCCGTCCGATGAATGGAGATTCCTCTTCCCCTGGTGACAAACCCCACGATCTCGTCCCCNGGCACCGGACTGCAGCATTTGGAAAAACGGACCGCCACATCGTGGATCCCCTTCACCACAATGGCGCTGCTGCTCTTTCCGGGTTTCGTCCGGTTGACGCGGACGCTCTCCTCGATCTCCGCCATCACCTCGGCGTCGGTCATCTCCTGCTTATGATCCTTCTCATAGAGCTCATGCATGCGGTTGACGATCTGCCCCTCCTTGAGAGCGCCGTGTCCCACCGCCGCCAACACAGACTCCCAATTCTGAAAGCCGTATTTCTTTATGACAGCCTCTTCATACTGCGGCGTCAAGACATCTGCGGCGTTGATCGTCTTCGCCTTGCAGTAAGCGTAGATCAACTCCCGTCCTTTTACGATATTGTCCTCTTTCAGTTCGTTTTTAAACCACTGATTGATCTTATTTTTAGCCTGGGTGCTCTTGACCACATTCAGCCAGTCGCGGCTGGGACCCTTGGAGTTCTGGGAGGTCATGATCTCCACCCGGTCTCCGTTCTGGATCTCATAGTCAATAGTCACAAGCTTGCCGTTCACTCTTGCACCGATCATCTTATTGCCCACCGCGCTGTGCACGCTGTAGGCGAAATCAATGGGCGTAGAACCCGCCGGCAGACTCTTCACATCTCCCGTGGGGGTAAAACAGTACACATTATCTGCAAAAAGATTCAGATCGTCCTTCAAAAGATTCAGAAATTCCTTGTTATCTGCCAAGTCCTGCTGCCACTCCAGGATCTGCCGCAGCCATACCAGCTTTTCCTCCTCCTGCGTCTCCACCTTCTTGCCGTCGGAAGCCTCCTTGTATTTCCAATGAGCCGCGATACCGTACTCCGCCGCCTTATGCATCTCGTAGGTGCGGATCTGAATCTCAAAGGGCTGTCCGCTGGTGCCGATCAGCGTGGTGTGCAGAGACTGGTACATATTCGACTTGGGCATAGCGATATAATCCTTGAAACGACCCGGGATGGGCTTATACATCTCGTGGATCACTCCAAGAGCCGCATAACAGTCTTTCACCGAATCCACTATGATACGCACTGCAAACAGATCATAGATCTGGTCGATGGACTTATTCTGATTTTTCATTTTTTTATAAATGCTGAAAAAGTGTTTGATACGGCCGTCTATCTCCGCTTTGATGCCCGCATTTTTGATATGCACACTCACTTCATCTACGATGTTCTGAATGTAACGTTCCCGCACGTTCTTTCGGATCGCGATCTTATCCACCAGATCATAATACGCTTCGGGTTCCAGATATTTTAAAGAAAGATCGTCTAATTCTACTTTTATTTTTGATATGCCCAGTCTCTGGGCGATGGGCGAATAAATGTCCAGCGTCTCTCTGGCAATCTCCTGCTGCTTCTCAGGCCGCATGTGCTGCAATGTCCGCATATTGTGAAGGCGGTCCGCCAGCTTGATCAGAATGACTCGGATATCCCTCGCCATAGCCAGGAACATCTTGCGCAGATTTTCCGCCTGCCGTTCCAGCTTCTCCGTATCCTTGTCATAGTTTCCATGTTCTCCGTGAAAATTCAGCTTATCCAGCTTGGTGACGCCGTCCACCAGAAGAGCCACGTCCTTCCCGAACTGCTCGCTGATCTCCTCGTCCGTCATGATGGTATCTTCCACCACATCGTGTAAAAGCCCCGCAACGATGGTCTCTTTGTCAAGCTCCAGATCCGCCAGAACGATCGAAACGCACAGCGGATGGATAATATAAGGTTCCCCGGATTTACGCACCTGCCCCTTATGAGCCTGTGAAGCGACCTGGTAAGCTTTCTCGATCAGACTGATATCTGTAGAAGGGTGATATTTGCGCACACGAAGAATCAGCTCCTCGTAGAGCTGCTCCGGAGTCTGAAATTCTTCGATGGATTCTATTCTGCCGTCATCAATGATCAGCTCGCTCTTGTCTTCTGTNGCCATTTTCATCACCAGTCGCTTTATTCTTCCCCGCCTCAAGCAAAAAAATACCTGATAATCGTAAAACTGCCATTCCAAGCAGTAACCATATAGNTTAAGCATACATGAAGCATCTTTTGGAGTCAATATCCATAAACAACAATAAATCATTTAAAATCATAAAAATAATATGATATAATGTGCGCAAAGGGCAGAGTCAAGCGAACGAAGATATAGATGCCGAGCTTGCTCGAGCAGATATATCTTTGTTCATTTGACGAGCGAAGCGACCCCGGAAAACCGCAGGTTTTTCGGGGCTCTGCCCAGAAATTCGGGTCTCTGCCCGGAATTTTTAGGGTCTTGCCCGGAGTTTTAAGGNNCTTGCCCGGAAGCCGAGGNATAACAATATGAATCAAAAGGAAACGGATCTTCTGAATTTTGAGAANGAACTTCTGAATACCAGAAAAAAACTAAATGATCTAATCTATAAATGCTCCAACGAACATCCTGATTCTGAAAACAGAGCGATATATCAGGAAAAAATACATTATCTGGAATCAGAGCTCACTTATCTGAACAGGCAATTTCAAATATTAAAGCAAAGTCANNACAATACATTCCAACCGCAGGCAGCGCCAATGCCGGCTCCAAATATGCCACAACCCGGATACCCCGAAACGGGCGTACGCCTTCAGCCTGCCGGACAGCCTGCCAATGCTCCGATGTGGAAGCCGGCTGCCAGACAGACCGCGCAAAAGGATTATGAAAAACTATTCGGAAAAAACTTCATGGGTATTTTTGCGTCGGTGCTGATCTTTATCAGTCTCATCATTTTTGCCACACTTCTTTTGCCGCATTTAACTGATAGGATGAAGCTGGCCGGGCTGTACATCATCAGCTTCGGGCTGATCGCGGCAGGATTTGTTTTGATCCGCAAAAATAAAAACAATAAATTTTACGTTGCGCTCATCGGCTGCGGCGTCGGTTCGCTGTATATCACGCTGCTGTTGAGCGATCTGTATTTTAAAGTGATAGGGGATGTTTTATTATATGCATTTATCTTGATCTGGGCAGTTTTTGTCAGATATTTAACCCGGTTGAAAAGCCTTATTTTTCATATCATCGGACAACTGGGCATTTTTATATCATCGATCCTTGGGGTACTTCTCTGCGTTCACGATGCGGATGCGCAAAAGCTCATGGTATTGACCGTCTTCTACTTTATTGCCGCGTTTGTTTTTGCCTTCAGAAGCAGGCGTTCCGCCAATGCCGANCCGGACGAAACGAAAACGGATGACTGCATCACTTATGANCAGAATATATGCATTCACCTTTTCAAATCACTAAATTTGATNGTCTTTATGCTTGGCTTTAACTTCATGGATCCCTCAACGCTTAGGACTGTGAATATCTCTATCATCATGGTTTATATACTGGCTGAATTTTATTTTTCTTTCAGAGAGAAATGCACCCACGGTCTTGCCTTTCAGATANTGACTGTGGTCAATTCCATGGTTTTCGTTTTCTTATTCCACGCAATGAATATCATTGCGGAAGAACACTCCTTCGCCTTTATGTACCTTGTGGCTGTCGCNGTTCTATTTTATGTAAANCTAAAAGATGCAGAATATAAAATNATATCTGAGATATGCTGTTTTATTCTGATCTATCTGGGCTGTTGTGAACATTCCATAATAAGCAAGCATCTCTTTGCTTATCTCACTGTCATCCCGTTTATGCTATATGGAAAAAAGAAAGAAAANGTGACCTATCTGTATGCAGGCCTTGCCTATCTGGCAGGATCACTCTTCGTATTTGGGCCATCCTATTCTCTTCCTGTGAGAATAGAGCATCTGATCATGCTCATCGCCATGTATGCGGTCTTTTTATATGTATGCAGAACCACAGNNCTGACCGCNTTTAAANTANCAGGCTANCTNATNCTCTNTCTGCTTACNANGATNANCNTAGANGANANTGCTTATGATTCCCTGTACAGTTCCCTGNANANATGNGAANCNNTNNTCNNNNTNGAACTNGNGATAGACTTTAAACTANTNCNNGNANAGGCTTTTCTGATCACCTTCTTCACGCTTGCGGTGATTCATCTGATNCTGAACAGGCTGGAATATTTCGGCAAAGAAAAACCGGTCGAAGTGATGATGTATGCGATAAACGGACTATTGATGGTCACGGGCTGTTTTGTNCTATATGATAAAGTATGGCAGATTCCCGTCATTTTGATCACTGTATTATTATTCGTGGCAAATTCCAAGAAGCTCTTTCAGAAAAATACCTATGCAGGCTATTATATCATGCTTAAATATACCGTATTGATGTTCTGTATTTTACATTCCTACGATGTCATCAATTATCTCATAAGCATCTGTCTGCTCCTGTTTGCTATCATAAGCATTGTGATCGGTTTTTATAAAGATACAAAATCCTTCCGGCTGTATGGTCTGCTGTTATCCATGGTAAGCATTTTTAAGCTGATCATGATAGATATCCAATACGACAGCACCATGGAAAATGCGGTCAGCTTCTTTGTCAGCGGCGTTCTGTGCTTTATCATTAGCTTTATTTATAACAGGATNGANCNTANTTTTCAGAAAANGNNGNNNNAAAACNGNGNAGTGAAAACACANNGCNCACGGCGCAGNGATAGCTCGAGGCNNAGCCTCTCGCTATCGTTTGGCTTCGCCATATCATCCACTCGAAAAGGACATATACTCTCAAGCAAGCTTGGAGTATATGTCCTTTCTCATGTCTGCTGCGCCGCAGCTTATTACGTTACATCATCCCCATGCCGCCACCGCCTGCGGGCATAGCGGGTTCGGGCTCTTTGATGTTCGCTACCACAGACTCGGTGGTGAGCAGGGTGGATGCTACGCTGGTAGCGTTCTGCAGAGCACTTCTTGTCACCTTTGCGGGATCGAGAATGCCGGCTTTTACCATATCCACATATTCTTCGCCGAGGGCATCAAATCCAACGCCAACCTCGGATTCTCTCACTTTGTTGATGATAACGGAGCCTTCTAAACCTGCATTTGCCACGATATGGTACAGGGGAGCCTCCAGAGCCTTCAGCACGATCTGGGCACCGGTCTTCTCGTCGCCTTCCAGCTTCTCTGCCATCTTGGCTACATCCTTTGCCGCATGGATGTATGCGGAACCGCCGCCGGAGATGATACCCTCTTCCACTGCCGCTCTGGTAGCCGCCAGCGCATCCTCCAGACGAAGTTTTGCTTCCTTCATCTCGGTCTCGGTAGCTGCGCCCACACGNATCACAGCCACACCGCCTGCCAGCTTTGCCAGACGCTCCTGCAGCTTCTCTCTATCGAAATCAGAGGTGGTCTCCTCAATCTGTTTCTTGATCTGACCGATTCTTGCCTGAATCGCATCCTTATCGCCCTCGCCGTCCACGATGACGGTATTCTCTTTCTGTACCTTCACGGATTTCGCTCTGCCCAGNTGCTCCAGTGTCGCATCCTTAAGCTCCAGACCAAGCTCAGAGCTGATCACTTCGCCGCCTGTGAGGATAGCGATATCCTCCAGCATAGCCTTTCTTCTGTCGCCGTAGCCNGGNGCCTTNACAGCNACTACNTTGAAGGTGCCGCGCAGCTTATTCACNATCAGAGTGGTGAGTGCTTCGCCCTCCACATCCTCTGCGATGATGAGTAACTTCGCACCGGTCTGCACGATCTGCTCCAAAAGCGGCAGAATCTCCTGGATATTGGAGATCTTCTTATCCGTGATCAGGATGTAAGGATTCTCTAAAACTGCCTCCATCTTATCCATATCAGTTGCCATGTAAGCAGAGATGTAACCTCTGTCAAACTGCATACCTTCTACCAGATCCAGCTCTGTGAGCATGGTCTTGCTCTCCTCGATGGTGATGACGCCATCCCCGGAAACCTTCTCCATCGCATCCGCTACCAACTGGCCTACCTCATCGTCGCCGGAGGAGACAGCCGCAACTCTCGCGATATGCTCCTTACCGTTTACCTTGGAGCTCATCTTTGCGATGGCATCCACTGCGGTCTCGGTAGCCTTCTTCATACCTTTTCTCAGAATGATCGGGTTCGCACCTGCCGCCAGGTTCTTGATCCCCGCATTTACCATAGCCTGTGCCAGCACGGTAGCTGTGGTTGTACCGTCGCCCGCCACATCGTTGGTCTTGGTTGCCACTTCTTTCACGAGCTGTGCACCCATATTCTCAAAAGGATCTTCCAGTTCGATCTCTTTGGCGATAGTAACACCGTCGTTTGTGATCAGGGGCGCCCCGTAAGATTTATCCAACACTACATTTCTGCCCTTCGGTCCAAGGGTTACTCTGACCGTATCCGCCAGCTGATTGACCCCTGACTCCAAAGCCGCTCTGGCTTCTGCACCATACTTGATTTCCTTTGCCATGATTTATGTCCTCCTGCTTTCTTAATATTATTTAATCGACGATTGCCAAGATATCGTTCTGTCTCACGATGATATATTCGTCCTCATCGAGCTTCACCTCTGTGCCGGAGTATTTGGAGAAGATGACCTGATTGCCAACCTTCACTTCCATCTTAACCTCCTTGCCATCCACGACGCCGCCGGGACCCACCGCAATAACTTCCGCCTGCTGCGGCTTCTCCTTGCCCTGTCCGGGTAAAACAATACCGGACTTTGTAGTCTCCTCCGCTACCAGCTGCTTCAATACGACTCTGTCGCCAAGTGGTGTTAACTTCATGATGATTGCCTCCTTCTTAATTATATGATGTCTTTGCGTTTTTTCTCCACTTTGTTAGCACTCGTCCTGTTTGAGTGCTAACACTAGAACATATATTAGCTTTATATGCAGGTCTTTGCAAATTGCTTTGCGACCGTATATAAAGCTAATTCTCTTTTTTTTTCTTATTTTCTTTTGTTTTCTCTTATTATCTGGTTTTTACCCATAAAAAGGGATTTAATACTTATTTTAGAATTAGGAGGAAAGGCCGTGTTCCAGCCGTTCTCTATACCCCGGTGCATTCTTGACAGCGAACTTATTCTCAAACATCTCGTACTCTGCGTCCGGCAGCTTATCCGCCAGACTTTCCTCCACATTGGTCTTATAGACCAGACCACAGGCTACGGAAGGCGCCAGGATCTTATCTTCGTAGGACAGGCATGCCTGCTGCACTTTCTGACAGTATTCCTCCGCCTCTCCCTCCTCGGCCATCGGAATGAGTACGATGAACACATCACCGTCCACCCGGCCAATGACATAATCCGGCTTCTTCTCCCGCTTCAGAATATCGGCGATGGTTTTGATCAGACGATCGCTCTCCTCATCGCCAAAATTGTCATTCACAAATTTCCAGTCGTTGATATTGACGTTGATGACCGCTATCGGCACCACCTCCGCCCTGTCTATCACATGCATGCGCTCCTCAAAATACAGCTTATTGTATACGCCGGTGAGGGCATCCTCGTTCTCCCCTCTGGCAGTCTGCACATGCTGCACGCCCACCTTTTCCTCCAGCTCGTCCAGATAGATCGCCGACTCCGTGTGCAGATATGCCTCCTCTCCCCAATGGGAAAGCATAGCTGAAAACTCATCTAAAAGTTTTTCCACCGCAGCCTTCTTATCCTCCGGCACCCGCTCCGTCTTCGCGTAAAGATGCGCAACAGTTCTTCCGTAGATCCTGACTTTCCTGCCCGGATTTCCCACCACATCCGGCGTAAAGCCTGCAAAACTTCCCACGGAGATCACTTTTTCACCGTGCCTCTCCGTCAGCAAAAGCTCCACATCCGCCAGCGCACCGAAAGCCTTCGCATACTCTGCCAGTGTGTCCATGTGATATAGATTATCCAGCGCATAGTTCTTTACGTTATCCTTGATCCGCTGTTCAAAAGGAACCGCCTTATAGTCCATGTCTATACCCTCTCCTATCCCCGATTTTCCAGAATAAAATATATCCTCAGTATACCTTTTTTTAACCGGTTTGTCCAGTGTACTGAAGCCTTAGGACAAAGCATAAATAATTTAGGAGGTTCCATAGGAAGAGGAATATGCTATGATAAATACAAAGATAACAGTCTGCATTACAAGAATTGGGTGCAGTTTCCAGTGGCAAACAGAATTTTGTAATAAAGTTACGAAGTCTTGCGTTTTGGGGGTAAGGAGAAAACAGAAAATGGCTGAATATATGTATACTTATGCGGATGATGATACGGCGGAGCAATTATTAGAGGCATTCCGACTTTATGGTACAAAGAACGAGAAATATACGGCGCGCTATCTTTCACTAATCTTTGTATTGTCAGATGTTGCGCAAAGTTTTTATCTTACGAGGGCAGCGAAATATTGCCACCCCGAATGGACAGAACCGGGGGACCCGTATATGACGGAGTATGCGCTTGTTTGTGGTGATGCCGTTTCCTTGGTACGCTGTGTGATGATACCGTCCTATAAACCAATTGAGATCAACCATGAACGGCACAGCCTATATTATTTGGAACTCTATGAGATTCAGGAAATATTGGGTGAAAACAGATTGTCGGAGGCGAAACTTGAAGAGATTATCCGTTTTTATGAAGGGGAAGGCATAAAGCACAAAGCGGCCTACTCTCACATATTTGATGAACAATGTCTTAATATTGCGCGGCAGCGAGAACTTATGTTGAGAAAACGTACGGAGTGGGAGACGTGTAACGAGCTGCTCGTAAAGGATTATCATTTTCATTCAACGGATGACCAGTGCCGGCAGAGATTGGAGGAATGTTTTGAACGATATGGTAATAATTTCTGCGACGGGCGGAATTTCAAACTAAGATATGCTATGACAGACGGACGACGGAGTTTTGATCTGACATTGTGCTATTACCTGACTGACGGAATTAAGCATTGCAGTGAACCGGATGACTATGAATATGCGATTGTGACGGATACAACGATGGGTGTTGTCTATGTCTGGAATCCGAGGGGTGATGTGGAGATTAAAGAGATCAGAGGCGAGATCCCGCTTACGGAAGAAAAATTATGCGAGGCTATCAATTATTATGAAATATTTCATTCTTATCTGGCACGGAAATCAATTTCCAAAAAAGAGGAAGTATGATATTATGTAAACATGATGAATAATACAATAACGGAATATTTTACAGAAGTAGAAACATCAAAAGAATACAATGGCTATTTCTGCTGTGTGGCAGAAGCCATAACGATCGTGATACTTGGAAACATGGGCGGACTTAAAAATATTAGCCAGATACACCAGTGGGCAACAGACGACAGGGTAAGCGGATTTTTAAAGGAGAAATCCGGAATTGAGGATGTACCCTGTTATTACTGGCTGTTGTGCCTGCTAAAGCTGGTCGAGCCGGTGTCGCTTAACCGCTGTTTTAATAAATGGGTTAAGTCGATGATGCCCGAAAGCATGGAAGGTATGACAATTTCCCTTGACAGGAAGACCATTCGTTCCACAGGAAAAATGGACAGCTATGAAAGTCCGCTGCATATCGTAAGCGCACAGGTTACGGAACTTGGGATGACCTTTGCCCAGAAGAGCGTGGAAGGCAAAAGCAATGAGATCCCCGCTGTACAGGAACTTTTGGAAGAACTGGATATCGGCGGGTGCATCATAGTTGCCGATGTGCTCAACTGTCAGAAGAATACGGCAAAGGCCGTAAACTGATTTCCGTGACCTCAGGGGGATAGGGATGCCTTAACTTTTATGAAACACGTCGGACAGCTCCTCCAAAAGATCCGCTCCGTCCTCAATTCCCACAGAAAGCCGCAATGTCTGCTGGGTGATACCGTTTTTCACCCGGATCTCCTCCGGCACATCCGCATGGGTCTGGGTATAAGGATAGGTGATCAGTGTCTCCACGCCGCCCAGACTCTCCGCATAACGGATCAGACGCACCTTCCCCAGAATGGACAGGGCAAACTCCTTGTCTTTCACCTGAAAAGTCAACATTCCCCCAAAGCCTCTCGCCTGCCGCTTCATGATCTCATAGCCGGGATGCTCCGGAAGCCCCGGATAGAGTACCTGTGTGACCGCCTCCTGTCCTTTCAGCCAGTTAGCGATCAGAAAGGCATTTTCCTGGGCTCTGTCCATGCGGATCCCCAACGTCTTAATGCCCCGCAGGATCAGCCAGCTGTCAAAGGGTGAAAGCCCCGCCCCTGTCGTCTTGATCAGAAACCGAAACTTCTCGCTGATATCTTCCCTGTTTGTCACAAGGAAGCCTGCCAGCGTATCATTGTGGCCTCCCAGATACTTGGTGCCGCTGTGCACCACGATATCCGCTCCCAGTTCCAACGGATTTTGAAAATAAGGAGACAGAAAAGTATTGTCCACGATCAAAAGAATGTCCCGTTCTCCGGCGATTGCGGCAAGCGCGGCGATGTCCGTCACGTGCATCATGGGGTTTGTAGGCGTCTCTATGTAAATGGCTCTGGTGTTTTCCCGGATGCAGGCAGCCACATCGTCCTTATAACAGTCGATACTGGTAAAGGTGATGCCGTTTTTCTCTGAGATATTTCGGAACAGACGAATGCTGCCGCCATAGAGATCCGCATCCACGATAATGTGATCGCCGGGACGGAATATTTCCATCAGCAGGGCGATAGCCGCCATGCCGGAGGACATCGCCAGCGCATCGATTCCCTTCTCCAGCGAAGCCACCACCTTCTCAAGCTGCTCTCTGGTGGGATTCTGCAGTCTGCTGTAGTCATACCCCGTGCTCTGTCCCACACCGGGATGCGCATAGGTCGCCGTCTGGTAGATGGGATAGCTGATCGCACCATAATGGTCAAAGCTGCCCTCCTCCGATTCCAGATGCAGACATTTTGTCCCGATTCCTCTTTCTCTCTCCATCTCTTCCTCCGTTTTCACACTATTCCTATTAGTTTACTATGAATTCATGATATAATATTATCTCCTATTGGCTTGTATGTCAATAGGAGGTTTTGTTTTTTTCTTTTAGACGTTTTTCTCTTTTAAAAGTGCAAAGACTTCCTCCGCAGGCATAGGCTTCGCATAGTAATATCCCTGCACCTGATCGCAGCCAATGCTTCGCAGAACATCCACCTGCTCCTTTGTCTCCACGCCCTCAGCCAAAAGCTCCAGTCCCAGCTTGTTGGACATGGCGACCACCTGCTCCAATATAAGTTTTCCTTTATCGGAGAGCATCATGTTTTCCATAAATTTTCTATCCAGCTTGATCAAGTCAAAAGGCGTCTCTAAAAGAATGTTCAGAGAGGAATAGCCGCTTCCGAAATCGTCCATTAAAAGCTTAAACCCTTCCTCCTTAAGCCGGAATGCCTTCTGACTCACCTGCTGATCGTCTACCGTTTCCGTGATCTCCAACTCCAAAAGATGTTTAGGAATGCCGATTCGCCGAATCATGTCATCCAGCATCCAGATACATTCATCATCATTCAGATGGGCTCTGGAGACATTCACTGAGATCGGGCAGGGCGTCAGATTTTCTTCCTCACACCGTTTGATAAAACGGCACGCCTCCTCCCATATGTAATAATCCACCTGCCGGATAAAACCATTCTCCTCCAAGACCGGGATAAACTGATCCGGATAGACCATACCCCGTTTCGGATGCTTCCATCTCACCAGTGCTTCAGCGCCTATGATCTCATTTTGAGCAATGCTGTACTTGGGCTGGAGATACATCTGGAACTGCCGCTCCGTGATCGCCGCCTGCATATTCTCCTCGATAAACCTTCTATTATACAGAGAATCCTTAAACTGCTCCTTATAAAAGATAATATTGCCCAGCATACTGGCTTTTGCTGTTTTTCTCGCCATAGCGGCGCGGTCTTCCATCTGCCGCAGCTCCATCTGCCTGTCCTCCACCGTATACACGCCATAGGACATCTGCAGCTTTACATCCTTAAAAATACTGATCCTGCCATTCAGCTCTTGTATAAAAGCCTCCAGTTCCTCTTCCCCGTCATACTCCGTCACCACAATAAATACGTCGCTATTTAGGTTTACATAATACTGTCTCTCATTACAAAGCTCCCGAAGCTGCTTCAGAATGAAATCGAGAACCTCATCGCCAAACTTCTCCCCATAGAGGTCGTTAATAATCTTAAATTTACGAATATCAAACTGAATAAATGCAATCTTTCTCTTTGATTCCAGCAGAAGATCATTGACATTCCTCCGGAAACGGCGCACTCTGCCGATTCTCTTAAGGACCACCTGCATCTCATCATTGTGTGGAATATCTTCCGGCGCGATAGTGCTCTCGGACACATCTCTGAGATATTCCGCCAGCATATCCTCCAGAATCTCAATGCTGATATTGATCGCCTTGGGACATTTTTGCAGGATCAATCCTTCCT
>JAAUZN010000050.1:0-48853 GCA_014804565.1 Lachnospiraceae bacterium
GATAATGTGGACTGCACATACTGGCGCAGGAAGAACACTGTGCCCGGCGCCGCGATCGCGGGAATGATCAACGGCAGATAGGAATCCACCATATGCAGCTTCTGACAGAGATTGTAAAATCCGATCAGACTAAGCTGCGCCGGAATCATCATAAACACCACAAGCACTTTAAACAGCCAGCCATTTCCCTTAAAGCGATATACTGCCATGGCATACGCCGTGATCGACGAGAAATAAGCCGTCAGTATGGTTGCCGGAACAGCTACCAGAAGACTGTTTTTAAAACCCACAAACAGATTTACATATTGAAACAATGCATTCCAGTTTTCCGCCAGATGATTGCTGGGAATGAGCGTGAAAGAATGGGTGATTTCCACGCCGCTTCTCGTAGCATTTACCATCATCAGCAGAAACGGGAGGAAGCATATCAATGCAAGCAGAACCAGACAAGCATAAATAATGCCTTTTTTTACCTTTGTTGCCATACTAGTCATCCTCCCTTCCCAACGTCTTAAACTGGATGATGGACACGATCAGAATAATAAAGAACAGCGTGTAAGCGATCGCCGAAGCGTATCCCACCTGATGCGTCTCAAAACCGAACTTGTAAAGATACATAACCGCTGTCTGCAGGCACCCCGAAGGCTCTCCCGCCGTGTTTGGCGCAACACCGTTCATCAGGAAGGGCAGGTCGAACAGCTGCAGGCCGCCGATCAGGGAAGTCACGAAAACATAAAGCATGATCGGTCGAAGCAAAGGCAGTGTTATCTTTGCAAACACCTTCCATCTGCCGGCGCCGTCGATGGCCGCTGCTTCAAAATAGTCTGTCGAAATGCCCTGTACGCCTGCCATCAGCATGATAAAGGAGTTGCCGAACCACATCCAGGCGCCGATCACCGAGATCACATAAGGCGCCGTTCCCGTAGACCCAAGCCAGTTGACCTGCTCTTTCGTGATCCCCAGCGTCAGCAGAAGCTGGTTAAAGCTGCCGTATTTCCAGTCAAGCAGTGTCTTAAACAGAAAGGCCACGGAAGTCGCCGCGATCAGATTCGGCAGATAATACACCGCTCGAAAGATCCCTAATCCACGGATCTTATATTTGATATCGCTGAAAATTATCGTAAGCAAAAATGCCAATCCCAGCTGAAGTATAATATTCACACCCCATATTTTTATGGTATTTTTCAGGGCTCTCCAGAAAAATTTATCCTTAAAGACCCTTATGTAGTTGTCGAGTCCTGCCCATGTCGCATCTCCGAAACCTTTATAGTTGGTAAAACTCAAATAGAACGTGCGCAGCACCGGATATACGTTGAACGTCAGAAAGACGATCACAAAAGGCAGCACAAACAGATAGGCTATTCGATTCAAATCTCTTTTTTTTGCTTTCCCCGAATTTGTTTTTGCCATATTTCCCTCCGTCTCACAGAGCAAAGGGGGCCGCGCCCGGCTGCCCCCTCCTCCCCTCAATCATTATCTGTTAACCGTGATTTCCGGATATGTAGCCTCAATCTGGTCATAGAACTCGTTCCATGCCTCTTCCTTGTTCATCTCACCGGTCTTGATCGCTGTGGTCGCTCTTCCCCACTCGTCACCGATAAACTTGTCATATCTGGTAACCTTGGAATAGTCGATGCCCTTTGCCTGCTCCAGCCAGAACTTATAGAGCTGCTGTCCGCCGTAAACTTCGTTTGCGTCATCCGCATGAGCCTCCAATACAGGAATCAGAGATACGGTATCACCCTCGGATTTCTCGATCCACCAGTTTGCAGTGTCCTCATTGAGGGTACAGAACTTCAGGAAATCCCATGCCTGCTCTTTTCTCTCGGACAGGGCGGAGATGCCGATGAAAGTACCACCGCCAAAGCCGTAAGCCGGACCGGAGCACACGCCCCACTTGCCGGAAGTATCCTGCACATTATCTCTCATGGTAAGCACACCCCAGGAAGGAAGACCGAATGCAAACACTTCTGTCTTATCCATGCCGGCTGTTGCCTCCGCGAACTGCTCTGCATCCCATACGTTTACAGAATCATCCGCATAGTTCTGGATATCTGCGGAAAGGATCGGCACCTCGCCCGCCATTGCCTGATACCAAGGTGTAGACCACTGGTTTGCATATGCTGTATAATCATCCTGGTAAAGGGAAATACAGAGATTCTGATACTCTTTTCTGCCCTCATCCACATTCAGCACACCATCGATTACCCAAGCTGAGTCGCCGGAGAAGTAATTGATCTCCGCATCGGATGCAAAAATTCGATAGCCCGCATCCTTCAATGTCTGGGCTGTATCCAGAATGGTCGGATAGTCCGCAAACAATTTACCGATCTCGTCAGGATCATCCGTGCCGAACACCGTCTGTGCAATGTCTCTTCTGTAATAGATACCCGCCGGTGTGATCTGATAGGAGATCGCTCTCTGAATGCCGTCTGAATCCTGTCCAACCTCCCAGACATAATCCACGATCTGATCCGCATAATCCTGCGCATTGTAGGGCGCCTGGTTCAAATCCTCAAAGTAACCTGCATCATAAAAATCCTCCAGCATCTGCGGCTCGCCTACGATGATATCCGGTTCTTTCTGTCCGCCGTTCAATGCTGTCTGCACCTTAGTCACATAGTTAGCAGGCTCGATTACAACCGTCTCCACATCATTGCCTGTCTTTTCCTTATAATATTCCGCGAACTGCTCCAAATCCGCTGCTAATGTCCAGACTACCAGTTTGTCTCCGCTTGATGATGCGGTGTCGGCTGCTGCTCCGTCATCGCCTGCCGCTCCGTCATCGCCTGCTGCCGCATCGGAAGAAGCGCTTCCGCTGCCGCTGTCACTTCCTGTGCTGCCGGCAGATGATCCGCCGCCACATGCCGTCAATCCAAATACCATGCTGCCGGCAAGCATAACCGCCATAAGTTTTTTCAGTTTCATAAAATATCCTCCTTTTTGTTTCCAACATTTCTTATTGTTGTCTCTTGATAAGTTGATTATATATAGAGATCACTTTGGTTATAATGTCTCAAATTTTACAAAGGTATCATTTTTTTAGTAGCAGATTGTCTGAATGGAATGCGGACCGATCACCGTTTCCATTCCGCACCCCGCTTCCCGTATAGTCACAGGAACTTCCTCCCCTGTCTTATTCAGTAAAACAAGCACTTTTTCCCCGTCCGGATTCCTGAACGCGGTCACCTCCACCGCATCCGTGTATCTCGTCGTACCGATCCTTACGGCTCCCGGCTCAATATAGCGGCTGAAATGTCCTATATAATAGTANGTCAGACGCTTTTCATAAGTATCNTCTTCCGCATTGCACATGATCGGAGCCGCACAGAANTTNCCCACATGATTNGGNCCGCCNTTTTGATCCAGGAACAGATTCCAGTCATANGAAGCGCTGATNCCCGCATTCAGATTCCCNAGAATATCATGGGCATACATCTCAGCCTTCTCCACNTCNCCCGAATCCGCGAAGCGGGAGTACTCCACACAGCCCTCCGTAAAGAACACNTCTTTNTCNGGNTATTTCTTCCGGATCAGCTCTATCGCGTCAAAGTGATCNCCCGTATACCAGTGCAGCGCCGCGCCCCGNATATACTTNNGNGTCTCTTCNTCCGCCGCCACTTCCTTAAANCGCTGGTANGCCTCCTCCTTGTTGTGGTCCCACACAAAGATGCCTATATCNGAAAGCCCNTCACGCTCCANNGCNGGNCCCAGGTGCTCTCTTACNAANACCGCTTCCTCNTCCGAGGTATAAATACAGGAATCCCAGGTCTGCACNGCCATAGGTTCNTTCTGNACNGTCAGAAATNCGATCGGTATTCCTGCCTCCCGATAAGCCTTNATGAATTTCACAAAATATGCCGCCCAGNCCGGATAAAACTCCTCCTTNAGNTTCCCNCCGTTGTTCATCTCCCCGTTTGTCTTCATNAATGNCGGCGGNGACCAGGGAGATACCAGGAATTCCATATCTTCGCCNGCTTCCTTCTGNGCATCCNGAATCANGGGAATGATCTCTTCAAAGTCATGGGCGATGGAAAAGGTCGTNAGNNCCGCATCCCCCTCCTCCACATAGGNATAATTTCCCAATGCAAANTCGCAGCTGTTCATATGAACCCTTCCCAGATGATAACGCAGCCCNTCCTGNCCGAAATACGCCTCTGCNAGTTCTTTCTTTTTTCCNTCGCTCATNCCGGCATAGTTGTGCGCCGCGCTCTCGGTAAACGCCCCGCCAAATCCTCGCATTGTCTGGTNCACCNCATCGGGATACACATTGATNACATGCATACANTCCTGTACCGGCCCTGCCTCATGNACGGTCTCCNCCCACATCTTTCCGGCNCTGTAATCNGTAACGATCTGNCTGATCTTCTCCATTTGCTTTCACCTCACCCTTTCCTGAAATCNTCTCTTCNNCTGTCAGCCAAGCAGGATCTCTATCCGTTCCACCCGTCCTGCCCGGACATCCTCAGCCAGTTTCCCGCTGACACATTCCGCAGTCACATTGACCTCACTCTTNTTTTTNTAGANAANCTTCATTTCTTTCACCGTATAANTTCCCGGTATATAATCCCTCTTTNCTTCCATCCGGTATTCGACTGTAATCTCNCCNAGNAGCGTNGCCAAAACNACNTTATNCTCCGGGATCAANTATTCCGGTATCGCCGGACTGGGNGNAAAGACAAGTTCGNCGTTCTTTAACNCAAACACATTTCTTCCGAACATCATCAGTTTCCACATNCTGATAAATTCNATGGTGGAGCCGGAAAGTCTNGCCACGAATCCNTTCCCNTGNANCTTCTCGTTNGGATTTTTGCTGCTTGCGATAAAGGAGGANTTCTCATATATACTTCTNCCATAGNCCTCNGGATCCAGGAANGGAACCGCCGCCNTATGAAAATCTGCAAAAAATTCCTCATACATACCNCTTCTNANCAGTTCCAGCAGATACTTGTACTCCATGTGCAGCCAGATCGACTCATTCTCCAGCCATCCGGGCGTAAACGCNCGCNCTCTTCCAAGNTCATAGGATGCNTGCTCCAGAGAGGCATTTACCTTATACATNGACAACTTNCTGTCATACAGATCACTGTCCTTCACCTTCTCATACAGGCTCTTNTTGCTATCCTTTGNCATATCCAGNTTTAAATACCGTACCGGNCCTTCCAGAAANGCCGGAATGCACTTNACTTCAAACCGGAGCGGATANATNCCATCCTGNTTCTTTTCATATTCNGGNACNTCATAGGANAAGTAAGTNGGNCAGANNCCCTCACCATAAGNGCANGCNTTTTCTATGCCATGCCGCACGACCGTTTCCCATTCTCTTAATACTGCNGAAAGCTCTNCGCTCCGNTAGCTTCTTTTCTGNCCCGAAATACCTGCAAACGTCTTATCCCGGTAAAGCTCCTTCACNTCGTTAATNCGNTTCCAAAACGAAAGCACTTCNCCGTCTCCCGCAAGATTTTCTTTTTCCAACCGTATGATNAGCTGNAGTTCGTCAATAAAATTGGCAAGTTCCTCTGTGACCGCCACNTCCNCCGNATATTTCTCCANTGCGGAAANNGTATAGTGNAGCATCCTCGCCAGNTCATATGTCTCCGCCATGGAAGANCCGAANANCNCCGGCAATCCNTTCAANGCATCATACCAGCCCGGNTTTCCTCCNTCCATCTCAACGCCCATCCCATAGGCGTCCAGCGCGGCAAANTTTGNGGCGCATAATAAGAGCAGNTTTTCCATCAAAGTGACACGGANNACTTCTCCGCTGCCGAATTGTGNCCGAACCAGTTTNTCCTCNGTGTTCCGCTTACTCTCTTCATTCAAAGCATGATATTGGCGCAGTCCGTTCTCTGTTTCCACATAGCGCNTTTTTCGCGGATTGATGTTGATCTGGGAAAGAAAATAGGTGTAATCCTCCTCATAAAGCATTTCCCGCTCTTTCTCCGGATTGATNTCCAGATAATCCTCTATCAGATCCAGATTATAAGTCCAATGNTCGCTCCAGTATCCTTCCCCGAAATTACCGTTCACCATGCTGTCCGCAAAGTCAATGATCTGATAAAACAACGNTTCTTTCCATTCACCCAGCACATCNTCNANCTTCGCCCACAATGCGCCCGGCGTGAACGGCCTGTCAACGAATTTTACAAGTTCCNCGGCCTTCTCCTCTTCCAGTTCTCCAAACAGAGTCTTTGCCTTCTCCTGCTCCAGCCTGTATGTAATTTTTTCCACCCCCAGCGGATTATAGCCGTCCAACTGGATCAGACTGTAAAATTCCTTAATNTTNTCTCTGCCGACAAAGGGTGCAAAGAATGTGTCACAGCGCCGGTTTTGATTCACATCGCGGAAATTGCCGTTGCCCTGTGAGAAAAATTCCGGCAGCATGGAAAAGTAGTTGTAATCCCGCTCCAGATCNCCGTGCTTTCTGGAATACACATAATACAGCTTGTTGTTTCCNAGNAGCATCGGATAACCNCCCCGAAGNACATTATCCATATAGGTATATTGACAGTAGGTATCAAAGCTTTCCGAAGCCGTTTTTGTCGCAATGCCGCAGCAGAGTTCCTCCATAAGGCCTTCCGCCTCTTCCCGTTTCTCTTCAAAGTAAGCGCCGTCCCTTTTTTCTTCCATGAACTGCTTTAAGTACGCTTTGTTNTTTACCTGACCGATGACTTCATATAAAACGATCGATTCACCGGACGCTAACGTCTTCTGTACGCCGTAAAAGCTGCAGGGCACAAGATTGGTAGTGATCTGTTTTTCCGCATACACCCCTGAAAGACCGTGTTCGGCAAAGCGGACCGCCGACTGCAGGGAACAGTCGTAAGCAAAAACAGCCTCTGTATCCACNACCGGNTTTAACAGTNTTCCNTCCTCCAAACANCCGAAGGAAAANTTACCGCNCTCAATCGCCCNNACNGCCGCNGTNTCNTCNATACTTGCCCGCACNCGGAAANANGGCACATTCTCCTCCAGATCCTCCACCTGCATCCAGGCTTTCGCAGTCTGCGTCATATTTTTCATGTTGTCGTCANCTACGCCATAGGGAACCAGCGCAGGCATACCATCCAGAATTTCCAGNGAAATCTCCTGATNATCCTGATTCGTCACTGTCACTTTTCTGACAAGNGCGCCCACCTTNTCCCCCGGCAAAGTATAATAGTCNACCCTTGTAAGCAGTTTCTCCTCCGCGTTTTCCTCCTGTATGGACAGNCTGTTCATNCCGATCTCCATCTNCNGTGCNAGACTTCTCNTNGGNAAAACATTCCANATANNTTCCGTNTTTNCGNANGAANGTGCGAAATCCTGTCTGNTTTACATTCTGGTACGCCACNTGCGCCGGNTAAAACTCCATGATCGCACTGTCCTTATTGTCNACGCCAAAGCTGACNACNCANTGACCNCGATTTACATAGTAACACCAGATCGGAGTGCCCCGAACGCCTGCAATCCCCGGCAGAAAGCTTGCAAAAGTTGACTTTCTGCCGTAATCCTTCATGATATATTTTTTTTGCCCCTGTTTCATAACAGTCCTCCTTCTGCTGCATCCAGTAAAATTTCTATTTTATGTACGCCCTCGGNAAGNGATGCNATCTCCGCCTTCCCNAGCACNGCTTTTANCATTCTTCTNCCGCTTCCATGCGGTNTTTCCGTAAGCGGTATTTCTCTTCCGTCTATTGCTGCCGAGCAGATGCGGTAATCTTCATACTCCGACTTCTGAGGATTTCTCATGATAATGTGGAATTTTTTCCCCGCGAAGAGAAGCTCCATCTCCGCTTTCCCCNCATCATCGAACTGCTCCTTCATAAGTGCAGGCACAATCTCCAGATCTCCTGCCTTCCCTCTGACGCCNAATACTTCCGTCACAACTGTCAACATGTACCAGCTCGCCGCNCCGGTCAGATANTGATACATGCCCCGCCCTTTGGCNTTAAAATATTCGGGGATACCGGGATAAATCTTACTCGTCTCAAAATCCATCGCCGTATCTGCCAAAGTCTGTAACGCTTTGTANCCTTTTCTTGCAAATCCNCTTTTGTACAGCGCATTGGCATACATGACNGTCATGTGAGAAAAGACCGCCCCGTTTTCTTTCTCGCCATAGGCNAAGCCAAACATTCTTCCCATGTCTGTTTTCATCTCATGGAAATCCGTATTCAGNCGATANCCGCCGACATNCCTGTCATACAGATATTTATCCGCGCTTCTCGCGATACTCCGAATCCGGTCNTCATCCGCGGTGCCGCCCATGATNGCGAAAACCTGCCCTGTCAGCATCATACGCGCGCCGCTCTCATGCTCNCCCTCCACCTGTCTGCCATGGTTGTCGTAATACCCGTTGAACCATCCGTCTCCGTCCTGATCGNCCACCCATTCCGTCAGATTGATATGGCTGCTCATCCATTCCGCCTTTTCACGCAGATTCTCAGTCAGACTTTCGATCTTTACNGCGACNGTCTTCCCGCTTACCGAATGCCGACATGNCTTTCCGTATCGGGAGAGTACCTGATTCTTTTCCTCCGGACTGTCATATTTTATCCTGTCTACATCCAGCAGCTGCAATATTTCTTCCGCCACATATATCTCTGTTTTTCCGGTCTTCTCTTCGTAGCGCTTCAAATATTCCGCCAAATCCCGTAAATTGCCTGCATAGGCATTGGTAAATGCNACNCTTTCACCGCGCTCCTGCGCCATATCCAGCGCGTCATTCCAATCCGCTCCCCGCAGTCTGCAATGGTTATGCTCGCCAACCTCATAGAATGCACATAAGTTCTGTAACAGNAAGTGCTCCANAACGGTNCCATAGTAAACGTTGTNGNTTCTATCTTTCTGACGGCTGCCGTATGCATCGTCCCACTGTTCATCNNCNGCAAAGCCGCGCTCCACCTGTCTNTCCTTAAAATACGGCACTTTTTCCTCAAGTATCTCTATGTCCCCGGTCTGATCCATATAGAGCTTCGTCGTCATAAAGGGCCAGACGCCATGATCCATCCANACNCGNGTAATGTTATTNCTGTCTGCAATAAACTCTCCCTGNCCNGCGCCGATGATGGTNGCGTTTGTNCCNTCCATCCGCACGCCNCCGAAATTGTCCAAAAGCATCTGCCGTACGCCCTCCGGGTTCATCAAAAGCAGAGCAAGACAGTCCTGCCAGAGATCCCGCCATCCTCGTCCCCCTTTTCCGTAATCGTGGTAGGGAAGGAAGGAGCAGCCATATATTCTCCTCAAAATGGGCTGAAAGCTCACCCANCGCATAAAATTNTCAAANTCCTGATTGCCCGTATGGTAAGTGATATTGACCTTTTCCTGCCAGTAGGCTTTCGTTTTTGCAAATGCTGCCTCCACCTTGTCTGCCGTCCGGTACGCGTTTACGATTCCCGCTATCTCCTCCGGGGTNTCCGTCGCNCCCAAAAGAATCGTAAAGGAAGCGCTTTTTCCCGGCTCNAGCAAAGTATCAGCAAACTTCAGACCGCCCACAGCCTCTTTTCCTTCTATCCTCTTCCCCGCCGGGACGCCCGGATAATCTGCCCAGACAGCCCGCGGTCTGGTGTAACTGCCGCCCTCCCCGATAAATTCCTCCGCTGTCGGGAAGAAGGCTTTCGGGTTTTCACCCTCTCCCGTCACGCCACAGACAAAATAACTGACCTTATTCCTCTGATGCCCCCTCTCATCAAAGGAGAGAGTCGGTGTCACCATAACTCCTTCCTCAACCACACAGATACGATGCAGCAGTGATGTGACATGCCTGTGATCCCGGATATTGTCCGCGCTTCTCCCGTAAATAGGAATGGCCGCCGTAGGTACAAACGCAACCGGCTTTTCTCCGATATTTGTCAGTTCCACCCGCATGATCTCCACATCATGATCCACCGGCACGAAGGAAGTTACCTTCGCTTTCAGCTGATATTTGCGGGAAGTGCGTGTGATACTCTGCCACATCAATCCCGCCGTCATTGTACTTTCGTCCTGCCTGCCCGTGAATTTTTCCTGCTCTGCCTCCGCCGAGGCTCCTGTCACAGACCAGTCTCCGACATCCTCTATATGACACCAGAAATTTCTGGTGGAACGGTTATTGTGCAGATTTTCCACACTGACCGGTTCCAGAATAAATTCATTCTGGTTTCGTTTGCTGTCCCCTCCAAGATCAGGTGTCAGCGCACTTTTGATCCCCTTCTCACCCGCTACCGGAAAATACTGATAACTGTAGTTCTCCGGCATATGCAATTCAAAGGTTCCCTGATCATCCAAAAAATGATACCCATCCATAACGAATCCCCTCTCTCCGTCTCTCATTTTTGTTTTATCCCTCTACTTTAAAAATTTGAATTTTCTACATTTTAATGAAAAAAAAAGATACCCATAAGGTATCTTTTATCAGTTTGGTATCTTTTTTTTATTTCACAAGATTTTCCCTTCAGAATCCCCCGCAGCTACCGATAAACATTATATAAGTAACCAGACACGATTTTTTAGGCAGGAGCATCCAATATGAATGATATGACAACATTAAACGGCTTGACAGCTATGCAGCAGGTTTTGGATTCCATGGAAACCTCAGTGAAACTGCGCAATCAGGCACGTGCCGAGCGCAGAGCAGAAGAGGCGGAAAACGCCAAAAAAGAATTTCAGAGAAAGCTGATGCTCGCCGAAAGCAACAAACTCGAGCTTGACGCGGCGGCTTCCGGCGTCAAAGGCTCGCAGGACGCGGTACAGCGCGATCAGCTTATGGGAATGATGATGGCTGGTTTTTAAACCAGCCTCAGCAGTTCATCATGCACTTTCCCGTTGGAAGCTACAACACTTCCTCTTTTCAATAGATTCAGCGGCTTGCCCGCAAAATCTGTCACCTGTCCCCCGGCCTCTGCAACCAGCAGCATACCTGCCGCAAAATCCCAAGGGCTCAATCTAGGCTCGAAGAATCCCCCGGTACGCCCGCAGGCCACATAGGCCAGATCCATGGCCGCCGATCCCGTTCTGCGGATGTCCTGACTTTTCTCAAAGACCCGTTCGATCCGTTCAAAATTTTCCTTCGCCAGTTCCCTGTCATAGGGCGATGTCCCGATGGCAACTATGGTTCCCGCCAGCGTTTCGGCATCCGACACATGAATGGGCATTCCGTTTAAAAAGCTTCCTTTCTCTTTCTCAGCATAATAAACATCTTCCCGAAACGGATCATAGATGACTCCCAGCGTTATTTCTCCTTTTTCATACAACGCCAGCGATACCACACTGTGCTGATAGTCGTGGATCAGATTCGTCGTCCCGTCTATGGGATCCANNATCCAATAGGTATCTCCGGTCATCTCATGNAGNCCCTCCTCCTCTCCCAGAAACTGGATCTCCGGGAAAAGGNTNCCCAGCTCTTTCGCCAGAAATCCCTGAATATCCGTATCNACCTGGGTCACNTAATCCGCCGGNCCCTTCACCTTGATGTGGCCTGCCCTCTCCCGGTTATCCACAAAGGACTTCGTTTTCTTTACCAACGCAATGATTTNCTGTATGTCCATTTCTCTTTTATCCTTCTATTTTCTCCTCAATATCCTCCACCGGCTCTTCCAGNCCNTCGATCACGATNCCCNTNTTCTNNGCATAGTCCCAGAGCGCCGCNTGNATNGCCTCCTCCGCCAACAAAGAACAGTGTACCTTCACAGGCGGCANNCCGTCAAGAGCTTCCATCACNGCCTTGTTGGTCACNTGCAGGGCTTCNGTGACCGTCTTNCCNTTGACCAGTTCGGTCGCCATNCTGCTGGTAGCCACCGCGGCCCCACAGCCGAAGGTCTTGAACTTCACATCCTGTATGACGCCCGCCTCGTCCACATCCAGGTACATNCGCATAATGTCTCCGCACTTCGCATTGCCCACGGTGCCGACNCCGCTGGGGTTCTCGATCTCTCCCATATTGCGGGGATTATTAAAATGATCCATCACTTTTTCACTGTACATATATCAATCNTTACCTCCACTTTTCACATANTCCTCATACAACGGCGACATNGCNCGCAGCCGTTCCACGATCTTTTTCAGTTCCTCCACCACATAGTCAAGTTCCTCCANGGNAGTCTCCTCCGACAAGGTAATCCGCAGGGAACCATGCGCAATCTCATGGGGCAGGCCGATGGCCAGAAGCACATGAGAGGGATCCAATGCCCCCGACGTGCAGGCCGATCCGCTGGAAGCGCAGATGCCCTTCTGATCCAGTAAAATAAGCAGGGACTCTCCCTCTATAAAACGGAAGCAGAAATGGGCGTTGTTGGAAAGTCTGTCTTCCCGGTGTCCGTTCAGCCTGGTATAGGGAATCTCCGCAAGCACTCTCTCGATCAGGTGATCCCGCAGAGCCGTCTCCTTCTTACGCCTCTCTTCCATCGTCTCAGCNGCCATCGCCGCCGCCTTTCCGAATCCCACGATGCCCGGCACATTCAGNGTGCCCGCCCGACGCCCCCGCTCCTGCGCGCCGCCGTGGAGCAAAGGNCGGAGCCNCAGGTTTTCTCTGCAATAGAGAATGCCCACGCCCTTGGGACCGTTCAGCTTATGACCGCTGGCGGAGAGCAGNTCGATNTGCATCGCCTCCACATCCAGGGGCACATGACCGTAAGCCTGCACNGCGTCCGTGTGNAACAGAATCTTCTTNTCCCNGGCGATCTTCCCGATCTCCGCAAGGGGCTGCAGNGTGCCGATCTCATTGTTNGCCGCCATCAGGGAGATNAGAATGGTATCGGGACGNATCGCCCGCTCCAAAGCCTCCGGCGATACCTTCCCCTCCGNATCCACATCCAGATAGGTCNCCTCATAGCCCTGTTTTTCCAGATATTCACAGGTNTGCAGCACCGCNTGNTGCTCGATCTTGCTGGTNATNATATGTTTGCCCTTATCCGCATAAATTTCAGCCACCGCGCGGATCGCCCAGTTATCGGACTCCGTGCCGCCCGCCGTAAAATAAATCTCCGTGGGCTTCGCGCAGATCAGAGATGCCGCCTGTTCTCTGGCTGTCCCTANAGCCTTCTTCGCCTCCCCCGCGAAGCCGTAGATAGCGGANGGNTTGGCATAGTTATCCCGCAAATAGGGCAGCATCGCCTGCAGCACTTCCTCGTGCATTCTGGTGGTGGCCGCATTATCCAGATAGATTCTTTTATTCACTGTAGCTTCCATTTTATTCTCCATTTCATAACACATGCTATTCCAATGCCTCTCGTATCCTGTCTAACGCTTTCTCAAGAAGCTTTCTTGGGCACGCCACATTCACCCGCTGGAAACCGCTTCCTTCCTTGCCAAACATACCGCCGCCGTCCAGCCACAGTTTGGCCTCATGGATAATCTTATGCTCCANNGCNGCCTCGCTTAAGCCCAGCCCGCGGAAATCCAGCCATACCAGATAGGTGCCCTCATGCTCCGCCATGCNGACGNCNGGCAGATTGTCTTCCACATACCGCTTCACAAAGGCGATATTGTCCGCCACATAGCGCATCATCCCCTGATACCACTCCTCTCCCGCCCGGTAGGCAGCCTCACATGCCACAAGTCCCATCACATTGAGCTGGCTGACGCCCGCCCTGTCCATCTGCTTCAGGAACCGCTTGCGAAGCTCTTCATTAGAGATGAAGATGTTGGACATGGACAATCCNGCCAGATTAAAGGTCTTGCTGGGCGCCGTACAAGTGACCGTGATATTCGCATACTCCTCTTTCAGATTCGCAAACACCTGATGCTTCCCCTGAAAGACAAAATCCTGATGTATCTCATCACTGACCACGGTCACCTGATGCTTCACGCACAGATCCCCCAGACGGCAAAGCTCCTCCTTCGTCCATACCCGCCCCACCGGATTGTGGGGATTGCACAGGAAAAAGAGCCTGATCCGATGCTCTGTGATCTTCTTCTCAAAATCCTCGAAATCGATATGATAACGACCGTCCTCTCCCAGAGAAAGGCTGTTGCTTATCACTTCTCTGNCGTTATCCCGGATNANCCCTGCGAAGGGATAGTACACCGGCTGCTGTATGAGAACGCCATCCCCCGGCTCTGTGTAAGCCTGCACCGCCATCGCCAGGGCAAAGACCACCCCCGGCGTCTTGACAAGCCAGGGCTTCTCCACCTTCCAGCCGTGATGCCTAAGCATCCAGCCGCTCACGCTCTCAAAGTATCCCGGCACCTCCTCAGTGTAACCAAAAACGCCATGCTGTAACCTTTCCCGCAGTGCGTCCTGCACATAGGAAGAGGTCTCAAAGTCCATATCCGCCACCCAGAGCGACAACACATCCTCCGGCATCCCGCGCTCCACCGCATAGTCGTATTTGATGCACCCCGTCCCGTGTCTGTCTATCTCTTTGTCAAAATCCAGATTTCTCTCTGCCATTTGCTCTCCNTCTTTNGAATNTCATTATCCCTATCGGATTACTATACTATGNAATATTATANCAGGCTTGCAGAAAACTGCAAGCCCTAAACTGTTNCTATTTCTTTCTACTCTCAGAAAAATGNAGAAANGGGATTGAAAAGGAGTTTTCCCCGTGTTAGAATACAGATGATAAAAGAATATAAGGTAAGACAANATACTCACCCCCTCTCTGTTACCAGATTGGGTGCAGTAACAAGGTTATTCTACCATTTTCGTCAATAACATACAATCTTTCACAATTTCCGAACGTTCGGNAAAACCNATCGCATACCNCTCTGGAAGCTAGGATTCATNCTTCCGCAGTTGTTTTTGCAGATAAATTTCTCCCCAAGAAATACAATAAGCGGCCACAAACCGCAGCCGCTCATCGCATTCCCCTTTTACACTGTTTTTATTCAACAGCCTGTTTAGCTGTNATACGCATCATACTATCATATGTCACACTGTTGCCCGGAAGAGATCAGTTATCTTCCGTCCCGCGCGATCAGTGCGGACAGACTGTATAGTAAGTCTTGCTTATTAAATCACCATACACCACAAGACCGCATTTACTGCATCTCTGTGCGTTATAATTTCTCACCTCACAGCTTCCGTCCGAATAGGAATGATGATTTGTGGCAGTTCCCGAAACATAGTTATGGCTACATCCCCTTTGCACCGGATCCGTAATCGGATAGATATTGCCCTCCTCATCAATAAACTGATTGTCATATAGAATCTCCAATTCTCCCAGTTCTTCATTCTCTTCCATTAGAACAAATTCCTGCAAATCTCCCTCATTGGCGTCGTTAGGAGAAAACAGAAACACATCGTCGTCCAACATAACTTCTATTTCCTCCTGCGAGGTACTCTCCGGCATAATCACTTGATGCGCATCCCTATATGCAAATGCCGTCATCGAATTGGCAAACGCCAGCACTGACACTAGCGTAACCGCCGCCACCTTGTTCCATTTCTTTTTTCTCATCAAATTATCCATCCTTTCCCTTAGTTTTTTCGCATTATCTCCAAAGCCGGCCCTGAACCGCAGTTTCGGTTCCTTCGACTTGCCGATGTCCCGCGCTTCCTCAATAAGCAGGAGCAGATACTCATCTACTTCCTCGTCTGATCTTCCCTCCATCACCGTCTCATCGCAAGCCCATTCGCTGACGCGCTCGAAATCCTTAAACAGAGCCCACATAAACAGGTTCCACCAATGGAGGAACTTCACAAACTGTATGAGAACCTTCCAGANAGTGTCCCAACGCTTGATATGTACCANNTCATGGCGGATCAACAGCTCCGCTTCCCGACTTTCCACGGGTCTGCCGCATAAAATGANCGGCCTNNAAATCCCAAAGGTTATCGTAGGCGCTCCGTCCTCGCCTTGACATAACAGNACACGGCGCTTGATCCGATACTCTTCTTTCAGAGACTCCACGACCGCANTCTGAGACTCCGTCATGTTCCGGTCTGCATGTNTGACAAACCAACGGATCGTCTGAAAATACTCCCATACCTCCCGTAACAGCAAAAGACAGGCAACCGTCANCCATACAATGATCGCCGCAATCTGGAGCTTGGCGTAGATATTGAGATACATNTTCTCTTCACTGCGCAGTACATAATTCGTCCANCGCAGNGTTACCTGCACACTTTCCGCCCGCTCCTTGGGCATGACCATGTTTATGATTTTCATATACCAGCTTTTCAGAAACGGCAGTGGTATCAGGTAGTACAGAACAGCCGCCTTGGCCAGCAGATAATGCATTCTGGTTGAAATCTTATCCCGCAACAGATATTTCGCAAGCAGATAGAGGATGGTCATCGTGCTTCCCGAAAGCGACATCACCAGAATATATTCCATTTTTTCNNCTAGTTTTTCTCCAGGATTCGGATCANTTCTTCCGCCTCGCTGTCTTCAATGGCATTGTNCTTCACAAACGCNGCCACGAATTTACTCAGCTTCCCCCCATACATCCGGTCGATNGTCGCCTTCATCTGTATGCTTCCGTACTCTTCTCTGCCATACAAGGGTTCTACCAGTCTGTTTTCCCGTTTGACCAATCCCTTATTTTCCAGTCTTGACAAGAAGGTATTGAGGGTCTGACGCTTCCAAATTTTTCCGTCTGCCTCAAACAATGCAAGGAGCTGCGACTGTTTGATGGCGCCTTCCTGATCCCACAACTTCTCCATCACTTCCATCTCTGCCTCCGACACGCTTACAACCTTTTTCATGGTTTCCTCCGTCTTATCTGTGCGGGCATTCGACTATAAGTCATAGTCGTTAACAATATACTACTTTTGTCGAATGCTGTCAATTATTTACTACAATTTATAATATTATACTTTCTATTTTAAATCAAGTGTAGTAAAATATCCCACTTATTGCAAAAATGTTTTATAGTTAAATTTAATTGAAAATTACAAACAACAATGTTATGATAAAAGGCAAGAAGAGCAATCGTGTTACAAGGTGGTAGCCTCCCTAGCTTGAATAACGAAGGGAGGTGGTGCAAATGGACTGTTACGAAGTTTTGACACTGTTAATTCTTTTTGGAACTTTTCTTGTTGCACTGCTTGCCTACATAGATAGGAACAACAAGCGAAAATAAATAAGCCTACCTTGTTTCTTAGCCAGATCAGGTAGGCTTATTATTATAAGCATATAGGAGGGCTAACCACTTTGTGGGCGGTTGCTCTTCTTATGTCCACATTATATGACATAAAGCATAAAATAGCAATCCAAATTTTTTATTTTCCCCTCTACGCCGTGATCGCATTTCCGGTGTAGAGCTGATAATACTTTCCTTTTTCCTCAAGCAGCTGCTCGTGAGTGCCTCTCTCGATGATTCGTCCCTGCTCTAAGACCATAATACAGTCTGAGTTCATGACCGTGGAAAGCCTGTGGGCGATCACGAANGTGGTCCTGCCCTTCATCAGCTTATCCATGCCGTCCTGCACNATGCGCTCGGTACGGGTNTCGATGGAGCTGGTCGCTTCNTCNAGGATCAGCACCGGCGGNTCCGCGATGGCTGCCCGGGCAATGGCAAGGAGCTGCCGCTGTCCCTGACTTAAGTTTGCCCCATCCCCGGAGAGCACNGTNTCATATCCATCCGGAAGNCTTCTNATAAAGCTGTCNGCATTGGCAAGCTTCGCCGCTGCACGCACCTCCTCATCGGTGGCNTCCAGCTTCCCATAGCGGATATTTTCCATGACCGTCCCCGTGAAGAGATGGGTATCCTGCAGCACGATTCCCAGAGAACGGCGCAGATCGGCCTTTTTNATCTTATTCACATTGATGCCGTCGTAGCGGATCTTTCCATCCTGAATATCATAGAAACGGTTGATCAGNTTGGTGATCGTGGTCTTACCGGCACCGGTGGAACCGACGAAGGCAATCTTCTGTCCGGGTTCCGCATAGAGCTTCACGTCGTGCAGCACCATCTTATCGTCATTGTAACCGAAATCTACCCCNTCAAAGACCACATCGCCCGTAAGCTCCGCATAATCCACGGTGTGATCCGTCTGGTGCTCATGCCGCCATGCCCAGCGGCCCGTGCGCTCCGGCGTCTCCACGAGTTTTCCGTTTTCCTCCCGCACATTGACCAGCGTCACATAGCCGTCGTCCACCTCGGACGCCTCATCCATCATCTTAAAGATACGCTCCGCGCCCGCCATCGCCATGACGATGGAGTTAAACTGTTGACTCACTTGGTTAATCGGCATATTAAAGCTCTTATTGAAGGTCAGNAAGCTTGCCAGCTTGCCCAGGGTCAGTCCCGTCATGCCGGAGAGCGCCAACGCTCCGCCCACAATGGCACAGACCACATAGCTCACATTGCCGAGCTGCATATTGACCGGTCCCACGATATTGACCAGATAGTTCGCCTTGTCCGCGCTCTCAAAGAGTGTGTCGTTCAGATTCTTAAACTCCTCGATNTTTTTCTCTTCGTGGTTAAATACCTTGACCACCTTCTGTCCGTTCATCATCTCCTCGATGTAACCGTTGACCTTCCCCAGNTTCTTCTGCTGCTCGAGGAAATATCTGCCGCTTAAGCCCGCCACCTTCTTCGTCACCACAAGCATGATACCCACCATCAGGAGTGTCGTCACCGTCAACGGCACGCTCAAGATGATCATGCTGATCAGCACACTCACAATGGTGATCGCACTGTTGAACACCTGCGGCATACTCTGGCTGATCATCTGCCGCAGTGTTTCTGTATCGTTTGTATAGGTTGACATAATATCTCCNTGNGAATGCGTGTCAAAATATTTGATCGGAAGTGTTTCCATATGGGAAAACAGATCGTCTCTCACATTGCGAAGCGTCCCCTGGGTCACATTGATCATAATGCGGTTCCAGGCGTAGGACGACGCCACACCGATCAGATAAAAGCANGCCACCCGCGCGATTGCACCCGCCAGGGGCGCAAAATCAGGGCTGTCCTGTGTGAGCATAGGTGCAATATAATCGTCGATCAGACTCTGAATGAACATCGTGCCCTGCACATTGGCGATCACGCTCACGAAGATCAGCACCGCCACTAATACCAGATGAATGCCGTAGCTCTTCGCCACATATCCCATCAGTCGTTTAAAGACCTTCCCCGGATTCTCTATTCTTTTTCCACCTTGCATTCTTCTTCCCGGTCCCGGCATTATTCTGCACCCCCCTTCTGCTCGTCAAAATCTCCGCCGCCGCTTGTCTGCGACTCATATACCTCTCTGTAAATCTCGTTATCACGAAGCAGCTCCTCGTGGGTTCCGAACCCATGCACCCGCCCGTCGTCCATGACAATGATGCGGTCCGCGTTCATGACGCTGGCAACACGCTGCGCAATGATCAGCTTCGTGGTCTGAGGAATCTCCTCCGCAAAGGCCTTTCTGATCTTTGCATCCGTAGCGGTGTCCACCGCGCTGGTGGAATCGTCCAGGATCAGCACCTTCGGTTTTTTCAGAAGCGCTCTGGCAATGGTCAGCCGCTGTCTCTGTCCGCCGGAGACATTGGTGCCTCCCTGCTCTATGTAGGTATGATACCCCTCCGGCATCTTCTCTATAAATTCATCCGCACAGGCAAGCCGGCACACACGTTTACACTCTTCCTCCGTGGCATTCTCATCGCCCCAGCGCAGATTTTCCAGAATCGTGCCGGAAAAGAGCACGTTCTTCTGCAGCACTACAGCCACCTGATTTCTGAGGGTCTCTATATCGTACTCTCTGACGTCCCTGCCGCCTACAAGCACCGCCCCATCCGTTACATCGTAGAGACGGCTGATCAGATTGACCAGACTGGTCTTTGCGCTGCCGGTGCCGCCGATGATACCGATGGTCTCCCCTTCGTGTATCTTTAGATCAATGTCATGCAAGACCGCCTCGCTGCTCTCTTTATGGTAAGAAAAGCGCACATGCCGAAACTCGATCTCTCCGCTCGGTACTTCATAAACAGGATTCTCCGGATTCGTCAGATCGCTCTTTTCTTCGAGCACCTCGCAGATACGCTCCGCACTGGCAATACTCATACTCATCATGACAAAGATCATTGCCACCATCATCAGGCTCATCAGGATGTTCATACAGTAAGCCAGCAGGCTCATCAGCTCACCTGTAGTCAGTGTACTCTGCACGATCTGTTTTGCTCCCATCCAACTGATCAGCAGGATACAGCCATAGACGGTAAACTGCATAACAGGCATATTCAAAACCACATGCTTCTCCGCCTTCAGGAAGATATCATAGATCCCCTGGCTGGCCTTCTTAAACTTCTTCGTCTCGTGCTCCTCCCGGACGTAAGCTTTCACCACGCGGATCGCGCTCACATTCTCCTGCACGGAAGCGTTCAACTCATCATACTTCGGAAAAGCCTGCTTAAAATACTTATTGGCGCCCCGGATGATCAGAAACAGAACCACGGCAAGCGCAAGCACCGCTGCCAGATAGACACTTGCAAGTCTTGCATTGATCAGAAACGCCATGGTCATGGCACAGATCATGTTGACNGGCGCACGGAAGCAGATCCGCANGATCATTTGATAGGCATTCTGCATATTCGTCACATCTGTAGTCAGTCTGGTGACCAATCCCGCTGTGCTGAACTTATCCAGACTTGCGAAGGAGAANGTCTGAATATTCTCAAACATGGCCTGCCTTAAATTCTTCGCAAAACCCGTGGACGCTCTGGCTCCGTACTTACCGCCCATAACGCCGCACAAAAGACCGCACANCGCCGCCGCGATCATCGCCGCACCCACTATGTAGATATGCTGCATATTNCCCGCCTCCACGCCATCGTCGATGATGGACGCCATNAGAAACGGGATCAGAGTCTCAAAGATCACTTCCAGGATCATAAATATAGGCGTCATGACAGAAGCCTTTTTATATTCTTTTACCTGTGCTGCCAGGGTTTTTATCATGTCTCATTCCTCCCTCTATCAAAAAAAGAACCATGCGGCAAACACCACATGGTTCTATTGTTCTACAATAAAAATTTATTGTCAACGGATTTCCAAAGTTTTCATAAAATTTTCACTTATTCTTTTGTCTTATCCTTGTTGTTCATGATNTCAAATACCACTGCCGCTAAGAGCACCACGCCCTTAACTACCTTCTGCCAGTTCGCATCGATACCCATAAGGCTCATGCCCAGGTTGATAACGCCGATCAAGGTCGCGCCGATCACCATACCGAATACAGTACCGGAACCACCGTATGCAGACACACCACCCACCACGCAGGCNGAGATTGCATCCATCTCGTAGTTCGTACCTGCCGTCGGCGTCGCCGCTGACAGTCTCGCCATGGTCATCCATGCACTGATCACNGTNAGCACNGACATATTCAGATATGCCAGGAAGAATATCCTTTTCGTGTCGATACCGGAAAGTCTGGTAGCCTCCACGTTACCACCGATGGTATAGAAGTAACGGCCGACGGTAGTCTTGGAAGTAATGAAATTATAAACCAGTACGATCACCGCCACCCAGATCAGGTTATTCGGGATACCGCCCGCCTGAGCCAATTTGAAGGCAAACAGCATNATCACCACACAGATCAGCACACAGCGCACGATCACACTTGCCATGCNCTCCGCATCATATCCTTTTTTCACCTTGTCGTTTCTGCCCTTTAACTGCAACAGCACAAAGATCACACAGGCAATCACACCTATCAGAATACAGGTGATATTGATNCCNGNNCCGCCGAAAAGATCCGGCACGCTGCCGTTAAACATCTTGCTGAANCCATCCGGCATGGGAGCAATGGTTCCGCCGTTCAAAAGCGCTGTACCCCAGCCACGGAAAGCAAGATAGCCTGCCAATGTGGCAATCCACGGCGGAATGTTGACATAAGCNATCAAAAAGCCTTCCACAATACCGTAGATCACACCNGCNCCAATCATAAGAAGCATCGCCACAGGGACCGACATNTCGCCGCGCACCATCATAATACCGCCGATGGCGCCGATNAAGCAGACGAAGGAGCCCACGGAAAGGTCGATGTTACCACCGGTCAGCATACACATCAGCATACCGGTTGCCAGGACAAACACATANGCGTTCTGCGCGATCAGCGCCTGGAAACTGGAAGCCGCAAACATCTGTCCTTTTGTCATCACCGAGAAGAATATCACGATCAGGACAAGGACTATTTTCATGGTATGTTTTCTAAGAATTTCTACTGTTTTATTCATTTTTCATCCTCCTCCCTTATTTCTTCTCTCTCTTGGACAGTACGTCGAAGGCAACCGCTGCCAGAAGTACCAGACCCTTAACTACCTTCTGGTAGTTAGCNTCGATACCCATGATACTCATACCCATATTGATCACGCCCATCAGNGTCGCACCGACTACCACACCTGTCACGGAACCTACNCCGCCGTATGCGGACGCACCGCCGATGAAGCAGGCGCCGATGGCATCCATCTCATANCCCTGCCCGTAAGTAGGCTGTGCCGTAGTCAGTCTGGCAATCGTCAGAATACCTGCCAGCGCTGACAGAAGACCCATATTCACATAGGCGATAAAATATACCTTCTTCGTATTGATACCGGAAAGCCGGGTAGCCTTTTCATTGCCGCCCACCGCATATAAGTAACGTCCGATCCTGGTCTTGGTNGTCAGATANCCATACACCAAAAGCACCAGAAGGATCCAGATCAACGCTGTNGGAATACCCTTGTAGGAAGCCAGCTTATAAGCCACCCACAAGATCACCGCACTGATGATCACCAGCTTTATGATCACACTGCCCAGAGGCGCCGTCTCATAACCTCTGCTCTTATTGTTGATGCGGTTCTTTAACTGCATTGCCACGAGAATGATCACCGCGATGCAGCCGGCAAGCATACAGGTCATGTTAAANCCTTCACCGCCGCCGAGGAGATCNGGCACATAACAGTCCGCGCCGCCGCCGAACACNCTGATAAANGTCTCACTCTTNAAAGAAACCGTCATACCCTGCAGCACCACATTGGAAAGTCCNCGGAAAGCGTACATACCCGCCANNGTTGCNATAAAGGGNGGCACCTTCACATAGGCGATCCAGAAGCCCTGCCACATACCGATCAGAACACCGATGATGAGCATAGCCAAAACCGCCGCCCAGATATTCACATTCTTATCCATCATCATCGCGCCCACCGCGCCCGCAAANCAGACCACGGAGCCAACGGAAAGGTCGATGTTACCGCCTGTCAGGATACAGAGCAGCATACCCGTCGCCAGCACGAACACATAAGCGTTCTGAGAAATCAGGTTATNGATATTCTGCGGAAACAGGATTTTCCCCTGCGTTGTGATCTGGAAAAAGATCACAACCAGAACCAGGGCAATGATCATGGTATATTTTTTAAGAGTTGTCAAAACTTTAGTCTTATCCATGTTCTTACGCCCCCTTTCCCGAAGTTACNATGATGGACATGATCTTCTCCTGGGTCGCCTCCGCAGCGGAGAGTTCACCGGCGATCTTGCCCTCATTCATAACATAGATTCTATCGCTCATGCCAAGAACCTCCGGCAGCTCCGAGGAAATCATGATAACAGATTTGCCTGCCGCCACCAGATCGTTNATGATNCAATANATCTCNTACTTAGCNCCNACGTCNATACCTCTNGTNGGCTCATCCAGAATCAGCACNTCCGGATCNGTAAACATCCATTTCGCCAGAAGCACCTTCTGCTGATTACCACCGGAGAGGTTACCCACATTCTGCTCCACTGTAGGACATTTGGTCTTGAGCTTGCCTCTGTATTCCTCAGCCACCTGATACTCTTTATCCTTGTCGATGATCTTACGCGGGCTGATGCTGTCCAGATTTGCCAGCGTAGTGTTGATCTTGATGGGATTGGTGAGCACCAGTCCGTTGCCCTTTCGATCCTCCGTCACATACGCCAGTTTATTTTTGATGGCCTCCTTGATCGTCTTTAAGTGAACCTCTTTGCCGTCCAGATAAAGCTGACCGCTGATGTTNGTGCCGTAAGACTGTCCGAAAATACTCATCGCAAGTTCGGTACGTCCCGCGCCCATCAGCCCGGAAATGCCTACCACTTCGCCTTTTCTCACATTGATGGACACATTATCGCACACCTTCCGCTCCGGATAGAGAGGATGATGCACAGTCCAGTTTTTCACTTCCATATTGACATCGCCAATCTTCACATCATGGCGCTTCGGGAAACGATCAGTCAGCTCACGGCCAACCATGCCCTGGATAATTCTGTCCTCTGAAAACTCAGTGGTCTTCTTATCCATTGTTTCTATCGTGGAGCCGTCACGGATTACCGTGATCTTATCTGCCACATAAGCAACCTCATTTAATTTATGAGATATTATAATCGATGTCATGCCCTCTTTCTTGAACTTTAACATAAGATCAAGCAGGGCCTGAGAATCCGTCTCGTTCAATGAGGATGTAGGCTCATCCAGAATCAACAGCTTCGCATGCTTCGCCAGTGCCTTTGCGATCTCCACAAGCTGCTGCTTACCGGTTCCGATATCCTTAACCAGAGTCTTNGATGACTCNGANAGACCCACCATCTTCAAATACTTGTCGGCTTCTCCATAGGTTTCATTCCAGTCAATGGCCGCGNTNTTNCCCCGCTCATTGCCCAGAAACATATTCTCTCCGATGGTCATGTAGGGAACCAGCGCCAGCTCCTGATGGATGATGACGATTCCCTTTTCCTCGGAGTCTTTGATCTTGTTAAACTGACAAACTTCACCGTTATAAACGATGTCACCCTCATATGTACCATACGGATAAATGCCGCTCAAAACGTTCATCAGCGTGGATTTGCCCGCACCGTTCTCACCGACCAGCGCGTGNATNTCTCCNTCNTCCACCTGCAGATTNACATTGTCGAGCGCCTTAACACCAGGGAATGTTTTGGTAATATTTTTCATTTCAAGTAAAATCTTAGCCAAAGTGTATTCCTCCCAACATTGTTTTTCAGTTCAGCTTTGCGAATGGGCGTGCGCTGAACAACTACCCTCAATTCATTTTCCAGTCTACCATAATATGTCAGATTTTTCTACCTCTATAAATCAACAGGCGGGAAACTCCCGCCTGCTGAAATTATTTAGTTGCCATTCTCAATCGGGAAGAAAATGCTCGTATTTTAGCATTTTCTTCTGTCTAAGACTTAGAATTTCTTGGCGTTTCGTCCAATGGCGAAACGTCTTTAGAAATTCTTCTTAGACGATTACTGGAGGTCTGCCTCTGTNTAGTAACCGGAATCGATCAGCAGCTCTTTGTAGTTGTTTACATCNGCGAATACNGGCTCGCAAAGGTAAGAAGGAATCACGCCNGTACCGTTGTCATATGTCTCGGTATCATTTACNTCTACANTCANNACCGCTCATGATCTGACCAACCATCTTAACCACCTGNGATGCCAGAGTACGGGTATCCTTGAAGATGGACATGGACTGCTTGCCNTCGATCATGTTCTTTACNTTAGCGATATCACAGTCCTGACCGGTAACAACAGGATANGAACCTGTGTAGTTAGCTGCCAGAGCNTTCTCAACNCCNAGTGCTGTGGAATCGTTAGAGCAAAGTGCGATGTCAAGGTTTGTGCCGTCAGAGTAGTTGGAAGAAAGGATATTCTCCATTCTGGACTGTGCAGTCTCGGTAGCCCATGCAGGTGTACCAACGGTTGCGAACTCGATCTGACCTGAAGGAACTACGATCTTGCCTGCGTCCATGTAAGGCTGTAATACATCGATAGCGCCCTGATAGAAGAACTTNGCNTTGTTATCATCAGGTGAACCGCCGGTGATCTCCATGTTGAAAGGACCATCCGCATTGTCCAGATCAAGCGCATCTACGATGTACTGACCCTGCTTCGTACCAACCATGTAGTTATCGAAGGTAGCGTAGTAGGAAACTGCATCGGAGTTCATGATCAGACGGTCATAAGCGATAACAGGAATGCCTGCGCTCTTTGCGCTCTCAAGAACTGTGGTGAGGGACTCACCGTCGATGGATGCGATAACCAGTGCGGAGCATCCGCCGTTGATCATGTTCTCAATCTGGGAAACCTGAGTAGCTACATCGTTAGATGCGTACTGAAGGTCAACCTCATAGCCTGCTGCCTCAAGCTCAGCCTGCATGTTGGAACCGTCCTGATTCCATCTCTGCAGATCCTTGGTGGGCATAGCNACGCCTACCTTATTGCCGCTTGCCGTTGCTGCNGGCGCCTCTGCTGCAGGAGTCTCTGCCTCTGCTGCGGGTGCCTCCTCTGTTGCTGCAGATGTGTCTGCTGCCGGAGCTGCTGTCTCAGAAGCGCCGCCGCCACAGCCAACCAGAGCTGCTGCAACCATAGAAGTTGCAAGTACCATGCTTAAAACTTTCTTTTTCATGTCTTTGTTTTCCTCCCTTTTTTTGAAGTAATTTTACGGAAACAATTTTCCGTGCTTTTACTATAGCACAAGAAAACTAGGAATAATTTATGACTTTCTGTACATTTTCACCATAGCAGAATCTGTTCTGCAGAATGTACTAGCACTTTTTTGCGATTTGTTCTTCCCTGCTTCGCAAAAAAATGCTACTGNGGCATCTGCCCGGGCACATTCAGGTACACNTCCTCCTTCAAATGAAAGCCGCTGCCGATGATCACCTCGTCNATATTGTCCCGNTTCACACTGATNGGNTCCAGTCCGATGTAGGGAACCCGATACGCCCCGCTGTCGATCACGGTCACATCGTCACCCGTCAGTGCCTCACCCTTCGCAAGCGCCACTGCTGCTTCCGCTGCCCGGGTAGCCAGACGCTCCACCGGTTTGTAAACTGTCATGACCTGGGTGCCCTCCACGATCCGCTGACAGGCCGCAAGATCCGCATCCTGCCCCACTACCAGAATGTCCCCCGCCTGACGTGTCTCCGCCAGGGCACGCACTGCCTGGGTAGCCAGATCGTCGTTACCGCACATGATAGCGTCCGCCTGCTCGATCTTCACAGGATTGGCNTAAATATAGGCTGCGGCTTCCTCCGCNCGCCAGTTATCCGCATGTATAGAATCCAGNATCATGACNCCATGCTTTGACATCTCTCTTTTAAAAGCATTTTCTACCATGGGCACATTGTTGTCTGTGGGAGAACCGCCCAGCATCACCACATTGCCGCCGGCTATTCCCTCCGCCACAAGGGCCTGACCCATCATGGTGCCCACCATCTCATTGTCAAAAGAAATATACAGATCCATATCCGTATCATTGATCAGCCGGTCATAGGAGACTACTTTGATCCCCGCATCCTTCGCCTTTTTCACGGAATCCTGCAGGGCTGAAGGNTCTATGGCGATAATGACGATCACATCCATGCCCTTCTCAATAAAATAATCGATCTGTTTTTTCTGCTCATCCACCACACCGTTGGCATTCTGCACGTTGACCTCTGCCCCCAGCTCCTTGGCCACAGAGACGAACACATCCCGGTCCCTCTGCCATCTCTCGATAACAAAGGAGTCAAAGCTCATGCCGATCTGTATCTTTTCCTCTTCTCCGGTATCGTTCTCCCTGCCATTCTCCGCCTTACCACAGCCGGCCTGAGCTAAAAAGAGGCAGCATACCAGAAGCAGTATACCTATTCGTTTTTTCATCGTCATTATCCCCCTCAGAGCTGCTTGTACTCCGTGGGCGTCACACCCACATTTTTCTTAAAGGTTCTGCTGAAATAGTTGGGGTCGGCGTAGCCCACCATGGAGCAGATCTCCTTCATGGAATGCTCCGTGGTGGTCAAAAGNTCCTTCGCCTTATCCATGCGGATCTTAGTCAGATACTCCACAAAGCCTTCTCCNACATCCTCCTTAAATATCTTACTGAAATAATAGGGACTGATATTGACCTCTCTGGAAACCTCATCCAGAGAGATGTCCCGGCTGTAATTGGCCTGCATATAGGCCTTCGCCGCCTCCACGGCCCCCAGAGACTTCTCNGATGCCTTAGTGCTCACGTTGCGGCTTGCGGCGCCGATCTTTTCCACAAACCAGATTCTCATAGATGGTATATCATTTATCTCCATAATGGTAGGCAGATAGTCCGCTCTGGCACGGAACTCGTATGTCATACCGCCGGAGGTATAAGCCAGATGCTCCGCATAGAGCACAAATTCCAACACCTTCAGGCGAATATTCATCAGATAATCCCCATGCTGCTCCGCGATCAGGTCAAAGTAGCTTTCCGCCGTAGCCATGGCATGATCCGCCTCTCCGTTCCCCACCTCTGCAAAAAGCTTCTTCTCCAGATCAATGGGATAATTCTCCTCATAGATGCAGCCCGTGGGCAGATCGTCCACATGAGCCACGCTTCCCGTGGTCATGACCAGCGCATTGATGGCCTCCTTATAGGAATCTCTGGCATCCTCCAGGGGATGGATCGCGCTGATGCCGATGCGGAAGGAAAGCCCGATCCGTTTCTTAAGCTCCCTGACGATCTCCCGGGATTTTTCGATCAGAGCGATCCGTTCTCCGTAGGACATCTGTCCCTCGCTGCAGGGCACCATGCCCGCCAGCTTNTTNGCCATAGCCGTTCCGAAGATCACGCCGGGATAGGCTCCCTTNAAAAATTCCCNGAGCACAGTNTCATACTCCTGCATTTTCACGCTGCTGGCCACCGCATTCGTCATATGGTTGCCCTCCTGCGTATCCCCGCAGACCACCGCCAGCATATAAGCATGATCCTGTGTGATCCCCAGAATCTGCTTATAATTTTCGATATCCTCCGCGAAATGCTCCTGAAACAGCATATTGTAGACCAGACCGCTCTCNATGATGGGCATGACNGTCTCCAGCTTTTCCCGGATGAGCAGATCGTTGCTGCGCTTATNCCTTTCCTTGTCGATCTGCTCCATAGCNCGGNGCAGNGCCNCAATGATCCTGGTCTTNTCCATGGGCTTGGTGATATACTCCAAAACACCAAGCTTTATAGCTTCCTTCGCATAGTCAAATTTATCGTAGGCACTCATCACGATAAAGATCACATTTTGGTTCGTCTCCCGTATCTCNCGCATGGCCTCTATGCCGTTGATACCGGGCATCTGGATATCCATGATGGCGATATCCGGACGATAATTTTCCGCCAGCTCGATAACACTTCTGCCGGTCTTGGCAAATTCGATGCTGCACTGGTCCCCAAATTCTTTTTCTATGATGAATTTCAGGGAATCGATCACAATTCCCTCATCGTCCGCCAACATGATCTTATAATGGCTCATGCTCCCTTACTTCCTTTCCATTCCCGCTTTTCCATGAGACTCTTCGTTTGTCAGNCACAAACTCACTTCCGTTCCCGTTCCTCTGCCCTCGCTGCGGATAGTCATCACATCCTCATTGCCGGTAAAAAGCCGCATACGGGAGATAACGTTGTCCATGCCCACGCCGTTTCCGCCCGCCGCCATGTCCTCCTCCCGGTAGGTGCCGCTCATCACCTTATCTATGGTTTCCTGGCTCATGCCCACACCATTGTCCTTCACACTGATATAGACTCTGCCATCCTTCTCGTAGAGGGACAAAAGGATCACGCCCTGATCGCCCATCTCCCGTATCCCATGATTGACGCAGTTTTCCACAATGGGCTGCAGGATCATACCCGGCATCTCCATCCCAAGGAGAGACTCGTCGATGTGNTTCTCATAATGGATGTCTCCGGCGAACCGCACGTTCAGAATATAAATGTAGGAGTCCACCATCTCCACTTCCTCCGCCACGGTCACCGTCTCCTCGCTCTTCTTCATATTATAACGGTAAAACTGCGCCACCTTCTGGATATAGTCGTAGGTCCTGTCCGCACTCTCCATCATGGCAAGCTGTGCGCCCGCATTCAACGTATTAAAAAGAAAATGGGGGTTGATCTGGGCCTGCAGGTATTTCAGCCTGGCATCCTTCAAGTGGCCTTCCATGAGAAGCTCCCGCTCCTTTAAGGCCCGCTCCGCCTCCATACTCTCCCGGATCTGTTCCACGTACTTGCCGATGCTCACCACCATGGAGTTAAAGGCGCCCGTCACCACGCCCACTTCATCCTCTGATTCCACCGGCAGAAGCGCGATGTCAAAGTTGCCCTTCGCCACCTCATCGGCGGAACCCGCCAGCTTCTTTAGGGGCCGGATGATGGCTCCCACAGAGCCGACGATGATGCCCACATTGCTGGCCATCACCAGGACGATGGCTATCACGGATACCACCTCGAAGAAACGGAAACGCTGCAGGATATCGCTGTAACGCTCGGAATTGCTGCGAAACTGTTCCATATTCAGATTCGAGATGTAAGTCTCGATATAATCGTACATACTGGTGGCATTCTCATAGTGAAGGCGGTATTTCTCCACATTACGCCCACGCTTGGCCTCTATGGTGGAAGCCACTTCTGTCAGATAGTACTCGCTCATATGGCGGATATTGCGCTCCATGCGGTCAAAGGAACGCCCCGTTACCGTCTCGTTTAGATTCGCCGCCATATTTCTGCATATCTGCTCGCTTCGATAATAGTTTTCCAGAGAGTCGCTGGTCTTCGCATTCAGATAGGANGTCATATCATCCTGCACAGCGCTGATGGCNTCTGAAAATTCATTCAAATGCAGGTTATCCTGATANACGGTGTCCANCCGGTTCGACATACTGTTGATGCCGATGAGCAGGACNATGTTCACGACCACCACCAAAAGATTGGTGAGAATGTAAATACTGCTGATCTTAAACTGGAGAGAGGCATTGCGTGTTCTATTCATCGTTCTGCTCCTCCTCCCGCCCCAGATAGGCATCCACATTGTCTTTGCTGACCAGACTGATATCCGCCGTAAAATACTGGCTGGTATATCCCAGATCGTGATATTCCTGCAGGGCTTCAATACAAAAGCCCCCCATCTGGGGCGTGTCNATATCCACGGTGGCATAGATCACGTTTCTGTCAATGGCATTTAAGATCGTATCGGAAATATAATGTCCCAGAATGCTGACCGTGCCTACCTTATTGTAATCCACCACGGCCTGATAAGCGCAGGTGGTATTCAGCTCATTCAGGCAGATCAGAACATCGGGAATGTCACCTTCCATAAAGATATCCCGAATAGACTCCTCCACCGAGAAATCATTGGTGTCATCCACGGACTGCAGAGACAGCTCGATCACCGTGTCTCCGCGCTCCTGCTCGATGGCCTCCTGAATCCCGGAATAGAGGATATTCTGGTCCAGACCCTTGGCATAGGCATTGACCAACAGAGTCACTCTCGCGGGACGGTCGAGGGCTCCCAGACCTGTCTGCACGATCTTAACAGCCTGTCTCCCGTACTCCCTGCCCAGATTATAACTGCCCACACCCACAAAGCTGCAGCGGGCGCTCTGGGTGTTATCCCCGTAGAGAGTCACTACAGGGATTCCCTCTGCTGCCGCCTGATCGATCAGCGCCGTCATCTCCTCACTCTCGCTGGCCGTCACGATGATGCCGTCCACACCGGAGGCGATGGCAATCTGCATCTGCTCCTCCACACTGTAGTTTTGAAACTGGTCGTTTCCCAGCCAGTCCACATAGACGTTCTCCTCCCGCGCCCGCTCGCTTGCACCCTGGTAGACGGACTGCCAGAAGGAAGATTTATTGTCCTGGGTGATCATCATATAGTATCTGTCATAGGTCTCCCCGTTTCCCTCCTCCTGATAGCTTCCCTGATAAACCCACAGCACATAGACCGCCATCACCACCGTGAGCATGATGCAGACCGCAGTCAGGAACATGGGATGGATCCCTCTTCGTCTATTGTGTTTTCCGGTTTCCCTGTCCTTATTCTCTCTCATTGCAATTTCCTATACGACAAGAAAGGGGACGCAGTCGGCGTCCCTTTTCCTGTCTCATCAACTGCTTATTTTATTTACTGTAATAAGAATCGTAGTTTACGAGCTCATCCAACAGCTTCGGAATCTGTTCCTCCATCGTCTCATCCGTGAACTGGCAGGTTCCCACTGCCATGTGTCCGCCGCCNCCGTACTTTAACATCAGGCTTCCCACATTGACATGGGAGGTGCGGTTCAAGACGCTGTAGCCTACCGCCGCGGAACATCCCTTGCCGCCGCGCCCGCTGACGATCCAGGCGGAAATGTTCTGCTCAGGATACATACTGTAGATCAGGAAACGGTTGCCGGAATAGATCGGATCCACACCCCGCAGATCCGAGATGATCACATCCTTCTCCACTCTGGTATGAGCCTTTACCATCTCTCTGAACTTCTGATCCTGCTCATGATAAATGTCGATACGNTCCTGCACATCGGGCAGCGCCAGAATCTCCTCCGTATTCATGGTACGGCAGCACTCCATCAGCTTCTCCATCAGCTGATAATTGGAGATAGTAAAATTNCGCCATCTGCCCAAACCCGTGCGGGGATCCATCAGAAAGCCNACCAGGATCCACCCTGTAGGGTTCTGAATCTCATCAATGGTCAGATTACCGGAATCCACCTTATCCACAGCCACCATCATCTCATCAAAATGAGAGAAGCGCTCCTCGCCGCCGTAATACTCATAGATGATGCGGGCGCAGGAAGGTGTGATACGGCTCTCCCCCTTATATTTTCCCTTTAATTCGTTGCGCTCATGCTCGCTGGAATGATGATCGAACCACAGNCCGCACCCCTCCACNAANGGAACGTTCGCCAGCACATCNTTCTCCGTNANCTCCACCAGTCCGTCCTGCAGATCCTTCGGGTGCGCAAACTTCCAACTGTCGATCAGGCCTATCTCCTTTAAGAGAGCACCGCAAGCCAGCCCGTCAAAATCCGATCTTGTCACTAATCTCATATCTTTTCTTCTCCTTCTTATTCTTATCCTGAATCCTATACCCCAAAATAATACTGTTATATAAAATTATATAAGAATCAAACGCGCTTTTCAAGTTAAACATTCGTTTCAAAGGGGTATCACTGTCCGACCGTCCTGGGGAGATATGACNGAAATCTCCTGNCCCAGCTTAAAGGAGTAGAGTATCCTCTCCTTCACGGGTTTCCCGGCACCCTCGGCATGGCCGAAGATCTGCTCCAGCGCTTCGCTGTAATAATCGAGCTGCACCCTGTACCGCCTCACCAGCTCCTCCGGCGTCTTCACAGCGTCAGTCTTATAATCCAGCACCACATAGCCGTCCTCCTCCTCGAAGAATACATCTATGATNCCCTGNATGAGCACAGTCTCCTCCGACGGAAAGCTGTCCTTCAGNCGNTTGGCGGGAAGCCCCATCACAAAGGGCTGCTCCCTGTACAGTCTGCCCGATCGCGCCGCATCCGCCATACGAAGCGCCGCCCGGCTGGTCAGAAAGGCCGTCAGCTTCTCCACCGACACCACCTCCCGNTATGCCGCAGAAAGTCTTCCCTCCTGCTCCATCCTGTCCAGTTGGCTGCGCAGCATCGTCTCCGCAAGCCGCCTATCTGNATTGACTTCTCTGGTCAGCTCCCGAAAATCCACAAGCTCCATCACCTTATGGAAGGCGCTTCCACGCATGGATCCTGTGACACGTTCGTCATTTTCAATGAATTTGGGCAGATAAGGCACCACCGGCTTCTCCTCGTACAGCTTAACGGAAACCTCCGCTTCTTCCTGCATTCCGGCTTTCTTTAATTCCGATACGGTGGTCTTTGCGTAGAGCTCACGCAAATTCTCATGGGGATAGGTATGTGAAAAGCGGTATGACATCTTTGTCATCAGCTCCGCATCCACTTCCTTCTCCGGGTCGGAAAACAGAAGCCTTCTCTTCGCATCAACACTCAAAATCGTCTCTNTGAGCTTTTCCTCCATGACATGATCCCAGCCGGTCAATTTTACCGCAATCGCCAGGTTTTGCGCATATTCTTGGCTGCCCGGATCCGTTGCCAGCCCGCAGGACTCATAGAAAGCATCCAGACACCGATTCCCGGACAGCGCCGCCATCACCAGTCCTAAAAGACTATCCTGCCCCAAAAGCACCTCGTAGGAGAGGAGTTTCTTTTTCCGCCTCCTGCAGGAAGCCAGGTATGCCGCCCGCTTTTCCGGGTTTTTGACTACTCCGGTCAGTATTAACTTTTCCTCTGCCCGGGTCATGGCCACATAGAGGATCCGCAGCTCTTCCGCCAGATTGTCCCGCTTTAATTTGACCGCCACCGCATTTTTGCGCAGATTCTTCGCCTTCACCCGCCCTTTCGGATCCACATAGTCCACACCGATCCCCATATCCACATCCACCGCCAGCACACCGGCAGCTTCCCGCTTCTGAAATCCCTTCGCCAGCCCGGATACAAAACAGATGGGGAACTCCAGCCCCTTACTCTTATGGATGCTCATGATCCGCACCACATCCGCATTCTCATCCTGCATCCCGGCCTCGCCGTAATCCACCTCGTACTTTTCCAGCTGCTCCATATAGCGCAGGAAATGATAGAGTCCGAAATAGCTGGTCTTCTCATAATCCGCCGCTTTCACTAAAAGCATNTCCACATTGGCCCGCCGCCTGCTCCCCTCAGAGCGCGCCGCCACATAGTGCAGATACCCGCTCTCCCGCAGGATCGTCTGCAAAAGCTCGTGAACGGAGAGATAGGCCGCCATATCCCGATAGCGGGATATTTTTTGTAGAAATGCGGTGATCTTATGAGACAGGGCTGTGTCTGCACCGCACTCGCANAGNGCNTCATAGAGATANCGCTTCTTCGGGCAGGTCGCCCGCACCAACGCAATCTCCTCCTCCGAAAAACCNCCCAGATAAGAGTGCAGGACGCCGTAAAGGGGAATNTCCTGNAANGGATTGTCCAGGATCCGCAGAAAATGTAACAGNTCCTGCACCTCTGCAGCCGCAAAATAACCGGTCCGGGAAGTCACATGGACAGGGATTCCCTCCTGCTCCAGCACCTTCTTAAACACCTCGTCCCAGCCGGACACGGTGCGAAGCAGGATCACAATATCCCGATAAGAAGCCTTCCGCAGTTTCCNCGTCNCCCGGTCAGTGACCTGAAACGTCCGCAAAAGCTCCTTGATCCGGGCTGCCACGCCATAGGCTTCCTGCTCCTTCACGGAAATCTCCTCGGGCGCATCCTGGGTCTGAAAAAGAAGCAGTTCCGTCCTATTCGGGGAGTCCTCCTGAGAATCATCCTCAACCTGAGANTCATTCTCAGGNTAATCTGCCCCCAGATGCAGCGCCGCCTGCTCATCGTAGACGATCCCGCCCGCCTCCTGTCCCATCAGCCGTTCAAAAAGCCCATTGACACTGTCAAGCACCTCCCTGCGGCTTCGGAAATTCTGATGGAGGTCGATCCGCTGGTTTTCGGCCCCCGCCTGNCCGTAGGTCTCNTATTTCTCCAAAAACAGTTCGGGCCTTGCCAGTCGAAACTTATAGATNCTCTGNTTCACATCCCCCACCATAAAGCGGTTGTGCCTGCCCTCCGATTCCCCGCTGATGCAGGAGAGCAGATACTCCTGCACCAGATTGCTGTCCTGATACTCGTCGATCAAAATCTCCTGATAACAGTCCCGATAGGCTAACGCAGTCTCTGTAGGAACACACTTTCCNTCTTCTTCCCTGACAAGCACCTGCAGGGCGAAATGCTCGATATCGTCAAAATCCAGAATATTCTTTTCCCGCTTCGCCCCGTCAAAGGCTTCTTTAAAAACAAGCGTCAGATCCACCAGCGATTCCACAGCTCTGCCGCAGGCCGTCATCTGTCTCTCCACCTGTTTGGTCGAACCGGCAAAAAACTGTGTCCGCAGCTCTGACAGGATGCCCTTCACTTCATCACGCAGGCCTTTTGCCATATCCCGTTTTGTCGGAGAGATGGCATCATCCCGCTTGGAAGGCAGCCGTTCAAACTGCACCGCGCCGAATGCGGTGCAGAGCGCATCATAATCAGGAACAGCCGTTTCATCTGTCTGCTCTGCTGCCGGCTCTTCCGCCGTTCCCCCACCACAGGTCAAAAGCAGCTTCTCCACCATCTCCGACTCCCGCTCCAAAAGGGGCGCATAGGGATAGGGACCGTCCGGCTCCTCGCAGAGGTGCAGAGCTGTTTCCAGCTTCTCCAGACACCCCGCCAGAACAAACCGCACATGTGTAAGCAGATCCGCCGCCCAAGCGAGCGCCCAAAAGCCGCCGAAACCGGAACCGCCGGAATCAGCCACTATTACGCTCAGACCATAATCATTCTTCCGCTCGCTAAGCCACCGCTCCGGGAAAGGCATGCTCATGGCAAAGTCATAGAGCTTTAACACCTCTTTTTCCACCGCCTCATCCCTGCTGCCCACACTGAAATATTCCATACAGTGTAAAAAATCCGGCTCTGCCCTGGCATATGCGTCCTCGATCACCTGCGCCAGCACATCCTCGCGAAGAAGCTTCATCTCACCCTCCTCCGCAATCCGGAAGCCGGGATCCAATCCTATGGTGTGGAACTGGTTGCGCAGCACGAAAAGGCAGAAGCTGTCGATCGTAGTGATCTGGGCGTTGTAGAGCAATGTGGTCTGTCGCTGCAGATGCTCGTTTTCCGGATCCTGCGAAAGCCTCTCATTCAGGGCGCGGCTGATCCGCTCCCGCATCTGTGCCGCCGCCGCATTGGTAAAGGTCACCACCAGAAGACGATCAATGTCCACAGGATTTTCCCCGTCGCACACCATCTTCACGATCCGCTCCACCAAAACCGCCGTCTTGCCGGAACCCGCCGCCGCCGATATTAAAAGATTACAGCCTCTGGTATCTATCACCCGCTGCTGTGTCTCAGTAAATGTTATCCCCATCTTCGATTTCCTCCCGCATCTGCGCCAGCGCTTCNCCTGCATTCAGTTTTTTCAGCTTCCGCACCGGATATCCCTCCGTCCCGGCATCATAGCCGCAGACGCTCTTGTATGCGCAATAAGTACAAGCCTGGTCACTGCCCATCTCACAGGGATTGACCGAAATAGTCCCATTCAGGATCTCCCTGCCGATCTGTTTGATCTTATGGTTTACATAATGCGAAATCGTCTGCATATCCTCTTCTGACAGAACACTCGAGGCCGCGGAGAAGCTGCCGTCCTTTTTCCGCTCCAGCGGGAGAATATCGGACTTNTCCGTAAACTCTCCATCCAGCATTTTGACAGCCTCGTCATTTTTATTGACCATTCCAGTCATCTTAAGTTCCCGCAAAATCTGCTGATTGATCTGNTCCGCCGTCATACCCTCTGTCTCCTCCACCATCGGATCAGCGACCCGATAGTAGAGCATGGCGGCGGGCACCGCCTCTTTGTCCGGATGTTTCTTNTTTACAAGCTCTACCGCCGCATTCATATAGACCACCAGCTGTAACTGCAGTCCATAGTAGAGCGCCGCCAGATCGAAACGCCGCGCCCCGGATTTATAATCGATGACCTTCACATAGACTCTGTCCCCGGTCTCACAGGTGTCAACCCGGTCGATNCTGCCCCGCAGACGCATTTTNTCCTGCCCGCTCAATGCAATGTTGAAGGCGTCCAGATCCTCCAGCGCCTCGAAGGATACCTCGAAAGCCTCCGGCAGAAACTGTCCTTTCTTAAGCTGGATCTGCAGAGTCCGCACCGTGCGGTTTAAGATCCGTTCCAGCCGGCCCAGCAGATGTTGGTTTCTGGCGTTGCTGTAGAGGATCGTCTCCCCGCAGACAGCGGCGTAGGCCGAAAGTGCCTGTGCCACCAGCNTTNNACCCTCCTCCTCGGGAAANTCNAGCCAGGTGTAGCCGCACTCTGTGAGCTTATCTCCAAAAATCTCCAACACCCCATGGAACAGATTNCCCATATCCACCGCCTCGAAACTGTACTCCTCCCGCTCCCGCAGCCGCAGCCCGTACTGTAAAAANTGGGCATAGGCGCAGGCGGCATATTTTTCCAGCCGACTGACGCTGTTCAGGAGAGAAGCGCCGTACAGAGCCGTTGTGACCGCNTTGGTCAACGGTGTGTCCTCGTAACGCGCAAATGCCGTCTCTATCAGAGATTCCAGCTGCTCCCGGTACTGGGGCATCCCCGCATAGCAATGATAGAACGTGTAGAGCGTCCTCTGCTCCGACTCCTCCAGTCTGCCCTGTGCATATTCCCGCAGACTATCCGTGAAAAAGCCGATCCCGTCCGCACCGCTCACCAGCTGCTCCTCCACCGCCGCATACTCCGGCNTCTCCGGCGTAAGCTGCGGAAACACGCCACGCACCAGCTCAACCAGATAGGCAGGGCGCAGCGACCTGCCGTCCTCCCCCACTCGCGCGTAGGAGAGATACANNGCTTCCGAGGGCTTTGTCATATTCAGATACAGATAGAGCCTCTGAATATACATCTGCTGTCTGGGCGAGGGGGCCAGCTCTATATTCGACTCCCTTAAGAATTCCCGGTCGATGTCCGANATGATCCCGCCGCCGGAGCCCTTGGGAATATTGCCGTCGTTGACGCCCAGGAANAAGAGTACCTTTACCTGCTTCAGTCGTGTCCTCTCGATATCCCCCACCAGAATACGATCCACATTCTGCGGGATCGTGCCCACCGTGATCTCCATAAGACCCGAATCCAGAATGTCCGCAAACTCTTTCAGGGTCATCTCCTCCTCCGCAAGCAGGCTCTCGATCTGATCCAACAGATCGATCACGAGGGGATAGATCTGACCATACTCCTTCGCCCGCACCGGATCATTTTTCTCTAAGAAAGCCGTCTCGCAGCCGGCAAGCTTTTGCTGTGCTCCGGCTTCCACCAGAAAAGTATAGAGGGCACGCACCATCTCCCCCGCCGTTGTTAAGGGCGTAAGAAGGGGCGCCAGCTGCTCCATCAGGGCTGCGCGGACGGCATTGTGGGCGGCAAGCGCCGTAAGGGAAGCCTCCTCCCCCTCCGGATCCTCCTCCCGATAAGTGAATGCCTCNCTCCACCGCTTCCGTCCCCGAATCCCAAAACGGCGGACATAGTTTTCCAGCCTGTCCACCTCGTCTAAAGAAAAATCCGCAAGCCCGGTGCGCAGATAGTGAAAGACCGCCTCGAAGCTGAAATCCTGCAAAACGATCCGGAGTGCACTGCGCAGGTAGGAAGTAAAGGGATTCTCCAAAATTCCCCTCGTCCGATCCAGATAGATCGGTATCCCAAACCGGGAAAACACTTCCTCCGCGTCCTTNCCGTAAACCTCCATGTTGCCGGTCACCACGGCGATGTCGCGGTAACACAGATCCTCTGACTCCAGAAGGAGCCTTCGGATCGCAATACAAGTCTGCCGCAGCTCCTGAGCCGGGGTAGACGCCTCTATCAGATGCAGCCTTTCCACCTTGTCCTCGTAGGGTCTTGCCGGGTAGCGGAACAGATTCCGCTCCAAGTGTGCCAGCTCCGGATTATCNGCAAACCGGGGCAGCCGATCCTGCAGTTTCTCCCCGCACCGGACAAAAGGCTCCTCCTCGATCCCCGCTTCCTTTGCCAGCCCGCGCAGAACCGCCACTGTTTTCTGGGTCAGATAAAAAAGCCTCTGTTCCCCCTCCAACCGATAGGGATTCTCCCGCTCATCAATGGTCAGCGTGATAATCACTTTACTGGTCAATTTCAGCAGATCCCGGATCACCCGGTTCTGGATCGGGGTAAATCCCGTAAAGCCGTCAAAGGCAATCACACTGTCTCTCACGATCTCCGATTTCGGCAGCGCCTCTCTGAGCCTGTCCAGCGTCTCCTCCGTAGTGATGAACCGATCCCGTATATACTCCCCGAAGGCCTGATATAAAACGCCCAGATCCTTCAGCTTATAATAGAGCGCCCCCCGGCTCTTGGAATAATCCAGCAAGCTTTCCAGTTCCTTCGCTCCGATACCGTACTGCATAAACTCTGAGAGGGCGGACTTGATCTCATGAATATAACCGATCTTTTGCAGATGACTCCCCATCACTGTGAGGTTTTCCCTCTCCTGCTGCGCCACCTTGCGCAACACCAGACTTTTCCCCGTATCATCCAGGATCGGCAGATCCGCTCCGCCCACCTCTTCAATGACTCGATGAGTCAATCTCCCGAAGCTGAGCACATCAATATTCATGATCGCGTGCTGCGGATGCTCCACCACCAGATCCATCTGCGTCTGCATGGTGAACTGATCCGGCACGATCAGCAGATAATTTCTCTCCGGATGCTTTAAGGATTCTTCTATAATATCATCATGTAATTTTTTGCTCTTGCCGGCGCCGGAAGCGCCGAAATAGAATTGTAAGGACATGGCTTTCCTCTCTTCTTCTGCTATATCTATTATTATATCATATAAATATAGCAGAAGAGGCACTCTCCTCTCGGAAAGTGCCTCTCGTTTTCATTTTCCTGCTTACATATTACTCGAACGGGATCACGCCGCCATCGTATGTATTGTTGATGTACTCCTTGATCGTATTGGACTTGAGCGCATTCACCAGCGCCTGAATGCCGGCATTGTTCTCATTGCCCTCCTTGACCGCGATCACATTCACATAAGTCTGTGCTGCCTCGGAATCGGACTGCTCGTAAGCCACCGCATCCTTCGCTACGGAGAAACCCGCCTCCATCGCGTAGTTGCCGTTTAACACCATAAACGCTACCTCATCCTTCACTCTGGGCACCTGCGCCGCCTCCAGCTCCTGGATATCCACATTGTAGGGGTTATCCTCAATGTCACGCACCGTCGCCTCAAGGCCCACACCATCTTTCAGGGTCAGAATCCCGTTATCCTGTAAGAGCAAGAGCGCTCTCGCCTCATTGGTGGTATCGTTGGGAACCGCAATGGTGTCTCCCTCTGCGATGTCGCCAAGGCTCCCCTTGGTGCCGGGATAGATTCCGAAAGGCTCATAATGGATGCCGCCGGCATTCACCAGATGCGTACCCTGCTCCTCATTGAAAGAATTCAGATAGGGAATATGCTGGAAATAATTGGCGTCATACTCGCCGCTCTCCACCACCTGATTCGGCTGCACATAATCATTAAAGACCGTCACTTCCAGAGTGTAGCCCTGCTCCTCAAGGATCGGCTTTACCTGCTCCAAGATCTCCGCGTGGGGCGTAGCGGAAGCCGCCACCGTGATCGTGCTGTCATCCTTCTTTCCTGCGCCGCAGCCCGTAAGTGTGCCGAGCACAAGAGCCGCTGCCAAAACAGATACCAAAATCTTCTTTTTCATAACATTTCTCCTCCTTTTAGCAAATCCAAACTACTTTCTTTTATCCAGCTTCACAGACAGCCGCATTCCCAGCGTCTGGAAGATCTGTACCAACACCACTAAAAGCACCACCGATACGATCATGATCAGCGTCTCATAGCGGTAATAGCCGTAACGCATGGCAATATCGCCCAGGCCGCCGCCGCCGACCACACCCGCCATCGCGGAGTAGCCGAGAATGGTGCCGATGGCGATCGTCACACCCACCAGAATGGAAGTCCTGGCCTCCACCAGAAGAACCTTCCATATAATAGTAAAAGTACCCGCACCCATACTCTGGGCCGCTTCCACCACCCCGTGGTCCACCTCCTTGATGGAGGACTCGATCATACGCCCGATAAAGGGCGCCGCCGCTATGGTNAGCGGCACAATGGTGGCAATGGAGCCTGTGGTCTTGCCCACGATCAAACGTGTGAGCGGCATGACCAGAATCAGCAGGATCAAAAACGGAATACTCCTCAAAATGTTAGCAAGCACATCGAGCGCCTTGTACACCGCCGCGTTGGGCCGGATGCCCGTCTTATCCGTCACCGCCAATACAATGCCCCAAGGCAGGCCGAGCAGATAGCCAAAAAAAGTTGACATCAGTGTCATAAGCAGCGTGTCCCGCACGCCCTCCACCATCATCCATGTCAGATCACTAGTCCACATAGCCGTTCACCTCCTCCACCGCCAGGCCTCTCTCTGTCAGATAAGCCTTCATCTCCTCCTGCACAGACTGGTCATCAGGGAGGCTTAAGATCATCTCGCCTCTGGCGATTCCCTCCACATTTTTCGTATCCGCCCGCAGGATATTGATGGGTTGGCCGAACTTTAACACCATGTTCGCTATCACCGGTTCAAAGGATGAGTTCACGGAAAAGACGATGCGGATGCAGCTCTTTCCCTTCATCAGCTCTCTCTGTTGATCCTCCAGAGTACGGCGGTCCGTGCCGCTCCCCTTTAAGATCAACTCCTTCGCCTCCGGCGTCTTCGGATGGGCGAAGATATCCGAGACCCGTCCCTGCTCCACCAGATGGCCCTCACCGATGATGGCCACATGGGAGCAGATCTCCCGGACTACCGACATTTCATGGGTGATGATCACTATGGTAATGCCGTAATTCTTATTGATTTCCTTTAAAAGCTGCAAGATCGACTGAGTCGTCCTTGGATCCAGGGCGCTGGTAGCCTCATCGCATAAGAGAATCTTAGGATTTACGGTGAGAGCTCTTGCAATGGCCACCCTCTGCTTCTGCCCGCCCGAAAGCTGTGCCGGATAGGCGGAAGCCTTCTCCGAAAGTCCCACGATCTCCAAAAGCTCCTGGGCGCGCTTTCTGGCCTCCTTCTTCTTCATACCCCCGATCACCAGAGGAAAACATATATTATCGATGACATTCTTCTGCATCAAAAGATTGAAGTGCTGGAATATCATAGAGATCTCTCTGCGCGTCTTCCGAAGTTCCGCCTCAGACAACGCTCCCAGATCCTTTCCCTCAATGCTCACCGTGCCGGAGGTAGGTCTCTCCAGATAATTAAGGCAACGCACCAGCGTACTCTTCCCTGCNCCCGACATACCGATAATGCCGTAGATCTCGCCCGCCCGNATGGACAGGGTTATATTTTGCAGAGCCTCCACCTTTCCCTCATCGGTCTCAAAGGTCTTACATAGCTCCTGCACTTCGATCATTTCCGCCATCTCGTCTTATCCTTTCCGTGCATTCTACCTTTCTCACAAAATCACTATCCTGCGCTTTCACGCAGGATAGCTCTAGCGTTCACTATAGTATGTTTCCCGCAAATTGTCAAGGTTTGCACGCTATAAGATACACAGACTATTCCGCCGAGAACAGCGGCGTGGAGAGATATCTGTCTCCGGAATCAGGTAAAAGAGCCACGATCACCTTCCCTTTATTCTCCGGCCGCTTTGCAAGCTCCTTCGCCGCGTGCAGCGCCGCTCCGGAAGAAATACCCACCAAAACGCCCTCCTGCTGCGCGATCGCCCTGCCGGCGATAAAAGCGTCATCATTGGAAACCTTGATGATCTCATCATAAACGCCGGTATCCAGAGTGTCCGGCACAAACCCTGCACCGATACCCTGAATCTTGTGCGCACCCGGCTGCCCGCCGGAGAGAACAGGACTACCCTCAGGCTCCACCGCCACCACCTTCACGGCAGGATTCTTTTCCTTTAAATAAGTACCCACGCCCGTCACCGTGCCGCCGGTGCCGACGCCCGCCACGAAAATATCTACTTTTCCGTCCGTGTCCTCCCAGATCTCAGGGCCTGTGGTAGCCTTGTGGATCGCCGGATTCGCCGGATTGACAAACTGTCCCAGAATGATGGAACCAGGTGTAGACGCCTGCAGCTCCTCCGCCTTGGCGATGGCTCCCTTCATGCCCTGGGCGCCATCCGTCAGCACCAGCTTCGCGCCGTATGCCTGCAGGAGCTTGCGCCGCTCCACACTCATCGTCTCCGGGAGCGTCAGCACTGCCTGATACCCTTTGGCCGCCGCTACCGCCGCCAGACCGATGCCTGTATTACCGCTGGTGGGCTCAATGATCGTACCGCCGGGCTTCAGCTTACCTTCCCGCTCCGCCACCTCGATCATATGCAGGGCGATACGGTCTTTCACCGATCCCGCCGGATTGAAATACTCCAATTTCACCAGAATCGTCGCATCCACGATGCCGTTCTTCTCCTCGTAATTGGTCACCTCCAGAAGCGGTGTGCGTCCAACCAGCTCCGATGCACTCTTTTTAATATTAGCCATTTTTTCTTCCTCCCTCTATTCTTCGTTTTATTTCCTACTTATTTACTAGGTTAAGTATGAAATTATAATACGCCTATTGAGAAAGAATGTCAACCAGTATTTTAAAAATTTTTCTCGTATAACAGCGGACTCTTGCGAAAGATTCCGGCATCTGAGATAATAGAAGCGAAATAAAAGCGGGGGAATCAGCTATGAAGATACTTTTCATTGAATGGGCAAGCTTTGGGAATGCCGACATAAAGGACGCCTTTAATAAGGAAGGGCACAGCATCATCTGCTTTCCCTTCTCCAATAAGGACGCCCGCAGGGACGCAGAGATCGAGGCTGACCTCACAGCCAGACTGCGCGAGACCGTTCCGGATGCGGTCTTTTCCTTTAATTATTTTCCTCTGGTCTCCAATGTATGCAAGCAGGAGGGGCTTCCTTATCTTTCATGGATCTATGACAGCCCTTATGTTATGCTGTACTCCTACACAGCCATNAACCCCTGCAACACGATCTATGTATTTGACAAAGCCCTGTGCCGGAAGTTTCAGACCGCCGGGATCCGGACCGTTCACTATCTGCCGATGGCGGCGAACACGCAGCGGCTGGATGCNCTGGGGAATCCGGCTCCCGTTTACGATATCTCTTTTGTAGGCTCCCTCTACACGGAGTCCCATAATTTTTATGACCGCATGGAAACCCTGTCCGACTACGCAAAGGGTTATCTGGAAGGACTGATGAATGCCCAGATGAAAATACAGGGTTATAATTTCATTCAGGACTCATTGTCTCCCATTATGGAAGAGTTATATCAGGCACTTCCCATGGATCCTAACCCGGACGGCGTGGAGACCAGAGAGTATCTCTACGCCCAGTATGTGATCAACCGCAAGATCACCGGCATGGAACGGCTCCGACTGCTGACTGCCATCACCGAACATCATCCTCTGGATCTGTTTACGCTGGACCCTTCTTTCACCCTGCCCAATCTCCATAACCACGGCACGGCGGACTACTACACACAGATGCCTTTGGTCTTTAAACAGAGCCGGATCAATCTGAACATTTCCCTGCGCAGCATAGAAAGCGGCATTCCTCTGCGCGCCTTCGATATTCTGGGGAGCGGAGGCTTTTTACTATCCAATTATCAGGAAGATTTTCTGGAATACTTTACCCCAGGGGAAGACTTTGTGTGCTATGAAAGNGAAGCAGATCTTTTGCAAAAGCTGGACTACTATCTGGCTCACGAGGACGAGCGGCAGGCGATCGCCNGAAACGGCCACGCCAAAGTCGCCGCCGCCCACACCTACCGCGACCGCGTGCGGCAGATGCTCGCGCTTTTGCCATAGTGGCCTATTTATGATATACTAGACGCAGACTCAGAAAGGAANNGTCATGCACCCTATATCCGTATGTATTATCGCGAAAAATGAAGAATCCCGGATCGAGCAGTGTCTCTCCTCCATCAAGCCCTACGGCTTCGAGATCGTGGTGGTGGACACCGGTTCTACCGACAAAACAAAGGAGATCGCCGGCAGATACGCCGATAAAGTGCTGGACTTTCCCTGGTGCGACGATTTTTCCGCCGCCAGGAACTTCTCTTTGCGGGAAGCCTCGAATAACTGGATCTTTATGATAGACTGTGACGAGACAATAAAAGAAATCGATGTGGAGGAGCTTAACTATTTTCGCAAGCACCTTTCGGATAAGGTGGGCAGCGTCTCCCGGGAAAATCTGGTGACGGAAAATGGTGTCCTCACGTTAAATAATACCGACTACACGGAGCGCTTTTTTAACAGAAAGCTATACCGCTATACCGGACTCATCCATGANCAGCTCACTCCCATCCGCGGACATGAGATCCCGAATATGCTGCTGCACACTACGCTTTTGCACACCGGCTACGACATGACTCCGGAGGAAGAGCACGCAAAATACCTGAGAAATTTCACTCTGTTAGAAAAGCAGGCGGAGCTGGATCCTGATAATCCCTATCTCTACTATCAGCTGGGGAAAAGCTGTGAGATCCTGGAGGATTTTGTCCGCGCCTGNACTTACTACGACAAGGGACTGTCCTTTGATCTGGATCCCGANCTTGCCTACGTGCAAGCCATGGTCGTCTCCTACGGCAATGCGCTGCTGCGCACCGGGCAGGCGGAGACAGCNCTGGGATTTGAGGGCATCTATGACGAGTTTANCACCGCCACGGACTTTATCTATCTGATGGGGAATATCTATCGAGAAAACGGCATGCTCGAGCAGGCGATCGCACAGTATCAGAAGGCGATCCAGATGCCCCCCGGCAGGCAGAACGGCACTAATAGCTTTCTGCCGCTGTATCAGTGCGGCTATATCTTTGAACAGCTGGGCGATGCCGATTCCGCCGCCAAACTCTATGCCCAGTGCGGCGGCTTTGCCCCTGCCATAGAGAGACTCACTACCCTGAAAAGGAGCAGTACATGACCCCTATCTCTGTATGCATCATCGGTAAAAACGAGGAAAAAAATATAGAAAGCTGTCTGGCGCCGCTTGCCTCCTATCCCTTTGAGATCGTCTACGTGGACACAGGCTCCACTGACAGGACCAAGGAGATCGCCGCAAGATATACGGACGCCATATATGATTTTGTCTGGGTGAACGATTTTTCNGCCGCCCGGAATTTTGCTCTGAAAAAAGCCAGCCACGAATACGTCCTTTTTCTGGACTGCGATGAATATCTGACACAGATCGACGTCGAGGCCGTCTGTCATGCTCCGGAAGTCCATCCCCAAGGCGTCGGGATGCTCCTTCGGAATAATTACTATGAATCCAACGGCACGCAGACGAACTACCCGGATCGGGTAGAGCGGCTCTTTTCCCGAAAATACTTCCACTATACCGGTGTCATTCATGAGCAGGTGGCGGACTTAAAAAACGACAGCACCCTCTATANCCGCTATGATATTCCTCTGGTGGTGGACCATGTAGGATACAGCGGCGGCAAAGAGGCCATGGAGCGCAAGGCGGAGCGCAATAACACTCTGCTGTTTCAGGAAATCGAGAAAAACCCTTCCGATCCTTATCTCTATTTTCAGGTAGGACAATCCTACAACAGCATCTACGATTACGAAAACGCCTATCAATACTATAAAAAATCCTTTGCGCTCCCTCTCAATCCGGCAGAGCCCTGGGTGCAGATCATGGCTACGTCTTATCTCAACGCCATGAACCATACGGGCCGCTCCGGGGAGGCGCTGGAATTCTTTGAGCCGATCTATCAACATTTTGCAGGAGATGCAAACTTTTATTGCAGCATGGGAAACGTCTATCTGAATCTGGATCCGCCTCAGCCCCTCAAAGCTATGGCGGAGTATGTGCAGGCACTGCAGTGCCCGGATGCCAGNGAGGAAGGCGCAAACAGCTTTATTCCCTACTATAATATCGGTCTGGTAAACGAGATGCTGGGAAGTCTCTCTTCCGCNCTCACCTTTTATCGGAAGGCCGCCGANCTGGGCTTTGCACCCGCCATCGAGAAGCTGGAAGCTCTCGAAAANCACTGACACATCAATGGTGTAAAAAACCGCACCNGAAACGGGTGCAGAAACGAGGCATATGATATGATTCCGATTTCTGTCTGTATCATCGGTAAAAACGAAGAAAAACATATTGAGAAGTGTCTGGAACCGCTCACNCATTATCCCTTTGAGATCATTTACGTTGACACAGGCTCCACTGACGCGACAAAAGAGCTTGCCGCCAAATACACGGACAAAATCTATGATTTTGAATGGATCGGCGATTTTTCCGCNGCCAGNAANTTTTCTCTGTCCAAGGCNTCCCATAATTATGTGCTGGTNCTGGACTGTGACGAATATCTGACCGAGCTTGACTTAGATGCGCTTTCTGCCTCCATAGAGGAGCACCCTAAAGGTGTAGGACAGATTCTGCGAAAAAGCTATACCGGCGACGATGTGGGCGATACGCTTGCTCTTGAAAGGATAGATCGACTCTTTCACAAACGCAATTATCATTACATCTACCTGATCCATGAACAGGTCGCCGACATACGAACCGACAGCACNATNTANGACCGCTATGATGTCCCGGTTGTGGTAGATCATATGGGCTATGTGGGAACGATGGATGAGAANCGCATGAAAGCNGAGCGCAACAANGCNCTGCTCTTCAAGGAGATTGAGAAANATCCCACCGAACCCTATTTCTATTTTCAAGTCGCCCAATCCTATAATATAATCGATGACTACGAAAATGCTTATATTTATTATAAAAAGGCTTTTGAACTGCCCTTAAACATGGATAATCTCTGGGTACATGTCATGCCGATCAACTTTATCAATTCCTGTCTGCAGACAGGAAGAGCCGAGGAGGCGCTGGCTCTCTACACGCCGGTCTATAATGACTATGCGGCAGACTCTGCCTTCCTGTGCTGTATGGGGACTCTCTATCTGAATCAGACACCCCCACAGCCCTTGAAGGCGATGATGGAATTTGTTAAGATTCTGAACGCCCCGTCAAGTCCTGAGATAATGAATGATATTCCGGCAGCACTCTATGGCATGGGATATTGCAATGAATTGTTAGGAAATTTCCCTGCCGCTGTTGACTTTTACCGGAAGGCGGCCGCCAAGGGAAATCCTCCGGCCATTGAAAAGCTCTCATCCCTGGGCATCAGTTGATCTTGATAGAAAAAATGATAGAAAAAAGGCTCATCCTTTCGGATGAGCCTTTNTGATAGTTCAACATTCGATTCGCAAATCCTGTTACAGCGATTAGCCGAGCAGGGAAAGTGCCAACTGGTTGGACTGATTTGCCTGGGACAGCATGGATGTACCAGCCTGCTGTAAGATATTGTTGTTGGAGTAGGTAACCATCTCCGTAGCAATATCTGTATCGCGGATCTCTGCCTCTGCGGACTGAGTATTCTCAACGATGTTATCCAGGTTGTTGATGGTGTGCTCCAGACGGTTCTGGATAGCACCCAGNTCACTTCTCTGAGAAGATACGATCTGCAATGCAGCCTTGATGAATGCATTCAGAGAGTTGAAGTCCTTAGTNGNAGCAACNGTTGCCGGANNACCACCNNNAAGGTTCTGGAANGTGGTAACAACTCTGTTAGCCAT
>JAAUZN010000051.1:0-60700 GCA_014804565.1 Lachnospiraceae bacterium
GCTGCCTTTTTTGAAGGAGTGGTACAGGAAGGTGATCTGGCCTGTTATACCGAAGGGACAGACGAAAGATGTGCAGATACTGGTTAAATGGACAAAGTATGTAGTGCATGTGGGAGAAAAGACGTATGTCAATTCCTACGGGGTCATTCAGACGGCAGTACTGGCGGTATGGCTGCTCATAGTCTGCATTTTGATAGTGAGGCTGCTTTTGAAGTATTTCCGGATAAGACGACTGATTCTAAAATATGAAGTTACAGAGATGACGGAGAAGCAACGGTCATTTTTGGCAGAATTGAAAAAGCAGTATGGCGTGAGGCGTCCAGTGATCCTATGCCAAGGGCGCAACGGGGATCATACGATGACATTTGGCGTTTGCAGACCTGTCATTATATGTGACAAGGAAATAGACAGCTGGGAGGCTGAGATGCATGTCCGCCATGAGATGGTACATATCAAACGGCTGGATGCCCTGTGGAAGATGCTCACGCGGCTTGTTGTGATTCTGCATTGGTGGAATCCGATCGCGTGGATGCTGCGGCGCGAATTTGAGCGGATCTGTGAATATTCCTGCGATGAGATCGTGATGCAGGGAAGAACGAGAGAGGAAGTAAAGGAGTATCTGCGTCTGCTGATTGACGAGGCGTGTGCTGCATCAGAAATGGCGACAGCTTCTATGGGGTGGCAGAATGGTTTTGCAAATGATGCGGAACATATAAAAGAGAGGATGAAGAATTTAAGCATAGAGAAGAAATGGAACCAGTATGCGGCATGGATGCTGGCGGCAGTGTTGGCTTTTGCCAATTCTATGACTGTATTTGCGTACAGGGATACGTTTCATCAGTATGTACCGGAGAATATTTCGCAGGAAGAAATAACGGGAACCCTCCGAATGAATGATTTTTCTTTTACGCCTGACGGGACAGATTGGCAGGAGATAAAGAATTTTGAACCGTTGTATAAGCCAGAAATTTTATATGAAAAACAGTTCACAGATTCAGAGGAGAATATCTACTCGTGTATGGATGAAGAAGCAGTGACAACTTATGAAAGCTGCAGCCATGATTTCGTATCCGGAACATTAGAAGAGCATACAAAGAAATCAGATGGAAGCTGTGAGATAGAGCAATATCATGCGCAGAGATGCGACATATGCGGATATGTGATCAAAGGTGAGGAGATAAATGTGAGTACTTATAAAGTATGCCCGCATTGATGGTGAGAGAGGGATAATTTCGGATGAAAAATTACGGAAAATAAATCGGAAATTTGTAGGGATGTCTGGCAGCCCTGCTTTTGCCAGCGAAAGAAAAGCCATTGGAACTACTGGCATCAGAATAAGAAAGGATGAAGAAATGGAAAAGATGATCGAAGCTGTAAATGTGAGTTATATCTATCAAACGAAGTACCAGAAGACAAAGGCCCTCTCGGAGGTGAGCTGTTCCTTTGAGAGAGGAAAGGTGTACGCCATCACAGGGAAGTCCGGCAGTGGAAAGAGTACTTTTCTCTCCCTCCTTGCGGGACTGGATGTGCCCACGGAGGGGACTCTTAATATAGAAGGAGAGGATATGCGGAAGATGAACCGGGACGCTTATCGACTGAACCGGGCTTCTGTGATCTACCAGGCATTTCATCTGTTCCCGCTTNTGACGGTGTTAGAGAANGTGATGTTCCCCATGCAGTTAAANCATGTGCCTGTAAAGGAGGCGAAGGCGAGAGCNCAGGAATATCTNAANAANGTGGANNTGCCGGAGNCGCTTTATAAGAAGATGCCGAGTATGATCAGCGGCGGGGAGCAGCAGAGGGTTGCCATCGCCAGAGCCATCGCTTCCGGCGGGGAAATCCTTCTGGCGGATGAGCCTACAGGAAATCTGGACAGCCAGAATGAGAAGGTGATTGTGGAGCTTTTATGCAGGCTGGCCCACGAGGACAACTATGCGGTGATCGTGGTCACCCACAACGAAGGCGTGGCCGCGGCNGCGGATGTGGTCTACGGCATGTCGGANGGAGCGCTCTCGGTGGTGCGGGAGTANNAATAATGTCCGTGCGCAGATCANATNGTCATTGCAGCAAACTGCCCNGATANGGAGGATCGNAATGNTAACATACATGTTATACAGTCTTAANAGAAGAAAAGCGGCNAATCAGATCACCGTATGGATCAGCNTCCTGNTNGTNGTNCTTCTGAATCTGTATTTTGGAACGATGCACAGCTANGAACGGCAGCTTGANGAANTGGCNGAGAATGCCCCGGTCTACTGCCGGNTNACNAATAAGAANGGGAGCCGGGACAGCGGCCTGTTTATCTCNGAGAGAGTGCTGGATGGTCTGTCNGCNTCCGGTATGACANCAGATGAGTCCTGCGCAGTCTGGCTGCTGGCGGGAGAAGGGGAGTTTACACAGGCGGAGTGGGAAAGCTGTGTGCATCTGCAGGTTTCCGGGGTCAACCGCACAGAGGCGGTAGACGGNCTGTCNGCNGATAANATNCATTTCAGTCAGCAGTATGACGNATCCTTTTTCTTGTCTGACGAGCCGGTGTGTATTGTGGATGAGGGCGTGATGAGGAAGCACGGCTGGGAAACCGGTGATAAGATACAGTTGACCATGTACTATTACGACGCCTCCAGTGAGCTTTTTAAGATGGAACTATATCCGTTGGGATTCATTGAACTGGAGATCGTGGGCAGCATGGAAAGTCTTATGGGAGTGACAGGTGCGATCCCCCCGGATGTGATCCTGCCCTTTGAGGCTGTCCGCAGGATCTATCATCAGCAGGAGATTCCGTTCTTTGCAGATACGGTCTCGTTTTATGTGGATGACCCGATGCGGCTCAATGATTTTAAGGAAGAGATGAAGTCCATAGGGCTGATGGAAAGAGATTCGACTGCAATGGATTCCTATATCGGATATACGCTGGCAGTCAGGGACGGCAATTTCGTCACCATGGCGACACAGTTGCGACAATCCATTGAGGTAATGCGGTCTTTCCTGCCGGTGGTATGTATCCTGACTTTTTGCTCAGATGTGATAAAGAAGCAATAGAAGTGTAAAAAATTTTGCCATCCCCTGTCCAGCACTTATTTCATGCGCCGGACAGGTCAGGCTTTCATTCAGGCAAGTCTACCTTGCCGACAAAACTGTAATAAATCTCTATTTCCTGCCGCCTTAAATTCCCATGCATCCGCCCGTCGGCGGCTGTTGCCTCATGGACAACGATTTTCTCAACAAACTCCCGCAGCAGGGTGGGAGTGAGTTCCTCAAATGCTGTATGCTTGCGGATCACGTTCATAAACTTTTCAGCGTTGGCGGTTGCCTCCCTTGTCTTTGCAAGCTCTTTTTCAAGTTCTGCCGCACGTTCCTTGAGCTTTTTCTGTTCTGTTTCATAATCCGCCGACAGCTCCGTGAAACGCTCATCAGAAATGCGCCCGCTCACGCTGTCCTCATACAGCCTTTTGAAGATGTTTGACAATTCCGCAATCCGCTTTTCAGCCGCATCCAGTTCTTTCCGTTTCGCCGCATCCCTGCGTTTGCCGCCGTCCTCATTCTGCTCAACCAGGAGCTTCATAAAGCGTGTTTCATGCTTTGCCGCATAGTTTGTCACCTTGCGCAGATTTTCGGTCACTCCGGCGATTAAGAGGTCTGTGCGGATAAAATGTGCCGTACACTCCTTTGTACGCTTTTTATAACTGCCGCAGATGTAGCAGTCCTGTTTCCGTTTCTCTGTCTGATAACGCTGCTGGTACATGACGCTCCCGCAGTCGGCACAGAACAGTATGCCGGAAAACAAGCCTACCTCGTCCTGCCTGTTCGGGCGTTTGCGCTGTTTCCTAAGTTCCTGCACACGCTCCCATGTTTCGGTGTCAAGTATCGGCTCATGCGTGTTCTCAAACACCATCTGTTTTTCTTCGGGATTGTCCACGCTGGACTTTACCTTGTAGGACACTTTTTCGGTCTTGAAGTTTACCGTATGCCCTATATATTCCTTGCGTTCCAAGATGTGGCATACCGTATTTGTTGCCCATTTGCATGGATAATCAGGATAATAGCGGCGTGTGCTGCCCGTCCGCCGATATTCAAGCGTCCCCGGCGTTGGTATGCCCTGCTCCGTCAGCATACGGGCAATCTTAGTCGGTCCGTTCCCCGCAAGGCACAGGCTGTATATCTGCCTTACAACAGGTGCGGCTTCCTCGTCAATGATGAAATGCCCGTCCTCGCCCTTCAGATAGCCATAGACGGGCTGGCTTGTGATAGGCTTGCCGCTCATGCCCTTGCTGCGGAAAACCGCCTTAATCTTCTTGCTCGTGTCCCTCACCATCCATTCGTTGAATATATTGCGCAAGGGTGCGAAATCATTCTCACCCTGTGCGCTGTCCACCCCGTCATTGATAGCGATGAAGCGGACACCTTTCTGTGGGAATATCATGTCCGTATACATTCCCACCTGTAAATAATTCCGCCCTAACCTTGACATATCCTTTACGATCACCGTACCGACAATGCCCGCCTCAATGTCGGCAAGCATGGCTTGAAAGCCCGGTCTTTGGAAGTTTGCGCCGGAATACCCGTCATCCGTGTACCAGCGGATATTGGCGAAACCATTCTGCTTTGCATAGCTTTCAAGGATACGTTTCTGATTGCTTATGGAGTTTGACTCCCCCTGCAGCTCATCTTCGTGTGACAGCCTCGGATAAAGGGCAGTGATAAGGTTCTGTGCTGTCTGTCTTGCCATAGTTCTCTCCATTTCCGACAGCCAAACCCACTATTCCGTATGGCTATCATAACATATTCCAGACTGTATGTACAGTTCTTTTTGCTACTTTATGTGCATTAGATTATACAAATTTAATTGTAAGGCATATCGCATCATGCAGTGTATTCCGGTCTGTTCCCTGCCATGCTTTCCGCTTCAAGCACACGCATCATCTTGTCAGCGGCAGTGGAAACGGCATCTTCCTTGAAAAAGCCGGACACGACAAGCACAGTGTTCCCCATGCGTGTTTCCGTCACACAGTCAGGACGGCGGGCGGTAGTGCGGTTATCTTTCTCTCTTTCCATAGGTTCTCCTTTCACTCCATCAGCTTTTTAAGGCGTTCCATTTTCTGCTGTGCTGCCACTTTACGGAAATCGCCGCCCGTAAAGCGAACAGGCACACACATTTCAAGAAGCCTGCCATAAATGCGTGCGTGCGACACGTCTTCCGGATTCCTAAGCTGCTCCGGCGTGAGGTTCGTCGTTGCGATTAAAGGTTTTTTGCTGATATACCGGCTGTCTATCACGTTGTAGACCTGCTCAAGCCCGTATTCCGTCCCCCTCTCCATGCCGAAATCGTCAAGGATAAGCAGGGGATAGGAACAGAGCCTTATGATGTACTCATTCCTGTTTTCCGAACCGTAGAAAAGGTTGTTCAGTATTGTTGCAAAGTTCGTCATGCAGACAGGTATTTCCTTCTCCATAAGGGCGTTGGCGATACAGCCTGCAAAATAGCTTTTCCCCGATCCGACATTCCCCCACAGGACAAGCCCGTGGTTCTCCGCTTTCATCTGCTCCCACAGCTCCACATAAGAGTATGCTTTTTCCATCTGCGGACATTTCCCGTTGTCATTCTCAAAAGTCCACTGCCGCATAGCCGGATTGGAAAAGCCCTCCCGTTTCAGGCGTTCCACTTCGGCATTGTGCTTTTCGTCCGCATCCTTTTTCTCCTGCTTTTCACGTTCTGCCCTGCGGCAGTCACACTCCGACGGGTGGCGGTCACGCCCAAATAAAGCCTTGCCTTTTGGGAAATAGGCTTCTTTCGGTTTATGGCATTTCCCACAGTACAGCAGACCATCCTCCCCCATGTAATCCTCCGGCTCCTGCGTGGTGTCCATCATCTGTAAAATCGTGTCGGTCAAACCGTTCATAAGCTGTCCTCCTCACTGTATGAATAATCAGGCATCCCTTTCTTTGGCGTTGTTTTGCCAGCGTCCTCCTGTGCCCATTTGTAAATTGTGGCGGCATGGTTACGGTACTGTTTCCCGCTTGAAGCGATATGTACGGATAAGCGGTCAATGTAATATTCCCATTTGTCGGGCAGTTCTGATTTCAGACTGTCAAGCTCTGCATCAGAGAGGAAAACATTATTAAATCTCCCATAAGCGGCGGGGGCGGGTGTTTCTTTCTCTCCCTCTCCCTCTTTCTCTATCTCTTTATCTCTCTCTATCTCTTTCTCTCTCTCTACGCGGCAAATCTGTTTCAGATTGTTGCAGCCTGTTTCATTTGTGTTGCATTGCAACGCTTTCTGTTCAAGGGCAAGTTGCTTTTTCCGTTCCCTGCACTCCCTTGACCGTATGGTTGACGCCGTTTCCGAACCAATGATTGTCGGCACTTCCGTAAGCTGGTACTCGTCATCATCGCCAATCTCTATCAGCCCATGCCGCTGTAAAAATGCAAGTGTCAGCTTTACATTCTCTGCATCCTCGTCAAGCGCAAGTGCAATCTCCGAAGCGAAGTTGTCCTCCACGCCCTCAAAGTAAAGTTTCCCCTCGTCCTTTAGTGACAGCAGCATCATTTTCAGATAGATAATCGTATGCGTATCGCCGCCCGCTATGGAGCGTAACTTCTTGATCCGCTTGTCTGAAAACCAGTCCGCTTTCAGCTTCAGCCAGTAATACCTCTTTGCCATAAATGCCTCCTTAAACGCACAAAAAGGACAGCCCAGACTTTTCCCATAAGTCTGTGACTGCCCTTGCGCTGTGTTAGTTATTTTTGAGTGCAATCCATGCACTCTGCTTTAACAAAAATCCCTTAAAAACTTTCTGCAAACAGTTGGGAAGAATTGCAGAATCATGTGTGGGATTATGTATTCAGTTTTTGATATGTCTGTCCTATATTTTCAGCTTGTCCGCACCATATTTGTGAATGATACGGAACAGTATTTCTTTCTCTTTTCCCTCTGATTTTCCGTACAGCCTGCAAAGTGTTTCAAGCTCCGTCTGCGTGAGGGTATTGGCATAAGGCTTGTAATTTTCCGTGATAAAAACCCCTCCGCCTTCGCCCGGCTTTGTGTAAACCGGATAATCAAAAGACAATGCGATAATGTCATTCATTATCGTGCGCCTTGAAACATCAAGTTCCCATGCAAGCTCCCTCATTGTCATATGTCCTTTGGCACATAAAATGCTTATGATTTCCATTCTCCGGTGTGCAGTGTCCATGCCACACCTCCCGTCACTTTTTCTATGTAAAACTTCCACAGTACGGTCCAAATTCATGTATGATTGACAGGACTATCTTTCTGTCCTCCGAACCACAGGTCACAGCCATTTTCTCCAAGCATTCCAACTGTTCCTGCGTGAGCGTGTTCTGGTGCTGCCCCACACCGTCCGCAAGGAGATAGCCACCATCATATCCCTGTTTTGCGATAACAGGAAGTTCTTCGCCTATGATGTCAAAATCCCTGCGTATGGCTTTCCTGCCGACACCGTACATCTTCATCATTTCCGATGTGGTCAGCTTTTTCCCCGACAGCAGCATACGCTCGATATCACGCCGCCGCTGGAATGCGTTGTCTTTCATGTTTCACCTCCTTCCGCTGTTTGATTCCCTGTGGGTATTATAGAAAAAGTAATGTTCCCTCTAGGGCTACCTTCCTCAAAAAAATCTGATTATTTTTTCAAAAACTGTAAAAGTTATACCGACTTTTTTCTGAAAGAATCCCGTATTTATCAGTGTTGCCAAAAAAAGTCGGTATAAGGAATAGCAAGCACTGCCTGTGTTCCCTCACAGGCTGAATTTTTCCAATTTTCCAAAAGGCGGAAACTTGAAAAAATTGCTTGTAGGGGGAAGTTTCCCCCCTAGCCCCCTCTGCGCTCAAAAATCACAAAATACCCTGCCGGAATTTCTGATTTTTTTCACTCATTTTTTTGCACGAATATCCCCCGTAACGGAATAGAAGATTGTGTAAAATTTGTTCAGCAATCCATTACAGAAAGGAGATTAAAAATGGCAAACAGGGAACGCAAAAATGAGCTGAAAATATATCTAAGTGATGACGAGCAGTACATACTGGAGCAGAAAGTAAAAGCCTCCGGCATGAAAAGCAAATCGGCTTTCCTGCGTCAGCAGATTTTATACGGTTACGTCTATGACATTGACTATTCAGAGCTTCGTGAATACAACGCCGCACTCGGAAAAATCGGCAGCAATCTGAACCAGATAGCAAAGCGCATGAATGCCACAGGAAACGTCTATGCCTCCGATGTAAAGGAAGTAAAAGGGCTGATGAAAAAAGTGTGGGATACACAAAAATCCATGCTGTCAAAACAGCCATGCAGGAAGTATTAAACCGAACCTGAAACCATGCCGGGCAGCATAGCAGCAGCCAGTTATTTCTTCCCGAATCCGAAAATCAGGAACCGCAATAAAATCTGTAAATATCCAAAATTCGACATAAAAAAAAGTGCATCGCTTAGAAGTTCTCACTCCATTACGATGCACCTTTATGTGCGTAAATCTGCCGATACTTTTCTTTGTACGCTTTCGTACATTCCCCTGTCTTTTTAGCATAATATTCCCCATTTGCATATCAAAGCTGTTGACGGATTCCCCTGCTGGTCAGCAGCTTTTACACTCCTGTTTCTCACATATATTGAAAGGCATACTGCAATCACAGATTTATGATGAAACACAGTATGCCTCTAAAATATAAACTTTACCTTTACTGTCTTTAAACGCATCCAGTCATCATGGAAGATTCTTAGATGCCTTATGCTTCCGCAAAGTTCTTCTCATAAGCCGCAGAAACCGCTTCCCTTGCTATTCCAGTTGTCTTATAATACTTTTCCGCTTCCTGCTGTTCCCGTAATTTCCGCTTGATTGCGTTTTCTTCGGCAATCCTCTCATATTCAGCGTGTTTTGCTTCTCTTGCTTTGCGGGCTTCAACAAATTCTGATGACGAAACCGTAATTTTCCCCTCACCCACCACACAAGCATGATTGATTTCTCCATTTTCATCAAATGTCATCAGAAAGCCTTCGTTCTCACCTGGAGTAGAATTAGTTAATAGAAAATTGTCCACTCGCTCCATTACCTTTTTCGCGAGTTCCGGGTCATTTTTCATTTTTTCTTCCAGTTCCGGCGGTATGACTATGGCTATCTTACCAACCATAGAATTTAACTTAGCATGTACCTCCGGACTCTGCATATCAGGTTCCGCTCCTGACGGTGTCCATCCCAAAACAGACGCATCCGCAGGTTCTGAAAAATATGCATCCCACGGGTAATCGTTCCGTCCCCATAAGCCTCCGTCAATCTTTGAGGTATCCATTACGTTGTAATACGCTCCCGGATATTTTGACTTCAGCATATCCTCAAAACTCATTCCCGTTGCGCTTGTCTGTTCTGTGACATTCTGCGCTGCTTTTGCAGAAGCAAGCTCCAAGAAGCTGACACCGCCGCTGTCTGCCGCCTTTCCTTTCTGGTAAATGCCCGCTGCACCATACCCGCCGATTTTTCCTAATAATCCATAATCCGTTATCATTTCTTCATGCTCCTTTCATTTTTCATCATCTTTATGTCACACTTCTTTCCATATCGAATTTATATCCGACACCTAACAAAGTTTTTATATATGCCGGATTCTTACTATCCGGCTCAATCTTTTTCCGCAGGTTATATATCACATTTACAACGCTTGAATGGCAGCTATCACTGTTCATATCCCAAACAGCTTCAAAAATCTGCTCCTGCGTGAACACCCTGCCCGGAGAGGAAGCAAGATAAGCAAGCGTCCCATATTCAAGGCGGGTAAGAGAAACGTCCTCCCCGTCCCTAAGTACCCTGCGTTGGTACAGCTTGATTTCAAGACCGGGAAAGGAAAGGACGGGGCTTGTGACAGCCTGCACAGGTTCAAGACCGATTTCATCTGACAGGACGGACAGTACCCTTTCTATTGCCTTTTCTTCATCATCATTGAAAGTTAGTATTAGTATTTTAGCTATGGTGTAGAAAAGCATTTTATTTGCCTCCGTAATTTGCAGAATTCTGCAAATTAAATGTGGGCGCAGCAGAACATCTTCATGTTCTGCTTAATTGTCTGTGATAGCCCAAAATGGCATATTTTAATTTGACGAATGTAGCATCAGATAAAATGTCGATCAACACTATGGTATCAGTCCTCCTTTGTCACTCAACCTGAAACGGTGGTAAAACGCTTTTATGATAAGGCTACCCATTCATAAAATCAAATTAGTTATTCAAATATCCCTGTTCTTCTTCCTCTTTAGACCATACCCGCTCATAACTGCTGTTAATGTTCTTAAAAACATCCTGCCATGTAGTGAATTTCTGCATTTCTTCAATGCTCCCCCTGTTGTTTTGCAGCCAGTCAAAAATTGCCTTATAGGTATCTCCCGAAAACAGGACGCTCCAATTATTCTTATAATTTGAATTGTCATTATAGGACATACCATTAAAGCCCATAGAAATAATTCCATTCTTCGTATGTTGTGCCAACCCCTTTATTTCCAGATCAGCCCATATGTACCCTGCATTTTTATCATGTACCAGATTGGGATATTTATTGAAGTAGGTTTCCGCCAATGCTTCATACTTTTCTATATCCGATTGGCTCTGTAATAGGACTTTTCCGCCCCGACCTTCTTCGCCGTCCCGTATTAAATACTGTATGCCCGTGCCAGAATGAGTTTTAAGGGTAAACCCTTGCAGAGTTTCTGTTTCCAACGCTTCAACACCCATAACATTTTGCAGGGCTTCTTTCAGTTCGCCGTCCATTACCAAAGCGTCATAACTCATAGTTCCATGCTCTGAAATATCGCCATTACATTATCCTCCACTGTTCTCAATATTTTTAATGGTGGCTTCTCTGTTATTCATAACCGCCTTTGCTCCCTTTAACACTCCTTTTCCCGTTATGCCTTTAAGTCCATATTCAAGCCTGTAATTCCTGCATTGCCCTTATCAGCTTTGGGAACAGCCGCATTTTCATCATCTTTTGAAATGACAACCACGCCTTTCCACTTATCGTCAAACTGCTCCTTGCCTGCTTCGTCCAACTTCTCCTGCAACTTTTTCTTTTCTTCCCTGTTCGCTTGACGCTTTTCTTCAAGCTCTGCTTTTTCCTGTTTCTTTTCCTCATTCTGTTTACGAATTTTCTCTGCATTTTCGGACATGGTTTGTAAATGGGATTTTGCATTAGGGTCTTTTGTTACGATTGCCCAACTACTAATACCACCGTCTTTGTCAATCGCCCAACCTTGTGCATCAACTCTCCAACCACGGGCAGCCTGCATTTGCGTAAATTGTTCATCGCATTCCTGCATAGCGGCAATATTCTTTTCATACTCTTTTTCCAGTTCCGGGTCACTTGCCATTTTAGCCAAAAACTGCGGAGAGATTGCAACATTTACGGTTGAACTGGAACCGTACTGCATTCCCTTCGTATAATTGGCGGCTACAAAGCTGTAATTGCTGTACTTTTCGGAAAGATACGACAATTCATCTGCCGCTGTCTTTTTTGTGGTACTGCTTGTTTCCGTTGTTGTGCTGCTTTCGGTTGTTTTTTTCTTGTTGTCCGTAGTGTTCGTGTAGCTGCTTACATAGCTGCTGTAATTGTTACTGATTTCCATTGCCATAGTTATAGTCCTCCTTAAAATAAAATTATTTTTTGTGAATTTGCCTTAAATCATTTTGAATATACGAACAAAAATATTCTCCTGCTTTACATATTCTATTTTTAAAATACCGTTTTCTAAATCTGCTGTTTCTAAATATCCGCATCCACCACCCCCGCCTATTCCTGGCAACTTGTAATATCCGCTGCAATAAAAACATATATTTTCACTTGATACGGTACTGTCCTTTATCAATTCTTGAAAAGATTCCGCTTTTATGTAGATGTAGCTTTCATCATAACTGACTGCTTCTCTTAATGTTTCTCCGTCACTGATAAGCTCTGTTCCTGTCCCCATATCATACACAACAATGCTGTCAATCAGATTGTACCTGTCATAAGAAACATTCTGCGTCCAAAAGACTGTAGCCGCCACACACAGCATTACTGCAATCAGTGTACCAACTGCCACAGCCCCTTTATACGGTTTATATGCGGCAATCCTTGTTACCCTCTGCCGGACGCTCTGATACTCCTTATCCCCTGCAAAAGTGGCATACATATTAAAATCTTTGCTTTCTGCCTGCAAAATCCTCATGCTCTTTAACAGGAGCTGCCCGTATGCGTATGCTTTCCCCTCACTCCGCTTAATTGTTACCCAATCACAGATTTCTTCCATATCTTCCCGGAAATACTTTGTGCCTATGGAAAGAAACGGATTGAGCCATAATAAAGCCCGTAATATATCCCACAAAAGATAAAACAGTAAATGCCCTAGCCGGATATGCGTTTTTTCATGGAGCAGGATTGTTTGAAGCTCTTTTCCGTCATATCCTTTCAGTATGGCTTCCGGCATGACTATCTTTGGTCTGAACACCCCTATGGTAGACGGTGTGACAGGCGTTTTCGTGACATAGACAACCGTGCCGCCTGCCTTTCTTTTTTCCATTCCTGCAACCATTTTTTTCAGCTTTCTTCTTCTGTAAAACAGCAGGGCAGCATATACGGAAACACCGCATGAATACAGCCAGCATATCCATATATGGTTCATGCACATTTCCGTCAACCACCAAAAAAATCTTACGCCTATTCTGTTTTCATAAAAAAACTTCATCTTGCCAACAAACAATACAGGAATGAACAAGCCCCATAATGCGCCCTTTAGGAATACCCTGTTTTTCAGCGCCGTTTTCCGCAGAGTGAAAACAAACGCAAGCACTACGAATGAAAGCAGCACACATCTTACAAGCTGCACCACATAATAGACAGAACATGAATTTAAAAAGTGGATTCCACTATCCCAAAATACCCATGCCGTCATTCCTTGTCATTATCCTTGTCTTTGCACTTCTCCAAGATTTCTTCCAATTCCCGGAGCTGTTCTTCCGTCAGTTTTGCACTTTGCAGCAATGCCGCCATTGCATTTTTCCGGCTGCCCTCAAAATAGCTGTCTACAAACTTCCGGCTTTTTTCTCTCTGGCATTCCTCTTTTGATTTCTCAACAGTATAGTGGTAAACCCTTAAATCATGTTCATCTACGGTATAACTCAAAACGCCTTTCTGCCATAAGCGGTTCAGCAGGACACGCACCATTCTGGGCGACATGTCCGACCTCCCCTGCATTTTCTTGATTACTTCCTTTGCGGTCATGGTAGGCGTTTCATTTGCCCAAAACACTTCCATAATCAGCCATTCACTCTGACTGGGAGTAGTTTCTTTTTCCATGTTGTTTAGCCCCCTTTTTTTATTATATTTATATCTATATCGACCAGAATGCAGTTTTTGTTAATGTATGTTCCGAATATTTATTAATGTTTGTTAGATTTTTACCTTTGCACCGTCTTTTTGGTTCCACACATTTCTTCCGCCTTTTAATGCCGCATTTCCAACATATTAGTTGTAAGTTCCATAAAAACGCATCATGGAAATGTGCATAACTGGCTATTCCGTCATGGATAACTCTATTCACAGCACATGGAAAAGCTAAAGAGCAGCTTTCCCACGTCCTGCAAACAGAGTTACCCACAACTCCATAAGACAGCCAGTTATACGACATTCCCACAATGCCTGCGCCTGCGGAATCCATCACATTCATTTTTTCTTTTTTATAAGCAATACTTTACTGATTAAGAATAGCCCTGCATATTATCATACACAGAGCCATTCTAATCTTTTTTTGCCCTCTACATAGGGCGTTTTCTTTCCGTAAAACTCATTTTACGGAGTTATACCCGCCTTTTTTGCAAAGTCAGCTTTTCTCCCGATAAGTTCCGACTGTATTTCCCTTGGCAGATTGTTGAATAGATCCTCATAGAGAACATCAGCTAACTGCATTTCTCTTGCAAGCATAAATACATTAAGACTAAACCATTCCTCCCAAAGTCCCTCAAATAAGCTGTGGCTGTCTGTATATGTGTCAAGCTCCTCAAAACCATATGACGGTGTATAACACTGCAATTTGACAAAACCATACCTGCCGACATCAACTATTAAAATGTCTTCATCTTCAATTTCGTACAGTTCCGCAAACGCATCAATCACTCTGCGACATTTTGCCCGTTCTTCCTCTGTTATATATACTTTTATTTCCATGCGCTTTTACCTCTTATCCTTTCAAATCGTGGAATAACTGTTTTCAGTTTCTGTAATGCTTCTAAACCACATATTTGAAATGCCACATACGCCATTTTATACGGAATAGAGGTATGGCTGTCTGCATTTTATTAGTGTGTTACCTTATGGCACCTGTGCATTGCGATCGGGTATATCGTAAGTTATCTTCTGGGTAACGGCAGGATGGGAGAATATGCCCTGCTCCGTTTACAGGGGATGGGAAGCGTAAAGGGGACCGTTCCTTTTCTGGGAGAACAGTTTATCCTGGTTCTGCTTGGAAATCTGCTGGGAGATGCGCTCATGCTGCTCTTTGCGGAGCCGGCCGTCGTGATCCTGGTAAACGGAGTCGTGCTTACGGCGTATGGCATCGGTATCATCATGGCATATTGGCGCATGGGCAGGAAAAGCGTGATGGGGCTTCTTGCAGTTTCACAGTAAACTGCCCGGATATGGAGGAAAGATGAAAAACAGTTTAAAACAGATGGCACGGACACCCATAAAGACAGCGCTGTTCTTTCTGCTGAATGTATCTGCTGCATTGTTAATGACTCTTGGAGTCTGTATCTGGCAGAAGAGCAGCAGCATGATGGACAAGTATGAGGATCAGTTCATAACGATAGGGACGGTGCGCCAGCGGCCGGAATCTTTTGAGCAGGTCAGGATATGGGATGCGGAAGAAAAGAGTTACAGTATTTTCAAAAGAGCACAGTATGCATCTTATGATACGGTGGAGGATCTGGATATTCCGGATGTGACATATCTGGCGGGTCCAGAGCAGAGGGCTTACTACGCTTCCTATACACCGCAGTATCTCAAGCTGTGGAAGAGCCTGAATCCCAATGCCATAGACATGAATGTGCTGATTGTAGAATTTACACCGGAAGAGGACTGTATACCGGAGGAATCCGTAAAGATCCGTATCACCAAGGTGATCAGCGGCGACAGCAGGCTGGAGGGAACCTCGCTGTGGTTCTGCGACCATGATGATCCGGAGCCAGAGATGCTGTATCAGGACAAAACCTATGCTGCGTATTTGTCCATTTATTCGTATCTTCATGGGGAAAGAGCGGAAGAGGCCAGGAAGGAATCCCCAATGTTGGCTTATACGCTTGAATATACACCGGTGGATCTTTCCTCGCGGCTTTACCGCCCGGACGGGAGCGTGATAGAGGATCCTTTCCGGGATGGGCCGGAGATCTTTGAGGTCACTGACGGCTTCTATGAGACGGATGCGGGGAAGAGACTGTTAAACATTGCAAAGACCAAGTTATATGGGGAGGATATCCAGCCGGTCACGGCAACGAACGAGACCTGTCTGCTGATGCCGTTTTACAACGGGGACACCTATCTTACAGAAGGAAGGGATATCAGCGGGGAAGAGTACAGGGATGGGGCGAAGGTGTGTCTGGCACCGAGAACCTTCATGGAAAACAATGGCCTTTCCCTGGGCGACCAGATCCAGGTGCAGCTTTTGTATACGGATGCCCGATGGACGGCAGGATACTGGTTTGAACTGGAGGGAGGGTTTTCGGATGTTCCCCTGCTTGATGCAGAGGGAAATCCACTGGAAGTGTTCGAGACATCTGCCTATACGGTCGTGGGTATCTATGACGCCACAGTGGGGGATACGGACTTAAGTTTCTGTTCAGGAGCGGATGAACTGATCGTGCCGATGCAGTCGATCAAAGAGCGGAGCGGAAAGAATCTGACAGCCTGCGGGCCGATGACGGATGCCACCACTTCTTTTCGGATCCCGAACGGGACTGTCGATGAATTTCTTGCCGCCTGGGAGAAATATGGGACGAAGGATTTGGAGTTTACCTTCTATGACCGGGGGTATACACAGCTGAAAGCCGGAATTGACAACATGAAAAACTTTTCCCTGATTTTATTGGTTGCAGGAGTGGTCCTGACGGGGCTTCTGTTAGTTTTTTACAGTTATCTGTTTGTCACGAAACAGATGAGACGGACGGCGGTGGAGCGTTCCCTTGGCATGACACGCCGACAGTGCAGGTGGTCGATCCTGTCAGGATTTATCCTGATCGTTTTGATCGGCAGTATGGCGGGCGCGGCAGGGGGCATGCTCCTTTCCCGGTCTTACTCTGTGAAAAACGCAGCCCCGGATTATTTTGACAGCGCTTACAGCGTGGGGAAGGCTGTTGATATCAATGAGGTTGTGATAGAAGATGTTCCGTTAAAGGACGGTATATGGATTGCAGTCTGCTGCAGTTTCATGATTACGGTAGCAGGAACAGCGATTGCGCTCACGAGGATGAACAGGAGTTTGAAACGGGAGCCGATGCAGATTTTGTGTAGGGAGTAGGAGCCATACGCCCCAAAAACTCATCAAGTCTATGAATTGCGTCGATATAAATATCAGTGCAGCAGTTAAAATGAAAGGGAGACACACCTAATGAACGGAATGGTTAACTGGAAAAATATAAATTCAAATCCGATGACAACGCTAAGCAGAAACCAGCGCCTTCTTGATGTTTTGCTCGGCAAGCAAAATACTGTCAAGAAGGGACAGAAAGATTTATTTATTAGAAGCGATAATCGTTTCGAAGAGATAGGATTATACACAGCCTTTGTACATAAAACTGCTGGAAAGGTTTCTGATGAGATCCTGGATAAGATCAATTTTGCGTATCTTGATGGAACAGAGACGCCAGATGGTTTCATTTTTGATGGTGTTAAATATCTTAATAAGGATATTCCGAGTATCAGTTTGGATAGATGCGAAAAGGTTGTTGCGGAAAACAATGCTATCGTTTTTCAGACAGGGAAATACTATCAGTTTACGGATGAAGCAGGAAAGACACATATTCTTACCTGTGGATATGGAGGGTTGACACAGCCTTATTCCGATATAAACAGGGGGATTGTAGATGATACAAGTTTCCAAATCGGACAATTTTGGAACTTGTATTCAAGAAATAACACCTTTATTGGATTACACTGCTCTGAAGAAACGGAGAGAAGACGTTTGAATGAAGCAGGCATTACGGAGGGGTTTTTCTCCGTGCAGGTAGGGGATCGCAAGCAGGAATATTTTTATTCCAATGGGCATGCGGGAGCTGCTGTGCTAAAAGAGAGATATGATGACACCTATCAAATGTATATGACACAAACTGAAATTTTGTTTCGGGACTATGAACCTGGTTCTGTTTTCCGGGTTGGCGGCAAAGAATATGTCCTGAGTGAAGATAAAAAGTTAGATCTTCCATATGGCGCAGATATCTATGACGTGGAATGGCCACCGCGAAAACAGGTATAGACGGAGAATGGACTGTCAGTGGCATGTATGACGGATGATCAGCATAAAATTTTATAAAAGCTATTTGCAGGCTGATCTATGGCATCCGTCTTATCCAATATTTCCAACATCATCATCCCGGTCATTATATTTTATATCGTGGCCTATGGCATTTCCAACCGTTGTAATGTGTACGAGGACTTTATCAAGGGCGCGAAAGACGGCTTTCACACGGTCATCCAGATCATGCCCACCTTGATCGGGCTTATGGTGGCGGTGGGCGTTTTGCGGGCATCGGGCTTTTTGGAATTTATCGGAGGGCTATTTGGCGGCGTGGCCTCCCGGCTCGGTTTTTCTTCGGAGCTGGTGCCCCTGATGCTTGTTAAGATGTTTTCCTCCTCAGCGGCTACGGGGCTGGTGCTTGATATTTTTAAAAACCACGGACCGGATTCTCTGATCGGTCTGACCACCTCCATTATGATGAGTTGTACGGAGACGATTTTTTATACCATGAGCGTCTATTTTCTGGCGGCAAAGGTCACTAAGACGCGCTATACCTTAAAGGGCGCAATGCTCGCCACGCTGGCGGGGATCATAGCCAGTATCGTACTGGCAGGAAAGTTGGTGGGGTAAATGGTAAATGTAAAAGAAACGGCGTCCCGCAAGGAACGCCGTTTCTTTTGTGTGAGAAGGATAGAAATGTTGGTNTCGAATCTATGTCAACAGACGCTTACAAAAGCGTACTGTTATGGTTTGTCGAAGCCGGTCGGCACCAATCCAGCACCGGCGACTTCTTTTTTTTGAGCTCGCTCTGATTTAACTCTGTTATTACTATATCTGGAAATTGTGAATGTGATGTGTCAAAATTCAAAAGAAAAACGAAAGAAAGTATAAACTAAATTTTATAATTGGTACTTTAGGGAGAGGCCTTTGCAGATTTCGGGAAACCGTGCGAAAGGTTTGACTTTCAAAGTACATTCTGATACACTGTATGCGGTATAAGGAGAATCGTAACAATTCAGAGCCATGCAGAGGCGATTTTGTGAATGGGCTCTGAATAGTTACTGAAAGAGCTTGGAGAATTAGGATGGATATCAGTCATACTTTAAACGAGGTATTAGTGAAACTGTTCCGGGATATTAACACACTGGAAGAGCGTGCGATGCGGACCGAGGAATATCGGGATGTGACGACGAACGATATGCACGTTATGGAGGCGATCGGCCCGGACGAAGCTAAGAATATGACCCGTGTGGCGAAAGAACTGGAGGTCACGACAGGAACACTGACTATATCAGTCAATAGCTTGGTGAAGAAGGGCTATGTAGACAGAAGCCGCAGTGAGGAAGACCGGCGAGTGGTACTGATCTCTCTTTCCGCCAAAGGAAAAAAGGCTTACCTCCATCACCGCAGATTCCACGAGGAGATGATAAATGCCATCTTGACGGANCTGTCCGAGGAGGAACAGCGCGTGCTGGAGCAGGCGCTGTTCAAACTGACGCGGTTTTTCAGAGAGGTTTCTTAAGGCGTTTCGATGGCAAGGTATCTGGCAAGGGTTCTGTAATCGGCCGGGCCGTTCTGCAGCANAAAAGAGTGAAAACGNTATAAAAAGTCCGTAGTATCATAGGTGGCGCNCACNTGGTCGGTATCAGACCAGAGGATGGCCGCCTGTTTTTTTAGTTCCNGNATTTCCAGATAGCCCAGATAGTATTTCGGATAATTGCAGGGCTCCTCNGCGATATATTCATAGAGTGCAGACAGATTGGCNTCATCGGTGATCCCCAGAGCGTGACAGAGGTTTNGNANNTCTTCCNGAGAAGCGCCNTCATAATGGATGGCGATATCTANAAGAGAGTAAAGGCCGAGTCGAAACTGCCGGTCCAGACGNCAGACCTGATAGTANAGNGCNGCTTCNGGATGNGANGAACTCGCCAGCTCGATGGCNNTGTCNTAGGANGCNAGCTCCACNTACATNGCCCAGCCNTCNANNAAACCGCCATAGTAGAGNACATTNCTGAGNGGAGATGCGCTGGTCTGTTCCTGATAGCGTTTACTGTATACGGTCTGGTAGAGATGACCGGGATAGCCCTCGTGTGCCAGTGTGGTNAAGAGTGCNAGATCATCCTGTGTATCCCGNGCGTTTAGGCAGATCAGATTTTCGCAGATGTTGTCGATGGGCGGCGTCATATAAAAGGCCGGCGCACTGTAGGCTTCCAGACTGGCATCCACGTATTTTATAGTGGAGTGAATGGGCGCATCATNCTTGTTGACAGGAATGGACGGGTACTCTACGCCGATCATCTCCTGCAGATCGCTCAGGATCTCATCGGGAGTCATTTCCGGTANAAGCGCGGGCGATTCCAGGATCGTTTCCTGCAAGGCNGGATTGCGGGTAAGAAGCGTCACCAGCGACTCATACTGAAACCGCAGATCTTNGGCAAGAAGCTGNTTGATCTCCGAGATATCGCGGTAGGAGCCGGTGCGCAGCCGGAGCAGAGCCAGATAGTATTCCCGACCGTTTTCCAGATGAGCCAGTCCCAGGGTCTCCGTTTCCTGTCCTTTGAGCAGAGTCAGNGCGTCCGCAAGACGGTCGTAGGCCGGNATGACTAGTGTGGTCAACAAACGGTCGTGCTCAGATTCGTAGGCGGAGGCCTCGTTTTCGGTGAGGAGTTTTTGGTCCACCAGGCTNTGCAAACGTTCCCGGAAGGTGGTGAGCAGAAAATGGCTGCCATCCGCAAAGGCATCGGGGTNCATAAGGGTCGTGCACTGTTCGATCACCTTATCTGCAGTCCGGTCGGACATAAACAGACCGGCGGCGGCCTTCTCCTGCTCNTAGAGAATGAGACCGTCAAAATAGGCGGGAATCTGTGTGAGGATATTCAGATAGTTTTCGACGTCCGATCTGTCGTCCAGACGGTATTCTGCAAACAGGAGAGGCAGCTCTGAGGGAATGCCGGAAGAAGGAGAAAGGGGCTCTGCAAAATACGGGTGGGCGGCTGTGGCGGCCGCGGCTGCCAGATAGCTGTCCAAAAGCTCGTAGAGCCGGCGGTTCTTCTCGTTCAGAGCCGAGGGGTCTATGGCAGCCAGAGAGTCTCTTGCCTGCGTGACTTCGTAGATCTCATTGACAGCCTCTCCGGCCTGATACACCGGAAGAGTGAGAGCGGATTCGTCAATGCCATAGGCGGCGGGGTTATCTATCGTATAGTGAAAATGGATGGGATTCGCCTGTACCTCGCTTAAAAAAAGCTGATCGGCAAAGGCATTAAACCGCGCATCCTGATGAGTGCGGTTGTAAAGGAACAGTATGAGTACGCTTACCAGGGTGAACAGACTAAGAGCGATCGCCCATTGTCTGGGGGAGAGAGATCGTTTCAAGGAAACACCTGCAATAGGAAAGATTTATATTACTATATGAAAGGAGTACATAAATAATGACCGGATCAAAAAACGATCCGGTCACGTCCGCTTTCTTTGCCGAGATATAATTTTTCGTCTGCTTCTTTCAGAACCGTTGTAATGTCGCTGTGGAAGTCGTACTCTATCAACCCGTAGGTCAGTGTGACGGAAAAGGTTTCCGTGACTCCATCGAAAATGACCGTCTTGATCTTCTGCCGGAGGATTTCCAGCGCCGTACCCGCTTCATCGCCATTCATGTGAGGGAAGATCAGAAGGAACTCTTCTCCGCCCCAGCGGGAGATGAAGGTGTCGGGCGGCAGCTTTTTCCGAAAAGTGTCTGAAATCTTCCTTAAGACCTCGTCACCCACATCGTGGCCGTAGGTATCGTTGACCCGTTTAAAGAAGTCGATATCGCACAGGCAGATGCTGATCTGTTCACTGGGATCGTCCAGAAGCTTTTCCAGATATTCTATGGTGCGGCGGCGGTTGTATAAACCGGTCAGGGTATCTGTGTTGGCCTGCTTTTCCAGCTTCCTGTTATATTCGATCAGCTTGCCTTCCATCTCCTGTGTGGTACTGCTGAAGAGATAGGCGAGCAACGCCAGACACAAGAAGATAAAGAAGGAGTTTACGGTCTGCATGGCATTAGCAACACGGATGTCGAGGGCGACGGCCGGATTGTGGGACTGGCAGTAGAAATATAAAAGCAGTCGCAGTAAGAACAGGAGGACCACATAGGTGACCTTGGCCTTTTCGCGCTTGTATTTACAAAAGAAAACGAAAACCACAAGTACCACCAAAAAATGTTGAATGCCGATATTCCAGCCGAAGTAATATACATTTAATATTGTCCAAAAGAGAATGCTGACATTCAAGGCGCAGTACGACATAAATGTACTACAATTATAGGAAAATACAAAAATCGCCAGAAACAGAATCAAGGACAGAACAGAGAGAACCATCCCCCTGATATGTCCTGTGAAAGAAACCAGGACACAGTTTATCAGAGAATGTGTTATCAGAGAGAGCGTCAAAAATCTGACCACAGCGATCAGCTTGGCGGATTCATTCTGGTTTCCGGTATCCCGGCATATGTTGTTGTAAATATTGGCTAAAACCGAATTTTCTTTCATTTGAGTTCTTTCATATTGTTCTGTATTGCCGTTTTGTGTATGAAAAGATTACACACACCCTATCATACACCCTTGGGAAGATTATTGCAATTAAACATTTTATTTTATTTTTTACAAAAAGTTGGTAAGATAGAAGACAAAGGAGAAACAGTATGCAGTCGGAAAAAGTAAAATATTCCATTAAATATAAAATGATCCTGCTTTCGGTGGTAGTGGCGGTTCCTCTTATTATAATGGTTCTCTACCTGATCTATGCGCTGCACAGCTACAGTAACGCTTATGATGCGATCGTAGATAATATGACGGTGGCAAATAATTATAATCTGAATTTTAAAGAGGAGATGGACGAGAGCCTTTATAAGCTGGTGGTTGGTTCTGTCACCTTCGACACGGTGGGAGATGACGAAACGCTGGTGGACCCCTATGTGCTTTTGGACGAGCTGAGAAGTGAGTTTTATAATCTGATGCGTATTACCACGGACGATGAGAGCCGTGCCNGACTNCAGATNCTNCTGCGCAATATTGATACGCTGCAGGACCGGGTGGATGACATACGGACGAATCTGGAAACAGATGTCAGCTANGATACGAATATNGANATGCTTGACAATAACATATATATTNTGACNGAGNTGATNCAGGATAANATCCAGTCNTACATATATTATCAGACGANGAGCATGGAGCATCTGACGAATCAGNTNAACGCAAAGGTACATTCTTTNACCGTGTTCTGCAGNCTGCTGCTNATNCTTCTGCTTCTCTCGATGGTGATTNTGATCATTATGGTGGTGACTGACATGATCCGCCCGATCNGGGANCTTTCCGGGGTGACGGAGAAGGTGGCGGAGGGAGATTTNTCGGCNCGNGCACAGGTGGAGACGACNGATGAGCTTNCGGTCTTGGCGGACAGCGTCAACAGNATGACAGAGAGTCTGGAAGAGCTGGTGACCAAGATCAGNGANGANCAGCAGAAGATGCGCAGAGCGGATCTNCGGCTTTTGCAGGAACAGATCAATCCCCATTTTCTCTATAATACGNTGGATACCATTGTTTGGTTAATTGAGGGNAATGATTCTGACAAGGCGGTGAGCATGGTGATGTCGCTGTCNGAGTTTTTCCGGCTGGTGCTCTCCAANGGACGAGAGTACATNACCATTCAGGAGGAGGAGCTTCATATTNNAAGNTATCTGGAGATCCAACAGGTNCGCTATCGGGATATTCTGGAATATGAGATCCGGATCGATCCTGCNCTTTACCAGTATAAGATATTAAAACTGACGCTTCAGCCGCTGGTAGAGAATTCGCTTTACCACGGCATCAAATATAAGCGCGCTAAGGGAGATATCATTGTGACCGGCAAACTATGCGGCGATGAAGTGCATTTCACGGTGGAGGATAACGGCGTCGGCATGGAGGAAGAGGAGCTTCATAAGCTTCAGGGAGAGATCATGAAACCCTGCAAGGATACGGAAAAAGGCTTCGGACTCGCCAATGTCAATGAGCGCATCCGCATGAATTTCGGGACGGAATATGGTATGCAGATTGATTCTGTCAAGGGCAAGGGCACTCGCGTNGAGATCGTGATCCCGGCGGTTCCCTATGCAGTAGAAAAGGAGGGCTAAGGTGTTTCGGAAGAGGTCATATATTGCCGCATTGATCGGCATACTTCTTGCCATGACTGTGTTATTCATGGCCTTTGGCAGCAGGCTTTTTACAGATATCGAGGAAGAGAGTGTTGTGGCTGAGGAGTCCGGTGGGGGTCAGATCGTGGTGGGAGTGTCGCAGCTCGGAAGCGAGTCGGGATGGCGGACGGCCAATACGGAATCCGTACAGAATGCGTTCACTCAGCAGAACGGGTATTTTCTGATTTTTAATAATGCCAGACAGAAACAGGAAAATCAGCTGAAAGCCATCCGAAGTTTCATCTCCCAGCGGGTGGATTATATTGTGTTCTCTCCCGTGGTGGAAACCGGATGGGAGACGGTGCTGCAGGAGGCAAAGGAGGCTGGCATCCCGGTCATTCTCATGGATCGAAGCATCGATGTGGATACGCCGGATCTCTATGTGACCTGCGTGGGCAGTAATTTCGTGGAGGAAGGCGAAAAGGCGGGACGATGGCTTGAGAATGAGTTGAGCAGGCGTGGCGATGCCAACCGGACAGTCAATATCGTGATGCTGTTGGGAACCCAGGGCTCCTCCTCCCAGATCGGCAGGACGGTGGGCTTTGCGTCAGTGTCAAGCGGTCACGAGAACTGGAACATTCTGGAACAGGAGTATGCGGAGTTTACCTCCACGAAAGGAAAAGAAGTAATGCGGGGTTTCCTGCGCAAGCACCCGAATATCGATGTGGTGATCTCCCAGAATGATGATATGACCTTCGGCGCCATCGAGGCAATTCGGGAAGCAGGACGCACTGTGGGCGTGGGCGGTGACATCACGATCCTCTCCTTTGACGCAGTGCACGATGCCTTGGAGATGGTGGCGGACGGTATGATCAATGTGGATATTGAGTGTAATCCAAATCAGGGAGAGTACCTGCTGCAGGTCATCGACATGCTGGAGGCCGGACAGACGGTGGAAAAAAGATATTATGTGGAAGAGGATGTCTTTACGATAGACAATGTGACAAAAGAATTGTTACAGGAGAGAAATTATTGACATAACGGACGTTATGTTTTCGGAGGCTGTCATGTTAAAAGTATTTTTGGTGGAAGATGAGAGTATTGTCAGAGAGGGGCTGCGGGATAATATCCCATGGCAGCAGTACGGCTATCAGTTTGTGGGGGAGGCCAGCGACGGAGAGATGGCGCTGCCGCTGATCCAGAAGACGAAGCCGGATGTGCTGCTTACGGATATCAAGATGCCCTTTATGGACGGGCTTTCCCTGAGCCGGCTCGTGCATCAGGAATTTCCGGATATGAAGATCATCATTATGAGCGGCTATGATGATTTTGAGTATGCCAGGGGAGCGATTCTGGTGGGAGCGGAGCAGTATCTGCTCAAGCCCATTACCAGAGCTGCACTGCAAAAGGTGCTTGCGGAGCTTAAGGCCAAGATCGAGGCAGAGCAGGAACAGAAGACTTATCAGGAAAAGTTTCAGAGCGAGGCCAGAGAATACGAGCAGTTTTCCAGAACGGATTTTTTCGTGAAGGTGTTTGAGGGACGTATGCCGGTGCAGGAGATTTATGAGGAGGCGGCCAAGCTTTCCATGAAGATCAATGCGCCCTGCTATAATCTGCTGATGTTTAATCTGAAGGAGAAGCGCACCGGGGAAAATATGGGAATGGAGTCAGAGGATTTCGCCAGAAAACGGGAGGAACTTCTGCATTACTTTATCCGCTATCCGGAAAATCTGGTTTTTCGGTGGAACGTAAATACCTACTGTGTACTGATCAAGGGCAGCACAGAGCAGATGCAGGAGCTTACGGCGAAATCTCTGGAGAATGTGGAACGGATCTGCCAGCCGGCACAGGAGAATCTGGACTGGTATGTGGCGGCNGGAGAGCCGGTGGAGCGNTTNAGNCTTNTGGCGGAGTGCTACAGCAAGGTGAATCATNTGTTTTTGTATCGATTTNTGATGCCCCATGTACATATNTTTACGGGGGAGATCATCAGNCGCAATATGCCNGGAGAGGANGGNGGCAGCAGGATNGCNGACATTGATCCNGCCAGAATGGAGCCGGAGCTGATCCGGGATTTCCTGGTGCGNGGAACGAAGGATGAGATNGCGGATTTNGTGGACAANTATCTNCTCGCTGTGAANGANGCATTGCAGTCNGGNGCGTTTCGGAATTATCTGACNCTGCATATTTATTTTGTNACGCTCTCCTATGTGGAGTCGCAGGGCGGCGACAGAGAGGAACTTTCCCGGCTTATGGGGGACAATCTGGTGCCGGAGGGGCAGTATGATGTAGAGACGATAAAAAGCTATTTTTACAGTTTAATAGAAAAGGCCATGGAGCTGCGTGACAGAGAATCGGATAACCAGAGCAAACGGATATTAAAGAAAGCGCTCTTATATATAGAAGAAAACTTTTCGCAGGAGACGATCTCTCTCAATTCCGTGGCGGGAGAAGTCAACGTAAGCGCCAACTATTTCAGCGCGATCTTCAGTCAGGCCATGCAGGTGACTTTTGTGGAGTATGTGACGGGCAAACGGATGGAGAAGGCGAAACGGCTCCTCAGGCAGACGCAGATGCATACCGGCGAGGTCGCCTCGGAGGTTGGATACAAGGATCCCCATTATTTCAGCTTTGTCTTTAAGAAGACGCAGGGCTGTACGCCGAGGGAATATCGGGCGGGGAATCTATCTTAAATATGTGCGGGGCCGTCGCTCTCCTTGCGAACCAGCTCCCAGGGAATTTCCTGGGAAACGGCGGGAATACCCTTTAACAGCCGGATCATCGTCTCGGCGGTCCGGGAGCCCATTTCGCGAGGACGATGGGTCAAAGTTGTGATCCGTACCTTGCTCAGATCGCTTAAGTAACTGTTGTCAAAACAGACTACGGAGACGTCACGGGGAACCTGGATGTGGGCGTAGGAAAGCTCTTTGATCAGCCAGTAGGCGATCTCATCGTTATAGCAGATAACAGCAGTGCAGCCGCCCAGACGTTCTTTGATGTAAGCCGCAAGGAAGCGGGTATCCTGTTTCTTTTCCAGAGCCTCCACGTCCTGCGACTGAAACCATCCCACATGTCGGTCTTCCATTTCATAGCCCAGATCCCGCAGGCAGGAAACGGCGCCCTGATAGCGCTCGGGCCCCTGCCTGTCATCTATCCTGAAAAGCCCGGCGATTCGTGTATGCCCCAGATCTGCGAGATGACTGGCCAAAAGATAGCCGCCATAGTAATTATCGTCCTTGATGCAGATTTCATCGGACAGGGCGTCGTACCGGTTGTGCAGAAAGAGGAGTCGTGTACCGGCGGCTTTCAGCTTCTCGTAGAGATCTGCGTTTGGTGTGGGAAGCGTGCTCTTGGAGCCTTCCACGATCAATCCTCTGGGAGGATCTGCGAGCAGGGTGAGCAAATGCTTTCTTTCTATAGAAGTATCATTGTCCGTAGTATAGACCCTCAGCTGATAGCCCTGAGAGGCAAGGGCGGAGCGGATGTCAGAAAGCAGATGGGGATATATGTATTCCTGGCTGCTGGCGATCAGGATCGGGATGTTGTTTTGCCAGGCGTCCGGTGAGAGGCCGGTGGCATAGGAGCCGCTTCCCTGCCGGCTTTCGATCAGCCCCCTGTCTCGCAGGAGCGCGAGGGCGGCCCGCACAGTCTGACGGCTGACCTGGTGCTGCTCGGCAAGCGTCGCTTCAGTGGGAAGAGCCGTGATTCCTTTTTGAAGATTCTGTGCAATCTGTTCCGTAAGACGCTCCGAAAGTGTTTCGTACTTGCTCATAGTAAAAAATTCCTCTTTTTGTTCATTGTTTGTTTACAAATCATAACATATTTATTCACAAAAAACGCTAGAATCGGAAAAATTCACCGCCAAATCGTGTTTTTAATAATATTTGCCATAAAAAGAATTGCTGATTTTCTCTGGAGTTCCTTGTAAAAATCCACAAAATAAAACTAAAATCAGAAAAAATTACCCTAAAAAATCAAATTTGTACTATATTTATTTATTATATCATAAATTTGTATTGTTGAACCCACCCAAAATAAATAAAAGTCAGATTTTGGGTGTTGAAGAGATTCGTCAATTTTGCTAAAGTGTTCTCAGAGACGCGAAAACATGTTCCGCGTTCTCAAACACATAATTTCGATTCTTCGCCAGAAGGCGAAAGGAAAGGGAGGAAATTAAGAATGAAGAGAAAATTAGCAGTGTTAATGACAGGTGCCATGGTAATGGCTACTCTGGCTGGTTGCGGCGGAAGTGAGGCGGCTCCTGCAGCAGCACCCGCAGCGGCAGAGGAGGAAGCTCCTGCAGCAGAGGAGGCAGAGGCTCCCGCAGCAGAGGAGGAAGCTCCTGCAGCAGAGGAAGAGGCAGCAGCTCCTGCAGCAAGCGGCGATCTGATCACCGTTGGTATCATCAACAACGATCCTAACGAGTCCGGTTATCGTACCGCTAACGATGCAGACCTGAAGGCTACCTTCACAGAGGAGAACGGTTATTCTGCATCCTTTGCGTACAGCATGAAGAATGACGAGCAGATCACAGCAGCGCAGAAGTTCATCCAGGATGGCGTTGACTATCTGCTTCTCTCCGCAGCTGATACGTCAGGTTGGGATTCCGTACTGCAGGATGCACAGGATGCAGGTGTTGAAGTTATTCTGTTTGACCGTACCATTGATGCGGACGAGAGTCTCTATCTTGCTTCTATCGTATCCGATATGGACAAAGAGGGTGAGACCGCTGTAAACTGGCTGGAAGGTCAGGGTCTTGATACCTACAACATCATCCACATTCAGGGCGTTATGGGTTCTGCAGCACAGTTAGGCCGTACCGGCGCACTTGACGCTAAGGTAGCAGCGGATGATAACTGGAATCTGGTTGAGCAGCAGACCGCTGAGTGGAATGCAGAGACAGCACAGCAGATCGTAAATTCCGTGATTACCTCTGGTAAAGAGTTCAACGTAATCTACGCAGAGAACGACGATATGGCTAAGGGTGCGGTTGCAGCACTGGATGCAGCAGGTATCTCCCACGGCGTAGGCAAGGATGTCATCGTAATGGGCTTTGACTGCAACAAGTGGGCTCTTGAGGAGCTGCTTAACCAGAACTGGAACTACGATGGTCAGTGTAATCCTTTCCAGTCTTCTTACATCGATGATGTAATCAAGAATGGCGCACCTGCAGAGAAGACTATCATCATGGATGAGAAGGGCTTCGATGCTACCACCATCACACAGGAAGATGTAGATAGCTACGGCATCTAATCGTGAAGGTTTGCCAGTTTAGGAAGAATATGCTATAATGTATAGAACGAGCGCGGCGCAGCGCCATCCAGCCTGCCCGCGCTCTTTCTCTAAAATTTTTTACAAAAATGTTTGGGAGGTGGACCTGAGAGTGGAAGGAAATGTTGTATTAAAAATGAGAAACATTCACAAAATCTTCCCCGGAGTACATGCTCTGCAAGGTGTGGACTTCACTTTGCGCAAGGGTGAGATTCATGCGCTTATGGGGGAGAACGGCGCAGGAAAATCTACGCTGATCAAGGTTCTTACCGGGGTTTACGGCAAGGAGGATGGAGAGATCTTCTTAGATGGCACGGAGGGTGCGGTGGCGATTCATTCGCCGCAGGACGCGCAGAGAATGGGTATCAGTACCGTGTATCAGGAGATCACGCTCTGCCCGAACCTGACTGTGGCAGAGAATATGTTCATCGGCCGTACGGCGGGCACAGTGCAGAACTGGAAAAAAATGAACGCTGACACGGATAAGATTCTGCAGTCGCTGCAGATACCTGCAAAGGCGACGCAGCAGTTGGAGACGTGTTCCCTGGCGGTGCAGCAGATGATCGCTATTGCCCGTGCGGTGGACATGGAATGTAAGGTTCTGATTCTGGATGAGCCTACCTCGTCTCTGGATGAGCAGGAGGTGGAGAAGCTATTTAAGCTGATGCGGGATCTTCGCGCCAAAGGCGTGGGCATCATCTTTGTTACTCACTTTTTGGAGCAGGTATACGAGGTTTGCGACAGAATTACCGTTATGAGAGACGGTAAGCTTGTGGGCGAGTATGAGATTGAGAGCCTGCCCCGTGTACAGCTTGTGTCCAAGATGCTCGGCAAAGAGGTGGATGATCTCTCCGATATCAAGAGCGAAACAAAGGCATATGAGGCAGAAAAGGGTGCGGCCCCTGTGCTCGAGGCGGAAGGTCTTGTCAGTAACGCGGGTATCAAGCCTTTCGATTTCCATATCAACAAGGGTGAGGTAAACGGTTTTACGGGTCTTCTTGGGTCTGGCCGAAGCGAGTGTGTGCGCGCCATTTTCGGTGCAGACAGAGTGACTGGCGGAAAGGTCAAGATGAAAGGCAAGGATGTAAAGATCGCAAAGCCGCTTGACGCCATGAAGAACGGTATCGCTTATCTGCCTGAGGATCGTAAAGTGGACGGTATCGTGGGCGATCTTTCCGTGCGCGACAATATCATTCTGGCGCAGCAGGTGCTCAAGGGCTTCTTTAAACCCTTCTCCAAGGCGGAAGCCAACAAGGTTGCGGACGAATACATAAAACTTTTAAGTATCAAGACGGCTTCCAAAGATACACCCATTAAATCTCTTTCCGGTGGTAACCAGCAGAAGGTAATCGTGGCGAGATGGCTCTTCACACATCCGGAATACCTGATCCTGGATGAGCCTACCAGAGGTATCGATGTGGGCACGAAGGTGGATATCCAGAAACTGGTGTTGAAGCTGGCTTCTGAGGGTATGAGTGTAACCTTTATCTCTTCCGAGCTGGATGAGATGCTCAGAACCTGTTCGCGTCTGATCGTCATGCGTGACCGCAAGGCAGTGGGCGAACTTACAGGTGACGATCTGAACCAGGCTACGGTTATGAATACGATCGCGGGAGGTGACAAATAAATGGCTGGTAACGAGACAAAAACTGCGAGTGCAGTCTCTTTGAAAAATCTGGTGAGAAACCAGTGTTTTATCCCCATTGCGGCGCTTTTGCTGCTGGCGGTGTTTAACCTGATTGTTGATCCGACGTTCTTCAAGATCACAGTGGTTACGAACAGCGCGGGTAATGCAGTGCTTTCCGGTTTTATCATCGACATTTTGAACAACGGTTCCGAGCTGGCGATATTGGCCATCGGCATGACGCTGGTAACGGCGGCTTCCGGCGGACAGGATATCAGTGTGGGTGCGGCAACTGCGATTGCCGGAAGCGTGATTCTCCGGGTGCTTTGCGGAGGGAATGCGCGGCCGGAGACCATGCAGGCGCCTATCATTGTCGCTTTTCTGGTAGCCTGTGTGGTGGCAGCGCTCTTCGGTGCGTTTAACGGCGTATTGGTGGCGTATTTCAAGATTCAGCCTATGATCGCGACATTGATCCTTTACACGGCGGGGCGTTCTATAGCGGCTTGGATCAACAATAACGAACTTCCGGTCATCAGTGATCTTGAGTTTGGTTATTTCGGTGGCTTTATTCCGGGCGTACCGATTCCAACACCGGTATTTATTACGATTGCCTGCATAGTTATTATTGGAATTACACTAAAAATGACAAATCTGCGTCTGTATACACAGGCGGTTGGTATCAACCAGAGCTCCTCCAAGTTGAATGGTTTGAACCCGGAGCTGATCAAGGTGATGGCGTTCGTGATCCTCGGCTTGTGTGTAGCGGTGGTAGGACTGATCAAGGTAAGTCGTATCTCCAGTATTAACTACTCCGTTATTGCGAAGGATATCGAGATGGATGCGATCCTGGCAGTTGCTCTCGGCGGCAATGCTCTGAGCGGCGGTAAGTTTAACATGGCAGCTTCCATTATCGGCGCATATGTGATTCAGTGCCTGACGACTACCCTCATTAAGGTTGGCGTGGCTTCCACGGCGCTTCCGGCATATAAGGCAGTGGTGGTCATCGTTCTGGTGGTAGTCAGCGCGCCTGCTGTGAGAGAGTGGTTTACTTCCCTCACCAAGAAAATCAAACTGAAAGGGGAGGTGGCGTAAGATGGCAAAGACAGATAAAAGCAGCAAGCCTGCGGGCGGCCTTGGCGCAAAACTGATGGGCATGACCGACACCAATCTCTTGCTTACCATCACGATCGTTGTATTTTTTCTGATGTACATTGCAGCGGTAGTATTTCTGCGTTCGGGTTTCTTAAAGCCCCAGACCTTCTTTAATATTTTAAATGCCAATGCGGCGCTGATCATTCTTGCCTGCGGCATGAGCCTTGTTATGATCACGGGCGGAATCGATATCTCCGTGGGCGGCGTTACGGCTCTGGTCAGCATGTGCTGTGCGGTCTATCTGGATTATAAGGGCGGAAATGTCTTTATGGCGGTTATCATCGCATTACTGATCGGCTTAGCCTTCGGCGCATTCCAGGGCTTTCTGGTGGCATATCTGGACATCCAGCCTTTCATTGTTACCCTTGCGGGTATGTTCTTTGCAAGAGGTATGACCACGATTGTAAACGCGGCCCCCTTCAATGTGGAGAATGAAGCATTTGTGGCTTTAAAAAATACACGTGTTATCGTACCGGGCATGGGCTCCGTCAATAAGAAGGGTGTATATGTGAACGCTTATGTGGAGATCGGCGTGATCGTTGCCATTCTGGTGGTGATTGTGATGTTTGCCCTGCTCCGCTGGGCTAAAATGGGTCGTAATTTCTATGCTGTGGGCGGTAACAAACAGAGCGCGTTGATGCTTGGTATCAATGTAAAGAGGACAAAGTTCCTCTCCCATTTGATCTGCGGTTTGCTTGCAGGTATCGGCGGCTTTGTATATTTCCTGCATGTAGGCTCCGGCTCGCCCTCCCATGCGACGGCAATGGAGATGGACGCGATCGCTTCCTCCATCATCGGCGGCACCATGCTGACAGGCGGTGTCGGCAATGTTCTGGGTACGTTTTTCGGTGTGCTCTCTCTGAGTACGATTCAGAATATAGTATCTTCCGCAGGCTTCGACGAGGCATGGTGGTCGGGTATCACCAGAGCGGTCATGCTCTGCCTCTTCCTGGTGGTTCAGAGTGTGATCATGTCTGTGAGAAAGAAGAACAGACAGGGTTAAAAACCGTTTTTTGAAGATTTTTTACAGGATAGATAAAGGACACATATCTCGTCAGGGATGTGTGTCTTTTTCTTTCCTTGTGCTATAAAAATCTTTTTACGGGGCTGTTCTACAGACATAAAATGTGGTACACTATATCTGATAATATTACAAGGGATAAGAAGAGAGAACAGGCTACTAACTCTTAGACGCGGGAGGGTTTTCCATATGAAAAAGATTGGTTTTAAATTTGCGATGGCGATTCTTGTGCTTGCTCTGATTTCAATCATATCGCTGGGGTTTATGGCCAACAGTATGACGACGATCACCGAGAGCAGTCAGAATGTCATGAATAATGAAGTGGTGAAGATCAATCTGATTCACAGTATATATGAAGATTATCTGGATATGTATATGAATTTGTATGCGCATGTGGATGCCAAACTGATCAGAACGATGGACAGGCGTGCGAATGATGTCCTGGAGCGTCGTGAGCTGATGTGGGAATCCGTGGCAGCATACGAGGAGACGATCACCTCCGAAGAGGTGCGGGAGAGTTTCGATGCGCTGAAGAACAGGCTGGAGTCCTTCGATACGTATGCGGACAATATCATAGAATTGAGCAGGGCGAACGATAAAGAGCGTGCCAGTAACCTGATCTCCAATAATCTGGGATCTTTGAATCGGGTACTGGACCAGGCGATGAGCAGACTGCTGGAGTATTCAGAGCAGGATCTTGAAAATGCGAAAGTCGATCAGCAGGCAAAAGTAAATAATTCCTATACATTGACGGTGATAGTAATTGTTTTGCTTTTGGTGACGGCGGTTTTGATTCTGATCATTGCGCACCGCATTATTGTGATGCCGATTCAGAAAATCGCGCAGGTCATTAACGGTATGATCGAGGATATACATAATAACAGAGGGAACCTGAACGAGAGAGTGCCTGTTCAGACGAAGGATGAGATTTCCACATTGGCTAAGGGCGTTAACGAGTTCCTGGATATTCTACAGGATATGATCGGCGGCGTGATTTCCTGCAGCGATGAGATTCACAGGCAGCAGCTGAGCGTAGATGAGGTGGTAGAGGAGACAAACCAGAGTGTCAATGATACTTCGGTCACGATGGAAGAACTGGCGGCCAGCATGGAGGAAGTATCCGCTACGGCTGCCTATGTCAATGAAAACACCAGAGAGGCGGAGGCATCCGTGGGCGAGATGGTGGATAAGGCAGTGAATGGTACGAAGTTTGCGGAGGAGATCAGGAGTCGCGCGGAGGAGCTTCAGAAACTGGCACAGGACAGCAAGGCTACCGCGGGCGCTATGATAAAAGAATTTGACGTGTCTTTACATGCTTCCATAGAGGACAGTCATCAGATTGAAAAGATAGGCAACTTGACAGGTGATATTCTGGATATTGCTTCCAAGACGAATCTTCTGGCACTGAATGCTTCCATTGAGGCGGCGAGAGCAGGCGAGGCCGGAAAGGGTTTTGCGGTAGTGGCTGAGGAGATTCGTGTGCTGGCGGACAACTCCAAGCAGACGGCTAACAACATCCAGCAGATTTCCGAGGGCGTTGTGGCGGCAGTCATGACGCTGGCAGACAATGCCGGGGAGCTTGTAAACTTTATCAATGAGAGAGTGATGCCGGACTATGAGATTCTGGAGCGGACCGGTGAACAGTATCTGAATGATTCCATTACGGTGGATCAGATCATGGGTGAGATGCAGGATTCGATGGAAAATATCGGCTCTATGATGCGCAAGGTGGCAGAGTCCAACGATAATATTGCCAATAACGTGAGAGAGAGTGCCCAGGGTGTGGGTGGCGTGGTGGACAACACAGCGGCGCTTGCAGATAATATGAAGAACATCATGGGGGCGCTGGAGGAGGTCTCCAGTGCGGTCAGCCATTTGTCTGAACAGACGGCGTGCTTTCACGGATAACGGGTAGAGATGAAAACAACGGGAATGGATTGATATGGCGAAACAAGACGGCGGTAATAACAGAAGAAGCGGCGACACGCAGGTAGGACTTACCTTGCGTGTCGTGGTAGCGTTGTATGTTTTGTATCTGGCCTATGGTCTGATACAGGATTTCGGGGAAACATCCGGAAATGACAGGATCTTGATTGCAATAGCCATTATTATTTTTATTGTGGCTGGTGGAGCGATCCTGTTTTTTTCGGGCAGAAAACTGATCCGAAAGGAGTATATTGATGCAGAAGAAAGTGCTGGGGATGAAGGAAAAGAAGAGGAATCCGAAGAAGGGTAAGGGTGCGGGGATCCGGCTGAAGATCAACGCCTGTATTTTGGTGACACTGGTTATACTCATTGTGCTGATGATGGTGTTGGTGGATAAGTCCAGTAAATATAATGAGCAATATTCCCAGATTCTTGACGGCATCAGCAAGGTGACTTATGTCAAAGACAATGCTTCCTATCTGGGCCGCACCGTGGTAGCCAAGTGCGGAACCGGCGGTGATCTTGCTTCCAGCGGTCATGTGGAGATCATAGACACTATGGAACAGTATGTGGCGGAGGTTGGAGAGGGGATTCCCCAGGAGGCAGAATATTCGGAGATGCGCAATCAATATGATAAGTTTGCCTCCGAAACAGGCAAATATATTGCCTCTTTCCGGGAGCTGCAGGCCGCCTGCGGGGACACTTATTCTTCGGCGGGTCTGAATGCGGCGCAGAATATGAGCGGCAGTATGGGATTTGTCAGCTCCAGTGCGGAGACACTTCTTGCCTCGGAGATTGCCCGAAGCGAGCAGGTGGCCGACGAGATTCAAAGCGGATTCCGAAACATGCGTAACATGATCGTAGTTGTGGTGGCTGTCACGGCGGTGATTGTGATGGTGGCGGCATTCGCATTGACCCAGAGCATAACGGCTCCTGTCATCAAACTGCAGAAGAGCCTGATGATCATATCCGAGGGAAACCTGACGGATGACGATCTTAAGGTGAATGTCAGGGACGAGGTAGGTCAGGCATCCACGGCTTTCAATAAAATGAAAAACAATCTGGTTCACTTGATCAGTGAGGTGGCCGCTAATATGGCGGAGTTGAAGATGGCAACCGCCACGGTGAATACCAGTGTGGATGAGAATGCTCAGGGTGGGACTCGTATTGCCGATGCTGTGGAAGGTATGCTGGCAGCTTTGGAGAGACAGCAGGAGGAGGTCAGCCATGCCCAGACGCAGATCGGCGAGATGGAAGGTATTGCGCAGAAGGTGGCCGATTATGCGGAGTCTATTCACGGAAATGCCGGAAAAACCAGAGACAATGCCAGGGACGGCATGCAGAAGATCATGGCTTATGTGGAACAGATGGAAGAGGTCAACCGCGCTATGCGCGAGATGGAGGCCGTATTCTCCTCCTTCGGGGAAAATACAAAGGGGATGACAGAAGCCCTGGCATCTATCTCCTCCATAGCATCCCAGACCAATCTGTTGTCGTTAAATGCTTCCATTGAGGCGGCGAGAGCGGGCGAGGCAGGTAAGGGCTTTGCGGTGGTGGCAACGGAGATTCGTAATCTGGCGGATGATTCTCAGCAGGCGGCGGCTCATATCGGCAAGATGATCGATGCGGTGAGCGCTCAGGCGGATCAGATGACGGCTCGTCTTAAGGAGAGTCTGGAGCAGCTGGAGAAGGGTAACCGGATGACNGGAGANGCCAAGGAAAGTTTCGAAATCATCACAAACGGTACCGATGAAGTGAGTAATAACGTGGAGGATATCATAAGCGGTGTGGAAGTTTTGAGTGACCGGATCACACAGGCTATGGACAGTATGGGAACTATTAAGGACGCCGCTGACGGTAATGTGACCGAGATCAATGAGGTCAGTGCGGTGGTGGCAGAACAGTCCGCGAATCTGGAAGAGGTGTCCGAGGCCATGGATAAACTGCTTGCACTTACAGACGGTGTGGAAGGACTGGTAAGTGAATTTAAGATTTAATGCAGGAAGTTGTACNCTGTACAACTTCCAAAACATGTATATAAATATTGAATAAANAGATTGACAGAATATCGGCGAATGTTTATAATAAAATTGTCACTTGAAAAAATAGTGGTAAAACTGCACAGATAGACTTGTATTTTAAGTACAAATTAAGCAAAATTTTCCCGAATGAGGTTTTCCTGAGAGGGAAAATTTTCTGGTTAAAAGGCAAATTGTACAGTGTACAACTTGCTTGTATGTAAGTACAAGTTTGATGTGCGAATAACCCAAATCTAAAAAGGGAGGAAAAAGTAATGAAAAAGAAAGTTTTAGGCACACTTCTGAGTGTGGCAATGGTAGCTTCCATGCTCGTAGGTTGTGGCGGCGGCTCTACAGAGACAGCAGCTCCTGCAGCAACTGATGAGGCTCCTGCGGCAGAGGCTGATGCACCTGCAGCGGCAGCTGAGGAGGTAGCAGCAACTACTTCCGGCGGCGGCAAGGTTGGTGTGGCAATGCCTACCCAGTCTTCCGAGAGATGGATCAATGACGGTGCTAACATGAAGGCTCAGCTTGAGGCTCTTGGCTATGAAGTAGACCTTCAGTATGCAGAGGATGATGTACAGATGCAGGTTTCTCAGATCGAGAACATGATCGCTTCCGGCGTGAACTGCCTGGTTATCGCTTCCATCGACTCTTCCGCACTTGTTAATGTAGAGGCACAGGCGAAGGATGCTGGCATCCCGATCATCGCTTATGACCGTCTTCTGATGGACACCGACGCGGTTTCTTACTACGCTACCTTCGATAACAAGGGTGTAGGTACTGCAATCGGTAAGTACATTGAGGACAACGCAAACCTTGATCCTGCTAACCCGCAGACCATCGAGTTCTTCATGGGTTCCCCCGATGACAACAACGCATTGTTCTTATACAATGGTCTGATGGAAGTGCTTCAGCCTTATCTTGACAATGGCGCACTGGTTTGTAAGTCCGGCAGAACTTCTTTTGACGATACCTGTATTTTAAGATGGTCTCAGGAGACCGCTCAGCAGAACTGTGAGAACTACCTGACAGGTTTCTATGCTGACGAGGATCTTGATATCTGTGCTACCGCTTTCGACGGTTTCGCATACGGCTGTAAGGCAGCTCTCGAGGGTGCTGGTTACACAGATGCTAACTGGCCTTTGATCACCGGTCAGGATGCAGAGCTTATGGCAACCAAGAACATCATCTCCGGCAAGCAGACCATGTCCATCTACAAGGATACACGTCTCCTGGCTGAGAAGTGTGTTACCATGGTGCAGGCAGTGCTTGAGGGTGCAGAGCCTGAGATCAANGATACNGAGCAGTACAACAATGGTAAGATCGTAGTGCCTTCTTACCTGTGCACACCTGTAGCAGTAGACCAGGGCAACTACAAAGANATCATTGTAGACGGCGGTTACTACACAGAGGAGCAGTTGGCTGAGTAATATTTATAAAGATATTTTGGAGGGCGGCGGCAAGATTGTCGTCGCCTTCATTATATCAAAAAGCGATAGCGTAAAATATTGAAGAAAGAATTGCGAAGCAATTCTTTGGTCGCAGACTGCGGAGTCTGCGACGGAGAAGGGAGTTGGGAAAATGTCGGATTACATCTTGGAAATGAACCACATTGTCAAGGAATTTTCAGGTGTCCGCGCGCTGGATGACGTTAATCTGAAAGTNAGACGCGGTGAGATCCATGCCCTGTGCGGTGAGAACGGAGCGGGGAAATCCACGCTGATGAACGTTCTCTCTGGCGTCTGGCCTCATGGTACATATTCCGGGGACATCGTGTACAAGGGAGAAACCTGTAAGTTTCATAATTTGAAGGACAGTGAGGCAAAGGGTATCGTTATCATTCACCAGGAGCTTGCGCTCAGTCCGCTTCTCTCGGTTGCAGAGAATGTGTTCTTGGGTAATGAGCAGTTGGCGGCAAAAGGGGTTATTGATTGGACAAAGACCAGACAGCGTGCGCAGGAGATGCTTGCGANGGTGGGTCTTGAGCACGAGAACGTGAATGTGCCGGTCAACTCATTGGGCGTCGGCAAACAGCAGTTGATCGAGATTGCGAAAGCGATGGCTAAAAAGGTGGAGCTTTTGATTCTCGACGAGCCTACGGCGGCTTTGAACGACGAGGAGAGTAAGAAGCTTCTGGATATCATGTTGGAGCTTAAGAAGCAGGGAATTACCTGTATCATTATCTCCCACAAGTTAAATGAGATTGAATATGTATCTGACGCGGTGACGATCATCCGTGACGGAAAGACTATTGAGACCTTGATCAAGGGCAAGGATGATATGTCGGAGGATCGAGTGATCAAGGGCATGGTGGGTCGTGAGATGACCAACCGTTATCCGGTTCGCGAGGGCGTTAAGGTCGGAGATACGATCTTCGAGGTGAAAAACTGGAATGTCTATCACCCCGACGATCCGGAACGTCAGATTTTGAAAGATATAAATATCAGCGTGAAGGCGGGCGAGGTAGTTGGGCTTGCCGGACTGATGGGAGCAGGGCGTACCGAGTTCGCTATGAGCGTGTTTGGACACAGCTACGGACAGAAGATTTCCGGGACCGTTAAGATCAACGGCAAGGAAGTGGAAATGAAGAATGTCAAGCAGGCGATCGAAAGCAAGCTTGCCTATGTGTCCGAGGACAGAAAGGTGTATGGGTTGAACCTGATCGGTGAGATCAAGGAGAACATGACCATTGCGGCCCGCCCGAAATTCTTCTCAAAACACGGTATCATTAACGGCAATGATGAGATCGTTGCAGCGGAGGAATATAAAAAGAGGATCAATGTCAAAGCTACTTCCATCGAGCAGGTGGTCGGATCCCTGTCAGGTGGTAACCAGCAGAAGGTGGTCCTGGCGAAGTGGATGCTGACACAGCCGGATGTGCTGATCCTGGATGAGCCCACACGTGGTATTGACGTGGGTGCGAAATACGAGATCTACTGTGTCATTAACGATCTGGCGAAGGCGGGTAAGGCGGTAATCGTTATCTCCTCCGAAATGCCGGAGATCATCGGTACNTGNGATAGGACATATGTCCTGAACGAGGGACAGATCGCGGGCGAACTGAATCATGATGAACTGACACAGGAAAAAATTATGCAATGTATTATGGCACATAATAGAAAGGGTGATGGAAATGAATGAGAACAAAAAAGTAGTAAATCTTGACATGAAACAGTACGGTATGTTTCTGGCGCTGATTGCCATCTATGTGATCTTTGCCATTATGACGGGCGGAAAAAACCTCTCCCCCGCCAACATCAATAACCTGATCATGCAGAACGGCTACGTTGTCATTCTGGCAATCGGTATGCTTCTCTGCGTACTGACCGGTAACGTTGATCTGGGCGTTGGTTCTGTTGTGGCTCTCACGGGCGCGGCTGCAGGTATTATCCTGATCGACTATAAGATGAATATGTGGGTNGCGATCATCGTTGCNCTGCTGATCGGCCTTNTGGTAGGTATGTTTGCAGGTTTCTTTATTGCTTATCTGGACATTCCGCCTTTCGTGGTAACGCTGGCTACTATGCTGATGGGCCGCGGCCTTACATATACGCTCTTAAAGGCGCAGACAAAGGGTCCTCATCCGGACAATTTCGTATACCTGGGCGCAGGCTTCCTTCCCACGGCAAAGATCAATGTGGGCGGCGGCACGCTTGATATGGTTTGTATCGTGGTGGCNATCATCGCTTCCGTTGCGCTCATTCTCGCTGAGCTTCGCAGCATTAAGACAAAACAGAAATATAATTTCGCAACGAACCCTATGTGGCAGACTGTGCTTAAGCTGGTAGTGATGCTCTTCATCATCTGGTTCTGTCTCTACAAGCTGGCACGCTACAACGGACTTCCCTTCGTGCTGGTCATCATGGCGGTTTTGATCGCGTTGTATGCTTTTATTACCAGCAAGACTGTGGCTGGTCGTCAGATCTACGCGCTGGGTGGTAACAGAAAGGCGGCAAACCTTTCCGGTATCGATACAAGAAAGGTATTCTTCTGGGTATACACCAACATGGGTATCTTGAGTGCGGTGGCAGGTATCGTTCTCTCCGCACGTAACGCTTCCTCCACACCGAAGGCNGGTGATGGTTTCGAGATGGATGCTATCGCATCCTGTTACATCGGCGGCGCGGCGGTTGCCGGTGGTGCAGGTACGATCATGGGTGCCGTGGTCGGTGCGTTCATCATGGGTATTCTGAACAACGGTATGTCCCTGTATGGCTGGTCTACAGATATTCAGAAGATCGTCAAGGGTGCGGTTTTGCTTGGTGCCGTTACCGTTGATGTAATGTCTAAGAGAAAGAAAGGCTAAATAAATGCAAGGGCTGCCCAAAAGGGTGGCCCTTTGCGGTTATGACAGAGGTACGATATGGAAAAAGCGACCCCCAAATATCTGGAGATGGTCAGGTGGATCAATGANCAGATAGAGGNNAANAAGCTGATGCCGGGACANAAGNTGTACTCGGAGAATACTTTGAAAGAAATGTTCGGTGTGAGTCGTCAGACAGTCAGACATGCCATCGGCGTTTTGGAAAATGAGGGGATTATTCGCCGCGTTCAGGGGAGCGGCACTTATATTAACGATAACCGTCTGGCGAATTTGACGAAACGCATGCGTGTTTCTGTTGTGACAACCTATGTGGACGGTTATATTTTTCCGAGAACGATTCAGGGGATAGAGAATGTTCTGCTGGAGGCAGGCTATTCCGTGCAGATCGCTTTTACAAACAATCAGCATGGCCGGGAAAGGACTATTCTTGAGGATATCATCAGCAGGGACGAGGTTTCCGGNTTGATTGTGGAGCCGACGAAGAGCGGCATNCCCAATCCCAATCTTCGTTTCTATCAGGAGATTCGCAAGAAGCGGATTCCGGTTATTTTTATCAACAGCTATTATCCACAGTTGAAAATTCCTCATGTGTCTATCAACGATCACATGGCGGGATGGAAGATGACAAAATATCTGATCTCCATGGGCCACAAGAAAATCGGCGGCATTTTTAAGCTGGACGACGGNCAGGGTCAGTCTCGNTTTGCGGGATATATGGATGCCATGTTTGACGGGGGGCTTGAAGTTGAAGACNGGCAAGTCGTGTGGGTGGACACGGAGGAGAAGCATCATCTGGAAAAAGCNTCGGNAAAGGTGNTGGAGCGGTTCAAAAACTGCACAGCGGTATTTTGCTACAACGATGAGGTGGCTTTCGGCCTTCTGGAAATCTTTAAAAAGAACGGCATCAAAGTCCCGCAGGACATTTCGGTGGCGAGTGTGGATGATTCTGAGCTGGCCATTTTGGGAGATGTGCCTATTGCGTCAACGCCGCATCCCATGGAGCGGCTTGGAGGTAAGGCGGCGGAAAACCTGCTGCGCATGATCAAAGATCCATCNTTTGATGCGAACTACGAATTTGAGGTGGATGTGGTGCCGAGAGATTCCGTCAGNCTGCTTCGGTAATAATACCATTCAGAGCCATTCGCAAAATCTGCAAGTCTCTGAATGGATACAACTTGATTATTTGTACATACAAGTAGTAAACTGGAGAGTAAGAAAGTAAGCATAAATAAAGANAATGGAGGGTATTGTATGAGCACAGCAAAGAACTACAAATTTTGGTTTTGTACAGGATCTCAGGACTTGTATGGGGACGAGTGTCTGAGAAAGGTNGCGGATCANTCCGCTAAGATCGTGGAGGGATTAAACGCCTCCGGCAACCTGCCNTTTGAGGTGGTATTAAAGCCTACTCTGATCAGTCAGGCTTCCATCCGNCAGACATTTAATGATGCTAACAACGATCCGGAATGTGCGGGTGTAATTACGTGGATGCACACGTTCTCCCCGGCTAAGATGTGGATTCTCGGATTAAAAGAATATAAGAAACCGCTCTGCCATCTGCACACGCAGTTTAATGAGGAGCTTCCTTACGACACCATCGATATGGATTTCATGAACGAGAACCAGTCTGCACATGGTGACAGAGAGTATGGACATATCGTGAGCCGTATGGGGATTGAGCGCAAGATCATTGTGGGACACTGGGCTTCTGACAGCGTGCAGAAACAGCTTGGAAGCTGGATGCGTACAGCTATCGGCGTGATCGAGTCTTCCCATGTGCGTGTTTGCCGTTTCGGTGACAACATGAATAACGTTGCCGTTACCGAGGGCGATAAGGTGGAGGCACAGATCAAGTTCGGCTGGGAGATCGACCATTACTGTGTCAATGATGTGGTGGAGTATGTGGACGCCGTGTCCCAGGGTGATGTGAATGCACTGGTGGAGGAATACTACAGCAAATATAAGATTATTGACGAGGGCAGAGATGCGGACGAGTTCCGGAAACATGTGGCAGTACAGGCACAGCAGGAGATCGGTATTGAGAAATTCCTGGTGGAGAACAATTACCATGCAGTGGTGACACACTTCGGTATGCTCGGCGGCTTAAAGCAGCTTCCCGGCCTGGCAATTCAGAGACTGATGCAGAAGGGCTACGGCTTCGGTGCAGAAGGTGACTGGAAGGTAGCGGCAATGGTTCGTCTCATGAAGCTGATGACAGCTGATATTGAGGGCGCAAAGGGAACTTCCATGATGGAGGATTACACCTACAATTTAGTGCCCGGTAAAGAGGGTATCCTGCAGGCGCATATGCTGGAGGTATGTCCTTCTGTTGCGGACGGTGATATCGGTATCAAGGTATGCCCGCTGTCCATGGGAAACAGAGAGGATCCCGCCCGTCTGGTATTCACCGCAAAGGAAGGCCCTGCAGTGGCTTGTTCCTTAGTGGATCTGGGGACAAGATTCCGCTTGCTCATCAATGCGGTGGACTGCAAGAAGGTGGAGAAGCCGATGCCGAAGCTGCCGGTGGGTACGGCGTACTGGACACCGCAGCCTAATCTGGAGATTGGCGCTACGGCTTGGATCCTGGCAGGCGGTGCACATCATACCGCATTCTCCTACGACCTGACCGTGGAGCAGATGGTTGACTGGGCGGCTGCTATGGGCATTGAGAGCGTAGTGATCGACAAGGATACCACGATCCGTAACTTCAAGAATGAGCTGAGATGGAACGAGGCAGCGTATAGATAAGCGGATGAAAGGAGAGGGATATATGGGAGCAAAAGAGTGTATTGCAAGCGGTAAGGCGGTGCTGGGTATTGAGTTTGGCTCCACCAGAATCAAGGCAGTTCTGGTAGATGAGAACAACAAACCCATCGCATCGGGGGCACATGACTGGGAGAACAGACTGGAGAACGGCATTTGGACTTACAGTCTGGATGACATTTGGACAGGGTTACAGGATTGCTACAAAAAGCTGACAGAGGATGTGCAGGCACAGTATGGGGAGAAGCTGACCAAGCTCGGCGCTATCGGTTTTTCTGCGATGATGCACGGGTATATGGCGTTCAATGAAAAGGATGAGCTGATGGTGCCCTTCCGTACCTGGAGAAACACCATCACGGAGGAGGCTTCCAATAAGCTGACAGAGCTTTTCAATTATCATATTCCCCAGAGATGGACGATCGCGCATCTCTATCAGGCGATCCTCAACGGCGAGGAGCATGTACCTGATCTGAAATTTGTGATCACGCTGGCCGGCTATATTCAGTGGAAACTGACCGGCGAGAAGATTGTCGGCGTGGGCGAGGCTTCCGGCATGTTCCCGATCGACATTGCGACGGGACAGTTCAATGAAAAGATGATTGCGAAGTTCGATGAAGCGGTTGCGGGCAAGGGCTTTGCATGGAAATTAAAGGATGTGCTTCCCGCAGTCTACACGGCGGGACAGCAGGCAGGCGCATTGACTGCGGAAGGCGCGAAACTGTTAGACCCGACCGGGACATTGCAGGCAGGCATACCTTTCTGTCCTCCCGAGGGAGATGCGGGTACCGGTATGGCGGCGACCAACAGCGTGGCGCAGCGTACGGGTAACGTNTCTGCGGGCACAAGCGTNTTCGGCATGATCGTTTTGGAGAAGGATCTCTCCAAAGTATATGATGCNATCGATCTGGTGACCACGCCTGACGGCAGCCTGGTGGCTATGGTGCACTGCAACAACTGTACTTCCGACCTGAACGCATGGGTAAACCTTTTTAAGGAGTACTCTGAAGTGATGGGCATGAAGGTAGATATGAATGAGCTGTANGGCAATCTTTACCGCAAGGCTCTGGAGGGTGACGATGACTGCGGCGGACTGCTTGCCTACAACTACTTCTCCGGTGAGCATGTGACAGGCTTTAACGAGGGACGTCCTCTGTTTGCGCGCACACCCGACGCGAAATTCAATCTGGCGAACTTTATGAGAGTGCATCTGTTTACTTCTCTGGGAGCGCTCAAGACCGGATTCGATATTTTGTTCAAAGAAGAGAACGTGCAGGTGGATGAGATCCTCGGACATGGCGGCCTGTTCAAGACCAAGGGCGTAGGACAGGGTATTTTGGCGGCNGCAATGAATGCGCCGGTGAGCGTTATGGAGACGGCCGGTGAAGGCGGCGCATGGGGTATCGCGCTTCTCGCATCCTACATGGTTAATAAAGGAGCGGACGAGAGCCTGGCAGCATTCCTTGACAGTAAAGTGTTTGCAGGGCAGAAGGGTGAGAAGATGGAGCCGAAGGCATCCGATGTGGAAGGCTTTAATAAGTTTATGAAGGTNTACAGCGCAGGACTTGCCATCGAGAGAGCNGCAGTGGAAAATCTGTAATATAGGAAAAGTGGAGGACGAACATGTTAGAGGAATTAAAGAAACGGGTTTATGAGGCGAATATGCTTCTCCCGAAATACGGACTGGTTACTTTTACCTGGGGCAATGTGAGTGAGATCGACAGGGAGAGCGGTATTTTCGCGATCAAGCCCAGCGGNGTGGAGTATGACAAGCTTACCCCGGATGATATGGTATTGATGGATTTAAACGGCAACCGGGTGGAGGGGAAATACAACCCCTCCTCCGATACGGCTACGCATGTGGAGCTGTATAAGGCATATCCGAAGATCGGCGGTGTGGTGCACACCCANTCTTCCTATGCNACCAGCTGGGCACAGGCGGGCAGAAGCATTCCCTGCTATGGCACTACTCACGCGGACTATTTCTATGGCGAGATTCCCTGCCTGCGCTGTCTGAATGCGGACGAGATCGAGGATGCTTACGAGAAGAATACGGGTCTTTTGATCGTCAATGAGTTCAAGAGGATGGAGAAGGATCCGGAGGCAGTTCCGGCAGTCCTGTGCAAGAATCACGGGCCATTTGCCTGGGGCAAGGATGCCCATGAGGCGGTACATAATGCGGTCGTATTAGAGGAAGTGGCGAAGATGGCATATCGCGCAGAGACGATCAATGCGAGGATCCAGCCCGCNCCGCAGGAGCTGCAGGATAAGCATTATTATCGCAAGCACGGCGCTAATGCTTACTATGGTCAAAAATAAAATAAAAAATATAAATAAAATGGAGGATAGCGATGAACAAATTAGAGTTACAGAAAACAGCTAATGAAGTTCGCAAAGGTATCGTGACAGCGGTACATGGCGCTAAGGCGGGGCATCCGGGCGGATCCCTGTCAGCGGCAGATATTTTTACTTATCTCTATTTCGAGGAGATGAATATTGATCCGAAGGATCCCAANAAGGCGGACAGAGACCGCTTCGTATTATCCAANGGCCACACGGCTCCCGGTCTCTATTCCGTACTGGCAAACAGGGGATATTTCCCGGTGGAGGATCTTCCGACCCTGCGTCATTTAGGTTCCTATCTGCAGGGACATCCCTGTATGCAGGAAACGCCCGGCGTAGATATGTCTTCAGGTTCTCTGGGACAGGGTATCTCTGCGGCGGTTGGTATGGCGCTTGCGGCAAAGATGGACAACAAATCCTACAGAACCTACACACTTCTTGGTGACGGTGAGATTCAGGAAGGCCAGGTGTGGGAGGCGGCTATGTTTGCCGGTCACAGAAAGCTNGACAATCTGGTAGTNATCGTGGACAATAACGGCNTGCAGATCGACGGTAAGATCGACGATGTATGCTCTCCTTATCCGATAGACAAGAAGTTTGAGGCATTTAATTTCCANGTGATCAATATTGACGGCAATGACTTTGATCAGATCGATGCCGCNTTCAAGGAGGCGAAGGCGACCAAGGGTATGCCNACTGCGATCATCTGCAAGACCGTGAAAGGTAAGGGCGTTTCCTTTATGGAGAACAATGCGGGTTGGCATGGCAAGGCTCCCAACGATGAGGAGTATGCGACGGCGATGGCAGATCTTGAGAAGATCGGTAAAGAGTTAGGAGGTGCAAACTAATGGCAGATGTTAAGAAAATCGCAACAAGAGAAAGCTATGGTAATGCACTTGCTGAGTGTGGTGCAGAATTTCCGAATCTGGTAGTCCTGGATGCAGATCTGGCGGGTGCTACCAAGACCGGCGTGTTCCTGAAGGCATTTCCGGACCGCCATATAGACTGCGGTATTGCAGAGTGTAACATGACAGGTATTGCGGCAGGTCTTGCTACCTGCGGTAAGATTCCTTTTATCAGTTCTTTCGCTATGTTTGCGGCGGGACGTAATTTCGAGCAGGTTCGTAATTCCATCGGTTATCCGCATCTGAATGTGAAGATCGGTGCGACCCACGCCGGTATCACCGTAGGTGAGGACGGCGCGACCCATCAGTGTAACGAGGATGTGGCGCTGATGCGGACGATTCCGGGTATGACGGTTATCGTACCTTCCGATGACGTGGAGGCAAAGGCGGCAGTCAAAGCGGCGATTGAGATGGAAGGTCCTGTATATCTTCGTTTTGGCCGTGCGGCTGTACCGGTGATCAATGATAAGCCGGATTATAAGTTTGAGATCGGCAAGGGAGTTCTTTTAAAAGAGGGCACAGATGTGACGATCATCGCCAGCGGCATCACAGTTTCGTCTGCTCTGGAGGCGGCTGAAATGCTGGCTGCGGACGGAATCAGCGCAGAGGTGATCAATATCCATACCATTAAGCCTTTGGATGAGGAACTGGTGCTTGCTTCCGCGAAGAAGACCGGCAAGGTAGTGACGGCTGAGGAACATACCGTGATCGGCGGTCTTGGCAGCGCTGTCTGCGACTGCCTGTCCGAAAAACAGCCGACTCCCGTGCTGCGGATCGGTATGCAGGATACCTTCGGTGAGTCCGGCCCGGCAAATGCATTGGTGGAGAAATACGGTCTGGATGGCAAGGGTATCTATGAGAAAACAAAAGCGTTTGTAAAATAGAAAGGCATTTGAGATGTCTGAGAGAGAAAAAATATTATCTCCCTCTATTCTGGCGGCGGATTTCGCCAGACTGGGGGAGCAGATCAAAGAGGCGGACGAAGCCGGAGCGAAGTATATACATATTGATGTGATGGATGGGGTATTTGTACCTTCGATCTCCTTCGGCATGCCGGTGATACGCACGATCCGCAAGGTGACCGATAAGGTGTTTGACGTGCATCTGATGATCGTGGAGCCGGAGCGTTATGTGAAAGTGTTTAAAGAATGTGGCGCTGACAGCATTACCTTTCATCTGGAAGCCACGGAGGATGCGGATGAGACGATCGATCTGATCCGCAGCGTGGGATGCAGAGTGGGTATGTCGATCAAGCCCAAGACGCCGGTGGAGGCTGTCAGGAAATATCTGCATAAGCTGGATATGCTTCTTGTGATGACGGTAGAGCCGGGGTTTGGCGGGCAGAAATATATANCGGAATCTACGGAACGCGTTCGTCAGGTTCGCCAGATGGCTGATGAGATGGGCCTGGATCTGGATATTCAGGTGGATGGCGGTATCACGGTAGATAATGCCAGGATCGTGATGGAGGCGGGAGCCAATGTGATCGTAGCGGGGTCTGCGGTTTTCGGNGGTGACATCACAGCGAATGTGAAACACTATCTGGCGCAGTTTTAAGTTGATTTGTATATGAAAAAAGAGCGTTGCCTGAGGGCAGCGCTCTTTTTACGTCAGGCTACGATATTCTGGATCCACACACCTTTTTTTACCAATATAAAGCCGATCGCGCACTTGATCAGGTCGCCAAGCTGCACGCACACATAAACTGCCACAACAGNCAGTGTCGTGTAATGGCTTAAAAGAAAGGCGATGGTCACGCTGACGCACCAGATGAAAACACTGTCAAAAAGGAAAGTGACNATCGTCTTTCCTCCGGAACGCANAGTNAAGTAAGCGGNATGCAGAAAGGCGTGCAGCGGCATAAAGACGGCTGTGAGTGTAATAAAGTATGTTGCCAGTGTCCTCGCCTCGTCGTTCGTGTTGTATAGCAGCGGGAAAAACCGTGCCGGCAAAAGCATGGCGATGGCTACAAGAACACAACTGAAGACGGAGAAAGCGATCAGTTTATTGTCNGTATCCCGCGCTTCTTCCATTTTTCCTGCGCCCAGAAGCTGCCCTACGATGATGGCGACNGACTCACCCAGCGCGATAAATACAATGTTAAAAATGTTGCCGATCGTATTGGAAATATTGAGTGCGGCAATCACATTTAATCCCCGGATAGAATAGCACTGTGTCAAGGTTGCCATACCGGCGCCCCACAAAGTTTCGTTTAAAAGAAGAGGCATGCCTTTGGTCACGATCTTAAAGACCAGAGAGCCGGGTACACGGAACGTAGAATAAAGTCCTACAATAAAAGGGTTCTGCTCTCTGTGCCTATGGATGTGGATGAGAACGATGGCGGCTTCCACACAGCGGGAAATGACGGTGGCTATGGCNGCGCCGCGCACNCCGAGAGCNGGCGCGCCGAATTTGCCGTATATCAATATGTAGTTGAACACTAAATTGACAAAGACAGCAACCACGCCCGCNTTCATGGGCANTATGGTCTGCCCGCATTCCCGCAGTGTACTGGCGTAAATCTGTACCAGCATAAAGGGGATCAGTCCGGGCAGCATGATCTGAAGATATTCTTTGCCGTAACGCAAGGTGGCGGCGGCATTCTCGGGTGTGCCTTCNCCNTGTAGATAGAGCGTGATCAACGAATCCCCTGCCAACAGAAACAGGATCACGGTGATCAGGGTGATCGCAGAGAGCAGCCATATTTTAAAGCGGACAGTCTGGCGGATCCCTTCCTGATTTTTCTGCCCAAAATATTGCGCAGTAAAAATACCTGCACCGGATACGGCTCCGAACAGGCAGAGATTATAGACAAAGAGCAGCTGATTGACGATCGCCACNCCGGACATCTGCTCTGTGCCGATCTGTCCGATCATAATATTGTCCAGAAGGCTCACAAAGTTTGTGATGCCGTTTTGGATCATGATGGGCACAGAGATGGCGAGCACCATCTTATAAAATGCCTTGTCTCCGATGAATTTGTGCTGTCTATTCTGTAAAAGTCTCATTCCCACATTCTACAATATCCATGAAAGAGATGCAACTGATTTTTATTGATTGGTTTTCGGGTTTGATCGTGTAGAAATTTGTCAAAAAATTTAGAAATAATTGATTTTGCGAAAAAACACACTTGCGATTTTATTTATAATAAAATACTATTAAAGGTATCAGGGAATGGCAAAAATCGAGAGGAGAAGAGANATGGNGGAATTCGAACATTTAACGGATTGTGAAGAGATGGTCATGAAGACGGTGTGGGATGCAGAGAGAGAGCTTGGCTTGATGGATATCACACAGGAGGTAAATAAGGTCTGCAAAAAGAACTGGAAGCCGCAAACGGTTTCCACGTTTCTGGCGAGACTTGTGAGGAAAGGATATCTGAAGCATTACAGACAGGGACGGATGTTTTTTTATCAAATTTTGATACCGCGGGAAAAGTATGTCGCAAAAAANGCGAAAGAGTTTATAGAATTTTGGTATCATGGGAATNCGGAGNAGTTTTTGGAGGCGCTGANGAAATAAGNGTGGTGCAAATACCGTTCCGTTGTGATATGATATATAAGGCTTACGGAATGGAGAGATCAAAATGAAAAAATTAGGGAGAAACGATATTTGCTGGTGCGGCAGCGGGAAAAAATATAAGGCGTGTCACATGGCAATGGATGAAAAGATCGAAAGCTACGCACTGCAGGGACATATCGTGCCAAGACGGGATATGTTAAAGTCTCCGGAGCAGCTTCAGGGGATCCGGGAGAGCAGTAAGCTGAATATTGCGATTCTGGATGAAGTGGAACGGCAGATACATATCGGCATGAGCACAGAGGAGATCGACAAGATCGTCCGCGATATGACAGAGCAGATGGGAGGGATCGCAGCGCCGCTTGGCTATGAGGGGTATCCGAAGAGTGTGTGCACCTCTATCAATGAGGTGGTGTGCCACGGTATTCCTGATGAAAATCGGCTGCTGCAGGACGGCGATATCGTCAACGTGGATGTGTCCACCATATATAAGGGATATTTCTCGGATTCCTCACGTATGTTCATGCTGGGGAATGTGCCGGAGGAGACGCGGAAGCTGGTGCAGGTGGCAAGAGAGTGTATTGACGTTGGACTGGAACAGGTAAAGCCCTGGAATTTCCTGGGAGATATGGCGCAGGCAATCAACGATCACGCGAAGAAGAACGGCTATTCTATTGTGAGGGAGATCGGCGGCCATGGGATAGGACTGGAATTTCACGAGGAGCCCTTTGTCAGCTATGTGACCCGCAAAGGGACGGAGATGCTGATGGTGCCGGGGATGGTGTTTACCATTGAACCTATGGTCAATATGGGAAAGGCGGATATCTATATTGACGATGAGGACGGATGGACGGTCTACACCGATGACGGAAAGCCCTCAGCGCAGTGGGAGGTCACACTGGCGGTCACGGAAGACGGCTATGAGATCCTGACTTATTAAAAATTTCTGTGACGGAATTTCGTTTGTGAAGAATAAAACCAGAGTACATCGGAAATGAGGATGTTCTCTGGTTTCTTTTTGTCTATAAAATTGTGAACTATTCCGATATTGCATAGCGCGAAAGAATTTGTTATCTTGAGGATACAATCTTTGGAGGCACATTAAAGTATACTTTATTCCGTACACAATCTGATCGTACGGATCTATGGCAGATCGCCGCTGATTTCCAAACATTGCAGAGAAAAGAAAAAGGAGGATATTTATGCGAGAATTTATGACAAAAGTGTCAGATTATTTGAATGAGAGAAGAGANGATCCGGAGAGGAAAGAAGACAGGCTTTCTCTTGTGGTGATCGGGGCNGTGGCGGTGGTCGTCATTGTATTGGTTCTGCTGCTTTTATGGGGCTATACCACCGCNCAGGAGAAAAAGCAGAAGNAAGCNGNGNAGAAGGCGCAGGAANTGTTGCAGGAGCAAATGGAGGAGCAGGAGCTTACNGCGGTTACTTATGAGGANAANATGGCGGAATATATGTCNCAAAANGCCGGNGAGGAATTGCGGCAGGANTANCTNACCAGTACAAGCGATCTGGGAGAGAAGGTGAAGGAGCTGCAGACAACCNTGGAGCAGGTNCAGAAAGAAGTGGAAAAANTGATCAAAGAAAACCAGGAGGANGGGCAGACGGAGAAGCTTACCCAGCTGGANAAAGAGATCAAAACAGTTCTGGAAAGGATCAGGGAGATGGAGGCGAAATATGCGGATCTGTCGGATCTGATACAGACGATAGATAAGGAGAAGATCACCATGATCCAGCAGCAGATTCAGGCTTTTCAGGCAGAGCTGGAACAGGTACGCACAGANGTTGCGGGTATCCATTCAAAAATTGCGGCNCTGGAAAAAGAGGATANAGCACTCTGGGAAAAACTATCCAAAGTGGAACAGAGTCTTGCGGGTGCTATGGAGAAGGAATTGAATGAGATCGATCGGCGAATGGATGATTTGTTTCGTGATCTGGAAAAGAAAATAAACGCACTTGCGGCAGAAGGGCTGGCCTATCGCTATGAACAGAGAACGAATACGCTCTATCTGATGCCGAATCAGAAGTCGGGAGCAAAGGAGGCACAGCCGTGACAAAAGACAGAATAAAAAAACTGGTGATAGCGCTGTTTCTTCCTCTGACGCTTGTGCTTTGCATAACAGCGGAGGCGGCACAGACAGAGGGAGCGGCGGTGCGCTCGCAGGGTGCTGTCGTCTATCAGGAAGATGGGAAGACAGCGGAAATATATGCGGCGGATTTCCTTTTTCTGAAGGAAAAGCTGGATACGATTCCGGATGAGNTNTTTTCTCCTTCATACTATGCTCATGTTCATCAGTGGGAGTACAGGAATGTGAATGACAGGACCCACACCAGACACTGNGAAAAATGTGGAGACACTTATGATCTGACGAGCGCGCATCAGGCCGTGCGTGAGGAGAATTGTATCATCACAAGCAGGGGGAAGGAGTATCCGGGCAGACGTTACAGNTGTGAATGCGGGCAGCAGTGGGTGCAGGAAGCAGCGCATGCGTTGGTGTTTGAGCAGGTGGATGAAACCTGCCACAGAAGCAGATGCGTTTTGGAGGAAGAGGGTTATTGCCGGGGCTATGAACCTGTTTTAGAAGAGCATTATGCNTACTANTANATTCCNGANCCGGACGGGGCACATCACAGGAAAATCTGTTTTGACTGTGCGTATCAGGTGGAGGAGGCGTGCGATTTCACACTGGAGAGCTGGGATGAGGAAGTAGAGCCNGATGCATCNGTGCGGTATTGTGAATGTGGAAACAGCCGGCAGACAGAAGAAGGTGAAGNGACAGAACCCGAAACNGATGGAGAGGAAAAGTCAAGTGAGAAANCGGAAGNTTCNGTGTCTGAAAATTCNATATCGGAGAATACGATCATAACAGAAGAGGAGGTAAGAGATACTATATGAAGAAAAAAGTGTTATNTGTGATAGTGGCAGCGGCGATCATGGTGAATACCTGCATGGTGGCGATGGCGGCGGACANCCCNAACGCCACGAAGAACAGTCTGAGTTCCAAGGGNGCGATCTGTTANCAGGAGGGGCAGGAAACTGTAATTATTGATTCTGATGATCTTTATACGTTNGCAGACCGTCTGGATCAGTTTAAGGCCGNGGTGGTGGAGCAGNTGGGCGNGATGAGCACCTATCTGTCGAAAGACAGTGNGGGCGTTTCTCTGGCCGGGAACGACAGCGTATATGCAGGACATCNGGAACCTTCACCGCAGAATGCGGTGGATCCGCTCATGNTGGACTTTGACACGATCCTGCAAGGAATCGCGGCCAGCCAGAGCATTCCGACGGACCCCTCTGTCTATGGTCTGCCGTCCGATGCAAAACTCTATAAAGGAGAAAACGGAAAATTAACTACTGACGAAACAAGCGGGGCGACGCCAACCTATATTCGGGCGGCTACAGCAGCAAATCTTTCTGCGGGGACGGCTGCGTGGGTAGATGGAGAACTGTTATTAGGGACAGGAGAAGATATGGCCGTAATGTATGAGAAGATTCAAAGTACAGGCGGAGAAGAGCCTGGCAGCTACGATATTTCTTCCGGATATACGCTTCCGGCGGATATTAAGTCGGCTTATGCCTATGTGGTCACNACGGCGCATGGGAGCAACGGAAANGATGGTAATAGCTCCGCACCNATTCCGAAATTTACGGTAGAGGGAGGAGGCCAGTATACGCAGCTTTTTACCAAAGGATATTCCAGAAACGGTTTNCAGGTGAGAGTGGCNCTCTACCATGTGATGAACGCGCCTGCGGGCACAGTGATCACGGGCAGCAGCGGACTGCTGTTTTATTGACAATCTTACTCCTTTACGTTAGACTGATATATTAGGAAATTATGACAGCGGGAAGCTGTAGTACCGCTGTCAGACGGCAATTTCCGAAGTGAAGAAGGACNATGGAAAGGAANCAAGTTATGAATAAGGGAAAGTATTATATTACCACGGCGATCGCCTACACCTCNGGCACACCCCATATCGGAAACAGCTATGAGATCGTGCTGGCGGACAGTATCGCTCGTTTTAAGAGAAAGGACGGCTACGACGTATTTTTCCAGACGGGTACGGATGAGCANGGCCAGAAGATTGAGTTGAAGGCACAGGAGACGGGTGTTACGCCGAAGGCCTATGTGGACAAGGTGGCAGGNGAGATTCGCAGGATCTGCGATTCTCTGGATACTTCCTATGATAAATTTATCCGCACCACAGATGATTTTCATGAAAAACAGGTGCAGAAGATCTTTAAAAAACTGTATGATCAGGGGGATATTTACAAGGGGGCCTATGAGGGGCTTTACTGTACCCCCTGTGAGTCCTTCTGGACGGAATCNCAGCTGGTGGACGGGAANTGCCCCGACTGCGGCAGAGAGGTGAAGCCTGCAAAGGAGGAGGCATACTTCTTTAAGATGAGCAAGTATGCGGACAGGCTGATCGAGCANATCAATGCGCATCCGGAGTTTATTCAGCCGGTTNCCCGCAAGAATGAGATGATGAATAATTTCCTTCTGCCGGGCCTGCAGGATCTCTGTGTTTCGAGAACCTCCTTTAAGTGGGGNATTCCGGTGGATTTCGANGACAGGCATGTNGTGTANGTGTGGCTGGATGCNCTGACNAANTATATCACCGGCATCGGTTACGAGGCGNAGGGNGAGAGCACTGANCAGTATAAGAANNTGTGGCCGGCGGATCTGCATNTGATCGGNAAGGATATCATTCGCTTCCACACGATCTACTGGCCGATCTTTNTGATGGCGCTGGGAGAGCCGCTGCCGAAGCAGGTGTTCGGTCATCCCTGGCTTTTGCAGGGAGACGGCAAGATGAGTAAGTCCAAGGGAAACGTGATCTATGCGGANGATCTGATCAGCTTNTTNGGNGTGGATGCNGTGCGCTATTTTGTNCTGCANGAGATGCCTTTTGAGAATGACGGNGTGATCACCTGGGATCTCATGGTNGANCGNATGAATTCCGATNTGGCGAATACNCTGGGNAATCTGGTGAACAGAACCATTTCCATGAGCAATAAATACTTTGGCGGCCTGGTAGAAAATAAGAAGGTCGGCGTGGATGCGGGCGCGGAGGATGTGGATGCAGATCTGCACCGCGTGTTGACGGATACCTACAGCAGAGTGTCAAAGAAGATGGATGAGCTGCGGGTGGCGGATGCGATCACAGAGATTTTTACGCTGTTCAAACGCAGCAACAAATATATCGATGAGACGATGCCCTGGGTGCTGGCGAAGGATGAGGAAAAACGGGACAGGCTGGCTACNGTGCTTTACAATCTTTCCAATGCTATCATGGTAGGAGCCTCCCTTTTGGAGCCTTANATGCCGGAGACAGCAAAGCGGATCGCGGAGCAGATGAATGCGCCTCTGATTGATTTTGAGGTGTTGGAGCAGTGCGCGGCAAAGGGCGATACAGCTGTGGCTGCAACGCTCTATCCGTCAGGCAATCAGGTGACACAGAAGCCGGAGATCCTGTTTGCGAGACAGGATCTGGCGGAGGTGCTGGAGAAGGTGGAAGAGATGTTTGCCCAGAGAAATGCGGCGGACGGCGAAGAGGCAGATCCCGGTATGGATGAGAAGGTGGTGGAGCTGGAGCCGAAAGCTGAGATCACCTATGATGATTTTGATAAGTGTCAATTTCAGGTGGGATTGGTACTGGAGTGTGAGGAAGTACCCAAGTCCAAGAAGCTNTTAAAATTTAAGGTACAGGTCGGCGGCAGCACGAGACAGATCCTCTCCGGGATCAAACAGTATTATAAGCCGGAGGAGCTGGTGGGCAAGCGTGTTATGGTGCTTGTGAACCTGCAGCCAAGAGAGATCGCTGGTATGATGTCCGAGGGCATGATCTTGAGCGCAGCGGACGAGGAGGGTAATCTTGCGGTGATGACGCCGGAGCGGTTTATGCCGGCNGGAGCAGANATCTGCTAAANCNGGAGGGAAAGATGATCATAAAAGANGANTTNTATTTCGGATCANGGGACGGANAANACCAGATCCATGCGGTGAAGTGGATCCCGGAAACGGAGCAGCCGGTCTGCATTCTGCAGATCGTGCATGGAATGGTAGAGCATANCGGNCGTTATGAAGAGTTTGCGCNGTTTATGGCTGAGAAGGGCATTCTGGTGGTGGGAGACGATCATCTGGGACACGGTCTGTCTGTCAAATCCGGAGAGCCTATGGGATATTTTTGCAAAGAGNATGCGGANACNGTACTCGTNCGGGATGANCACAGNCTGAAAAAAATNANGCAGGAGAANTATCCCGGCGTTCCCTATATNATTNTGGGNCACAGTATGGGNTCCTTTATCCTTCGCAATTATCTGATGCGCTATGGGAGCGGTATAGATGCCGCTATCATCATGGGTACGGGTATGCAGCCGAAGCATACAGTTATTTTTGGCTGGCTGTTGGCGACGGTCACAGGTATTCTGAGGGGACCGAAGCATGTGAGTAAGATTGTTGATAAGCTGGCTTTCGGTACCTATAATAAAAAATTTACTGCGCCCGGAGATTCCGGCAGCTGGATCTCTGCAAATCCGGAGAATGTNAAGGCTTTCAAGGCGGATCCTCTGTGTAATTTTATTTTTACGGCGAATGGTTTTCAGACATTGATGCGATTGATCTGGAATTTATATGACACGGAAAAGCTGAGCAAGATGCCGAAGGATCTTCCTGTTCTTTTTGTGTCCGGCAAGGACGATCCGGTGGGAGATTATGGAGAGGGCTGTNGANANGGTNTTTCNNTCCTTTGAGGAGCTGGGAATGGANCAGGTGCAGCTAAAGNTCTATCCCGGCGACAGNCATGAGATNTTAAATGAGGCGGACAGGGAGGACGTNTACGGGGANATTTATCGGTTTATCCTGCAGAAGATCACCTGATCCCGGACAACCGATCGGGAAAGCCGTTTTGGNNATATGAGGAGANGNTATGAAAAAAATTTTAGGTCTGCTGTGCTTTGNGGCGATTCTGGNTGTAGCNTATCTGNCNNTNACNCAGNTNCGTGANGGGGGANNACCGNCTGCGGATGNNATTGAATCAGAGGCAGGAGAAATCGTAGATCAGGTGAAGGGGATGTACCGGGAGTACGGATCGACGGTATTGGAGCAGGCGGATGAAAAACTGGAGAACGCCGTGGAACAGGCTGACGAGGCGATAGGGGAAGCTGTGGAAAGCGCGGTGGAAGGCGCCAAACAGGGATTTTTTCAGAGCATCAAAGAAAGTGTAACCAACTTTTTGGATGACCTGACTTCTTCTTAAAATATAAATTGGTGGGGAATGTTTTTAGAACTCCTGAACATACTAGGCATTATCAGCAAAGAAATGCCTTGATATGGAGGAGATTATGAAAATAGCATTTTTCAGTACGAAACCTTATGACAGGATCTGGTTTGAGCCAATGGGTAAAGACTATGGATTCTCGATTCACTTCTATGAGGTGCCATTTCGGGAAGAGACGGTCTTTTTGGCGAAAGGCTTTGATGCTGTCTGTATTTTTGTAAATGATTATGTGAATGCCGCGATGATCCAACAGCTCTANGATATGAAGGTGAAGGCGATCCTTCTGCGNAGNGCGGGNTTCAATCATGTGGATGTGAGGGCNGCGGAGGATAANATACAGGTTNTGCGTGTGCCCAGCTATTCGCCGGAGGCAGTGGCNGAGTTTGCCATGACGATGTTGATGACCGTAAACCGGCATACGCACAGGGCGTACAGCAGAACGCGGGATTTTAATATGAGCCTGAACGGTCTTATGGGTGTGGATCTCTATCACAAGACCGCAGGCATAGTGGGCACCGGTAAGATCGGACAGGCTATGATCCGCATCTGCAACGGGTTTGGCATGGAGGTCTTGGCCTATGACCCNTATCCGAATCAATCGTTGGAGACGGAGTATGTATCGGTGGAGGAACTGATGGCGCGGTCAGATATCATTTCTCTGCACTGCCCTTTGACCTCAGAGACAAAGCATCTGATCAATGCGGACACCATCCGCAAAATGCGGGACGGCGTATATCTGGTCAACACTTCCCGCGGCGGCCTGATTGACACGGATGCGCTGATCGACGGCTTGGTGGACGGGAAGTTCGGCGGCGTGGGACTGGATGTGTACGAGGAGGAAGAAGGTATTTTTTACGAGGACATGTCCAATGAGATCGTGCGTGACGAGAATCTGGCGCGGCTTATGACCTTCCCCAATGTGCTGATTACTTCGCATATGGGGTTTTTCACCAGAGAAGCTATGCAGGCTATCGCTAAGGTGACGCTGGAAAATGCCTATGCGCTGGAGAACGGACTGCCTCTTGTCAATAAGGTGGGGAGCGAGGCTGCAAAGTAGTTTTTTCCCCAAAATTCTCTCAATTAGTAACAAATTAGTGACAAATATTTTCTCTGAAAAAGTGCCGTAAAGCCAGTATTTATGCGGGTTTGAAAATTTAATAAAAATTTAATTAGTAACAAATTGGCGACAAATTTTCGAAAAAATCTTAATTACGTCTATATAATATCAATATTAAAAACCTGATTTTTAGCAAAAATACCGCAAACCCGCATATTTACTGATAAAAAATCTTAAGAAAAAATTAAGAATTTATTTTGTGTAATGATGTAGAGAAGGCAGACGACCCTGTTGCCGACGATACAGCGAGTGTAGAGGAAGAATCTACGGAAGGAGACGATCAGGATTCGGCAGATGCCGATGTGAATGATCAGGATGCCCCTGATGCNGATGNTTCGGAATCTGATGCACCTGCAGAGGATGAAGATGCATCCGCGGCTGACATCGTTGTTAATGATGAAGGCGATGAGAACGGTGANGGCAATGAAGGCGGTGAAGGCAACACCGATGAGGGCAATGAAGGCAACGAAGATAATGACCCTGCGGAAACCTTTGTTATTACCATCGATAAATTTGCTGCTGTAAAAAAACAGATGACAGCAATTGAGGTGAAGCAAGGTGATGAAGGGAAGCCGGAAGAAGTCAAGGGCGGTGAGATTACCGTAGCAAAGGATNCGAAGGTAACACTTATGCTGACACCTAAGGCTGGCGTAAAGATCAAGNCCGTGANGGACGGNGANANNGCTCTGGNAGCTACGGAAGCTACGGAAGCAGATGGCGTATANTCATATGNNATCGNANNTGTTACTGCTGCAAAGACCATTNAGATCACGACGGCGACAGCATATGATATCGTCNTTGATACNAAGGCATCAGGCACAAGCATCACACTGGNTGANTCCCTGAAGGANCTTGCATCTGAGCTTACACTTGGCGGANNNGNCGGCAAGANGAAGTCGGTCGTAGAGAAAGCNGCNGNTCAGGCTGTGACTTTTACTGTAGNCGGTTATNAAGCTNNTGATGACAANCTTCATGTATATTATGTTGTGGATGNCTCTGACGATGACAAGACAGAGNTNGAGGCAGATGAAGACGNCAAGTACACGGTGCCCGCGAATGTGATCANCATCGTGGAAGAATCCGTTAAGATCGTTCTGGAAGTTGAGACGAAGAGCGCTGTAACCTTTACAGNTANTGCTAATGTGGATGTGAAGGTTNNGGGTAAAGATGCTGAAGGAAAGGANGNNTGGGTAGNGCCNACTGAGGAGGGAGCNANCACNNNNGCTTTCGTNGGAGATACTTTCAAATTCCAGGCAATAGGAAAAGCTCCTTATGCGGTTTCCAAAGTAACAGTCAATGACGAAGAAATCGATCTGGATGATGACGGCGAGTATTCTATCACTCTTNAGGGAGCGACAGAGATCGCTTTCGAGACAGAGATCGATTCTAAAAAGAGCGTTCCGTTGACNTTTACCATTGATGGTGCAGAAGACTCCGCAACGGCAACGATCACATCTGTAACACCTGCTGTTGAAGAGGGAGAAGAGGCAAAAGCAGTTACAGANCCTACTGAAATTGCAAAAGCATTAGGCATAAAAGGCGTTGACCTGGAGGCAGGCAAGGCTGTGANAGTGCCTNNNACTGTGACGGCGCTNACTGTTANAGTNGCTNCNNCAGACGGATATANATTGTNTGCTGAAGAAGGAAAANNGGCAAAGNNAGAATACAAGTTTGCTGNAANANNGGATGATGNNANTGNTGNGNNNGCAATGGGCNNAGCAATGAGCGTCANTGTAANGACTGAGGTCGANGCATTGACAGGCNNNTCGGTATNCTTTAGCGCGGCTATTNNG
>JAAUZN010000051.1:60706-74393 GCA_014804565.1 Lachnospiraceae bacterium
GATGAAGGTCTGGAAGATCTTGCNGTNAAGACGGNAGNGGATAAGGTCGAACAGGCGAAGAAAGATGACGCGGATGTTGAAGGTGTTTATGAGGTAAAAGCTGGCGCTACGACAGTAGAGTTTACCGTAAAGGCTAAGACAGGTTATAANCTGAAAGACATAACGGCAGATAAAATGGTTCAGTCTGTGACAGAGAAGGAAGCGGAGGACGGCTCGATCGAATACACCGTAGCTATCTTCGCAANAAAGATCACAGAAACTGATGCGGATGNNGCTAAAAAGGCACCATTTGAAGTGGAGAGTGAAGATCGTACATTCACGGTGACGGTAGATCCTGCTTCAAGCGATGAGTTTACCGTAGATGNCGTGAATGGTCAGAAAATTACTTACGGTGATTCGTTGAAGGCTACGATCACGGCGAAGGCAGGATGCAATCTTACNAGCGTGACTTATACGATGGGCGGAGATCCTGTGGCTGTTAATGTCACAAAGAACNATCAGGGAANNGATGAAGCNNNTGTATNCATCNGCNANGTGACGGCTGATGTCNNAATCNAGGTTGAGAGCAGCAAGGCTTACAAGCTGGCGGATTTGACAACTGCTGAGGGTGGACCTGTAGATGAAGAGGATGGAGCATATCTGGTACGCTATGACACGGCATACCGTGTAGGCGTTCTGCATGGCGGAGTTGCTATACCCGCTAAGGATGTCACTGCGGTTGTTAAGGATGCTAAGGGTGAAGCAGTATCTATGAGCACACCTGTAGTAGATGCTAACTATCGTAGGATCAATCTGGCGACCAAGCCGGAACTCCGTGGTCAGGACATCACGGTTGAGATGTATGTTGCAGGCGTGGAAGAGAAAGTCGGCACATATGTTCTGAGTGTCAACAAGGAGACAACATATATCCANATTGTGGATGGTGAAGAGGAACTTACAGAGATCGAGCAGACTGTAGACAGCAAGGTTGAATATAAGATCGATACAGATGGTACTCTGAATCAAATTGTTGATATAGATGATGNAGCCGNACTTATCGATGNGGACNTAACATATGTTGATGGCGACAAACTGATAATTGTAACCAATCCTAAGAAGGCTGCTGATATTGCGGGCAAGACAGCTAAGATCACTGTTGAAGCGGATGACAATGACGATGTGAAGGCAACTGTTACCGTAACGGCAAAAGCGCTCTTTGACGAGACCCTAGCGCCGACAGTGACAAAAACAGCTAATGCCGCTGCAGATACGGTGTTCCACGTTGATGTGGAAATGGATCTGGGAGAGGACTTCCAGGAGCCTTATAACGGTTCTTTATGGTATGAAGTGACAGCGGAGGCTAAGACTGTAGANGGTAAGNCATTAGATACAAGTAAGCTGCNGCAGACAGTAANAACGCATGTCAAGAGAACGGGCGACAGCCAGAGAGTTAAGCTGCAAGTTGGCNCAANNNATCTTCTCGGCACCGGAGCTGAATGGGATTACGAAGTAACGGCGCAATTGATTTATATGGATAACGATTGGAGTGACGATTATTCCGATTATTCCGATGGCGATATTGTTACGAGGAGTGCAGTATCAAAGAAGGCGGAATGTGGAACGATCGATCCTCTCTTCACAACAGCGTTGAAGCTGAAGAAGGGTTCAGATAAGGTGGCTCTTTATACAGGCCGTGAGACGGACTCCGTTATCGCAACGATTCAGTGGAATNCGAAAGATNCTGATGAGAAGTTTTATAAGGTTGCCGATGAAAATATTCNGGANGACAGAGATTGGGGTGAGGCCGGGAGTGCCGGTTTANACTTTGCGGTAAGAGGCGANCAGATTGTANTTACAGNTATTGATGTTGACGCAGANCTNGGTAAGCACACCATCACGGTACTGGCGACTGCAGACCAGACANNGGGTCATGAGATGTACGCATCCCGTGCGACCATNGCAGTGACGGTCGTAAAGGGTATCAATAACATCATCGTTACGACACCGAGCACAAGCATCTATAAGCCGGAAGGCACGAGCAAGGCAGCAACATTGAAGCTGGGTGTGGATTACAATGTTGAATATTCCGGGCAAGATGCTTACGAGAGCCAATATGGGAGCTGGGATGGCAAGAAGTGGGTTACGACACCTAAGGCTAAGAAGGTGACNTGGGAGATCGTCGGCGCTGATTCAGATTGGGAGTTTGGTACCACTTCTGCGCCCAAGAATATCGCTGACTATGTGAAAGTGAAGAACGGTACTGTTACCGTTGACAAGAAATTCCAGGTAGACGAGAACCGCGCAAGCAATAACAGGTTCATGGTAAAAGTAACTGCGGCGGACTATGCGGGCAATGAGACATATGGACTGTCTGAGGTGATCGAGGTTACCAACGATGCAGCGGACATCTCCAAGCTCGTAATTGTGAACTACAATGATGAATATAAGTATGAAGTAAAGGCAGTACATGAAATCACGGATAAGAATGTGGTTGGCATACCGGCAAGCGATGTGAACGGCGGATATGTGTATGCAATGCCTGCGACTGCAGCGGTTCAGGTGGGCGATACGTTTGCAACTTTGAGTGAGTTAAAGAATAGGCTGCCGGTTGTAACAAACATCACTTATGCATCAGGCAATAAGAAAGTTCTTACGGTATATGACACTGGTCGTATCTATGTTCTTGCAGCAGGCAAGAAGGCAGCTGTCAAAGTAACCACGGCTGATGGCAGCAACAACAAGAAGACCCATACGATGAACCTGACCTTGGATTATAAGGCGACAGCAGGAAGCGATCTTGCGCTTGGTATTAAGCTTATGAAAGCTGATAATAGCTATTATGATACTACTACAGCGGAAGAAAAATTTGCTCCTACCACAGATGCTAATATTGATTTGGCAAATAAGGCAAACGTAACTTCGGTACCGGTAGACATCACTACGACCGGTGCGGCGAGAGTCTATGTGGAGCTGTATGTGGGCAGTAAGGCGGAAGAGGATACTGCGACTACAAGGTACAGCAGACCTGCAGATGTTCGTTATACCAACTATAAGCTTGCGGTGAAGGGCGGTAAGTTCGTGACGAATGCGAATGGTTATGCTACGATCATCACCACAGCTAAGGAGACGACGCTGACACTGACAGATCTGTCTCCGGAAGCGAAAGCAGCAAAGAAGAAACCTTATGTCTATGTTCTGACCAATAATGATTACGCTATTACAGCGAAAGCGCCTAAGGTGACCGTGAAGAATACTCTGAATCAATATGCTTGGCCGAAACAGCAGAAAGTTGGAATGACGGTTCTGGATCCGGCGACTAAGGCAGCTTATGCGGCAGGCAAGTCCGTAAAGGTTGAGATGGACTGGTCAGCGCGGACGGATAAGAATGTATCGAATTTGAACACGGTTGCAGGGGCAATCAAATCCAATATCGTAGCGCTGAATGCTGACGGCAGCATGAATCTGGAATTTGTTGATAAGTATGATTCCAGTAATGAGTGGGCTTATGTCGATCTTCCGGTCGGAAGCTACAAGCTGAAAGTGACTGTAGGCACCGTAGCGGAGAATGGAACATTCACGGCGGAGACACTGCCGGCAAACGTAACCGTGAAGGTTGTAAAGGCTAAGACAGCTACTTACAAGCTGAATACGGCTTACACGATCGGCGAGCTTGACGGCGCTGTGACCCTGACAGGCAAGAGCAATCTGAATGCCAAAGCGGGCGAGAAGATGGCATTTAACTTCTATGAGTTGAAGAATGCGAACGTGAATGGAAAGGTCAACAACTTTACGAAATACTTCAAGATCGATCAGGATAAGACAAGCGGCACTTGGAGACTTGTTATGACCGATGCGCTCAAGACTGAGTTGGCGAAAGATGGCGCGACCATGGAATCAGTTCTTGGTAAGGCAGGACTGGTCGGTTATATCTCCTACTATGCATGGCCGGATGATGTTTCTTATTACGACACGACCAAGCTCAATGCAACTGATGTGAAGATTACTGTTAAGCCTGCGAAGAGTGGTAAGACAGGTTCAACCTACAAATCAAACAATGCAGAAGTAGGCCTGACGACCACGGAGGGCAAGAATAAGACACAGATCGATATCGTGGTGAACGGCGAGAAGGTGAATGTTGCGTATGCGGCGATCGATGAGAAGAAAGTTTCAAATGAGTTTGAGATCGATGGCACGACCGGAACAAAGAATGGGCAGGTAACCCTGAAGGTTAAGGAGGGTGCAGAGCTCAAGGATAAGAAGAGCTACGCAGTAAATCTCAAGGTGGTTCCGGCGGACAGCTACTATGTTGCTAAGATCGAAGANGCAGCAAAAACACCGGCAGGTCAGGATGGAGAGACAACACCTGCTACAACTGTAGATTCTCTGATCCAGCAGTACGGCATCGCAGTTAAGGTGTCCATNAAAGCTTCCGANAGCTATGTGAATCCGGCGGCAGGAACAGAGGAGCCGAATCCGGGTCCTNGCGAAGGTGACGGCGATGGTGAAGATGAGCCCACCGAGAAGACATTGGAGACTGTAGCAGCTGAGCTTGCGGCAGTTGCGGCTGCTGATTGGAAAACCAACGATACTGCAATTGTGGTAACATACAAGACGACAGATGGTAATGACGAAATTCAGGATCAAGCAACTGTCCTGCCTGCACTGGTAACAGCAGTGAATGCGTGGATTANGGCAAAGGGTGATGNGTATGAAGACTTTACCGTTGAGGCGAAGACCGGTGAGAACTTTACCCTTAGCGAGGACAAAACTACTGCAACCATTACGATGACTCTGAAAAAGGGCGAAGGNGGTGATGGTAACGAGAAGGATGTGGTTATCACGATTGGCGCTGNGGCAGACACCTCTGGGGAGGAGNCCGAAGAAGGGGAGACCTGATTCTGAAGGCTAAGATCAGCAATAATTTATCATCAACAACCGCTTGCAGGGCGGTGAATATCAGACAACTGATATAGTATTAAGTAAAAGGAGCTGTTGCAAAGGCGGATATATCTGCCGGAGCAGCGGCTCCTTTTTTATNCTGTTTATTGAAATNAANGTTATTNCGNNTATTTAAAGCGCCTATTGACAAACATATTCATAGTGCGTATACTAAACCTAATCGAGTAATCATAAGAAAACGTGCGCTCGCACATTCAGGCAGTTTCTGCCGTTTACTCACTACGACATGGAACATGCAGCAATCAGAAGAAAGGATATCTTTATGGCAATGAAAGGCGGAAAATCTTACACAGTCGCAGATATCGAGGCGCTCCCGGAGGGACAGCGCGCAGAGCTGATCGACGGGGAAATGTTTATGATGGCGTCGCCCACCCTGACGCATCAGGAACTTCTTGTACGGATTAGCGCGAATATTTGGAATTATATTTCGGGACATAAAGGCGAATGCAGGGTTCTGCCGGCGCCCTTTGCAGTGTACATTAAAAATGACGACCGTCATTATGTGGAGCCGGATATCTCAGTGATCTGTGATGAGAAAAAGCTGGACGAAAAAGGCTGTCACGGTGCACCCGACTGGGTGATCGAGATCGTGTCGCCGACGAGCGGACAGATGGACTATGTGCGGAAATTCGCTCTCTATCAGACCGCGGGCGTTCGGGAATACTGGATCGTGGACCCGCAGCAGGAAACGGTCACCGTGTATGATCTGGAGCATGGCGGGGAGGCTGTGGAGTATTCCTTTTCTGAACGGATCAAGGTGGGCATTTATGAAGATTTGACCATTGAGCTTATAAGATGATGTCACCTTGGAGAAGAGCCCTGTTTTCAAACAGGTTGTAATTTTGCCCAAAATACGTTAAAATAAATACAAGACACTTTTTCCGACACGATAGTAAGGAGCCGCGGATTATTTTGGGGATGCCGTACCAGATCAGAAGTGCATACCGGGAGGATTGGGAGGAGGCCATGTCGCTGGCGTGGCGGACTTTTTTACAGTTTGAGGCGGATGACTACTCCCCTGAGGGCGTGAAAAATTTCGAGAACTTTATCACGGATACGACTCTCTACAGAATGTTCGTTATGGGGGCATACCAGATGTTTGTGGCGTTGGATGGAGAGAAGATCGTAGGAATGATCACGCTCCGGGACATGACGCACATCTCTTTGTTGTTTGTGGACGAAAAATACCACAGGCAGGGGATAGGCCGCGCGCTTATGCAATATCTGGAGAATTATCTTCTGACGGAGATGCAGGTCTCCCGCGTGACGGTAAATGCTTCTCCCTATGGAGTGGATTTTTATCANCGGCTGGGCTTCCGGGATCTGCATCCGGAACAAAGACGGGATGGGATCATCTATACGCCGATGGAGTTTGTGTTGTGAAGAATTAGGACGAGGGAATTTTATGGAGTATATTAAGAGTAAAGATATTTATCTGTTGATGCGGGATATCCTGAAACTGATCAATCCCACCCTGATGGAGCATGGGTCCAGGGTGGCATACATAGTATATAAGATGCTGCAGGAGGAAAACCGCTACGAGGAGTTTGAGCTGGCGGATATTGTCATGGTAGCGACGATGCACGATATCGGCGCATATAAGACAGAGCAGACCAGGATCAATGATATGCTGCAGTATGAGACCAGAGAAAGTATGGCACATTCTATCTACGGTCATTTGCTTTTTAAGTATCTGTCCCCTGTGCCGGAGNTGGCGCGAGTGATCATGTATCACTGCCGGGATTATGAGAAGCTGCAGAATGTNGATTATGAATATAAGGATGTGGCGGCCTATATCAATATCGCTGAGAAGGTGGATATCTACTCTAATACTATGGGCACCCAGTTTGATCCGCGTATGTTCCAGAAACAGGCGGGCACNAAGCTCTCCGCAGCAGGCCTGGANCGGTTTTATCAGTGNGATGCNAAATACGGGATGCTGGAAAAGGTAAAAAGCGGTGANTTTAAGGAAGANNTGGATCAGATCGCAGAGTACATGATTTTTTCCAATGAGGGTAAAAAAGTATTTCTGGATATGCTGATCTATTGTATGGGATTTTTTAAGGAGAGTATGGTCTTTGATACGGTCACCACGATCTGTATCTGCGAGGAACTTTCGAGCCGATTATTTCTGCCGGAACAAGAAAAAGAGATGATCTATTATGCGGCACTGCTCCACGATCTGGGTATGATCGGCATCTCCAAGGATGTTATTACGGCGCCCCGGAAGCTGAAACCGGAGGAGGTCAAGCATGTCCGCACTCATGTGGCGATCACGGAGGAGAAGCTGAAAGGGAAGATGGACGGCGAAGTGCTGAGCATCGCGCTGGCGCACCATGAGAGAGGCGATGGGAGCGGTTATCCGCAGCGGCTGAACGACCAGAAGATATCCCTTCAGCAGGGTGTATTGCAGGTGGCGGATGCGGTCAGCGCTCTGGTCAATAAGAGAAGCTACAGAGACGCGTTTCCGAAGCAGCAGGTACTCCAATTTCTGGCGGAAGAGGTGAACAGGAAACGCTTTAAGAAATCGATAGTTAAGGTGCTTGCTGATTCTTACGATGAGATCATGGTGCGTGTGAAAGGAGAGTCGGCCAGGATCCTCAAGATGTATCAGACATTGAACATGCAATATCAGCAGGTGAGCATGAAGTATAAGATATAAAATANCGCATAGTTTTACATTTTTTGATTTTTTTATGGATTTTGACACTCTACTGTATTATAATAATCATGGCAGAAGTGGCTGTGATAAAAATGAGTGCCTGTGGAGAAACAGATGGGTAAGTTTTTCGATATGGATAGCCCGGTCATGCGGGTGTTAAATCGTGTGGCAGATTTGATGATCATGAATTTCCTGATGATAATCTGCTGTATCCCGATCATAACAGCGGGGGCGGCGTTTACAGCAATGCACTATGTACTGCTTAAGATCGTCCGTGGTGAAGAGGGGTATCTTATCAGAGGGTTTTTTAAATCGTTTAAGTTGAACTTCAAGCAGGCGACTCTGATATGGCTTGTGATGCTTTTAGTTGTGGCAGTCTATATAGGCGATTGCGTGATCTTCAACTACTCGGGGATGAATTTCCCCAAAGCACTGATGATCGCTGTGGTGGTAGTGGCGATACTGCTCTTGATGATGGCGGTATATGTGTTCCCGTTACAGGCGCGCTTTGAAAATTCGATAAAAAACACGTTGAAGAATGCGTTGATATTGGCGTTTGCTAACCTGCCTAAGACGGTTCTGATGATGGTATGCTATGCGATACCCCTTGTGATCGGCTATTTTTCGGATTATGCGCTTATTTTCATCTTTATGTTTGGCATTTCGGCACCGGCCTATGCGGCGGCGTACTTATACAGTGGTATTTTTAAAAAATTGGAACCGGAATCGGAGGAGATATCATCCGATCTGGATTTCTCTCTGAAGATTGAAGAGGAGAGTGAGGAAAACGATGGATAATCAGAACAGGTCAAGTGTATTACAGTGGCTTCTCCCGACAGGCATCATGCTGGTGGTTGTTGTGGTTATGCTGCTTCGGTTTTGGTCAAAAAGCGGTACGGAATCGGAGAATTCTGTCTTTAAGACATTGATTTCATCGACGGAGAGTTATGCGAGTAACTTTCGACACGAACTGGAGAAGGTGGGGAAGACAGGAGAGCCGATCGGTGTGCTGATCGGGGATGAGGGCGTTGCAGATAGCGCAAGAGTAGCGGAGCTTCTCGGAGTGACAGCGGACTGTGCCGATGTGGAGAAGGTTCTCTACAGCGATATAAATGGCGTTGGAATAGATCAGACGGGTGCTCCTGTAGAGATTGGGCAGGAGAGTTGGTTTGAGGAAGTCCGCGGCTCAGAATCTTCCTATATATATGTACAGGAGGAAGAGGCGATCATCGTGACGGAGCGTGTGAATTCTGACAAAGCACAAGGCTATCTGCTTATGTTTTATCCTTTGAGCAAGTTTTCCAATATGCTCTTGAATTCCGGTTACGATTCCTCCAGTTTTCTTGCTATCGTGGATATGAATGGCGGGATTTTGAGCGCGAGCGGCGCCGCGAGCAATGCATGTCTTCAAGACGGCAATATTCTGACAACCATTGAAGGAGAAAATCGCGAGGCTGCCAAATCACTTCGCGGCCGTATGAATAACGGTTCCCGCGGAAATGTCTATATATCGCTGAATAAACAGAAGCAGCTGCTGACTTTTGTGCCGGTTGGAGCGCCGGGCTGGGATATGGTGCTGGGTGTCAGCGACGCATATGTGGACAGGCAGATAGGGTATCTGCGTAAGAATACGAGTAACATGATCGTGTCGCTGTTGCTTGTGATCATCATATTCTTCTGCATTGTTATGGTCATCAACATTGTGGGTAAGATCCGCAGTAATGAGAAAAAGAAAGAACTGGAGGATAAGGCGGATACAGACCAGTTGACGGGCCTCAATAATAAACTTGCCACAGAGCGTAAGATCAAGGAATACATGGCGAAGCATCCGGATAAGCAGTCCATGATGTTCATTCTGGATATTGATAACTTTAAGAAGATCAATGACACGATGGGTCATGCTTTTGGTGACGAAGTGCTGCGGTCTCTGGGGACACAGATCGGATCGATCTTCCGTGCCAGCGATATTATCGGTCGTGTGGGCGGTGATGAGTTCATGGTATTTTTGAAGGACATCCCGAATGATGAGACGATCCTGAAAGAGGCGCGGAAGGTGGAGGAATTCTTTAAGAATTTCCAGGCAGGAGAATACGTTAAGTATAAAGCCACCGCCAGCATCGGTGTGGCGGTATTCCCTCAGGAAGGAGCGGAATTTGAGGCGCTTTATAAGGCGGCGGATCAGGGCCTGTATAAGGCTAAGAAGCGGGGTAAGAACCAGCTGGCGTTTTACCGGGACAGAACCCCTGCAGGTCAGGAAGAGCCAAAAACAGAAGAGTAGAGTGCAAGGGCAGCCAAAGCGGCTGTCCTTTTTTCGTAAAAAATTTTCGCTCAGCCAGGTATTTCGTGCGAAAAAATAAAAAATATATGCAAATATATGTAAAATGTATAAAAATTTTAAAAATAAAGGTTGTCAATATGGAAGATTTGTGCTAGACTACAATTACGAAAACGTTTAAGCAAGACTTGGCGTTTCGAGTTACTGTTATCATCTATTTTTTAAAGGAGGAAATGAAAAAGTGAAAAAGAAAGTAGTAAGCATTTTACTGGCAACAGCTATGGTAGCTACATTAGCTGGCTGCGGCGGCGGCAGCGATCCCGCACCGGCAGCTGAGGCACCTGCAGCAGAGGAAGCTCCCGCAGCAGCAGAGGAAGCACCTGCAGCAGAGGAGGCACCTGCAGCAGAGGCAGAGGCACCTGCAGCAAGCGGTGACCTGGCTTACAGCGGCAACATCTCCATCATGCACTTCTCCACATCTGAGGAGTCTGAGGGTAACGGTGGTTCCGATGGTTTCAGAACCTGTCTTGCACAGTGGCAGAGTGACCACGGCAGCATCACACTGGATGAGGAAGTTCTGGCTAACGATGACTACAAGACACAGATTGCTACTCGTGCAGCAGCAGACGATCTTCCGGATGTGTTCCTGCTTCAGGGTATGAACACCATCAGCTGGGCAAGCCAGGGTCTTGTGTATGATCTGACAGATTCTATCAAGAATTCTCCTTACGCAAGCCAGTACACCATGGATTATCTGGTACCTTTCACTGCAAACGGCAGCTACTATGCTTATCCCGCTCTGACAGGTGGTACCTGTACTGTAGTAATCTACGATTCCGCTATGTGGGAAGAGGCAGGCTTCAGTTCTTTCCCTACCACTTGGGCTGACGTAGAGAAGGCTGCTGAGTACTTCAATGGTCAGGGTATCGATGCTATCGCATTCGGTAATGCTGGTCAGTGGCAGTTGAACTCCTGCTTTGTATCCTGCCTTGGTTATCAGTACACCGGCACACAGTGGTTCTCTGACATTATCGCAGGTACAGGCGATTTCGAGGATCCTAACTTCGTAGCAGCACTGACAGAGACACAGCGTCTCTTCCACGACACTAACATCTTCAACAAGGACTTCAACGCAGTAGGTAACGAGGATGCTCGTGAGTACTACATCTCCGGCGACGCTGCAGCGTTCATCGGCGGTAACTGGGATGCTTCCTACATCCAGGCTACTCTGGAAGGTGATCCTAAGAAGGATACCACTAAGTTTGCAGTACTTCCTAAGTCTGATAATGCTGGTAACTATGAGAACTTCCAGAACATCGGTCTTGGTTATGGTATGGCAATCAGCTCTAAGGTAGCTTCCGATCCTGATAAGCTTGCAGCATGTATCGACCTTTGCCAGTATCTGACAGGTCCTGCATTCTCCGAGTATGTAGGCGCTAACTATGCACTGGCTGGTTTCTGCAGCTCCGATGTGGATCTTTCCGCATTCGATCAGTACACACAGGATTTCTACAACTTCTCCTATGTGGACAACAAGGGTTGTGAGATCTATGACTCTTATGTAGACGGTTCCGTATGGTCCGTACTGAACACTGAGATGCAGGAGATGGTCAATGGTGATAAGGATCCTGCGACCGTTGCAGCTGATACACAGGCAGCTTACAAGGCATACTTAGGACAGTAAGAAAGTAAATGATCAGGGTGAGCCTGATCTGGATAAAGTCGTCCGGGGAATTCCCCGGACGACCCTATCTTTTAGAAGTGAGAGGCTTAATCGTAGCGAAGCGGCAGAACGTCTTCGTTTCGCTTTTGGGGTGTGTCTCAGAACGAGCATTAAAAGGAAATGGGGGACGATTCTATGCTGAAATCTATCAGACCAAAGAAATGGGTTGTGGCTGCATATCTGGTAGTGCCCGTGGCGCTCTATGTGTTCACGGTGTTCGCACCGCTTCTTGCAGCTCTTTTTTATAGCTTTTTTGAGTGGAAGGGTGGTCCGGTGAAGACCTTTAACGGGTTGGCGAACTACTCACAGTTATTTGCAGATCAGGTATTTTGGAGTTCCTTCTGGCACAATATCTTTTTGGTAGTTGTGTGTATCATCGGTCAGATCGGTATCGCATTTATCATTGTGCTGCTGATCAATTCCAAGGTGACCAAGCTGCAGGGAATCCACAGAACCTTTGGTTTCTTCCCGAGTACGATCTCGGCAGTCTGCATCGGTTTTATCTGGCAGATGATCTATGATTCCAAGAGAGGTTTGCTCAACTACTTCTTAGAGGCCATTGGCAGGAGTGATCTGCAGAAGGTTTGGCTCAACGAGCCCAAGCTGGTTATGCTGCTGGTATCTATTCCGCTGGTTTGGCAGTATGTTGGTTATTATATGGTAATTCTCCTGTCTGCGGTATCTTCTATCAGCACTGAGGTGTTGGAATCCGCAGAGATTGACGGCGCGACAGGCATGCAGCGTGCGCGTTACATAGTATTACCTCTGATCAAGAATACACTGCTTGTATGTATTACTCTCTGCGTTGCGGGTAATATGAAAGCATTCGATAATATTTATGTCATGACGGCAGGTGGCCCCGGCTACTCCTCCATGGTTATGGCAATGTATGGATATAAGGTTTCCTTTGAGCAGTCGAACTTAGGTTANGGTTCCTGTATTTCCGTTGGTATTTTCGTTCTGGCTCTGGCTGTTATCGGCGGNTCTCAGCTTCTNATGAACTANCTCATGACGGACAGNTATGATCGTNAGGAGAAGAAGNNTCTGAAGCAGATCGAGAANGAAAGAANACAGGCNATCAAAAACCGCAANGCNAACGCATAGAAAGGAGGGGAATCTGTTATGGCAAAAGAAATGGTAATGACAAAAGTNGAAGATAACTCNACAGGCACCCGNGTAAAAAGAGGCGTGCTGNGNGTTATTATAAANGTGATACTCTGGNTNTTTTCANTGACNTGTATNTTCCCGTTNATCTGGATGCTGTATTCNTCTNTGAAGGATAAGAGAGTCTTNAANGCGGATATCATGGGTCTGCCNANAGANCCGACANTAGNAAACTANACNAAGATCTTNTCCAATAAGGANTANCGNNTGATGCAGTCNGTANNCAANAGTGCGAGAACAACGATCCTGTCCGTAATTCTGATCGTGCTGATCGCGTTTATTGTGGGNTANATTCTTTCNAGAATCAATTTTATACTGAACAAACCCCTNTATGTAATGTTCCTGATGGGAATGNTGATTCCGATCCATTCGNTGATGGTTCCNATTTACATCNTCTTNTCCAAGNTGGGNCTNTCNAANCACTGGTATACNNTNCTGNTNCCGTATGTNTCCTTTGCNCTGCCNATGTCGATNTTCCTGGTGGAAGGTTTTGTGCGGGGTATNCCGGTNGANCTTGAGGAGGCGGCAGCNATTGATGGTTCTTCTTTNTCCAAGACNNTGTTTGGNATNATCCTGCCGGTATGTANGCCGATTCTGGTGACGGTTGCGATCATCAACGTGTTCAGCTGTTGGAACGAGTTCTCCTTCGCATTGATCCTGATCAAGGACAGAGCATTGTACACAGTGCCGTTAGGATTGAAGCAGTTTACCGGACAGTTTACTTCCGACTATCCGAAGATCATGGCAGCTATGCTGCTGACCATGGCACCTATCGTAATCTTCTACTTTGCATTCAGCAAGCAGATCATCAAGGGTATGGTTGCCGGTGCAGTGAAGGGTTAAAGCAATCGCGCACAGTATTTTTCATATGTATGATAATCGGGGACGAGAGATCGTCCCCGATTTTTTATACTTGACATATACC
>JAAUZN010000052.1 GCA_014804565.1 Lachnospiraceae bacterium
ATTCATCCATTGCCATCGGCCTGTTTCGAAACTTGCATTCCACGAAAATTCCCCGCTCTCTTTTCCGGTCAAGGGCAAGCAAATCTACATCATCCTGTTCCTTAATGACCGGATTATTGCCCCACCACCTGCCAATGACATATGGAACAAAAGGAAGCCTTTCGGCCTGGGCCTGTCTGATTAAATACTGTCTGCAAATATCTTCAAACACAGGACCCATATAATCGCTGATTTCCCCCATGATTTCATCCGCTGCTTTATCAAGCCCTAACATATTGTAATAACTTCTGTTTGAAAACACATATCTGTACCAGAACTTATAAAAGTGATCGGTAACCTCATAAATGCCCTTTTTACTACTATCCGATTCACCGCAGGGAATATGCTTTTCCAGCAGACGGAGAGTTTGTAATGTCAACATATATTTGCTGCACTTGCTCTTTTCCTCATGAATGCGATCTGCAATTTCCACAACTCTGTTACAGCCGTTTGCGACCGCTTCCAAAATGGAATTATAAACAGCCGGTTCCCTGAGTTCCATGCGAAGCAAAGCCTGTGGCTCATCATTCAAAAATGCGCCGTCTGTCAGAATTTCTGAAATAAGATTCTCTTTAAGAGACCGTTTCGGATTGAACGCATTCAAATATCTGGGAACACCTCCTAACATCCCGTATGCGATCAGCTTCTCTTCCTCCGAATAATTCGGAAAAAACTCTGCGCTCTCCAGATAGTCAAACGGCAAAACTTCCATACTGCCCGTACAGCGGCCATATAAAGGACTCTTGTATCCCATAACATCATTCAGCATAAAACTGACACTTGAACCGCAAAGAATCAGAAATATATTTCGTTCTTTCCAATCGTGATCAATCTTATGCTGCAAAATACTCTTTATGCTGGGATTTGTTGCCGCCAGAAAGGGAAATTCATCAATGATCAACACGCTTCTTTGATCTTGTGCTTTTCTGCCAAAGTAATTCAACGCATCCTCCCAATTTTCGAAATTCGCTATAAAATTACCATCAAAATACTCCTGTACGAGTCTCGAAAAATCCTGTAAATTTAAAGTATCATTTTTTTCCTGCGCAGAAAAAAATATGGTTTTATGCATTTTGGAAAATTCCTGTAAAATAGTGGTTTTTCCGATTCTTCGTCTCCCATACATAACCATAAACTCAAACCGCATATTAGAATACATCTGTTCAAGCTGATTCATTTCTTTTTTTCTTCCGATCAAGATTATCATCCTCTCTTTTCGCAATCCTCAAACTAATAATTATCCAAAATAAAAACACTACTTATAAGTAGTATACTTTAAAGTAGTGTTTCCATCAAGAACAAAATTATAATTGTTTATAAAGTGTTGATTCTATTTCCTACCTCGACGACGGCACCATCCTGATGATCCTGCCCGCGAACTCATTGAAGTTCTGCGTCTGGAGTATCACCTTGCCCGGTCCTGTCAGCTTTGTCAGGAACAAGCCTTCGCCGCCCAGAAAGATATTTTTCAGTCCCTTTACGGTCTCGATATCATACTGCACGGTTCTTTCAAAAGCCACCACATTTCCCGTATCCACTTTAATGACTTCTCCAGGCGCCAGATTTTTCTCCACCTTATTGCCATCAATCTCAAGGAACACCATGCCGGATCCGCTGATATCCTGCAGGATAAATCCCTCGCCGCCGAATAAGCCTGCGGAAAACTTCTTGGTAAACGTCACATTCAGGTTGACGGTCTCCTGGGCGCAGAGAAACGCACCCTTCTGGCAGATCATACCGCCGCTGGTTCCCACATCGATGGGAAGCACTTCGCCGGCCACCGTGGAGGCAAAAGCCACCATGCTGCCCGCACGCTCCGCCTTATAGGTCGCCATAAACAGGGATTCCCCCGAAAACATTCTGCCAATACTTTTGCCCAGACCGCCCTTCATGTTGGAATCCATGGCAATGCCATCCGACATCCACGCCATACCGCCCGACTGAGTGTACATGGATTCTCCCGGCGCATCGAAGGTAACCTCTACCGCCGGCATTGTGTCTCCTATGATTTTGTACTGCATGTTATATTCCTCCTTTATGATTATTCAAGCCCCTCAATCAGAACTGCTGCAGCCGTAAGCAGCATACATTTTCAAGAGACCTGCAGGTTTCATTTGTTTTTTCATGGTGCGCAGACCTTCCACTCCCAGATCTTCTTCCGCGTTGATCCACTTATAGCTCTCCGGCAGCAGACGGATCAACCGGTTCCTGGTGTAAACTGACAATCCGGTCAGACACTCCACCTGCTTTACCATCGCAAGGTCAAACAGATCCTCACAAAGTGGATATCCCGCCGCAATGGCATATGGTCTGCCGTCCACTCTCACCAGGACACCCAAAACACCCAAGGCTTCTCTATTTTCAAGAAGAACTCCTCCTGCCCGTTCATCCTTTAGCCCTGTTTCCTGCGAAGAGCGCCTTTCCCAACATTGATTCACTTTTAAGGCATCCTGCAGATTATGCTCGTCCAGTTCTTCTACACTCAGCTCATAATCCGCCTTTATGCGGTTGATGTGATTCCTCTGACCGGAGAATTTCTTTCCTGTAAGCTCCTGCTGCTGCCGTCTGTCGTACAGATATTCAGAATCCTCCTCACATTCCCGAATCAGAAATCTGCCCGGAAATTCCCGCTCAAGAGAGGCCGCATCCTGCTCCCGCATATAATAAAATACAGCTTCCCGGTCTTCCTCGAGAATTTCAAAGAGCAGTTCCTTCACCGCTCCCGGCTCTCCGCACGGATAAAACCACGCATGCTCTCCCCGAAGTCCAAACTTCAGGATAAAAACCTGTTCCTTTATATGAATGCGCAGCCCCATTTCTTCCCTCCATATATAAAGAGAAGCAAATCCATGGGAAGCAGCCCTGTGTCCATATGTATTCCGTATTGTTTCCACTTGCGTCTGCATGGACAATTCGATTCCCTGTAACTGTATCATATTTTTCTTACCCTGTCTGCTATAATCTCACCGTCTTTGATCGGAAAAGTTATAGAGCCGGGCGCTTCCTCTCGGCGAATCCGGCCATAGATCAGTTCAAACTTGTCATTCCCGTTTCTGTAAATACACTCATATCCCCAGAAAGCACGCAGGATCTTATCCGCTTCCCTGCAATCCATTGCAGAGGTGACCGTCCAGTCCTTTTCTTCCGGCATCTTCAAGTATTCTCCTTCTCCCTGCACCCTTGCCGATTTCCAGAGCTGTTCAAAATCCTGTATCAGCTGCCGCATCAATTCCGGAAGCTGTTTACGCATGCGCATGGTAAGTGTCTCCAGATTATCATCCGCATAGATCGGGACTTCCTTCTGAAGCAGAATATCGCCCTCGTCAAATTCCTCCGACATCTTATGGATCGTGATACCGCTTACCGTATCCCCTTGTAAAATTGCAACAGGCATAGGCCATGCTCCCCGCCCTTTCGGCAGAAGGGAAGGATGAATATTGACAATGGGAATCTTCTCTTTTTCTCTTATGGGAATTCGGTGATAATAGCCTCCGCAGATGATCAGATCAAAACCTCTGCTGCTCCAGTCATCCAAATCCGCCGCAGTGATCTTTCCAATCTTTAAAGGAATATGATGCTCCTCCGCATAATGACAGATCTCACGATTAAACTCTGTCACATTGTCTGTTTTACATGTTACGATCTGACCGATTTCACATAGTCCGGCCAATTCCGAAAGCGCCGGATAAAAGAGGTCGATTCCGATATAAACAATTTTCTTTATCAACTTCTTATCACCCCTGCAGGTATTTGACGATCGTCAGTACATTCTTCCCGTCTTCATAAGAATACGTCACTTCATCCATGAGCTTCTTTACCATCAGGATTCCCAGCCCGCCTATGGAGCGTTCCTCTGCCGAGAGAGAAATATCTGCATCCTCTTTCTCAAGCGGATCAAAAGGCGTTCCCGCATCCAGAAACTGAATCGCAATTTTCGGCGGCTCACTGCCGGCCTCACAGCGTATCACAGCCTCTCCCCCGCCGGAAGGATAAGCATAATGTACAATATTGACATATATTTCTTCCACTGCGATTTCCACCTGCGACATCACCTTAAGAGAGCAGCCTGCCGCCTCCAGCTCTCCACGGACAAATTCCTGCACCTCTTCAAGGCGATCCGCCGATGCCTGTAATACAAGTTCTTTCATGCTTTTCTACACCTTTTAACCTTCCTCTTATACCACCTTGATCAGTACCGGTCATTTACATACTATCCGCAACCTGCAGGGAAAGCATGGTAATATCGTCAAACTGCATTGCCTCTCCCACAAACCGGTCTATCTCGTCCTTGACTCCTCCAACCAGTTTCTCCGGATCGCTATCGCATTTTCCGTTCAGCGCATTTAACATCCTCTCTGTGCCAAACAGGGTCTGTCCGGCATCCGTTGCTTCCGGAACACCGTCTGTATATACAAATAGTGTATCCCCCGCGTGCAGTTCCATTTCATATTCCTTATACCGGGTGTTCTCCATTCCCGCCAGAACAAAGCCGTGAGGATCTTTAAACAGTTCAAAGCTGCCTCCCGCCCGTCTGATCGCCGGATATTCGTGTCCTGCGTTTGCCGCAGTCACTTTCCCTGTTGAAATCTCATAAACAGCAAGCCATACCGTGACGAACATTTCCGCCTCGTTGTTTTCACAGAGTTGATTATTGACCGCCTCGAGAACCGCTTTGGGAGAACCACCCATCATCATCTGGTTCTTGATCAGCGTCTTTGTTATGACCATGAACAGCGCTGCCGGAACGCCTTTTCCCGACACATCGGCAATTACCAGCGCCAGATGATCCTCATCTACGAGAAAGAAATCATAAAAATCTCCTCCCACCTCTTTCGCCGGGTTCATGGATGCAAAAATATCAAACTCCTTTCTCTCCGGAAAAGCCGGAAAGATACCCGGCAGCATATCCGCCTGAATCTGCGTCGCCACATTCAGCTCCGCACCGATACGCTCTTTTTCCGCTGTCACAAGGGTAATATCTTCAATGTACTGATTGATATCCTGCTCCATCTGACGAAATGCACAAAAAAGATTCTCGATCTCATCCCCTGTACGGATCTGCAGCCTGTCAAAAACAGAAAAGGCCCCGCCCTGACGCCCTTCGGATTTCTCCTGTACATATTGGGAGGCCGAAAAGGTAAGGCTGTCAATGGGTTTTACTACCGCCTGATTCATCCAGCGAATTGCCAGACCTGTTAAAATCGCGGTAAGAGTGATCAACAGTATCATCAGTTTGAACAGATAGGAATGTCTGGCTTTCATCACATTATCCATGGAGATATCCACCATGGCATGGGCGATCACCGTGCCGTCTTCATCCAGGATCGGCGCGCCAGCAGAGCAGAGCCATCCAAACTCTTCTGTTCTTGTAATATAGGCCGGAAATCCTCCTTCCGGATGAGAGAGTGCCTCATAATTCTGCTCATACACAATGTCCCATGTGCCTGCAGGACATGCTTTTTCCGACGTATCTGCGTCTACGATGTAAACACATGTCTTTGTCTGCTGATCCATATACACAATATAGAGAGACATCACGGAATTTGCCTCTCTGACTTTATATAAAGTATCAAAGAGCTGCTGATACCCCTCTGTCTTTAAAGCGTCATACTTCGCCAGATAAGCCGCCTGTTCCTCCTCGTCGTTCCATTCCGGCGCAGGATCTGCAAGATAGATTTCCTTAATCGCATCCGCATAATATTTCGTCAGATCCTTATCCACCATAGCCGCCGCTGTTTTGGCTATGCTCATCGTTACATGCCCATAATAGTTGTCTACTGTCTTTGCAAAAATATAATAGCTGACAAAAGCGGCTGCCGCTGCCAGCAAAAAGGCAAACAGCAAAATCATCATCGCCACTTTCCGGCTAAGGGAGCATCTGACCTTCTCCATACTTTCCTCCATTCCCACGCGCTCTGCCGCTAAATTTTCACCACCAGCGTGTTAAATCCCTGGTAACGCCGATAGTAAAACTCTTTTCCCTTCTTTTTAATGACGTTGATCCCCAGAACGTCAAAATCAAACTCCTCTTCGGTTTCCTTCTCTTCCACTGCAAACGGATTAAAGGAAACTGCATTGTCACGAATATGAAGTTCAAATAATCCATCTTCCTTTAAAAGCAGCGTCACCTGAATATAACCATAGTCATTCTCAAAGCCATGCTTCATGATTGCCACGCATAATTCTTCCACAGCCATGTTCATAAAGTACTGCTGCTTCGCCGTACTTCCCCACTTCTCACAGAATGTCTCAATATCTGACAGGAGCGGGGTCAAATCTTCACTGCTGTTCCTGATCGTCCGATAATAGACCTTTTCCTCATCAAAGACGGCCTCCTTCTCATGAGACAGCCGCTGCCGGAGATATAACAGCACAAGAGAAAGAATTTCTGTCACCGGAAACAGCCACCAGAAACCATATGTCCCCATACCGGCAAACAGAACAAGCAGAGGAAGCAAAACCACTGTACCTCTGAGCAACACCAGCACAAAGGCGCTCCTCTCCCTGCCCATAGACTGGAAATAAGCTTCCAGAAGTACACTGATTCCGGCGGCAAATGTACCGCTGACATAAACGCGCAGGGCATAGATCCCGACCTTCAGGCTCTCACCCTCATAGATTCCGAAAATGCCGCAGACCTGATCTGCAAAAAGGGCGATCAAAAGTCCCGCGGCAATGCCTGCCGCTGTCCCATAACGAAGACTTTTACGCAGGATCCCTCTGCATTCTTTCTGATTCCTTTCTCCATAATAGGTACTTGCCAGAGGCTGCATCGCCTTTCCGGTTCCCTCATAGAGATAGAGGATCAGATAAGATACATTCTGTATCATATCAAATATGCCTACCATCAGGCTTCCGCCTATCTTCATCAGGGTACGGTTCGCCATCAGCAGGAATATCATCGTCAGCAGGTATTGGGATGAAGTGGAAAATCCGGTCTGATAGCATTTCAAAATTCCATGNAAATCCGGTTTCCATGGAGAAAGACGCAGCACACCCTTTTTGCCCGTCATCCCGGTCAGATAAATGCAAAGAGATACCATAAGGCCGATAATAGTCGCCCATGCCGCCCCTGTTACCCCTTGATGGCAAAAGAGAACCAACACGATATTCAGAACAATATCCGTAAGATTTCCCGCCGTAAAACCAAAGCCGNCAAGTTTTTCTTTGTCGTCATTGCGCAGATAATAATTTAAAATATATGTAACAAAGAACAGGGGAATGAACGTGACGATCAGCCTTACATAATCGCGGCATGCCGCAAAAACCTCTGCCTCCGCGGGATCAGCCCCCAGAATTGCCAGAAGTCCGTTTATGAACACATTCCCCATAACGGAGAGTCCCACGCCAATAAAGAGCGCCACCTCTATAATTCCCTGAAAACCCGCAAGCGCTGTCTTCTCTTCCCCCTGCGCAAGCTGCTTGGAAAAGCGGACCGCGCCGCCCACGCCGAATCCATGCATGATCAGGTTGATGATCATAAAGACCGGAAGCGTCAGGCTGATCGCCGCCAGTCCGGTGACACCCATCCGGTTGCCGACCACGATGGCATCCGCCATATCGCCGAGAGCCAGGACCACCGCNGANATCAACGCCGGNATAAACTGGCGGAGGAACATTTTGGAGCTAAAGTAATCCTCTNTTCNTCGTTNCATTGTCTATTCAATGGTCAGAATATCTATAAANCCTGTTACCTGAAATACATCCATGATCATGTCATTTGCGTTCTTCACNACCATATTGCCCTGCTTGTTCATTTTTTTCTGTGCTGCCAGAAGGACACGCAGTCCGGCAGATGAAATATATTCAAGATCTTTTAAGTCCAGAATCAGTGTCTGCACGTCTGCCGTCAGGTCTGTACCGATCTCCTTATCCAGATCCGGCGACGTATTGGTATCCAGTCTTCCTTCCAACGTCAACGTAAGTACTCCATTTTCCATGTTTTTTGTAATNGTCATTTTTCTCCTCCATTCCAAAGCATTTTATGCTGCTTTATATACCTGTTTTCTTTATTCTAACCATTTGCTCGTCTAAGGTCAACATACTCCACGCCTCCGGCAAACTCCTCCTTCGCGCAAACGGACACTTTATATCCCGGAATATCATATTCCATGATGNGGCAGGAAAGAAGCTTACCATCCCGNCGCACTTTTATTTTTTCGGCACCCGGAAGAAACTCAAAACGATCAAGGTCAAGGCGCATTCCCTCCCCGGTCATCTTGATATAACTTTCTTTCATTGTCCAGATCCGGAAAAATCTGTGATCTCTTTCCTCTCCCACACCTTCATTTACATATGCGGATTCGCCGGGGCGGAAAAAACGCTCTGCCACTCCTTCCGGCGCTTTCACGATTTTTTCCACATCACAGCCCACTTCCTTCTCCGCTGTCGCACAGATGACNATNTGACCGGANTGAGACAGATTAAAANAGANTCCTTCNACTTCCGGNTTNCCNTCNGNTCCTANCCGNATTCCGGCGGGTGAAGCCCCATAGCGGGGCAGGATCCTGTTTAATAAGAGGCCTGCCCCAAGGCTCCGTTTTCTGTCTTCCGCCTTAAGGTATTTCATAATTCTGCATTTTCTCTCAGTGTCTAATTCACTAAGCAGTGCAGGATNTTCTTTNGGGTCCGTCAGATTANCGNTATCCGCTGCNTATAAGTGTACCATCTCTNCTNNCCTACCCGAAAAATCCCAGTTTATCCANTGCATCAATGGCATTTTCCAGATAATTATCATCTGTGATCGGCCACTTATAACCCAGGCGGTACAACACCTCCGTGGTGAATTGGTTTTTATATCCGACTGTGTAAACCTGCTCCCCGTCTCTTGAAGCATATGCGATCAATCCGGACACCGCCTCGCTGTCCTCATGGGCTGCTGCATAATCATTCACTGCCTGTTCAAACTGATCATCACTTACAATCTGAATCTCAAATCCGTGATTCCTCATTGCATAGATCAGATCTCCCATATAAATATGGTGGCTGTTGCATGCATGATAAACGGTGTAATTCTTATCTGTTCCCGCAAGCTTCAAGATCGCCTCTGCGGTAGAATCAATCGGCGAAAATTCAGCGCTTTCATTCATACCGCTCACAGGGAACATTCCCACTGCCACATATCCGCGCACGCCCCGTAAGAATCCATTGGTGACGAAATTGATCTGGAATTCTCCATCCGAGTTACGGCTCATCAGATTTCCCACACGGATGACTTTAGCATCCAGTCCGTCATGAACTGCTTCCAGGATATACCGCTCCGCCAGGAATTTTGTACGGATATACTCATTTNTAATTCTCTGACCGATATACAGCTCATGCTCACAAAGATCCCTGTCCACGCCGGGTTTATCACCCATTCCTTCTCCTGCAACAGAGACTGTCGATATCTGGATCAGTCTCCTGTCCAGCTCACTGCACAGCGCGATCAGATTCCTGACCCCGTCTACATTGATCTTCTGAAGAGTATCATCTGAAGAGAAATGTTTTACGCATGCCGCGCAGTTGATCAGAGTCTTAAAGGAACATTCCCTTAAGCTTTCCAATGACTTCGGATCCGTAATATCTCCGTCAATGCAGAAAATCCGCTTTCCGAAAAGCTCCTCACACGGGTCGTCAAAATAATACATCAGCATGTTCATCAGGCGTTTTTCAGAGGAAGGATATTTCCCTTTCCTCACCAGTGCATATACCGTTCCCTCATAAGAATCCAAAAATGCCTTCAGCACATGGATTCCGAGGAAGCCCGTAGCGCCGGTCANNAGGATATCNCCCACNTCNTCTTTCTTTACCAGATCTGCNTTCTTNGCTCTGTTGGGAAGCAGAATGCGGTCGACCTTGTTATAATTGTGGNAAGATATTTCATCTTTCTCCACNGTTTCCTCCACCGAGTCCTCACACACTCCTGCTGCAAGCTGTCTCACCGTAGGGTATTTGAAAATGTCGGCATATACTACCGGAAGCTTTTTCGCCATACAAAGCACTGCAATCTTGGACGCTGTCAGCGAGGTGCCTCCCAGTTCAAAGAAATTATCGTTGATTCCGACTTTCTCCATTCCCAACGCTTTTTCAAATATTTCACAAAGCTGTTCCTGTATCGAATTGACCGGAGGTTCATATCCCTCTCTTTCCGTCTCAACGTCAGGTGCAGGCAGTGCGCGTTTGTCGATTTTTCCGCCCGGTGTGATGGGCATGCTGTCAAGATGCACATAGAAGGCGGGCAGCATATATTCCGGCAGCAGCGGCTTTAAGAATTCCTGCCAGGTCTGCGTATCCGGCGATGCACCTGTATAATATGCCACGATATACTTGTTGCCGCTCTTTTCCATGACCGTGACCGCCGCTTCCACGATTCCCTCATAGGACAGGACAGCGCCCTCAATTTCGCTTAATTCTACCCTGTATCCCCTGATCTTTACCTGAGAATCGATTCTTCCGATATATTCTATATTTCCGTCGCCTCTCATGCGCACCATATCACCGGTATGATACATTCTTGCATCATCCGCACAGGTTCTGAACGGATTCTCAACAAAGGAAGCCGCTGTCTTTTCCGGCAGGTTATGATACCCTCTTGCAATCTGTCTGCCCGCAAGACATAATTCCCCGGATGCACCCACCGGCAGACGGTTTAACTTCTCATCCACAATATAGCAGCGCACATTCGTCTGTGACCTTCCTATCGGGATGTTCTTATATTCCTTATCCACCACAAACTCTGTGGATGACACCGTATTCTCGGTAGGGCCGTAACCGTTGATCATGGTGTAGCTGCGGTTATAATAGCGCTTNAATTTCTCACCGCCCAGNGTCACGNACCGCAGATCACAGGGATCTGTCAATATCTCTGCCACAAGCTCACCCATCTGGGTAGGGAAGGTTCCCAANGTGATTTTTTCTTTTTTAACGGCATCCGCTACCTGAAGGGCATCCTTCCGGATCGCTTCCGGGAAAATATACAATAGGGCTCCAACCGTAAGAGGCGCGAATAAATCATGGACTGACGCATCAAAACAGAAACTTGCAAATTCCGCCCAAACATCCTCGGGAGTGGTTTTCAGGGAATTGTTCGTGTACATGATCAGATTGACCAGATTTCTCTGCTCGATCATAACCCCTTTAGGTTTTCCTGTGGAACCGGAGGTATAGATCATATAGGCAAGATTCTCCGGCTTAGGAGCTGTAAGCTCTNTGGTCAGCTGATAACCTTCACCTTCTTTAGCCATATCATTAAGCCACAAAATGTTTCCCTTGTAAAACTCTGTCAAGTCTGCATATTCTTTTACCGCCAGAAGGTTATCCGCGCCGGAATCACTGAGCATATATTCCAGTCTGTCCNTGGGATATTCCGGGTCTAANGGTACATATGCCCCGCCTGCCTTCATGACGCCCACATANCCTATCACAAATTCTCTCGTTCTTCCTGAGAGGATTCCCGTTACCTTTTCCGGCCCGAATCCGTTTTCNGTCAGCTTTGCTGCCACATAGTCAGACAGCTGATCCAGTTCACGATAGGTAATCGTTCCCTTCTCATCACGTACCGCTCCTCTGTCAGGGTACATTGCCGCTGCCTGTTTAAACAGATCAATAAAGGTCTTTCCGCTATAAGCAGGGTCGTTTTTCATTTCTTTTTCTTCTTCAAACAGAAGCTGTATCGCTTCCGCCGACTTACCCTGAACAAGTCCCCGCGCCGCTATGGAAAAGTTCTCTAAAATGTAATCGATAGACTCCGGCTCAAACAGATCCTTTCTGTATTCCAGCTCATATACGAACTTACCGTCCTCTATGCTGATGGCAAGGGAAACCGGGGCTTTTGCCGCATTTAAGTGAAGAGGGATCTCCTCCGCCTTCTCCTGTCCGATGGAATCAAATGCAAAATTATCTCCCTGATAAACCAGCATGGCATCGGGCTGGATCTTACAGCGTCTGCTGATTTCCGAAAACGGATAAATATCATGATCCATGGCATTCATAAGCTGATCCTGCAGCGCACTGAAATAGCTCTCTGCATCATCCTTAAGCTTACAGCGCACCGGAAGCGTTTTTACCAGCATACCAATCGTCTCAGCCAGACGGGAATCATTCCGTCCATGATAAATGGTGGTGAAAACTGCCTCATCCTTAAAATGATATTTTGCCAGAGTCATACCGAATACGCCAATGAAAAATACATTTTCGGTGATTCCGTATTTTTCGCACAGAGCACGCACCTGCTCTACATTCAGACTTTCCTCTACAAGCCTTGTATTACCCACTTTAGTCTGCTGGTCGTTTTTATCAGGATAAAAACTGGTATCGCCGCCGCAATCCTCAAACTCTGAAAGATAAAATTCTTCCGCCGCCTTGTAGGCATCTGATTTCACCGCTGCCTCATGATCCAGAGAGGCGTCGTAGCTTGTATAGTCTTCCTCCGGAAGAATCTCTCCGCTGTAAGCACGGTTGATCTGATCGATCAGTATGCCCAGTGAAGTTCCGTCTGCAATTAAGTGGTGCAGATCCATGAACAGGTAACTGCCTTCCATTGTGCGGTGAATCTCAAACCGGTACAATGGTTCGCCAAATAAACCATAAGGACGGACCAGTTGATCCAGATCCATATCGTCTATGATGTCAACCTTTGGAGGCAGTGCATCGTTTCTTCTCTGCCTGATTTCCCCTTCCTCATCCATGAACAGCTGTACCTTTAAGTACGGGTGTACCTCAATAACCTGCTCTACGGCTTCTTTCAACCGATCAAGATCCACCTTGTCGCTTAACTTCAACAGATAAGGAATATTATATACCGTTGTTCCCATGTTGGCAGTACAGTCGATAAACACCCCTGCCTGGGTATTGGTCAGCGGATAAACCTCCTGCACCTCATGTTTTCCGGCCGCGCTGCTTTGAAGAACAAATTTTTCCAATTGCAGGATCGTAGCGTTTTTCTTCAAGTCAGCCGTCTTGATCACAATATCAAATTCCTTGGCAAGCAGGACATTCAAACGGATCGCGCTGACGGAAGTAAGGCCCGCAAAATAAATATCTGTAGTGATTCCGAATTCCCTGTGACCTACTGCTTCTGCCACACACTCAAAAATACGCTTCTGGATCTCAGTCTCAGGTGCGATCACCTCTTCCTGCTTTTTCTCCGGCATCGGAAGCGCACGTTTATTGACTTTCTGATTCTGGTTAAGCGGAATCTCATCGATCTGCATGGTAACTGCCGGGACCATATAAGGAGGCTTGGTCTCCAGGATAAATCTGTTCAGGGCATCGATATCCACTTCCTGATCCGATACCACATAAGCCGCAATATACTTTCCGCCGCCCTTTTCATCAAAGGCTGCCACGGTGGCATCCTGGATTCCGGGGAATCTGCGGATCACTTCTTCCACTTCGGTAAGTTCGATACGGAATCCGCGGATCTTTACCTGGGCATCCTTTCGTCCCACAAACTGGATCATGCCGTCAGGAAGGAAACGCACAACATCTCCAGTGTGATACATGCGCTGATAATCTTTCTCCTGTGTATAGGGATTGACCGTAAAGCTTTCTGCGGTCTTCTCCGGACGGTTCAGATACCCTCTTGTCACCTGCAGTCCGGAAACGAGAAGCTCGCCGCAGGCGCCTACAGGAAGCCTGTGTCCCTGTCCGTCTGCAATGTATAATTTCAGATTATCCAGCGCTTTTCCGATGGGTATATTATCATAATATTTATCAAACAGCAGGGCTGTAACCGCTACCGTACACTCCGTAGGACCGTAAAGGTTATAGAACTTATAACCCTTCGGCGGTTCCATGGGCACCAGTTTTTCACCGCCCACCGATAAATGCCTCAGAAATTTATTTTCCATTCCGAGGGCAAACTGCCGCCCCACCTGAGTCGTCATAAAGCTGTTCGTAATCTTGTTTTCTTCAAAATAACGGTTCAACTCCATGAAATCCAGCCGGATGTCTTCCGCAATAATATGAAGCTCCGTCCCCGCCGTAAGACTGGTGAAAATATCCATCATGCTGGCATCAAAGCCGAAGGACGCATATTCCGCCATACGGCAGTCCGCGTTCAACTGATAATACTTGTGATACCATCTGCAGAACGCCGTGATGTTTCCGTACTCCAGCATACATCCTTTCGGTACACCCGTGGAACCGGATGTATACAACAGCACGAACATATCCTCCGGCTTTGCCTTCGGAAGCTGAATATCCGCCTCGGGTAATTCCTTGATCTCATGGGTCAGGAGAATCTCTCCTCCGAAATCCGGCACCAGCTCTAACATGGCTTCATCTGCGATCAATAACTTAGCGCCCGAATCCTCTAACATAAATTTAAGCCGGTCTTTCGGATAAGTAGGATCAAGGGGCTGATAAGCACATCCTGCCTTGAGGACGCCNAATGTTGCCACCGCCATGTATTCACATCTGGGAATGATTATGGCAACCGGATCTTCCGCTCCCAATCCCTTCTTCGCCAGATACGCGCCGATGCGGTCTGATATTTCATCCAGTTCTTTGTAAGAAATCCTTACGTCGCGGTAAACCACTGCCGTGTGATCCGGATAGCTGCCGACTACCTCCCGGAACATATCAATCACCGTTTTACTCCTGTCATAAGGCACTTCCGTCTCATTAAACCGATCCAGTACCTCCTGCTGGGCGGAGGAGAGAATAGAAATCTCAGATACGTATTTGCTCTTCATCATGGAATCCATGGCTGCTTCATATGACTCCAGGATCCCCTCTATGCTGCCGGCTTCGTACATGTCTGCGCGNTANTCGGCAGTCAGTACATAGCTTCCNTCATAATCTCTCACCTGAATNACAAGAGGCTCTTTGGGCATATCCAGNGATAAATCNTCNCCNNTCGCNACNGTATCTCCCAAAGGATANTCATCCGTAAGTTCCGCNTGGTAAGCAAAGATCAGATCCGAATTGATCCCATATTTTGCCGCAATATCAGAAAACGGGAAAATATCNTTTGCCATAGAATCCATCANCTGATTCTGCACNGCCATCATATAGGCATTCACAGATGTTTTCCGGTCAAAGCTGCAATAAACGGGCAGNGTCTTTACCAGCATACAGATCGTATTCTCCAGTCTNGAATCATTNCTGCCGTTNTANATCGTGGCAAAAAGNGCNNCCTCNGTGTTNGCATACCNCGCCATTACCACACCGAAAAGTCCTGTAAAGAGAGTGTTCGGCGTTACCTGCAGCTTATCGCAGTAAGCCANGATCTTCTCTCTGGACAGGTCCATCTTTCTGGAGGTCATTCCCTTAGCCGGAACCTCCTCCTTCTTATCGACAATAGGAAGGGATTCTGTCTCAATTCCCGCAAAAATCCCATCATAATAAAGCGCGGCCTTCTTATATCTGCCGTCTTCTATTTCCTGCTCTTCATTCAGCGCCGCATCAAATCCCGTATAGGTCTCTGCCTTAAGCTCTTGTCCCTGATAAGCAGCATCTAAATCTTCGAAGAAAATATCATAGGAATTTCCGTCCGCAATGATATGATGCANATCCACAAATAAGTATTTCTTTGACTCTGCCGCATAGATCTCAATACGGAAAAGCCTTTCCTCCTGAATCTTAAAGGGCTTTACAAGTTCTTTCTTTTTCTGTGCAAATTCCTCATCCGTCAATTGTATCAATTCCGGCTGAAACTCTTCCTGACAAGGCTTCTGATAAAGTTCCCCGTCCGCACTGATCCCAATCTTCGTCAAGAGATAGGGATGCGCCTGAACCACCTTTGCGATCGCCTCTTTCAGTCTGTCCAACTCTACTTTCCCATCCAGTTCAAACAGGAAAGGAATATTATATACGGTGCTGTCCGGATTTTTGTTGCACTCCACGAAGATTCCCTTCTGGGATCCGGTCAGGGGATAACTCTCTCTCTTTTCATGTACCACCTGCTTAGGTGCGTTTTGAATAAACTGCTCCAGCAGCACGATAGTATTGTTCTCATGAATGTCACTGGTTTTTGCCGTAATGCCGAACTCTTCCGCCAGAAGGAGATTCAGTTTCATAGCGCCAAGCGAAGTCAGTCCTGCCCTGTAAAGGTTCGTGTTGATCCCGAAATTGACGTTTCCCGTAACAGAGGACACAATATCAAAAAGCTTCTGCTGTGTACGGTTTGCAGGCACTTCAATTTCCTTCTGTTTGAATACCGGCTTAGGAAGCGCCTTCTTATCAATCTTCATGTTTGATGTCAACGGCATTTCCGCCAACTGGATCAACACATCCGGAACCATATAATAGGTCAGATAACCGGAAGCATACTCCGACAGCTCATCCACATCAATTTCCCGGTCCGCCGTAAAATATCCGCAAAGATAAGAATCATCCACGGGAACTACCACACTGGTCTTAACCCCCGGGAACTGGTTCAGTACCTCTTCTATTTCACCCAGTTCAATTCGAAGTCCCCTAAGCTTGATCTGATTGTCCACTCTTCCATGGAACTCAATCTCCCCGGCGTCATTCCACCTTGCCAGATCACCTGACTTATAGGCCCTCTGTCCATGGAAATCAATAAATACTTCTGTGGTCTTATCCGGAAGATTGATATAGCCGCGTCCCACGCCTTTGCCGCAGATCAGCATTTCACCCATTTCCCCGTCGGGCACCACTTCATTTTTGTCATTGACAATATAAACCTGTACATTCGCATTAGGAATTCCGATGGTAACATTCTCACTGCCGGAGATAACCTTCATGGTACAGCTGATGGTTGTCTCCGTAGGTCCGTATCCATTCATGATATAAGCATCCGGTCTCACATCCGTGATCTTCTGATATAACCCTCCCGGAAATGCCTCCGCTCCTATATCATATACCGCTATTTTCTTTAAAGCCTCCGTCATCTGCGGCAGATCCAGCAGCTCAGACAGGAAGGATGGCGTAGTGATCATACAGTCCACATCATTATTACAGATCAGCTCTGCAAGCATAGGAGGATTTACGATTTCTTCCTCATTCGCCATCACCACGGTAAGTCCGTTGGTCAAGGGAATGAATTCTTCCATAATGGACACATCAAAAGTGATCGCCGCCAGTGCCAGACATACATGCGCACGCTGCGTGACCCCGATCGTCTCGTAATTCTTTTCATTCGGATTTACAAAATTGGCAAGGTTTCCATGCTCGATCATAACCCCTTTCGGTTTGCCCGTGGAACCGGAGGTATAGATACAATAGCACAAATCATTCTCCCCTATGACAAGCCCGGGATTTTCATCCTTTTCATTTTTCAGCAGATCTTCAATCAGTAAAACCTTACATGCCAGTTCGCTCCATAAGCTTTCATGCTGCTCTTTGATCTCCTCTGTCGTGATCACAAATCCCGCCTTTGAATCCTCCAGGATATATCGGATCCTGTCGTCAGGATAATCGGGATCCATAGAGGCGAAGGCGCCGCCGGACTTTAATATTCCCTGCCGTGCCACATAGACGTAACTTGTCCGGTCAAGCAGCACGCCTACGATCGCCTCTGCTCTTACCCCCAACGCGATCAGACTGTTCGCCACCCGGTTCGCCCTGCAGTTCAATTCCTCATAGGAAAGACGCTCTCCTCCGGCAACGACTGCTGTCTTTTCCGGGTGCAGTTTGACCTGCTCCTCAAACAGCTCCGTCACGGGGCGATACACAAATTCAAATGCGGTTTCATTGTACTTCTTTGTTTCCATACGTATCCTCCATTCTTGCAAATGCTATTACTGTATTGTTCATATCCATTGTCCGTATATAATCCACTTTCGATGAAATGCGTTTGACGAGTTCGATGCCGTGAAACTCAAATCCGTCGCTGTCATAGGTATATTCCGCCGGATTAAAGGGTATTCCGTTATCCCTGATCCTGAGCCGCATTTCCTCTTCCTCTATGGATAGATTGACGTCAATCCACCGGGCGCTTTTTCCCCCGTATTTGATAATATTGACCGTCATCTCCTCGGATGCCATGGCCGCCAGATTCGCCGTATTGGGATGGACACCGTTTTCTTCACAAAACGCCGTGATCTCCAAAGGTATCTTAACCGCCTCCTCCAAAGAAGCCGCCACAGAAATGTCTAAGTTCACTCCTTCATTCTGCTCAGGCAGAATATAAAAATCAGAATGCCTGTACTTTATCTTCCGGTAAATATACGCTGTTGCCGCCGTCAGGCCCTCAGCGCAGATAAACGCAAGGGCAAGCCCGTTTACTCCCGTTCCTCCAAGCGCCTGCCCCAGCAGGATTCCAAAAAGCGCCGCCGGAAGTATGTAAAGAAAGTTCTGCAAAAAAGTGATCACACTTGCCTGCACTGTCTCCTCTATGGATTCGTAATAACTGACCAGGAATTTATTCCAAAGATAAAAGGGCAGGGAGAAGATATAAATCCGCAGCGCCCCGATCATCTCCTTCTGCAGGACCGGCTCCGTAATGCCGAACAGTCTTGTCACCTGCGCCGTAAAAATCATGATAAGAACCACTGCCGCAAAGACCACGATAAAACTGTACTGAAGCGTTTTTTTGCAAAGCGCCCGGATTCCGAAATAATCCTTTTCACCGTACAAGATACCCGCCATATTGGGGATGATTCCTATAATACCGCCGGAGAGCATCTCCACGATCATGAGGATGTTATCACAGACTGTATAAATCGCCATTCCATCCTGTCCGGTCAGACTCACGATGATCGTATTGAGTCCCAGCGCTTTTACAAAACTCATTGCCATAAAAACAAAAACCGGCGCGCCCATGACTACCGCCTCTTTCAACAGGGAAAAGGACGGTGACTTTACAAAACCGATCATTCTTTTGGGTGAACGGATATATCTGACAAATACCACCATTCCCACTACAAATCCCAAGACGGTGGATAATGCCGCCCCTTTTGTTCCAAGAGCCGTATATTTCAAAAAGACAAAATCAAGAACCAGATTGATGACATTTGATATGATCAGATAAGCGGAGGACAATTCCGGATGATTCTCCGTCCCCAGATAACTGACCATCAAAAGACCGATCCCGATAAAAGGCGCGCCCAGCATACTTACAAAAATATAATCCCCTGTAAGATCCGCCACGCCCGCTTTGGAAGCCAGCATCTGTGCCAGCGGATCCGTCACGAATAATGCCAGCGCACTGAATAAAATGCCGCATATAAGCGTAACAAAAAAAGTAAGCGTAAAGACTCCGGACGCCTTTTCACGTTCCCGTCTTCCCAGCATGACCCCCGCTGCAAGAGCGCCCCCTGTTCCCAGGCAGTATCCCGGCAGCTGGAGTATCGTCTCCACCGGAAGACTTAAGGATACCGCTGTCATTGCATCGGTTCCCAGAAAATTTCCGACCATGATCGTATCCAGAATATTTCCAAGCTGCAGCGATAATGCCATCATAATCCCCGGAAAAAGATATTGCTTGATCTTTACATTGATCAGGCGGTCATTTCTCTGATGCATTCCTATCCCTCCTTCTTTTCAGTAAGACCTGCATAAAGCCTTACGATCACGTCTGTGACGATCATGCACAGAGCAGTAATAAGCCAACATTGCAGCGATGAAAATCCTTCATATTTATGAAAGCCGTATATAACAAAGAAAACACCTATATGTATTGCGTAATATTTTGATATATGTCTGTTGTAATAAAGTACCTGCCTTCCGATCGCTCCGCTTTTTTTCATTGCTCCGTCACCTAAGTATAATACACCCGCAAACAATAGAACATGCGCAATGCTTGCGATCACATGAAACAGGTCGGGATGACTGTACGACATACACAGATAAATGTAAAATTCTTCGCCAAACCCGTACTTCTTTACGGTAAATATCCACCATACCAAAGCGATCACCGCACATACCGGCATTACCAGACTATAAAACGCTTTTTTATCCTTTACTCTCTGCAGCAAATGTCCGAATGCCACACCCAGAAATGCATAAGATAAAAAGTAAATCGCAGGAAAAGTAACAAAATAATCCTCGCCGATAATGATTCTTACGATGTAGCCAAGCACCGGAATATCCACGGGCCTTCCGGCTATAAACGGAGCCGCTGCTGCAAACAGCAGACCGGCAACCGCATATCCGACAGCGGGAAGCTTTACTTTTTTAGCCAGTGCAAGCGCCAGATATATGATACCGGTTATAAAAAAGATATTGATAAACTGTAAATATTCCGACAAAAGCTCATAATACACCTGCTTGTCATCAAGTCTGTTCCTCACGAACAGATAGGGCAGAGACAAGGCGGCAACATAAGCTATATTGCTCAAGTATTGGTATGCGATCATAACAATACCGCTTTTGGCAAGTATCTTTGGTTCTGACCGCCTGCTGTATACCGTACCCATGCCCATTACAAAGATAAATATGGCGGCACCCGATAAGGTGGCAAACCCGTATATTACTCTTATAACGATATCTTCATTGCTCGATGTGGCCTGATAGGCGTGTACCAAAAAGATAAACACCATAAAAAATCCCTTTAAGTAATCGAATTCACCTTGTCTTGATGTATTGACAGGTTCCTTATCCAGTATGCGGTTCATAGCAAAACGCTCCCTTCGTTTTCTGTTCCTTTCTTTTTCTGTACACCCTCACTGACAGCTATGCCGGCCAAATGTAAAAGCAGAGCCTATAGCACACCAATTCTACATTTAATAGTACATGAATAATCAAAAAAAATGGGCGTATCTACATGAATCGCCCAAAAACCGCGCTGAATCAACAGCGATATTCATATGTTATCTAACAATGGAGTCACAACAGAGAACGGTGAAAAACAGAAGTGAGCAAAGATATGCCTCTCATGAAATAAATACGTGTTTTCTACTGAATAAATAATCAAGATACTTATTTTTAATCTCTGAGCACTTTCCATGAGGAATAGGAATCTTCGCAAGATCATTCATTGTAATAGTCCTATAAGATATGCTTTGGATATATTCCATATTTACCAAGAATGAACGGTGTGGACGTATAAAATTGTCATAATCCGCCAGTTTGCCGCACAGCTCATCCATGCTTCCACTATTTTCCACTACAGTTCCATTTTCTAAATGAAAAAATAAAGTACGACCTCTTACTTCACAGTATTCCAGTTTTGTCAGATTGATTCGGGTGATGCCGCTTTTGCCTTGAAGAATCAGACTGCGTTTCCGTATTTCTTCAAATTCGGAGATGACCGAATCCATCAGGCGAAAAAAAATCTCTGCACATATGGGCTTTACCTGATAGAAATATGCCCCGACAGAGTAGGATTCCACTGCAAAATCAGAGGACGATGTCAAAAAAATGATCTTGACAATATCGTTATACTGGCGGATCTCTTTTGCCACACTAATACCGTCTTCCCCCGGCATAATAACATCTAAAAAAAGAATATCAGGACTCATGCCTTTTTCAAATTCAGCCAATAACTCCAGAGAGCTGTGGAAAGCCGTATACACAATTTCCTGATTGCGCTCTGCACAATACTGCTTGATCAGATCGTTAGCTTCATTTAATACAGACAGATCATCATCGCAAAATGCTACCTTTATCATAAAAACATTCCTTTCCACAATATGCAAATTTGGAGGTTTCAATCCTGCTTCTTGCGCTCGATCATCTCATCAATTCGCTCGATATACTGCGTCACATCCTTTACATTTTCACACCGCTCGATCCTGCCGTCCGGAAAAACGCCCTTTGTGATCGCGCCTGCCCCCAGCGCCACAATGGTCTGCTTCTCCTCGTTGATGAGAATATTATAAATGCCATACTTATCCCGCTTGGAATAGCCCACATTTTCAAAGTTGCCTGACATATTCTTCTGTCGGTACAGATAGTAAGGCACCATATCCATATCCGCCGCCCCGCGGGCCGCGATCTCCATGATCTCCTCCGTGTTATTGTAGGCCGTCACACCGTTCTCTTCTATCCACTGATGCAGCTTGGAAGCCCGTTTTACCGCCAGAGAATGCACTGTCAGGGAATCCGGGGCAAGCTCCTTGATCGCCGCAATGGTATGCGCCACATCCGCCGCGTTCTCCCCCGGCAGTCCCAGAATGATATCCATATTGATATTGTCGAAGCCCGCCTGCCTTGCCAGGTGAAAAGCCTCCACCACCTGTTCCACCGTGTGCTGTCTGCCGATCAGCCGCAGAGTCTCCTGCTTCATGGTCTGGGGGTTCACGGAAATTCTGGTCACGCCGTGCGCAGAAAGCACCCGCAGCTTATCCTCGGTGATGCTGTCCGCCCTGCCCGCTTCCACCGTAAATTCCTGCACCGTGGAAAAGTCAAAAGCGTTTCTCAGCTTCCCGAGCAGTCTGTCAAGCTCCGCCGCCGACAGAGAACTCGGTGTACCGCCGCCGATATACACTGTGTCCAGTATTTTATCCCGGTAGAGAGCCGCCACCGCATCGATCTCCCGCTCCAGTGCCGTCAGATACTGGGCCACTCTCTTTTTCCACGCCCCGATGGGATAGGAGGTAAAGGAGCAGTACAGGCAGGTGGTGGGGCAGAAAGGAATGCCCACATAGAGGCTGTAGCCGTCCTCATAATGCAGCGTGCTCAAGATCTCCCGTTCCCGCTTCGCAATGTCAATGCTAAGCGCCGTCTTCTTCTCACTGACAAAATGGGAGTTCTTTAAGAAGGAGGCGATCTCCTCCTCACTCTCTCCCTGCTCCATCATGGTCATAACGATCTTGGTCGGGCGGATACCCGTCAGATTCCCCCATGGAAGGGAAATGCCCGTCTCCTCCCGCAAAGAGATATAGAGAAACTGCTTGAAAGCATTTTTATACGCCGGGGTATCCGCCGGCTCTGTCGGATGCCAGACGTACACATGCCCCGCGCCGTCCTTCTTTTCTCCGGCTGCTGTATCAGAGTTATGTAAACCCACAAGCATCTTCAGGGTCACTTCCGACTCTCCGAAGAAAAGCTCCATCACGGGCTCTCCCTCCAGGATCCGTCTGTCCCTCACCTCGGAATCCGGGGCAAGAAGCCTGGGCTCCCAGCCCGGATAGAAGGACTGCACCAGGGCATGAATATCGTATTGAAATTGGTCTTTATTGCTCTTTATGATCTGCATGATCCTACTCTCTGCCTATCTGATAAAATTCGTCCGCGCAAAAGGCTCTCTCTGNGGCACACCGTATTTCTCTTTCCCCAGCGCAATGCTCTTCATTAAGAATGTCATGTTTGCCGCAAGGGTGCGCATCATCTGCAGCCCTTCCGCATCCTGCGCNGCNTCTCCCGGCGCAGCGCCGTGAATGCCATTCCAGTACTGCCCGGAAGCAATGGGCATCCCCGCAATGCCGAAAAACTTATTCAGTTCATCATANGTGGCTGTCAGTCCGCCGCGTCNNGCCGCCGCCACCGCCGCGCCNACCTTCATGGTCTTGTCAAAATGGGTGCTGTAAAAAAGTCTGGTCAGAAANGCAACCAGTGTTGCGTTAGCCGAAGCGTAATAAACAGGACTTCCCACCACAAGNCCGTCACATGCCTCAAATTTTCCGGCGGTCTCGTTTACCAGATCATCAAAGACACATTTCCCGGTCTTGGAACAATTCCCACAACCGATACANCCCCGGATATCCTTGTTTCCGATATGTAATATNTCCGTCTCGATGCCTTCCTTCACAAAAATCTTTTCCATCTCCTGCAGTGCCATATAAGTGTTNCCCTCTGCGTGAGGACTTCCGTTTAACATCAATACCTTCATGCTGTCACCCTCCTGTTTTGCTCTAAATCATAGTTTAAAAAGATTGGTTTTATTCTATCATTGAATCCTCGGTATGTAAATAAAGGTCTCTGGTTCGCGGATACAACTTTTTAAAAGTTTCATAACANTCTTCATAAACTGCAGCATGTGCCTGATCCGGCTCGTAGACCCGATCACCCATCCTGACAAATCTATCGCAGCCTTCCTTTANGGAATCCAGCAGACCGCAGCCCACNGCCGCCAGNATACAAGCNCCCAGACAGGCCTGCTCNTTCACCTCGCAGGCACGGACAGGCTTGCGCAGAATATCCGCCTGGATCTGAAGCCACAGGGGAGACGNCGCGCCGCCGCCGGAGGCGATGATCGTCTGGGCATCGATTCCCAATTCCTGCATTACTTCCAGACAATCCCTTAAACTGTAGGTGACCCCTTCCATAACGGCCCGCAGAAAATGNCCNCNCTCGTGAGCCAGCTTCAATCCAAAGAACATCCCCTGCGCGTCAGGGTCCATGTGGGGAGTCCTCTCACCGGAAAGATAGGGTAAATAGATCAGTCCCTCCGAACCCGCCGGAACCGCTGCCGCCTCNTGATTCACAACATCATATCCCTGCAGATGAAACAGCTTATTCTTAGCCCAGTTCATGGACATTCCNCTGCAAAGNGTTGCGCCAAAAATCGTATAACCNCCGGNAANCGCATGACAAAAGGTGTTCGTTCGCAGCCGTTTATCATAAACCAGTTCTTTGATAAAAGCAGAAATCTGTCCGCCGGTGCCAATATTGCTGATCAAACGCCCTTCGTCAAACACCCCGTTGCCAATGCTCTGGGCCGGCTGATCCCCTGCTCCATAAATAACCGGTATGTCTTTGGGCAGTCCTGTCTCTGCAGCACAGGCAGCGCTGATCTTTCCCGCGATCTGCATCGACTCCTCCACTTTCGGGAAAATCCTTCTAGGTAGACTAAATCGGTCAATGATATCCCATGCCCAATCCCGATCCTTGGNNGAAAACATGCAGGTAGATGAGGCATCCACCACTTCCGCTCCGGCCTCTCCTGTCATTTTCAGCCGCAGATAATCTTTCGGACAGAGAACAGCCGCCGTTTTTGCCAATACCTCCGGCTCGTTTTCCTTCACCCACAACAGGGAAGGAAAAGCAAAGCCACTGCCGACACGATTGCAGAACACTTCACCCATTTCTTTTTCTGTCATCTGACTGCTGATTTTTGCAACCTGCTCCTTAGATCGTTGGTCCAGCCAGATAATTGCCGGGCGNACCGGGGTTCCTGCCTCATCTACAAGAACTAAGCCGTGCATCTGCCCGGAATATCCTACCGCCGCAACCGCCTGATACGCGTCNGNTCTCTCTCCCCGCAATCCGCTAAGCACTTCCTTTAGCGACATCCACCACCGTTCAGGATCCTGCTCCGCATAGCCGGAATGAGGAATCATAACCCCATACTCCTTTGCACAAACATTCAGAGGCCCCTCCTCCGTATCAAGCAGCATCGCCTTTACACTGGATGTACCGATATCAATTCCCAATATCACCGCCATAATGCCAGCCTCCTTTTATTTCATTGATACAAAATTACCCCTATCTGTTTCTGGGCAGCCCCATTTTCTCTCTGACCCCCGCCGCAGTGATTCCCGGATGCGTCAGATACAGGCGGCAGATCTGAGCCACGCTCTCCTGGTCGATCTGATATTTCCCGGCGATCTCAGAAACGCTTTTTCCCCTGTCCACATCCCGCAGGATGGCGCTCAGTGTCTTTTCCGCAAAAACCGTCTCCGGCGTTTTTTCTTTTCCGGACGGTGCGTCGTCCTGACGAATATCCTGTTTGATCACGCAAAATTTCCCACTTTCTTCCACCTCCAGCACCGCCATGGTCACCGGCTGGGAAAAGCGTCTGGGGCCGCAGCTGCCGGGATTCAGGAAAAAGCAGTTCTCCGTCTCTCTTTCTTCATATTTATGAGAATGCCCGTATATGACCAGATCATATCCGGCTGTGTCCCCGGGAATTTCCTTTTTATTATGTACCATAAAGATCCGCAGGCCACAGATCTCCTCGGACAGCTGCTCCGGCAGATCGGCCGCCCACTCCTTNTCCGCGTTNCCNCGCACCACATAAAGCGGAGCGATNTCCCTCAGGCTCTCNANTACCNGTGGNGTATTGATNTCCCCCGCNTGNAGGATCACATCGCACTCCCTCAAAATCTCCANGACCTCCTCCCGCAGTTTTCCNTGCGTATCCGATANAACNCCNATTCTNTTCACTTNNNTTNCTCCNTCTCCTGTCAANNCNANNNAAACAANTGCAAANCNTCANANNGCTNTGGCNTGACATATCNANANGCGNTGGATTGTCAAGCCTCACCATCCTTTTTACAGTTAAATNTTGTTAAANGGNTCTTTNTAGCANGCCACACTCCCCAGCTCCTCCTCGATCCGCANAAGCTGNTTATACTTCGCCACCCTGTCACTCCGACAGGGNGCNCCCGTCTTGATCTGCCCGGCGTTCACCGCCACGGCAAGATCCGCGATAAAGGTGTCNTCCGTCTCGCCGGAACGATGGGAGATCACCGCCTTGTAGCCGTTTTTCTGTGCCATCTCNATNGCGTCCATTGCCTCGCTGACNGTGCCGATCTGATTCACCTTGACCAGNATCGCNTTTGCCACCTGCAGCTTGATGCCTGCATCCAGCCGCTTCGTGTTGGTGACAAAGAGGTCATCCCCCACCAGCTGTATTTTTTCNCCCAGCTTCTTCGTCATCATCTGCCAGCCGTCCCAGTCATCCTCCGCCAGGCCGTCCTCGATGGAAATNATGGGATAGCGTTCCACCAGTTCCTCATAGTAAGCNACCATCTCCTCCGTGCTGCGAGTGATCTCCGGCTCCTCCGAGGAACCGGCAAACTTACCGCCCGCCTCATAGCAGTCTGTCACACAGGATCCNTCCACCTTCTGCCTTCGCTGNTTNAATGCCGTCTCTCCCGGAAAATGATAGACGCCGTCCGCTTCATTATACAGCTCCGAGGCNGCCACATCCAGCGCNATNTTAATNTCCTGNCCCGGCGTATAGCCCGCCGCCTTGATGGACTCCACGATCAGATCCAACACCGCAAAGGCATCCGGAAGAGAAGGNGCAAACCCGCCCTCGTCTCCNACGCCNGTGGAAAGNCCCCTNTCGTTNCATATCTTTTTGAGATTATGGTAGATCTCCGCACAGATCCGAAGCCCCTCNGCAAAGCTCTCCGCCTGCACCGGCATGATCATAAACTCCTGAAAATCNACGGTNTTATCCGCATGCTTGCCNCCGTTTAAAATATTCATCATAGGTACGGGCAGAAGCCTTGTGTANGNGCCGCCCAAATAGCGGTAAAGCGGAATCTCCATAGCCGCCGCTCCTGCTCTNGCACATGCCATGGATACCCCCAATGTCGCATTGGCTCCCAGATTGCTCTTGTTCTCCGTACCGTCCTGCTCGATCANAATCCGGTCTACAAAGCCCTGATCAAAGGCATCCACGCCAAGCAGAGCCTCCCTGATCTTGGTGTTGACATTGTGCACCGCTTTCGTCGTCCCCAGACCAAAATATCTGGTCTCGCCGTCCCGAAGCTCCACGGCCTCNAAGCGTCCCGTACTGGCGCCGCTGGGNACAGCCGCCCGNCCGGTGTACTGNCTGCCGCCCACCTCCTTCTCCACGGTCACCTCCGCCTCCACGGTGGGATTGCCGCGGGAATCCAAGATCTCTCTTGCCCGCACGTCCACGATCCTCAATTTACTTCCCATAAAAAACCTCCTCTGCGCACTTTTTGTATCTAGTATGCNCAAAGGAGGCTCTAAAAATGTATGCTGATTCTTAAATGAAATGACAAAGCCGATGCGTTACTTGACTGCCGTGATCGTGAGCGCGTGCATATAGGCGTCAGACCCTCTCGCACAGGTCACGGAAATCTTCTTGCCCTGTACCAGAACCTTGCAGCCGCTCAAGCTCTCCAGCTTGTCCATCTTCAGCTCCATCTCTCCCTGAGCGGTATCCAGAAGGAGAATGTTTTCAGTGGACTTGCTCTTCACCGTCCCTGTCACCGTAGACTGAGATGACGTATCTACCGTAGCGGAGGAGCTGTCCTTGACACCCACCAGCTTCGTGNCGTGAAGATAATTGTCNGATCCCCGNTAAAANGTAACCATNAGCTTNTTGTCCGATGTCAGNACNCACCCTCCGGCAGTGTCCGCATTGTCATCGATCTTAAAGACAAAATCGCCTTCCGATGTTGCCAGTTCAAGCGTGGATTCGTCCGTNCTTCCTTTCACCGTACCTGTAACGGACCGNGTCGTGCCCGACACATTGGTCACCGGCTGGCTGTATATCTGCGACGATGTATCNGCCTGAGACGCATCCGCAGCGGGTGCCGCCNCATCCGATATACTGACCGCGTGCATATAGGCATCTTCTCCTCTTGCACAGCGCACCGTGTATTTTCCGGAAACCACCAGCACAGAACAGCCGCTCATATCCGTAGTTGTGTCTATCTTTAATTCCATTTCACCCTGAGCGGTGTCCAAATGNAGAACATCCTCTGTGGTCTTATTATTGACTGTNCCGGTCACCGTNGAGACCTTGTCCATATCTAAGGAAACAGTAGAACCCTTCAGGTCCTCCGAGATCGTAACTGCATGCAGATAGCCGTCGGAACCATGGGAGAGGGATACGCTGATCGACTTCTTTGGGATTAAGATCTTACAACCGCTGGTATTGCTTTCCGCATCGATCTTAATCTCCATCCTGCCGTCAGAAGTATCTAAAAAAAGCAGCTCCGAGGTGGTGCCCTCCATCACCTTTCCCTGTACCGTGGCGATGATCTCCGCCGCCTGTACCTCCATGCCTGCCATCGGCAGGAGCATCAGTCCGGAAGCCACACAGACTGCCGCGCACAAACATGATATTCTATTCTTTTTCATACGCACTCCTCCATTCCATGCTGTATAATGGATTACCATAATAAATACTTATGTAAATCTATCATACAACATTTTTGCAAAGAAATGCAAGTCTTTTTTACTCGTTCCGTATCGCCGCCAGCGGGCTCAACCGCATCGCTCGTCTCGCCGGGAAAAAGCCCGCCACCATCCCCACCAGGATTGCGAATATCAGTGACAGGAACACCAGCCAGACAGGAATGTAGGAGATGCCCCCCGTGGTGCCCATATATTCGTTGGCCTGCGCCGCCACTTTATTGACCACCACAGACAGGATAAAGCTTAAGATCAGACCGATCACGCCGCCGATAAAGCCGATGAACCCGGCCTCCATCAAAAACAGGCTGCGGATATTTCTAAGATCGCACCCCAGCACCTTCATCACACCGATCTCCTTGGTGCGCTCATAGATGGACATCATCATGGTATTGGTGATACCGATAGCCGCCACAAAAAGCGACACCGCGCCGATCCCGCCGAGTACCGCCTGAATGTACCCCATGGTCTTCTGCTCGGACTCCACCCACTCCGCCTGACTGTAGACATTGTAACCCATATCCGACAGAGATTTCTGTAATTCCACCACATTGTCCATGCTGTCCACATTCACCAAAAGCTGGCTGTAAAAAATTTCCTTGTAAGGCTTCCCTGTTTTTGTGGTGGGCTGCCCCGGAATCACCTTGTTTTTAAAAATCTTCTTCAGCTCCGCTGTGAGCTGATCGATATCGCAGTAGGTGTACCAGCCGTACTGGGACCATTGATTCTCCCCAGGATCCGCCTCCACCCCGCAGGTGTCGATCAGGTACTTTTTCGGCGGCTTCTTCGTCTGCCCGTTCTCATCTGTGGAGCCCGCCTCATAGTAGGCGTTCGTATCAAAGATGACAAAGATGGGATCGTTCATCAGATCGATATCCGGCAGTTCCTCTGTCTGCCAGTAGGAACCGCCGCTTCCCTTGGCATTATAAAAATATCGCAGCACCTGACAGCCGTAAAAGAAAGTCAGGGTCTTATCCCCGCCGGGAAGCTGCCCCTGTCCCACCGTGATATTCATTTCCTGAAAGGCTTCCGCAGGCATTCCCTGAATCTGCAGCCAGCCCTCATAGCTTCCGTATTTGGCTAACGCATCCGTCTCCAATACAGGATAAACCGACTCCACATGATCCATCGTCAGAATTTCATCGATCAGTTTCTGATCCAGACGCTTCGCTTCCTCCGAATCGTCCCAGGGCGCGTTCACCGTGATCTGGGTAAGGCTCCCGTAGGACTCGTACTGCGCCATTAGGGATCTACTCAATCCAAGACCAAGAGAAACCATGACCACGATAGAGGCCACGCCGATCACCACGCCGAGCACCGTCAGCACCGTTCTCACTTTTCTTTTCCAAAGATTACTGCTGCTCATCCGCAGCAAATCGAGAAATTTCATAAAAATCCCCAATCCGCGCCGCCATCCGGCTAATTAAACAGATCCTTTTCCAGCTCTGCTATCTCCTCCGCCCGCTCAAGAGCTTCCTTCTTCTTTTTCCGAAGCTTTAAGAATACGGTCAGACCTGCTGCCGCAACGACTACCACCGCAGCGATGATTCCTACGATCAGCCCCGTCTTGGGTTTGCCGCCCTCCTCGTCGCCCATCATCATATCATCGCCCATCATCATGTCGTCAAACATCATGTCATCCATAAAGGCCTCCGACACAAAGAGAGTGATCTCCTTCTCCGCCGTGGTTACATTCCCCGCGTCATCCTCGTAGGAAATCTCCACCTTCACAATGCCGTCGTCCATGGTTGCGGCCGCACCCGTCAGCATCACATCCACATTGCCCGTATTGCCGGACTGCAGATTGCCTACAAAGGCCGAAGCCTCCTCTATGGAGTCCGCCACAAATTTTACCTGCACATTATAGAGCGTAGTCTTTCCCGTATTGTAAATGCTAAACATCACGTTAGACTGGGAGCCCACCTCGATATCCGAAGGCACCACCTCCGGAATGCTGGTGTCAAAGCGGCTCTCCTGCAGGATCGGAATGGACACACTTGCCTTGTCCGTCAGGTCAAAGACCGTGCCCGCATCGTATGTCATATTCACATCAAGAACATAAGGCTTCTGTGCCAGATCCGCCTTCGCCGTCATCTCGATCACGATATCCGCCGCCGTATCCGGGGAGATCTGATTCATGTAAACGGAGCTGGCACCGGAGGTGGGCAGAAAAGCGGAGTAGGTATTGGTCTTATCCTCCCCCTCCTGGGCCGCCTGCATATCGAAAAGTACGTTCGTCACCGCTGTATCCTTAGAGGTATTCTGCACATGGATCGTCAAGGTGAAAGTCTCCCCCGCGTATACATCTTTAGGATCCGTCTCAAAACCTGTCACCACGATACGGGGCTTGGAGCCGGATGTCTCCTGCCCGTTGCCGCCGATGATCCCGCTGCCCGGCTTGCCGATGGTCTTCACATACACCGTAAGCTCCGCCGGTTCCTCGCTGCGGATACCAGCCTTGGTGTAGGATATATGGAATTTTAACGGATAATAGCCGCTCATCACATCGCTTCTGGTGGTGAAACGGAAGGTGAACTCCCTGCGGTTCTGCATCGCCTGTTCCTTGGTCTGGCAGCCGGGAATATAAGGCTCCGTCTGCAGGTAATTCGTCGTATCCGGCTCGAAGGGCCACTCTGTCACCTGATTGGAGATCACCGGCTCCACGATCAGATCGTTCAGCTCCTCGGTGCCGAAATTCATAATGGGCAGCACGATGGCCACACTCTGTCCGTAGCTCACGATCGGCGTCTCCCAGTTGTCCGCCACCTGTAAAAACTCACTGGTGGTCTGGGACACCTTCGCCACCGCGGTAGACTCCATAGTACCCTTGACGGAACTCACATAAGCCCACAACTCTGTCAGGGACATCTCCGTGTTGGCGATATAATACACCGCGCTGTCAAAGACCTTATGCAGGCTTTCCATCACCTTTTCGTCCAGATGATAGCGGACTTCCAGGCTCTGCATATAATAGAGCAGATCCGCGTCGGCATCAGCCCGGTCATCGTCCGTAATGACCCGGTCGGAGGATCGCTCCACATACTTGATGTCGTTCTCGCTGTCCTTGTCATCATTATCTTTTTTGTTGGCAGGCTTATTCGTCGATGTCGAGTTTCCACTGGCAGTGTCTTCCTGCACCGCCTCCACATAAGGCATGGCACCCAAAAACTGTGGCAACATCAAAACAGCAGCAAAGCAAAGCACGACACTGAGAAGTACCCTGCACATTGCTTCCTTGATTGTAACCTTTCCTCTCCCGTTCCTCTCTCTCTTCATCTCTCCATCCTTCCACCAAAAGCACTGTTTCCGTTCTATTCCCTATCGAAGGGGCTCTGCTGCCTCCGTCTGCGCCACGATCTCATCCGGCATTTCCTCGCCGCTGTGATCCTCCACCTCCAGTATCTTTCCGTCCCGGATCCGGATGATCACATCCGCAAATCCCGCCAGATAATTGTCATGGGTGACCATCACAAGCGTCTGGTTTTTCTCCCGCACCACCCGTTTCATCAGATTCATGACCTCCACCGAAGTGTTGGAATCCAGATTGCCGGTGGGCTCGTCCGCAAAGATGATCTCCGGCTCCACCACCAGCGCTCTGGCCACACCCACACGCTGCTGCTGTCCGCCTGACATCTGGTTCGGCCTGTGCCTCTTATGCTTGGTCAGCCCCACCAGATCCAACATCTCCTCGGCCTTTTTATTGCGGCTCTTTTTATCCATTCCCTGAAAAGTCAGGGGAAGCGCCACATTCTCGATAGCGTTCATGGTGCCCATCAGATTAAAGGACTGAAAGATAAATCCGATGTGCTCCCTGCGAAAGGCCACAAGCTGGTTCTCGCTCTTATCCTCCATGTGCTCTCCCGCGATCACGATCTCGCCCTTGGTGGGCTTTTCCAGCCCTGCCAGCATATTGAGCAGGGTGGACTTCCCGGAGCCGGACGCTCCCACGATGGAACAGAACTGTCCCCGTCTGATGGAGAAGCTGACGCCGTTTAACGCCCGCACCCGCTCCTCCCCGACCCGGTATATCTTATAGAGATCTTTTACCTCGATCACAGGTCTGTCCCATCTGTTGTCGTCCACGATCCGCTCCCTCTCTATTCTGTGTAAGCCGTGGCTTCCTCCACGAAATCCGGCACTTCTCCGGTGATAAAGTTATAACTGAAATAATAGCTGTCTCTCTGATAAGGATAGTCGGTGTTCTTCTTGAATACAACCTCCACCGAATAATTCTCATCCGTCGCTTTATAGCCGCCCCAGTAGGAATCCAGATACTCCGGATGAATGTGCGGCAGAATCTGCGCGATCTGCTCTTCCTCATAAAAGGTCTCCCGCACGGTGTAATCCCTGTAATCGCCGTCCACCCGCACGGCCCGCGCCGTATTTCCACGCATCGTATTGTAGGAAATCGTATCAGCACCCGCTTCCATTAACTCGTTGTGATAACAGGTCACCGTGACACTGTCGATATCCTCCGCATTCAGCTGCACCGGATAATAGGCCTCCATCTTTTTCAGCAGAGTAATAGTATTTTCAAAGCTGTCGTACACCTGCCATTGTCTTGAGGAGTAGTTGTCATAGTCAAAATAGAGTTGTCCGCAGGGCCGGTTGTCCCTTGCAAAGGTAAAATCAACCTTCTCCATATCCTTGATCCAGGCATCTCTCAGCTGCAGCACTTCCTCTTTGGGAACCGCCACTCTGACAGCGCCGTTGGTGTAGGCGATCCCTGTCACTCTGTCGTAGGAAGTCTCGTCGGTCATTGCCTGGAAAGTTCCCTTTTTAAACTCTGTCGTCCGAAAGATCCGATCCAAAAGCACCGCCGTCTCAGAATCCTCATAGTCCACCCGGATCGCTCTGACCGCTTCCCTGCCGGAACGCAGACGATACAGGATCCGCACGGTCCTGGGTGTTGTCATCTCCTCCACAGCCGCCTCGTCCGTCTGCAGATAAGCCTGTGCGAGCGCCAAAACCGGTTCTATATCTGTCAAAAACATATGCTCTCTCACATAATCATCGTCACTGACATACGACAGATTCTCGTCCCAATAGCCATCATAATATCCATCTGTCAAAATTGCAATACTCTCCACCTTATTTTGTGCCGGCAGATAGTTGTCATACCTGAACAGATCCCATTTGAAGATGCAAAATATTGCCAAAACACCCACTAATGCCACGCCGCTGGACACCAGATGCTTAAACAGACTTCGAATGTCAAAATCATAGAGCACCTCCATAACGCAGCAGAAGATCACGCCCGCCACTGCCATGGCAAGTACCTGCAGTACTTCATTCTTCATAGAGGTGGAATATACCAGTATGCCAACCATAAGCGCTGCCGGGATCACCACTGCCACCTTAAGGATAGGCTCCAAAATCGGAAAAGCGATGGCTTTGCCTGCCGCCTCTGAGGGTCTTTTTCTGTAAGCCGCATAGGCAAGCAAAAGAAGTGCTGCCGCAATCAGAATCCATCTGCCCACAAAAGGAAGTGCGAGCTCTGCCTTGGCCGCCGTATCCGGCAGATTCTTGAGGTACCAGATATTGTTGGTCACATCCGTAAGTACTGACAGTTTCAACCCGTAAGATTGAAAATAGTTGGTATAGGTTCTGAAAAAATTCTCCATCATATCTTCTATCAGAAGACGCACAACGAATTCATACAGTGCAAGCACCGCGAATCCGCAGATTGTCACAAACCAGTTTCCGGTCAGCATCACCGCCAGGATCATCATATGGTAAAAAACCAGAAACATGACCAGATTCCATAAAAAGGCCAGACCCACATCCGTAAGCACCGATCCGTTCACCGCCCCCTGAGAAGCCGCGATCACCAGGCCGAAGAGAATGCCTGTCAGATTCGCTGTCAGGTAAATAAAAAGTCCGTTTAAATAGACCGCCGCAAATCTTCTGTTTTTGGTCACCGGCACGCTGTGGTACAGATCCACCTTCCGTCTGTTATACAGATAGGAAAAACCCTGCATCCCGATGAGCGCCGCCAAAGGAATGATGATCTTGTACATATCATCCGAAAATCCAAGGGCATCCTTCACTGCCCGATACAATGCATCCTGAAATTCTGCCGCCGTCCTGTAAATACCGCGCGCATTATAATCTTTGATACGGCTCAAATAGATCATTGTGATGCCGCCATAGGGCAGAAGCTGTGACAATACCGCCACGATCCAGACCCAGATCCGTCGTTTATGATTTTCCCTGCAACTAGCCCAGAATGAGTTTTTTGATGTCATAGCCTACCACCTCCGTCTCGCTGATAAAAATCTCTTCCAGAGAAAGGGGAAGCACCTCGTAAAAGATTGTGTCCACCGTGGCGAATCTCGCCTCCACTTCCTCTCTTGTACTGCGCAGGGTGATCGTGGAAAGCGACCCCCGCTGTTCCTTTTTCAAAATTTCCAGACCGTTCAATGCCTTCAGTTCATCCTCCACTGTGGTGAACACGCACTGCACCTTCTGGATATTACACTTCATATCCTCCAGATCCTTGGACAGCAGAACGCCGCCCTTATGTAAAAGCCCCACATGATCACAGATATCCTCCAGCTCCCGCAGATTGTGGGAGGCGATCACCGGCGTAAGCCCCCGCTCCTCCATCTCCTTGGCAAAGATCGACTTGATCCCCTGCCGCATGACCGGATCCAGCCCGTCAAAAGTCTCATCGCAGAGAATGTATTTGGTGCGGGCACAGATACCAAGCAGCAGAGCCAGCTGCTTCTTCATACCTTTGGAGAAGGTGCCGATCTTCCGGTTTGGTTCCAGATTAAATTTCTCCAGATATTGATAATATTCTTCTCTGTCAAACGCTTTATAAATACCGCTGTAATACCGCTCCATTGTCCGGGCGTTGGCGTTGGCGAAAAAGTAAGGTTCATCCGCAATAAAAAACAGCAGCTCCTTCGCTTCCACATTGTCATACACCGGCATATTGTCCACTGCCACCGTGCCCTCGTCGGGTTTCAGTACGCCCGCTATCATGCGCAGCACCGTACTCTTTCCTGCGCCGTTGGTGCCGATCAGGCCGAACACCGTCTTTTCCCTGATGGTGACGCTGACCTCATCCACGGCTTTGATCTTTTCAAAATGCTTCGTCACATTATGTATCTCTATCATAAGCTCCTCTTTTCCCACTGCACTGCAGTGTCCTGTTTTATGTCTGATTTTCAAGTCATCGGTACAGGTCTACATTTGCAATTTCTCAATCTCCAAAATAATCTCCTGCTTCGTCAGGCCAATCTCCAGAACCTCTCTTACCAGAGTCAGGATCTGTTCGATATATTCCTTCTTCCGCCTGTCCACCAGACTGTTATCCCCGGATACGAAGCTGCCTCTTCCCTTGACCGTATAAATAAATCCCTGCCGTTCAAGCTCCGCATATGCCTTCTGGATCGTATTCGGATTGATCGAGAGCTCCATCGCCAGATTGCGCACCGACGGCATCTGCTCATCAGGCTGCATNGCGCCCTTCAACATCAGCGTTTTAAAGCGCTCCACGATCTGCTCATAAATCGGACGGGTATCTTTGTAATCTATGATTATCATGTCTTCTCCTTTCCCGGCATTTTACCACCCTCAACAATATTAAGTGTACTATTAGTGGTGGTACACTTAATATACCTCCGCCGTGAAAATCTGTCAACCTAAAAGTTATGACGCTGCCTATTCGCGCACACAAAGAGAGCCCGCACGATCATTACATCGCACAGGCTCTCTCATTACTCTTTTTAAATTATGCTGCCGCCATTACTTCACAAGCAGCGATTTCCCCGTCATCTCCGCGGGCTGCTCTTTTCCCATCAGCTCGATGATGGTAGGAACGATATCCGCAAGACAGCCGCCCTCGCGCAGCTTATAAGCCGAATCTGCATTGACCAGAATGAAGGGCACCGGATTGGTGGTGTGCGCCGTAAAGGGTGCACCCGTCTCCTCATCGATGAGCTGCTCTGCATTGCCGTGGTCTGCACAGATAAACATCACGCCGTCCACCTCTTTGATCGCCGCAACAGCCTTGCCCACGCACTCATCTACCGCCTCCACAGCCTTGATGGCTGCCTCCTGCACACCGGTGTGTCCCACCATGTCAGGATTTGCGAAATTGATGATGACCACATCATAGTCGCCGGATTTGATCGCTTCCACTAATTTATCACAGACCTCGTAAGCGCTCATCTGAGGCTTGAGATCGTAGGTCGCCACATCCTTAGGAGAGTTCACCAGAATACGGGTCTCACCCTCATTAGGCTCCTCCACGCCGCCGTTGAAGAAGAAAGTCACATGCGCGTACTTCTCCGTCTCCGCGATCCTCGCCTGCTTCATGCCGTTCGCGGCAAGCCACTCTCCGAAAGTGTTGGTAACGGAGATCTTGTGGAACGCCACTTCCTTATTCGGGATCGTGGGATCATAATCTGAGAAGCACACATAGGTCAGATCCAGTCTCTTTTCTCTCGCAAAACCTTTGAAATCATCGTCGCAGAAGCTTCTGGTGATCTCTCTGGCTCTGTCTGGACGGAAATTAAAGAATATAACCGAATCGCCGTCCTTGATGGTCGCCACCGGTGCGCCGTTTTTCTTCACCACCGTGGGCTTTACAAACTCGTCTGTCTCGTCTCTGTCATAGGAAGCCTGAATACCCGCAGGCCCGCTCTCCGCCTCAAGGCCCTCGCCTTTGGTCAGCGCCAGATAAGCCTTCTCCACTCTGTCGTAGTTATTGTCACGGTCCATCGCATAATAACGGCCTGTCACGGTTGCCACTTCGCCTACGCCGATCTTCTTCATCTCGGCCTCCAGATCCTCCACATAGCCCTTGCCGCTTGCAGGGGGCGTGTCACGACCGTCCAGGAAAGCATGAACGTACACCTTGGAGAGCCCGTTTCTCTTAGCCAGCTCTAAAAGACCGTAGAGATGGGTATTGTGGCTGTGCACGCCGCCGTCCGACAGAAGACCGAACATGTGCAGAGAAGAATCGTTTTTCTTACAATTATTCACCGCATCCATAAGTGCCGGATTCTCAAAAAAGGTGCCGTCCTGAATCTCCTTCGTGATTCTGGTAAGCTCCTGATATACAATGCGCCCTGCGCCCATATTCAGATGTCCCACCTCGGAGTTGCCCATCTGCCCGTCCGGCAGACCTACCGCCATACCGCTGGCATTACCCTTCACAAAAGGGCACTCCGCCATCAGCTTATCCATCACCGGCGTTTTCGCCAGTGCCACCGCATTGCCCTCCGTCTTCTCATTGAGGCCGTAGCCGTCCAAGATCATCAATACTGCCGGTTTCTTACTTCCCATGANTNTTTCTCCTTTTCTTTCTTACTCTTTTATTCTATCAATCTCTGTAAGATTAACTCCCAAACTTGTAAGCAGCGCTTTTAATGAAACATAATCTTCCTTGAGATCAGCATAGGTTCTCACTGCATTCTCCTCTTTTGCTAACAGCATACGTTTCTGCACCTTCTGGAAATCGTTTATGGCATCTCTTATAATCTCTGCACCGTTTGGCANTCGATCACCTNCTTTCCNTAATAATCTGNCCTAACNGTTACAGCNNTATTATATCCGNTTTATNAAAAAGTGTAAAGCCATTCAACACTTCCTCCGCTTGTTTTTCCTTTGTCAGCATTATATAATCACAACTATGGAACACCTATATCGCATCAAATACCAGAGCCAACTTTATGAACTGCCCTACTCCGTGGTCTACAGCCGCCGGAAGACCTGNTCCATCAGNNTCTCCNCCGAGGGCGAGATCACCCTGCGGGTTCCCCTTCGCACNNCCAANGCNNANATNCNNCATCTTTTGCTGGAAAAGCAGCACTGGATCATCACCCACTANTTAGANGCNNTGGAGCGNGCNNNGCNCCGNCCNGTCTCCGACCTGACAGACACCCAGCGGGCCGCATTGGAAAAGCGGTATATCGAGGCCGCCAGAGAATATTTTCCCAAACGGGTGGCCTACTTTCTGCCCCTCACCGGCGGCAGCTACGAGCGCATCACCATCCGGGATCAGAAGACCCGCTGGGGGAGCTGCAGCGCCAGAGGCACTCTCTCCTTCAACTGGCGTCTCATGCTGGCGCCGCCTGCCGTCCTGGATTATGTGGTCGTCCACGAGCTTTGCCACTTGACCCACATGGATCACTCCGCCGCATTCTGGGCGCTGGTGGAACAGGTATGCCCCGATTACCGCACCCACCGCAAATGGCTGAAAGACCACGGACAGGAGCTTGTACTCTAGTCCCTATTTTGTCTTGATGCGAAGCGACCCGTAGCGGGTGCCGAAACTATCGTTTCTCTTATCGTAAGCGCTGCCGTCACGCCTTACGTCTTTCGGTCTGCTGTTAGCATATCTATTTTTATCTTTCCTGGTTTCCCCTCTGGCAGCATAGCTGCTTTTACCGCTTCGATTACTCTTGTCGCCGTAGCCGCCTTTACCGCTTCGACCGTTTCTGTCGCCATAGCTGCCTTTGCCATTCCGGCCCTGAGAGGACTTGCCCAGTTTCTTCTCAAAGAAAAATTTCTCCGTCCGGATATCCTCGATCTCATCCCCCAGCTTCATCTTCATAAAGGCCGCCGCGATCTGNGTCGCNCTGTACTGTCCGAGCGCCACCGCATCTAAAATATACTCTGTNGCCCTGCTGATATCTTCNTTTTCAATCACAGCCACAGCTTCCTGCAATATCTTCTCGGCTTTTCTTGCCGTGATATCCGCCGCATTGGGTATCTTGCGCTCCTTGATCTTCGTGTGGCAGATGCGCTCGATATCCCGTATCTTATAAGCCTCTCTTCCCACCACAAGGGTGAAGGATCTGCCGGTCTTTCCCGCACGTCCGGTTCTGCCGATCCGATGGACATAGTACTCAATATCCTCCGGCACATCATAATTATAGACTGCCTCCACATCGTTTACGTCGATGCCTCTCGCCGCCACGTCGGTGGCGATCAGGATATTTGTCCTGCCGCTGCGGAACAGATTCATCACCGTATCTCTCTGTCCCTGGGTCAGATCCCCATGCAGCCCCTCCACCTCGTANCCTCTGCCCTTCAAATGCTCTGTCAGCTCATCCACCATCCGCTTGGTATTGCAGAAGATCAGGGCACGCTTGGGATCNTAGTAATCGATCAGGCGGCAGAGAACCTCCTCNTTATCCTGCTTCCGCACCTGNTAGTATGCCTGTTTGATCANCGGNATAGTCACCTCTTTCGGCGTCATCTTCACATAAGCCGCATTCTTCTGGTAAGNCTTGGTGATATCCAGGATCGGCTTGGGCATGGTGGCCGAGAAAAGTCCTGTCTGCCGCTCCTTTGGCATCTCCTTCAGGATCGTCTCGATGTCCTCCCGGAANCCCATATTTAACATCTCATCCGCCTCATCCAAGACTACCGTGTGCACATCATCCATCTTGAGCGTGTGTCTGCGCATATGGTCCATCACGCGGCCGGGCGTCCCCACCACGATCTGTACACCGGTCTTTAAATTCTTGATCTGCTTATAGATCTCCTGCCCACCGTAAACCGGGAGCACCTTGATACCGTTCATGTACTTGGCAAACTTGCGCAGCTCATCCGCCGCCTGCATGGCGAGCTCTCTGGTAGGACACAGGATCACCGCCTGGAGAGACCGATTCTCCGGATCGATCTTTTGCAGGATAGGAATCCCGAAAGCCGCTGTCTTGCCGGTGCCCGTCTGCGCCTGCCCGATAATATCCTGCCCTGTCATAAAGAGCGGGATCGCCTGCTCCTGAATAGGCGTCATATGTTCAAAACCCAGCTCCTTCACGGCACGCAGGATCCTGCCGTCGATCCCGGCCTCCTCATAGCGCAGTCCCTCTCCGCTCTCCTTCGCGGACTCATCATATCGGTTTGCCGTCAGGATCTCTTTCTCTAAAAAGGTATCGAATTGCTCATTGTTCTTCTTTTTCCCTTTACTCATCTTTCCTCCTAGATTGGTTTANAAACTTCCTCTGCACGGGTCTGCACATAATAATTGCTGCCAGCTTTTGAGGCATGGCAGCACTGTCACCCACTTTTTCAATATGGAATCTTTCTTAACTTAAGCCAGATAGATCCTGCGCAGTTTGCTCACCGCCCGGTCTCTGATCAGGCATTCTCCATGCTCCTCCAAGTACCGCATCCGCTCCTCACAGACTGCGATCAGGTTTCCGAACTCTACCGCCTGGGCGCTGATCTTATTGAACATCTTGTAAGAGAGCCTGTTNTTTTCCAGCACCAGATAATAGGCNTCCCCNTCTTTATAGAGNTGGCTCTTCACAGAATATGTATTCGGNATCGTNGCNGCATACTGCATNGTCTGGTGCATGGTANGNAAGACNAACATCCTGCGGTTTTCATCAAACNCCTGNTCCGCCTGCTGTGCCTTTACCTTAGACTGTTCCTCCTGCCCGGCCAGCTCCGCACTGAACTCCTGCAGCACNTCTTTTAANTTTTGCAGCATNTCCTTAAATGCCATCGGTCCCTCATCCGTAAAAGTGACCACAAGTCCATCGTCCTTGAGAGGNGTGATCTGCATGGCGATATTGCCATTGTTGATCTGNTATCCNACCTCNTCNTGNGCNCGCTCNATGATATCCCTNANAAACTCNTCGCCTCTCTCATTGCGCTCGAAGATATCCGATAGCGTGAGTCCATATNCCGNCATATCATCCGCCGAGACAATACACTGTACCGTTGCATCATTGATCTTCTTGTATTTCATGCAGCTTTCTACTCCCCTGTCTTTTCCTAACATAAAGTATTCGTATTATCATTATATATAGTATCACAGAAATACGCAATAAGAAAAAAACTTATCGCCCGACGTTCTTGATTTCCTCCAGCTTCCTCTCCTGTACTGGATTTTGGATCTGATATTTCTCATCCACCGTCGGCTGCCTGAAGCGGAATCCNCCNTCCTCATTCTCATTANATAACACCTGTACTGCCAGTGGGGAAAGTCGGTAAATAAAAACGTCCTCATAACCTGCAAGCTTCAACCCGACGCACAGGTGAAGGGCAATATTCTCCTCCCCCTCAAAGGCCTCGCTGTCAAGATCAAAAGCCACTGTATCGAGTGATACGCATACCTCCTCTATGGGAAGTCCCGCATAGTCGGAGATATCCAGTATACCGGCCATTCCGTCCTTATCACAGAACACCCGCACCTGCTCCCTCTCCTCGTCAATCTGNTAAGTCANATGCCAGTCAGCCCAGGANAGATAGTCCTCCTNCGNAAGNACNTTTAAATCCACCGTGCCGGTGTCATACCGGAAACCGCTGGCAAGCCGCCAGATTTCCGTCTCGGCACTCTCCTCCTCCATATATTTAAAGACAAAGCGTCTCGGCAGACCGTCCGCCGCCTGTTCCAGCACCCTGATATTCCCGCTGANGCCATTCATGCCGGAGGGATACCATACAAGNTCAAAGGTGTTTACATCCTCCCCNATCAGGGTTTTCATGCCCCGGCAGCCGAAATCTTTCGTAAANAANCCATAGAGCGATANGGATTCTTCTTCGTTGCAGCAGAGCAGATACCAGCCCTCCTCCGGCGCGTCCTGTATCACCATATCTCTCTCCGCCCGCGTTGCCGCTCCGTATTCATANNAAAGCTGCNNATCNACCNGNCGNTTCAGGNAAAGCTCGCTGTCGTCCTTCCCTTCCATAACACCGTGGTAGTTCAGTACCTCCTCAAAAGCCGCCTGNTNTGCCGCATCGGCGGCTTCTTCATACTCNGCCNGAATCTGNNCANNTTCCTTGTTCAGCTCATTTTCAAGCTCCCACAGCCTGTCCATTTCAGAGATGCCGTCTCCGTTCTGCCCTTCCGATACATTCATCTCCCGCACATTTTCATCGGCCTCCGGCTCGCCAATCTCTTCGTTTACAATGACCTCCGCCTCGTCCTCCTGCGCTCCCGTAAANGCACAGCCNCAGATCAGACAGACCATAGAGAGCACCGCCACAAGGACAACGGCTTCCGTCTTATTTCTTTCAGCCAACGCCACAACCCGCTCTCTGACGCTGCGCCGGCCTCCGGAAAACATAAGCGGCATACCGGGNCATTCCGCNCTGCCTCCGCTCTCCTGCAAAAGAGCAAGCAANGTTCTTCCGTAAGCAAACCTTTCTTCCTCACCCANCANTCNGACNGCCGCCTCNTCACAGGCAAGATCGCTGTCCTGTCTCGCCGCAAAAGCTGCTGCCCACACAAAAGGATCAAACCAGTAGACCGCCNCAAGCGCACACCGCAAAAGCGCCCAGAAACCGTCTCCGTGCACCGCATGACAGTATTCATGTGCCAGAATATGCGTCAGTTCCTGTGCAGCCTCCGGCGTCTGTTCGCCGATATAAATATGTCGTCCCACCAGACAAGGACTCGGCAATCCCTTCACCCGGTATACCCGCATGCCGCGTGCCGCAAGCCTTTCTCCTATGATGACAGGAATCTCCTCCCCAACGATCTCCTCGCGGTTTTTGCGCAGATACCCCACAAAGCGCATCCTCATAAAAAGCATGTATCCGCNCACNNAGAGAAATCCTGANAGCCACACCACCAGAACAACATAGACCGGAGAANTGCCCNGATTCTTTTGCGCNNCNNCAATAACAGTTGTTATGTNNNAANTCNGTCCGTCTGTTTCCTGTGCCGGGTGCTGTAAAAGAAANNCAGTCTCTGCACCGATTCTCCTTACTNTGCNCGGCATGNGTTTCTTCCTCTTTNCCCGCATTTTCCNNTCCCTCTGTCTCACCGGCACCGTTCGCAGTCTGNCCGTTTTCAGAATCGGAAATCCNGGCATCCGACTGTCCGCCTGCCTGCAAAAAAGCCGGCAGCAGATTCAACACGCTNANNGGGCTTGTCCCNACAGACACCGGCANNAGCANNCGAACCNCCACCAGAAGCCANAGCGCATATCGAACTCTCATAGAAATTTTTCCCATGGTCAGCTTCCGCAGACATAGAATCCCCAGNATCATCACTGATGATGTAACCAATACTTCAACCATCACAGCCGTCCACCGTCCTTTCCGCTCTCTGTCTCACCCATTCTTTCTTTGTCCTTCTCAACCATCTCCTCGGCCTGCCGCAGGATATCGTAAAGCTCTGCGATCTCCTCCCCGGAAAGAGCCTTCTGCTGTACCATCGTATTCAGCATAAGTCCCATCCTGCCATCGAATACCTTCTCCAAAAATTCCTCAGTCTCCTGCAAGGCCGCTTCGCNTTTCTCAATCTTCGGATAATACAGCTTCGCCCGTCCGCCCGCCTCATAGCCGACTGCCCCCTTATCCTCCATCCGTTTCAAAAAAGTCATAACGGTATGCTTCGTCCAGTCTGTCGTTCCCTGAAANCGGTGGGTCAGCTGCATGATCGTCTGGGGCGACTCCTCCCACAGCACATTCATAACTTTCCATTCCGCCTCTGATAATCTGATCATATCTGTACTCCTGTCTTTTATTTGGTTGACNCATGCCTACCTTCTTAATTAAGGATACTCCATTGGTAGTCNTCTGTCAACCTTGCTTNTCNTCNTTTTTGTCTGTATTTATCGTTAGNACGTTTCTTTTTTCAGAAATTTTGTATTTTTATTGTATTTTTTAAGAATTTTTGCTTTCATTTATTATAAAAAACTGCTAAAATAGGGTTAAGGAAATNGNATTCATGCCGATATCCTTTACAGAACAAGGAGTTCGCTGTGCANCAGGGATATGGCCATATCGANACGCACAAATATGAATCCAAGGAGGGATTATCGCAATCTATGCAAATGAATGGTATTATAAAGTG
>JAAUZN010000053.1 GCA_014804565.1 Lachnospiraceae bacterium
CGCACCTACAGGCAGTCCCTGCATCCCTTTCAGATCATCGAAAACTTCGAGCGGGACGGCTATGAGAAATACGACAAGGATATCCTGCAGCCTATCCTCTACCACATTGCCGCCACACAGCTTAACTTTATGGTGCGCCTGAGCAACGACGAGGAGGCCCGTGTCATGAACATCAATAAGGATAACCTTTCCAGACCTCTNTTACAGCGGGAGGANGGCAGTCTCATNGANCTCTCNTCCAAACCGGANCTTACGATAACGGCTATCTATTAAGGATAGCCGCATCCAGNATCCGCTTCGCCACAGGCACGGCATAATCNCCGCCGCTGCCNGCTCCNTCTATGATGATNGTCACGCACACCTGGGGATCTTCCACCGGGGCAAANCCCGTAAACCAGGCGTGCGAATCTGTCTTGACACTGTTATATTCCGCAGACCCCGTCTTGCCGGCNGCCGTGTAGGAAAGCCCNGAAAGCTTNGTNCCNGTGCCGCTCTCCACCACNTCNGTCATCAATTCCTTCATGATCTGCGATTCCTGNTCNCTCATCAGACGCTTGTAGGAATCCGGAGAATACTGNTTNACCACNGNCTTTTCCNGNGTTTCCACCCGCTCCACCAGATAGGGCTTCATCAGCATTCCNTCNTTGGCNATGGCACAGGTGATCATNTTCANCTGCAGAGGCGTGATCTGGGTGGTGCCCTGTCCGATGGCCGCCTGCATCACATCAGCGTCCACCGTATCCGCTCCCATGNAAAGCCTGCTTTGATTATANGAAAAATCNACCTTCAATTCCTGATTGAACAACAGCTCGTCTACCGTATCTCCAAACTTTTTCCGATCCAACTCCAGTCCAATGCTGGCAAAGGCTGAATTACAGGACTTTGCGAACGCCTTCGTAAAATCCTCTCCGCCGTGAGCGGTTCCGTGATAACAGTTGATGCGTTCCTCCCCGTGGGTGAAGCTTCCGTTGCACTGAAATCTAAACTGACTATACGAGTCAATATTTTCCCTGATATATTCTAACGCCGTCACGATCTTAAAGGTAGAGCCGGGCGGATACAAGCCCTGTGTCGCCCTGTTTAACAGCACACTGCTCTCCTTGTCCGAAAGGAGGTCATCCCAGATCGTCTCGATCTCATTGGGATCAAAGTCCGGCTTCGACACCATAGCCAGAATCCGCCCCGTGGAGGGCTCCGACACAATGACCGCCCCCTTGTAAACTCCCAGCGAATCATATGCGATCTGCTGTAAGTCCACATCCAGCGTAGTCACAACGCTGTCTCCCGGATATTTCTGGCCCGCCATATCGTTTGCCACCTTCTCGGAAAGGCTGGTATTGGAGTTGATCAGATAGTAATTGGACGCCGCCTCTATGCCAAACTTTCCGTTGGACGCATAACCCACCACATGGGAAAACATATTGGCATAAGGATACACTCTGGTCTCCTCCCCCTCCTCATCCGTCTCCGTCATGGCAAGGGCCTGTCCGCCCGAGGCATAGATCGTTCCTCTGCTGTTTTGTGCGATCAGGATCTCCTGTCTGGTATTATAGCTGTTGTTGAGAAGCGTCTGCTTGTGGGTCACCGCATAGTGACAGGTATAGCCCATCATCAGGAAAAACAGCGCGACAAAGGCATAAGTTACCGCTAAGATCTGGCGGTTACGTTTCTTCTTCGTCTTCTGGCTCTTCCTCTGCGTATACTGCTCTTCGCTTTCTCTCGACTGCATTTTTTCGCTTTTTGTTTTTGGCACGTCTGTCTCCTTCATCCCGCCTGATAATATAGAGTCCCTCTATGATAAAGAACATACTCAGCGTAGTCAGCACCGAACTGCCGCCGTAGCTGATAAACGGCAGCGTTACACCCGTCATGGGAATGAATTTCGTCCCGCCGCCCACTGTCAGAAACACCTGAAAGATATAAGTAACGCCAAGCCCGAAGGCGATCAGCCGGTAAAACCGATCCTGAAGCTTCAGGGCGATGTTCATACACATAATAAAGCTGCTGATACAGATCAGAAGCAGACACATGGAAAAGAGGATCCCCAGTTCTTCCGCCACCGCAGAAAACACAAAATCCGCCTCCACCAACGGGATCGCTGTGGGATCCCCCCGGAACAGGCCAAGCCCGAACCATCCGCCGCTGCTGATCCCGAAAAGGGACTGGGTGACCTGATACCCCGCATCGTCAATACAGCTGAAAGGATCCTGCCATGCCTGTACCCGCACCTGCACATGGCTGAAAAGCCGATAGGCCATAACCGCTGCGCCACATCCGCCAGCCGCCCCCAAAAACAGATAAATTCCCTTACCTGTGGCAATATACGTCATAAGCACAAAGACGATAAAAAAGATCAGTGCACTGCCCAGATCCTTGGATGCCACCAAGATCAGCACATGAATACCGGCCAGCACCGCTGTCACTGTCACCCGAAGGAAATCCCATGATTCGCTGAATGCGCTGGCTACAAAAAAGACAAACAGAATCTTTACAAACTCTGAGGGCTGAAAGGTAACGCCCGCCAAAGAGTAAGAAATTTTAGATCCGTAAGTGACGGAGCCCAAAATCAGCACGATCCCCAGTGCCACGATCCCCACTCCCGCATAGATCCATGTCAGACTCTTTAAGAACTTCAGATTGCGGATAAAAAAAGGGATCGCCATACCGATGATGATGGATGACGTCACGATAAAAAACTGCTTGATCGCACGCTCGTAGGAAAGCCTGGTGAGGATCACAAACCCGATGCTTAAGAGCATGCACATATTATTGACGATCAGCATGTTGCCCTTTGGATAAATCATCCGAAAGAGCATGACCGTGGAGAATAACAAAATCTGCTGGAGCACATAAAAAAATAGATACTCAATTTTGCCTGTCTCAAAACAGATCACCAGAAAGCACGAAAAATGCACCAGAAACATCCACAGATTCTGGCGGATATAGCCGCCCCGCCGCCGCTCCTCATCCGAAAAGCGAAATACCAGAAAGCATTCCAGCGTATAGCAGGCGATGAACAGGGTGATAAAATATTTAGAAAGNTCTGTGATATACAGCTCCATATGACTCGTTTCCTTCTACTCGACACCTCTCTTACAGTGTCCNGTCGTNTANTCTGTAAAGGGGTACTCTCCCTTTAATATCTGTTGGCACTGGCTGCCATCTTCCAACGCAAAATCATACCGCAGCGCCGACGCGCCGATCCGCTCCAGTTCCCTTTTTGCCGTGTGCAGGGAATAAGGCACAGCATTATATATGACATTATAACAGTGTTCACAATTTAACACCACAGGAAAAAGCACNCCCTGGCGATCCTTTAAGGAAAGCCTTCTGTCTCTCTCTTTCCCGGCAAGACAACAATCCGCCGTCTTTTGCAGGCAGTTTGCCGTAATCATCATGGGAATCCGGCTGTAAGCGATCTGGTTCACCTGCAGTCCCAGCCGGCCCACCGCCTTTGTCAGATGAGAAGCCTCTCCCGCATTCAGCTCATAGGGCAGAGTAATCTCCTGACAGTATGTCCCTAAAAAGGCCGCCGCTTCTCCATTAAAACAGTACAGCCCCGCATCCGCGATGATCCTGTCAGTCCAGGAAGCCTCCTCTTTTTCTGCAAGCGCCCGCACATAGGACAGACTCTCCAGATTGCGGACAAGAACACCGGAGAACAGCTTCCCATTCTCTCGAAGCAGCACCTCAAGACGTTCCAGATAACGCTCATCCCGCTCCCGCAGAATATAGGGAAGCGCCAGATAATACCGTCCCTGCCCCTGCCTTTCCAGAAGGGCTGCTATCCTGTCAGATTCCGCCAGAAGCAGATCACTCTCCAGATAAATACGCCTGCAGTCCGCTTCCGCCACAGCCGCCAGTTGTTCGTAGGTGGTGACCAGGCAGTCTATGGCAGGCCGCTCGATCCGCTCACTTGGTCGATTTTCTCTATTATCTTTAGGGACACCCTCTGTGGGCTCATTTTCCCGCTGCGCTGCGATCACCGCCTGTTCCAAGCGCTCCACCGCCTCNCGGCGCAGCNGATTCAATGCCCGCACCGGCACAAANCCNTNCCCTTCCAGNCAGANCTCNCAGTCNGTNACCGTCAGNAGNCTNTCNCCTGTCTTCGCACANCTGTTTTCTGATATCCGCNTCCGTCAAAGGCGCATTTCTGGCTGGCTGTACAGTCTCTCCTGCNATCTCCACCGATGCTCCGTCTTCCTGCGCCAGACACATCGTGAGCCGCAAGGGCTCTCCCACCCGCACCGTTACATGAATCTGCACCGGCATTTTCTCAGGCTCATGGAGATAGTCTGCCCTCACCTGGGCAAGCACTGCCTCGTCACTGCCCTGATAACCGGNTTTTTCCAGNGTGATCATCTCTCTTCCGTTNTGCCGCTCATAATANCCGGTCTGNATCTCNCTGCGGATATANAGNCCGCGAAGCCTGTNCATNTCNGCNGGATCNACNCGGTATNCTGCCGCTCCCTTNTGATAATANAGATCAATGTANTTTCGGTAGATCGCNGTGACGCCCGCNGCATACTCCGGCCGNTTCATNCGNCCCTCGATCTTAAAGGANTCGATCCCGGCNTCGATCAGCGCCGGCANATANTCNANNGTACACATATCNTTCAGGCTTAAGGGATATCCCTCCCCCGAAATNCGNNTTTTCCCATCANAAATCTCGTAGGGCANNCGACANGGCTGNGCACAGCGCCCNCTGTTACCGCTCCTGCCTCCCAGCATACTGCTGAAAAGGCACTGTCCGGAATANCAGTAGCACATGGCTCCNTGNATAAAACACTCCACNGCCATACCGGTCTGNNNTTTNATCTGCCGCACCTCCTCCAGAGAAAGCTCTCTGGCNGGCACAANNCGCACCGNNCCCTGCTCCTGTAAAAAAGCCGCGCCGCGCTTCCCCGTCACCGTCATCTGGGTNCTGCCGTGCAGGGGCAGATTCGGAAAATGCTCCTTTATATAACGAAACACGCCAANATCCTGTACGATCACNCCGTCCAGCCCCGCCTCATAAAAAGGTNCAAGATATTCGTAAAGTCCGGAAAGTTCCCGCTCTTTTAAGAGGGTATTCACCGTCAGGTATATTTTCCTGCCATAAAAATGGGCGATATGAAGNGCACGGCANATCTGTTCCGTATCCAGATTTTCCGCATATGCCCGGGCGCCAAAACGATCGCCGCCCAGATACACCGCATCTGCTCNGGCATTCAGCGCTCCCAAAAAAGCTTCATAGCTGCCGGCCGGCGCCAGCAGTTCCACAAACTTACTCATAGTTATCGCTCCGAACTGAATCCGAAAAAAGCCAGGCCCCTTGAGCCTGGCTTCCCGTTTATTTTTTCCGTTCTTTTAATTCTGTTTCCATGCGGACGATCTGTTTCGCGTTTTCNTTCGCCTGCTCCTGCAGCTCCTGCACTTTTTTCTCAGTCGCTTCCAGCTTCATCTGTGAAGCGATCAGATCATGTTTTAATTCATATACCTCATCGTTTTTATTCTTCAGATCCTCTTCCAAAATGCTGATCTGCTTTTTGGCCTTAAAGTANTCATCCGCTATGTTTAACTGTAACAGCACATTCTGTATATCCATGGGTTGTCTTTTAAAGCTGTCATTTCCGTTATACTCAGCTATCTTATTATTTATGTAGGAAGCCACTTTCTGCAGGTACTCTTCACTTTCATTCCCGCTCAGTGTAAAAACCTTACCGGCGATGATCACTTCCGTATCTGTNTTGATTGCCATGAACGCCTCTCCCTTACCGTGCATTACAGTACCACATTNTCATTATATCTGTCTCANGNGGGAATTTCAAGCCCAAAATGCCGATAGGCCAGATCCGTGACNATCCTTCCTCTGGGCGTTCGGTTGAGCAGACCGTTCTGAATCAGATAAGGCTCGTACACATCCTCTATCGTNCCNGCATCCTCTCCGATGGCTGCCGCCAGCGTTTCCAGCCCCACNGGGCCNCCCTTAAACTTCTCTATCATGGTGCCCAGGATATTGCGATCCACATGATCTAAGCCCAGCCGGTCCACATCCATCAGATCCANTGCCGTCCNNGCNACCTCCTCCGTGATNGCNCCNTCNTANTTNACCTGAGCGAANTCCCGCACACGCTTTAGAATGCGGTTAGCCAGCCGGGGCGTTCCACGGCTTCTTCTTGCCAGCTCCACCGCACCCTTCNCNTCGATCTCCACNCCCAGCTTTCCGGCCGACTGTNTTATNATGACNGTNAGTTCCTCNACGGTATAAAATTCCAGCCGGTGGATCATNCCGAAACGGTCCCGCAGGGGCGCTGTGAGNAGNCCCGCCCTGGTGGTNGCNCCCACCAGAGTAAAATGCGGCANATCCAGACGGATGGACCGGGCCGTAGCCCCNTTGCCGATCATGATNTCAATGGCATANTCCTCCATNGCGGGATACANAACCTCCTCCACCTGACGGTTCAGNCTGTGAATCTCGTCCACAAAGAGAAGATCNCCCTCCTGCAGATTGTTTAAGATCGCCGCCATCTCTCCCGGCTTCTCGATCGCCGGGCCGCTGGTGACCTTCATGTGCACCCCCATCTCATTGGCGATGATTCCGGCGAGGGTCGTCTTGCCAAGTCCGGGCGGGCCGTAAAAAAGGACATGATCCAACGCATCACCGCGCTGTTTCGCCGCCTCAATGTATATCTTGAGATTGTCCTTCACCTTTTCTTGACCAATATAGTCAACAAGCCTCTGGGGCCGCAAAGACCCCTCAATCTTGATATCTTCCTCTATGAAATTCGTCTCGATCATTCTGTTTGCCATACTGTTTCCTCTGAAAAAAGAATACCATCTTCCCGACCGCTTCGCAAGCAGCGCCGCAAATAATCTCTTTTCTCCCTTGTCAATCCTTACGATTCATTATAAGATAATACTCACACAGTTCTTTTCTTATATGATCCAACATAATAATATGAAATCATAAAAACAGAGAGCGAAAAGAAAAAAGGAG
>JAAUZN010000054.1 GCA_014804565.1 Lachnospiraceae bacterium
ACTTTATACGACCAATTCCCTACACAAATTTGAGGAGCGGAATTCTTTGATTTATCTGTGCAAATATGCGCCCTGCGCCGAAAAATATCTATCAGTATTGCTTAGGGCAGTCATTTGCAGAACGATTGGCTGTTGCAAAAAAGCAGAAACTTCGGAAGAAAAAGAAGCATACGCTGAGGAACTCATCGAATCGCTTAATTGCCTGAAAACAGTACTCGATCAAGATGATGACGAGATAATACGCCGGTGTATTGACAATGTAAATACATATATAGAGAAATGGGAAAAACTGTATCCTAGTATCTGTGAGTCATTAAGGTTGCCTGTTATATCTGAACTGCAGAAGTATCTGGAAAAATTAAGCGATGTCACCGAAAGTTTAACAACAAAAGACGAAGCGGGACGACATAATAAATTATATTGCCTACTGCAGAAGATTCTCGAGACAGCAGATATCTGTACAACAGATTTACCGAAACTGCCATTTGTTGAATATGAGGATGCCGCAGATATAAAAACAGATTACGATAAGGTGATAGACATTTTGGATCATGTAAAACAGAACACGGACAAACTGACAGAAATATGGACAATCTTGTCCCATATCTTTTGGAGCGGAGAAGATATTCCAACGGATGAGATGGAGAAAATGTTACAGATAGCAGGTTATTGAAACGACTTGCATAAACAAAACGGCGGAGGATTCCTTTCCTCCGTCATTCTATTTATAATACTTGCCTTTTCTCCAATTAGTAACACAAGAAATTTAAAAAAAGAAAGACAACCACGATTTCTGTTTTTACAAAATAAGAAGCGTCGCTCCATAACCGAAATCCGATTATCTTGCGACGCTTCTTATTCATTTAATTCTTTTTACTTCTGTGCTGCACCATGGCAGTTCAAGAGTTTAGTTATTGAGCATCTCCCCCACCAGCTGCTGCAGTCACAGTAACTTCTGTTGTACCGGTTACGGCCTCACCTTCGTCCGGTGTATAGGTTGCTGTAACGATCAGTACTACTGCTTCCTGAGCAGCTGCAATTGTCAGTTCGCCAGTAGTAGAGTTAATGCTAGTGCCACCGTCCAGCGTGCTGTTGTCCTTTGCCTTTACCGACCAATTAAACGTTGCACCTTCAATCTTTGTCTCCCCGTCTTTTGCTACAGCAGTACATTGTACTTTTTGTTCTGATCCAGCTACAACAGAATCTAAAGCAGCAGAAACAGTGACAGTAATCTTGGTTTCCGGTTCAACAGTGGCTGTCTCTACTACCGTAACCTTTACAGATGTAGAGATACCGTAAGTTTTAATCAACTCGTTCCGTGCGGCATCATCAGCAGCATTCGCAATTAACGCTGTATAATAGCTTGAGGTCGGAACAACCAGCAGCTTAACTGTGAGTTTCTTGCCAGCTTTCAGGTCGCTTTCACCGTTCCATGTCAGCTCAACTTTTCCGGTATTGTCACCATCACTTGTAGGTAATGCTGCTGCAAATCCCTTATTTGAATCTTTAGGATCAACGATAACATAGGCTAAGTCTGCCGCCGCGCTGTTCTTGCCTTCTGTGGCATCTATGGTCACAGTAGCTTTCGAGCCGACAGTCTTCACAATCGTTGCTGCTTCATCCTTTTTCTGTGCATACTTCTTCACAGTCTTCCTATCATCAAGCTTAACGGTGATCTTGACCGTATCCGAGATTGTTTTAACGTTATAATAATTCGATTTTGCGGTTGCAGTGTAGGTAATGTAACCTGTGCAATCTGCCTTATTTGTCGGGAAGGTCTCACCAGTCTTTAACTGAATGGTACCATCAACAACCTCAAAGTACTTCTTAAAGCTGTTGGTAACACCCTTGGTGTTCATGTTCTGCAGCGTAGTATCCCACTCGACATTGTAATCAGTAATACTTGCCTTGCCGGTCAGAAGTGCGCCTGCCTTCGCATCCTTGGTTGTCAATGTGTAAGAAGTAGTAGGCTTGAAAGTAAATTTCTTTGCGCTATCTACACTGACGGTCATGGATGTCGGTAAGGTTGTTGCCGTTGTGAAAGTTGTGACTGCATTTTCGCCATCACCTGTTGTCGTGGTGGTGCCCAGTGTCACTGTCAACTTGTAGCTCTTCTGATTAAGATAAATCTTCTCTTCCTTACTATCGAAATTGAGTGTAAAGCTTCCCTTGTTATCCGTGATGGTAACCGGATAGTAGTCTTTCAGCATGCCTGCAAAATCATACAGATCATACTCATTTTTGGTATTCTTCGCAGACCAGTCAACCTCTACCTTTGCAACCAGATCGGTTGTAAGTATGTCAGCCGGAAGTTTTGTTACTTCAATATCCGCTGTCTGCTCTTCGACAGTGCCCTGACTATGAAGCTTATTCAGAGCTTTGAAGGCAGGTTTTGTCGATGCTCCGGTGCTCTTCAGCACATATTCTGTCACAACGTTAGGTTTCGCTGATTTATCGGTCAGTTTAACTGTTACCACCGATGAGTTCATTGCAACATATGCCTCCGTACCCCACTGGTATACGATCTTACCACCCTTGACAGACAGATTGAAGTCTGCAAAGTCAGGTAATTTACCATAATAACTTGAGTTCTCGGCTTTCTGCTGTACCTGTAATAACACTACCGGCATTGTTGCGAAGTCATAGGTAATATTAGCCCTATCAGCATCGCTTGCATTGTCAGGATTAAAGAACTGAATCCAGCTATCATCTTTTTCTTTAGCTCGTGGCCAACCATATGAATCGTACTCCGCTTCATACATTCTCAGCCCCAGAGTCCCTGATGTCTCATCATTGCCGATAGTCAGCGACAATTCCGCTTTATTCTTACTTCCGTCGTTCGCGGTTGCGGTCAGTTTTACTTTGCCGACCTTATTTACTTCAATCCATCCGCTCTCTGCGTCAACAGCTACACTCTTCTGATTGCTGGATTTGAGCGTAAGCAAGCTGAGATCGATCTCGCATTCCTCAATCTCGTTTGTATATTCAGCGCCAACCTTCAAACTAGGAGCAGCGCTCGAAAGCACTACTACTCGACCATCATTGATATCTGACGCAGGAATTGGATCTGTGGAACCCGGGAGAGCTTTAATATATTCTTTGCCCTCGTCATCATCCCGTTTTACGATCGCAACCGTCTTGATATCTTCGCCTGTAGCGGTGATGGTAATAGGATCACTATAGCCCACTACATCGCTGCCATCACTCTCTTTGCCCGCAAATGTCTTGCTGTTATCTGCAGTCACTCTGATCACGAACGTATGCTGAGCATAATCGGTAGGATCAATGATAAAGTTCTTATCTACGGTAACTGTGCCGTTCTTCACGGACACCATCTTTTTAAGATAACTGTTCTCTGCTAATTCGTTTTCATCTGCATCTACGATATCCCAAGTTACCTTTTTATTCTTAGGCACACTGTTGCTATATACATCCTCGTTGTATACAACGGTTGCCTTTACCTTCGCAGCCTTCTTAGCTGCCTTGTATAAATTGGTGCTCGGAACAGATACTCCTAAGTAGTGAATACCTCTTACTACTGTGATATCAATCGTTGCAACAGATGCATATGCACCCGACTCTGAGGATGCTGTCACCTGGATCTTGTGCTTACCGATTGCGGTGTCTTCTGTAGTAGATGCGATAACCTGACTGCCATCGTCTGATATCTTAACACTCAACGCACTTCTTCCGCTATAGGAAGTATCCTTAGCGCCATTCTCCGGCAGACTNAGATATGTNGTGTATTTACTGAACTGAGGTNTCAGCGATCNCNACATTNTNCTNNCCNGTAANAANAGTTGCGTCTNNNCTTTCTTNANNTTCAGATTATCTTCGTACGCAGGTTTCTGCGTCTTGAGAGTCTGTGCATTGGAAGCCTGGCTTTCGCCGAGGTTCTTATCGTCAGCAAGAGTGTGAATGTTTGTAACTGCCTCGCTTGCATGTACAAGAGATGCCTTCACAGTATAAGATGCTTCTCCGCCAGAACCGTAACTACCATTGGTCACCATAACCTCGGCAGTCTGGCTGTCATTCTTCTTTTCCACATAAGTGGTTATTGAGTTTCCACTTTCACTTTCGCTTGCTTTCTGTGTTGTAACCTTATAATACAGCTTTCCGTTTTCTGCCTGCTCTGTCTTAGCAGATAAGGTAAGTTTGAAGGAAACGTCTGTCGCTGCAACCATCTTCACAGTAGGTGCCTTTGTGCTGCTGGTGATCAGATCAGCCGCTGTGATCGTGAGGGTTGCCTTCGGAGCGTCTGCTGCTGCGCCCTCTTCTGCGATGGTGATTTTTGCTGTCTTGTCTGTGAGGCCCTTTGCAGCTGCCAATGTGACTGTCAGCTTGCCATCCTTATACTCTACCAGCTTATCTCCGGCCGCTCTGCTCAGATCGCCATTATCGTTGCCATCACCATCTTCACCGTCATCGCCGTCATCACCATCATTAACATCAGCCGCTTCTGTAGCAATGATTCCATTGTCATCTTCAACTGTCGCTACCAGCTTGCTCAGATCAACACCCTTAGCTGCGGTTACAGTATAGGTCTTTGTTGTATCGATCGTCTGTGTTGCAGCAGCATCTGCCTTCTTATCGATCTTGATGTCGTTTGCAGCTACAGATACTGCCATCGTGTAGGATGCCACTTTTTCAGACTTTGCCTCGTCGCCGGCACCTACTGTGGTGTACAGCTCTAAGGTGAGGGTTCTGCCCTCTACACCGTCTGCCTTGCTCAGATCAATAGATGCCACATTGTTGTTATCGCCAGTGATACTGGTAAAGGGAGCTCCTGCGTCTTTGGGCTTTACTTCGTTCTTTCCATCCAGAACCTTGATCTCGCTCAAAACTACATTTGTAGGAGTTGCTGCACCCTTGGTAACACTAGCCTTATATTTGCCGTTATAGCTTACGCCATAAACATTTTTCTTGGGGTCAGTGATAGAAACACTGCTTCCATCTTCATTCATCAGTGCGGAAGCGGTATACTGATCCACTGTTTCAATCTTGATCGTTACATCGTCGGTCGCCTTGATCTCTACATTGGCAACACCGTTTGTAATCTTAGCGGCAGTCGCTTTGCCGTTCTCACCAACCTGGCTCGTCACAGCCTTCAGAGTAGCGCCATCCTTCGCGCTGATCTGGAATGCAACCGTGTCATTCAGCAGGGTGGNATAAGTAAGGATTGCTGCACCATCGTCATCGGTNCCGTNAGTTAGNGTGATCTTCTGCCCATCTTTGCTGGCACTAATCTGCACATCTGCTAAATCACCGCTCAGTGTGAATTTCCGATTATCTTCTTCCTCTGTGATGGTGAATGTGTAATCAGCGCCTTTCTCGAACAGACTTGTCGGAACAACATAGTCATAAGTCGCCCCGGTCTTGGTCGCAGTGGTCTTAGACGCTGTAAGAGTTACCTCTGCCTCGTCTTCCTTTGAGCTACTCTGCTTCACAGTCGGTTTGTAGGAACCGTTTGCTGTAACAGTAAACTGCAGTCTTTGGCTGCCTGCTGCCGACTGATAAGTATCCGCCTGACCTGCTACAGGTGTAACCTTCTTATCGCCGGTCACTTTATAGGTCATGTGTCTTGTACTATTTGCAAAAGTAATCGTATTTTCGCTTTCAGATGCTTTCGCCTCTGTCGTTACGGTCACGGTCGCTTTCTTGTTGGAAAATGTAACTTCCTGCGTTACCTTGCCATCCTCATCCGGAGTCACATCTTTTTTGTTAACCTTTGTGATCTTGTAACCGTTCTTAGGCGTAATGTTCACCAAAACGTCCTCGCCGGGGACAAGAACCGCCGTGCCAACTTCGGCATTCATCTCTATCGTCTCAAGCTGGTTTTTAACAGTCAGCGTTGCTGTGGCGGAACGCGCATCACTCGCGGTATCTAATGTAACAGTAACACTATTACACTGCTTCTCGTCAAGATCAGTCGTAACGGCGATCGTTGTAGCAGCCGTCACCTTCTCAATCGTGTAAACGCCGTCTTTGTCCGCCGTCAGTGTGGTTGTACCAGCCTTAACCTCGGCAACCTTATAAAAGGTCTCCGCTGTCAGCTTGAACTTGAAGTCCTGATTCTCGGTAACAGTCATTTGGGTTTCTTCATTATACGTTTCATACTCAGTACCAACCAGATACTCCAGTTTAGCTATCTTAGCATTGTCAGCNGGCGCATAGGTGATGGTGTATNTTNCGAGCGCTNCTGCTGTTACAATGATCNGAATCTCTGCGCCCTCCTCAGCATTAGCAAATACCTCGGCAGGGATGATGTAGGTGTTATCTGCGCTTCCCTCATCAGCGTCTGTCGCCTCACCGCCAGTCACCTGATACTGTACAGCCGTAATCTTATAGCCGTCCTTAGCCGTTACAGTGAAAGTAAAGCCGTTGGTTGCCACATCACTATTCTCACCCGGCGTATAATCAAAGTTGCCTTCTTCCGGAGCTTTTACTGCATTTGCGCCTACTGCATTGGGCTGAATGCTCATCAGGTCATCTTCTGCCTCATTTGCATCGCCTTCCTCAGCATCTGCTTCGTCCGCAGGTGTCTCATTATCTTCTACATCACCGTCAGAAGGTTCCTCTTCCACGAGTTCCTCATCCTCGGAATCCTCGTTCGCAATATCGTCACCTTCATCTTCGGAATTTCCTTCATCAGAAATTTCTTCAGAAGGCTCTGTCACTTCTGTTTCCTGCTCTGCAGAGGTCTTCTCTACATCTTCCGGTGTGTCAACTGAAGCTTCAACTGCTTCCTCAGCTGCCAATACCGGCATCGCAGTCTGCGGCACCATAGTAAGTACCATAGCTGCTGCGAGCATGATAGAAAGTGTGCGATTAAACTTCTTTAATACTTTTTTCATGCTTGGTCTTTTCCTCCTCTTTCATAATAATATATTTTGAGCCTCGGCCGATGGTGAATGCCTCGGCCAGTTTACATGAATAAGGGCATAGGCATCGCCACCTATCACACCTTATCATTGCTTATTTTAGCCCCCGCTATCTCTTTTGTCAAGTCCTCCAACTTTCCCTTTATGGTAAAAAAAACCGAGTGCTTTTCGTCATATTGCCTATAAAGATTTAGTCCTTTGGTACGATATGCACCAAATATTGCGGTTGCGCTTCCACTTTCATACAATTATGTAAATCCTTGGAATAGATTAGGGCTAAATTGTATTTGAAAAAGTGCAAAACCACCCGTTATTTATCCCAGAGATACTCTTTAAGCTTTTCCTCGGATATTTGGGCTTCTTCGGCAGCTTCTTCCAGCGTCAGCCGCCCATGCTGCAGCATAGAAATGACAACCTCCAGGCGCCCCTCCTGCAGACCTTTCTCTCGGCCTTCCCGCAGACCGACCTCCCGGCCTAAACGTTCCGCTTTCTCACGCTCTGCCTTAAAAGTTTCCCACAATTCACTAGCCATAGCGCTTTCCTCCTTTACTTTCCGTTCCGCTTCGGGATTTGCCTCCAACACCACCTCCACCACGGCATCTGCATATTCTCGCTCTGCCTTTGTTATGATATCCTCATAGGATTCCAACAATTCTATCGTTTCCCGTGGTTCGATATTACTCTGCAGCGACGAGAGCCAAATATGCGATTCGGGCTGCAGCTCTCTGGACACAATAATCTGTGTGTCAAAGAAGCCCTCCTTTTTTATATAGTAGATGCCTGAATAGGGATTGGTGATATTATAACCATTTATCTCAAACCATTTCAATAGCTTAACAGGTTTTGCCGCTCTAACCAGCGATATGGTGATCTCCTCGTACCGGATGGCATCCACAGTGATCCCTCCCGCCTTATAAAGGCAGGCATAAGCCAGCGTTTTAAAATAGGTATCAATATTCATCTCATCCTCAGGAGACTTATACTCCATAATATTATGTCGTTTGAATATCTTCCCTATTTCGTTATCAATCAATATATCGTCTGATTTGGTCACTACCAACAGGTCAATTTGGATTGGTTTTCGATTTAGGTTGTATTCATTTGCATATTGCAGATCACCTCGATTCTCTCTCAGTTCAAGTCGGACCGCCGAACAAAACGCGGGGTGTCATTGGATTTTGGGATTTTTCATGTTGTTTCCTCTCTTTCTCTGTATTTTAAACAGGGAAAGAGAGTTCTCTTATCCCTGTCTATTTCTTCGTTCAGGGATAAGCTGTACAGCAAGATTCCTTAATTGGATGAAATATTTAGATGTGTTTATTGAATGTTCTTTCAGTATGCGCCACAGCGCACGGAATGTCAAGCACTAAATGACTTTTATTTCGTCATATTCTCCATCTCCTCCACAGCCCTCTCAAGCTGATTATCCACGCCGTCGTCATAGTAGGCGTCGCCGTCAAACTCACAGACGATGTCCGGCTCAATACCCACGCCGTGAATGTTATTGCCGTTGGGCGTGTAGTAAGCGCTGATGGTAAGCTTCAGGGCAGTGCCGTCTGTCAGGGGCAGCACGCGCTGGACGATGCCCTTTCCGAAGGTGGTCGTGCCGATCAAGGTGCCCTTTCCATAGTCTTTGATGGCGCCTGCAAGGATCTCGGAAGCGCTGGCGGAATTGCCGTTCACCAGAACCACCAGCGGGATCTCCAGCTCTTTTCTGCCGTCACAGTTGTACTCGTCACGCTCGCCGTATTTATCCTCAGTGTAGACGACCAACCCCTTGGGGAGGATCTCCCTTGCGATATCCACGACTACATTGAGGCTGCCGCCGGGGTTGCCGCGCAGGTCAAGGATCAGGCCTTTTGCGCCGGAGCCCTTAACCGCAGCCAGAGCCTCTGTGAACTGGTCTGTGGTGACATCGTCGAATTCTGTGATCTGAATATAGCCGATATCATTCTCCAACATCTCATAGTTGACCGTGGGTGACTCGATCTTACGCCGCTCCACGTCGATCTCCAGGTAATCGCTCTCGCCCTCTCTGTATATGGTAAGGTGGACGGTGGTGCCCTCCTCCCCTTTCACGCGGGCCACGATCTCGGAAAGCTCTAATCCCATGGTCATCTCACCATCCACCATGTAGATCAGGTCGTCTGCGCGCAGTCCTGCCTCCTGAGCGGGGGTATTATCAATAACGCCCGATATTTTTGCTGCACCCGTGGTCTCGTCCAGCATCAGGTAAGCGCCGATGCCATAGTAGATGCCCTCGGTCTCCCGCATGAGCTCATCCCACTCTTCCTCGGTATAGTACACAGAATAGGGATCTCCCAGTGCGCTCACCATACCGGCGTACATGCCCTCGGTCATGGCATCCACATCAATATCCGCGTCCTGATAGTAATACTCGCTGATCACATCCTCAATGGTCGCCAGCTTCTTCTCTGTATCCTCATTCACAACGCTGCTGGCCGTGCCGGTTTTTTTCAAATGTTTACTGCCCACTGCCTCGTAGACCTTCACGCCCACAAAAACAAAACCGCTGACCAGCAGGGCAAGCGCCATGCCGACCACCAGTCCCAGAATAAAGTTACTGCCGTTTCTGTTGTTTTTGCCGGAATCATCACCGTAACGCATGTTATTATTCATGTTATTGTTATTATAATAGGTATCCAAGGCTTTTCATCTCCTTCTATACATTAAGTCGAGTCCATGCTATTTCAGGTAATTCCACGGGCTGACATAGTTTCCGTTCAGGCGCACGCCGAAGTGCAGATGGGGACCGGTGGAACGGCCGGTGGAACCCACCGCCGCGATATTCTGTCCCTTGGAGACCGTCTGTCCCTTGGAAACATAGAGCGCCGAGCAGTGCATATATATGGTATAGAGTCCGCTTCCATGGTTGATCATGATATAATTCCCCATGCTTGCGCTATAGTCTGCCGCCACCACGTCGCCGTCATAGGCCGCCAAAATCGAACTGCCGGAAGAAGCTGCCATATCCAGTCCATTGTGAAATTTCTCCACTCCCAGGGTGGGGTGCATCCGGTTGCCGTACTCGTCGGAAATGCGCTTATAGCTGGGGCAGGGCCAGGCAAACATGCCGCCGTTATAGATTCTGGCCTGGGCGTTCTCCGCCTCCAGTCTGGCCTTTTCCTCCGCCACGGCCTTCTCCAGCGCGGCGATCTCGGCATTCTCCTGCGCGATCATGTCCTCGTATTCCTTGATCGCAGCTTCTTTATTAGAAATATCATTGGAAACAGAGAGNATCTGGGCCTCTTTCTCCCCGATCATGGTGTTGACATTCGCCTCCTCCTGCTCCACCGCTTCTCTCGCCTCATCTAAGAGTTGTTTTTCAATCTCCAGCTCTTCCTTACAGAGCTCCACATATTTTCTGGTCTCTACATACTCATCCAGCTTCTCCCTGTCGTAGCGGGAGAGAGCCTCTATATAATCAGCGCGGTTTACGATCCCGGAAATACTGTCGGATCCGAAAAGGGTTTCCAGATAAAAGGAATCACTGCGCTCATACATGAACTGGATACGCTTTTTCATGGCGGCATACTGCTGTTCCTGCCTCTGCTGCGCTTCGTCCAGATCTCTGGCTGTCTCCTCGATCTCTTCCTCTTTTTCGGTGATCATTGTATTATATTGTGAAATCTTCTCCTGTATGTCAGCCAGCTGGCCATCCAACTGGCGCACATAGGCCGTCAGATCGCTCTTAGACTGTTCCAGCTCCTTTTTCAGCTTCTCCACATCCGTCAGATTNCTCTTTAAGCCGGAAACNTCNTTCTTCGCCTTTTCGATCTCCTGCTCTTTCTCCCGGATGCTGTCGCTGGTGACCGCCNGCACAGACGGACCGGGCACCGCACAGGAGAGCACAAGCGCCAGACTCAGAAGCAGATATGCGATTCTTTTTCCTTTTTTCAGTATATCCGTCTTCAAGCCAAACCCTCTATCATACTCTCAAATGTCTTCTCACCGTAACGATACTTCCCAGAAANCCGATGCCCACGCCGAGTCCCAGAGAAACNGGCACAAGCACGTTAAACACTTCCTCCACCGCCACAAAACTTAAGAGGGAGGAAAGCTGCGGAAACCGATCCATCACGTAATTCAGGACCACGTTATAGATCGTGTAAATAAAGCCCAACGGCAGAGCCGCACCGATCAGGCCGATCAAAATACCCTCCACGATGAAGGGGGACCGGACGAAAAAGTCGGTGGCGCCGATATATTTCATAATGTTGATCTCCTCNTTGCGGACGGAGATACCGATCGCTACGGTATTACTGATCAGGAAGATAGATACCGCCAGCAGGATCGCGATGATGCCCACAGACACATAAGCGATCAGGGCGTTCACACCCGTCAGGGTAGTCGCCACCAGCTCNGAACGATTGACCATACGCACGCCGTCTATGGATTCCAGATAGGTCACCAGAGCAGACTGCATGGACACGTCATTCAGATAAACCTGATAGTTCGCGGAATTTTCCAGGGGATTCTCCGTAAAGCCGTCGCCGTACTCTCCNAGGTATTCNTCNCGGAANCTCTCCCACGCCTCCTCTGCGGAGATAAAATCTATGTCCGCCACCTCAGTCCGTTTCGCGATCATGTCGCCGATCTGCTGTATCCTGATATCCTCGATGCCCTCATCAAAGAACACCCAGACAGAGACACCCTCCTCGGCGCTCCTTACAATATGCTGAAAATTGGTCACGATCGCATAAAAAATACCGAAAAGAAAGAGGCAGGCCGCAATGGTGGCGATGGACGCCAGCGAAAACAGCTTATTGCGGAATATATTGCGGAACCCCTGCTTGAGTGTATAGAAAAGTGTACTAATCCTCATCAATATACCCTCCCTTTTCCTCGTCGCTNATGATGACGCCGCGCCGCAAGGTAACCACGCGCTTCTGCATGGCATTCACGATCTCTCGGTTATGCGTCACAACAATAACAGTCGTTCCGTTTTCGTTGATCTGCTCCAGAAGCTTCATGATCTCCCAGGAATTCTTCGGATCCAGNTTACCGGTAGGCTCGTCCGCCAGAAGGATCGTAGGCTGGTTCACCAGTGCGCGCGCCANCGCCACTCTCTGCTGCTCACCGCCGGAGAGCTGCCTCGGCTTCGCCTTATACTTACCCGCAAGGCCCACGATTGCCAGAATACTGGGCACGTTCTTCTTGATCTCCTTATTGGACTTCTGGATGATACGCTGTGCAAACGCCACATTCTCATAGACGTTCCTGTCCTTNAAGAGGCGGAAGTCCTGAAAGACGATCCCCAGATTTCTTCTGAATTTCGGAATTTTTCTATGTTTGATCTTAGACAGATCATAGCCCATCACATTGATATAGCCGCTGCTGATCGTAAGCTCTCTTAAAAGGAGCTTGATCAGGGTNGATTTCCCCGAGCCGCTGTCCCCCACGATAAAGACAAACTCNCCCCTGCTGATATGAAGATTCACATCCTTCAGGGCGGGAGCACCGGTAGAGTACGCCTTGCTGACATTCGTCAGTGTGATGATCTCATTTTCCACCACAGGATTTTTTCTTCTTNTCTTAACTGCCACGCTTCATCTCTCCTATATGTTAAAATTCAAATGATTCCATNTACTTCATGTATTTTACGACCATGAGCGCGATCTTAAAGGTGATCGCGTCCTCGAACACGCGCAGATCAAGCCCTGTGCCCTTCTGCAGCTTGTCCAGACGGTAGACCAGCGTATTTCTGTGAATGAAAAGCTGTCTGGAGGTCTCCGACACATTCAGGGAGTTCTCAAAAAACTTATTGATGGTGACAAGAGTCTCCTCATCGAACTCGTCAGGGCTCTTGCCGTCAAAGATCTCCTTGATGAACATCTTNCACAGCGGGATCGGAAGCTGATAGATCAGGCGGCCGATGCCCAGCTCACTGTAAGCGATGACATCCCGCTCGCCAAAAAAGATCTTACCCACGTCGAGCGCCATCTTCGCCTCCTTATAGGAGCTGCTCACACCCTTGATCTCGTTCACCACGGTGCCGTAAGCGATACGCACATTTTTAAAGTTTTCCTTGCGCAGATAGGCGACCACCGCCGCTGCGGTTCTCTCAATCTCCCGGGGNCTGTCGTCCTCGGACAGATCCTTGACCACGATAACGTTATTTTCATCCACAGCCGTGATGAAATCCTTGTTGTTCACGCCGAAGTAGGCGCGCACGCTCTCAAGGGCATTGTAGTCCTTGACGTTATCCGTCTCTACGATAAGCACCACGCGCCTGACATCCGACTGGATGTGCAGNTTNTTCGCACGGCTGTATATATCCACCAGAAGCAGATTATCCAAAAGCAGGTTTTTAATGAAGTTATCCTTGTCGAACCGCTCCTTGTAGGCAACGAGGAGGTTCTGGATCTGAAATGCCACCATCTTGCCTACCATGTAGACGTCCTCGCCCACNCCGCCTGCCACCAATATGTACTCCAGCTGCTGCTCGTCAAAAATCTTAAAGTACTGATACCCCTGGATCTCCTGAGAATCCGCCGGGGATTCGGCAAATTCCGCCGCAGCCCTGCCGCACCGCTCCATCTCCTCAGAGGTCATGGCCGCCGCTTTTCCGTCCACATCCATCACGCAAAGGTCTACTCTCGCGATCGCCTTCAAGCCCTCTATCGTATTCTGCAAAATCTGATTAGAAATCATTCCGCCACCCCTCTTATGTTTCGTAACAATGCACTATGCCCCAAAGCTTTATTTTTGTAAAAAAACAAAGTACATTTCCTATTTTAATCTATATCCACAAAAAAATCTACCTATAATCTTGATTTTTTTGTGAATTTTATTAGATTTTTGTCGTTTTTGAGGTTTTTGATGTTTTAGACATTTTGCACAGACGCAGACTCGGCATTTATATGATACAATAAGAACAGCGGTAAAATACACGCAGAAAGGTCAGGTGATCGTATGGATATCGCTGGATTGTCCATGGCCATGTCCACTGCGAAGACCAATGATGCCTACAGCGTAGCGATGCTTTCCAAGACTTTGGATCAGGCAGAAACTACAGGCAGTCAGGTCGTTGGCATGATGGATGCTGCCGCTATGGAACTGTCAGTCAATCCGCACATCGGAGCAAACTTCGACATGTCCGTGTAATCGGCACATAGGATTGATCTGACAAAAAGCAGGCGTCCCAAGGGCGCCTGCTTTTTTTACATTTATTGCATCAAAAACCATTCTAAACTCATATAGGCCANGCTCAGCACTACAGCAACGATCAGGGGTATGCTCAGCACATGCTCCTGCGGTGCCGTCTCGTTCCACTGCACCACACCGACCNGGTTCCCATGCTGTCCCATCCGCANCGGGATCGTCTCCTGTTCTTTCTTCCCTCGAAACAGNATCCGCACAGCCTCCTCCCGTCCCTCGTTTTTCATGATCCAGACGAGGATACAGGCGGCGATCGGGGTGGTGACCGCCGCAATAACGAGATATACGGAGAGCGCCGCCACAAGCTCCTGCGTCGTTACCGTCTGCACCGTGTCGCTCAGCGCCTGTTCGTAATCACTTCCCAGAAGGCTGTCCGACAGATACATCAACACCACCTCAAAAGAATTGAAAAACATATGACAGGCCACAGAGGCCCAGAGACTCCCCGCCACTTCCACCAGAAGCGCCAGAAAGATACCCAGGGCAAAGGCATAGAGCGCCTGGTTAAAGTTCATATGCATCAGGCCAAAGGTAAGCGCCGACAAAGCCACCGCAGGTATTCCGCTTCCCACACCGCCATTGCATCTGCAATAGTTTTTATACATCACGCCCCTAAAGACAAACTCCTCGCAGAAGGGACCGAATATCCCGATCATAAACAGCATCACCGGAAAGGGCACGTTCAGGATATCTCCCTGCAGAGACGCCACCGCATTATCCGTAAAAAACATCGTCAACGCATTGAGTACCGTCACCAGCGGCATGAGCAGCAGCGTGCACAGAAAGATCATCAACACCGTGGATATTTTGATCCGGTGAAAGCCTGCCGCCTCTCTCCGCACAGGGCGCTTCAGCTCCCCCGAAAAGAGCAGAAACAAAAGCGCCGGCACCATCAGGATCCCCTCGCTCACCANAAAATTCGCGACAATGCCAAAGGGAATAAGGTCTCCCGCAAAGAGCAGAAACAATACTGTCCCAAAGTGCACCAATATCACCGTTAAAAACAACCAATTTGCATCCTTACTTGTCATTCCCGTATCTCCAGTCTATCCGTTCCCGCATTCAAATACGCCGGATCGCCTTTTCCGTTATCGTGATCCTGCCGGCCTTTAACAGGTTTCCCACCGCGCGCTTAAATTCATTCTTGCTCATCTGCATCTCCCTGCGGATNACCTCCGGAGACGCCTTATCATTGAAAGGCAGTACACCGTCAAAGCTGTCTATGACCTGCATCACGCGCTCCGCATCCTCCGCGATCTGCAGATATGCCTTCTCCCGAATGCTCAGATCCAGCTTGCCGTCCTCCTTCACCGCTGTGACGCGGGCATTGACCGTATCGCCCACCTGGACTTCTCCGTAAAGCTCCTGTTTAGGGATCAGTCCCGAATACTGATCGTCCACNGCCACAAAGGCTCCGAAATTCCGGCTGATCTCATAGACGGTGCCTGTCACTCTGTCGTCTTTTTTATAACNACTGTTATTTTTAAGGTAGGGATACACATTCATAGTGGNGCACAGCCTGTCGCTCTTGTCGATATAGAGCGCCACCAGCCACTCCTCCCCGGCGGANACGGGTTTGGTCTGCTCCTTAAAGGGCAAAAGCAGATCCTTCTCNAGCCCCCAATCCAGAAANGCTCCTATCTTTCCCACCTGCGCGACTCTGAGCCGTGCCACCTGATGCAGCGTAAGGCCGGGTCTTGCGGTGGTGGCGATCAGTCTGTCCTTNGAATCGCGGTATACAAACACTTCCATCTCATCGCCNGTCTCCGCCTCCGGGGGCACCTGCTTTTTGGGCAGAAGCACTTTCTCCTCCGGCTCACCTTCGACGCCCAGATAAACGCCAAAGTCNACCTTTTTAACAATCTGCAGTTTCTGTATCTCACCTAATCGAATCATCTGTTTTCCTTCCTCACCTGGACAACTCCACGATACAGTACGGACTTCCTTCCTTTGTATTCAGGGACACCGTGTACACGCCGCCATCCTCCCTGCCGCACACCACGGGCCGGATCTCATCGCCCAGCACCGCCTGGCTCTTATACTCCACACGCAGCTGGCGGATCCTAAAGTCTGTNGGTATATATTCCATCGCCATGCGCACATACTGCCCGTTGTTGACATGGTGGTTCGTGTCCAGATGATGGAGTTTTACCGTAAAGGGCTCCCTCTCCTCTCCGTCCGCGGGCACCGTGATTTTTCTGGGTGCATAGTCCATCGGGTATTTCTCCTCCAGCACATAGCCGTCNATCATCTCCTGTGTAGGCTTCGCGGGCCGCATGGCTTCCGTATCCATCAGCGTCCATATGGAATTGGCATAGGCCAGCACCTCCCCCGCCTCGGTCTGCATCAGGAAGTTACGGCATCCCATAAAGCTGCGAAACTCATAGGGCGACGTACCNATCACAATGCGCTCACTCAAACAAGGATACCGTTCGATACAGATCTGCCAGGCGGACAAAAGCCACACCCGCTTGATATTTTGCAGATATTCCATGCCAAGCCCGATATCTTCCGAGTGAAAGGTGGAGCAGTCCTGAAAATAGTCAAGAAGCGACTGTAAACTCAGGCAGCCGTCCTCTCCCACCTCGCTATACCGCACTCTGCTGTCAAATGTGTACATATTCGATGCTCCTTCCGAGAATCCCTTTCATCTGTGCAATGGCAATGCCGTAATTGGTGACCGGCACGCCCTGTCTGTCTGCAAAGCGCATCCGTCTGAGCACTTCTCTCTCATTCAGCATACAGCCGCCGCAGTGGATGATCAGCGCATAGGGCGTCAGATCCTCCGGAAAGCCCGTGCCGGAGGAAGTCTCTATGACAAGCTCCCTGCCTGTGTACTGCTTCAAAAAGCGGGGAATTTTTACCGTCCCGATATCGTCGCACTGTCTGTGATGCGTACAGCCCTCGGCGATCAACACGCGGTCGCCGTCCTGCAGGCGGTCAATGGCCCGTACGCCCTCCACCGCCATTTTCAAAAACCCCTTATAACGCGCCATCAGAATGGAAAAAGAGGTAAGCGGCACATCGGCAGGCACTACCGCCGCCACTTCCTCAAATGCCTGGCTGTCAGTGATGACAAAGGCCGGCTTCTCAGGCAGTCTGGCAAGGGTTTGCTCCAGTTCGCTCTCCCGCACCACAACCGTGACCACACCTGCCTCCAGAAGATCTCTTATCACCTGCTGCTGTGGTAAAATCAGCCGTCCCTTGGGAGCCGCCGAGTCAATGGGCACCACCAGCACCACCACATCCAACGGCTTCACCAGATCTGAGGCCAAGGGCCGTTTTTTCCCGGTAGGCACCAAAGCAGCAATTTTTTCTTTTAGTTCGTGAATCCCCGCGCCGGTCTGTGCGCTCACATATATAACATCAGTTATTTTATTTTCCCCTATATCAGCCTTGTTATAGACTATAATATATGGTATCTCATGTTCTTTGAAAAGTGTCTCAAGCTCATCATCGCAGGCGCTTTTTCCCTCGGCAGCGTCCACCACCAGCACTGCTGCGTCCGTCTTTTCCAACACCTGCACCGTCTTCTTGATCCGCTGCTCGCCAAGCGTCCCCTCGTCGTCGAAGCCGGGCGTATCGATCATCATGACCGGCCCCATAGGAAGAAGCTCCATCGCCTTATACACCGGATCCGTAGTGGTTCCACCAATCTCCGAGACCACCGCCAGCTCCTGTCCTGTCACTGCATTCAAGAGACTGGATTTGCCNGNGTTNCGTCTNCCGAAAAANCCGATATGCACCCGTTCTCCTGCGGGTGTNTTGTTCATACCCATATGATATCNTGCCTTTCCNANACGCCGAGATTCGCGAAGCGAAGCTCGAGAAGATANTTNNGTAGAAATNTNCGATNCNNTTAAAATCTGAAGTCTCTGATTCCTTCCTCGATCTTTTGCAGATGCTCTCTGGCGATCTCTCTCACCTGCTCCTTCGGGATATTGGCAAGCTCTGCCTGTATCAGCGCCTCACCCGCCTCCTTTGTCTCCTCCGAGGCATAATCCATCAGATACTCCTTCAAAGTCATCAGCGCATTCGGATGACAGCAATTCTGGATCTGCCCTGTCTTACACAAGCTCATAAAGCGGTCGCCTGTCCTGCCCTCCCGGTAGCACGCCGTACAGAAGGAGGGAATATAGCCCAGCTCCATCAGCCACTTAACCACCTCGTCCAGGGTTCTCTGATCGGACACATCGAACTGCTCCGTGTCTGTGGGACGCTCCTCCTCCGTATAGCCTCCCACGGAGGTTCTGGAGCCCCCGGAAACCTGGGATACGCCAAGGCGNATCACCTTTTCCCGCACCTCCTGGCTCTCCCTGGTGGAGATGATCATTCCCGTATAGGGAACTGCGATACGGATAAGAGCACATATCTTCGCAAAAGTTTCATCGTCAATTCCATTGTCAAAAGCAGAAGGGTCGATATCGTCAGCCCGCTTGATCCGCGGCACACTGATGGTGTGCGGCCCTACGCCATGCACGGCCTCCAAATGCTCCGCGTGCATGAGAAGCCCGGCAAATTCGTACTTATACAGCTCCAGGCCGAAGAGCACNCCCAGTCCCACATCATCGATNCCGCCNTCCATNGCGCGGTCCATCGCCTCNGTGTGATANTTNTANTCATGCTTNGGNCCTGTGGGATGCAGATTTAAATAGCTTTCCTTGTGATAGGTNTCCTGAAAAAGGATATAAGTGCCGATCCCTGCCTCCTTCAGCATACGGTACTCCTCCACCGTGGTAGCCGCAATGTTTACGTTGACACGGCGGATCGCTCCGTTTTTATGCTGAATGGAATAGATCGTCTTGATGCATTCCAGAATATATTCAATAGGGTTATTGACCGGATCCTCCCCCGCCTCGATGGCAAGACGCTTATGTCCCATATCCTGCAAAGCGATTACTTCCTGCTTCACCTCTTCCTGCGTCAGCTTCTTTCTGGGAATACCCTTGTTTTTACTGTGATAAGGGCAGTATACGCAGCCATTGACACAGTAGTTGGAAAGATACAGGGGCGCAAAGATCACGATCCTGTTGCCATAGTAGGCCAGCTTGATCTCCTCCGCCAGCGCATAGATCTTCTCCAGCACTTCCTTGTCCTCACATGCCAGAAGCACTGACGCCTCCCTGTGGGAAAGCCCTGCGCACACCGTGGAATTCCCCTCTTTTCTGGGACGGGCTTTCTCTAAGATTTCGTCGATCAAAGCCCTGTTATTCTTGTTTTGCTCTGCATACTCGAGCGTTGCCTGAATCTCTTCATGGTCAATAAACTCATCCGCACACATTGATTTCGGATCGTACATATGATACCTTCTTTCTTTTGATATACATCTATTTATGTTTACAGATTGACGGGCTGCCCGGCTAAACACATNCGGTGTCTGCCCAATCTCCTCTGTCCACCACTATCTGATACCCTGCTGCCGTCACGCGCCGCTTCATGCACTCGATACATTCCGCCGCTTCCTCTCCCGTGCAGATCTTATTGTCGTAGAGAGAATACTGCCCGCGCACCGCCACAGGCGATANATTCGGCATNACCACATTAGCGCCCGCNTTCAGNCCCAGTTCNCNCCCNNNCGGATGNANNGTNCCCANCGCNGTCGTCGCNGGAATGAGCGCATGGGNAAGCGTCAATCTGGTGAGCGCCACCATGGTGAGCGTCTGTTCCAAAGTTCCCTGCGGATACGCCGCNAAGGGCGTGTCGTGGTGCGGAATAAAAGGACCAATCCCCACCATATGAGGCTGAAACTCCCGCAGAAAACGCATGTCCGCAATCAGACCGTCCGTACTCTGAAAGGGAGATCCCACCATAAAGCCTGCGCCCGTCTGATAGCCGATCTCCTTTAAATTCCGCAGACATTCCATGCGGCGCGTAAACGTTTGCTCCGGCGGGTGCAGCTTCCCGTAATGAGAGCGAGCCGCCGTCTCATGCCGCAAAAGATAACGGTCGGCTCCCGCTTTGTACCAGATCTCATAATCCTCCCGCGGCCGTTCTCCCAGAGAGAGCGTCACCGCACAATCGGGATATTTTTCTTTGATGACAGAAACAACTTCCTCCACCCACTCTGTTGTGTGATAGGCATCCTCTCCGCCCTGCAGCACAAAGGTACGAAAACCCAGCTCACATCCCTGCGCGCAGCAGGCATATATTTCCTCTTTGGAGAGNCTGTAGCGTTCGGCGTTCGCATTGCTCCTGCGGATNCCNCAGTANAGACAGTCATTTTTACAAAAGCTGGAAATCTCGATCAACCCTCTGATATAGACGTCCGTCCCGTAATATTGTCTGCGCACTTTATCTGCCCTGTCGAAAAGGCGCTGTCTGTCATAATCTCCCTCAATCAAAAACCGCCANTCNTCGTCGGAAAGGTCATTTCCCGCCGCCAGGCTGTCAATCAAGTCTGTCATATTTCATGCCCCCATGCAGTGCAGAAAACCCCGACAGATCTAATCTATCGGGGTCACTAGCTGGGCTACAAGGATTCGAACCTTGAAATGACGGAGTCAGAGTCCGTTGCCTTACCGTTTGGCGATAGCCCATCAACAATTAAGGATTATATAGGAAAAAGGGCAATTTGACAAGCCCTTTTTCCTAATTTTTTTAAAAAATGTAAATCAGATCTCAAACATCAATTCGCCATATGTCGGGATCGGCCAATATTCCTTATCTACGATCATCTCCAGCTCATCCGCCGGTGCACGCAGTTCGTCCATGATGACCCTCACCGTGTCCTTATAAAAGAACGCCTGTTTTTTAGCGTCTGTGATCGCAGAAGCCTCTTTCTCCGCCTTTTCCAGCTTCTTCAGCGCCGTCTGCATTGCCGTCAGCTTCGTGCACACCTCCTGCAGAAGCTCATCCTGTGTGGACGCATCCGCACCGGCATTCTTTACCGCATTCACCGTGTCAGCAAGCTCCTTTGTATAGCGGATCACTGCGGGAATGATCTGCTTGCCCGCCATGTCNATCATGGTAAGCGCCTCAATATTGATGCTCTTTGCGTAGGTCTCGTAAATGATCTCCTCACGAGACTCTAATTCCACCTTTGTGAAAATGCCGAACTTCTCAAACAGCTTCACCGCCTTATCCGTAGTGATCGTCTCCGCCGCCTCGATCATGGATTTAATGTTGGGAAGCCCTCTTCTTGCAGCCTCTGCTACCCACTCATCAGAATAACCGTTGCCGTTGAAGATGATTCTCTGGTGCTTCGTCATATATTGTTTGATCAGGTCATGGATCGCAAGTTCCTTATCCTCCGCTGCCTCCAAAATATCAGCCGCCTCACAGAAAGCCTCCGCCACGATCGCATTCAGAGTCGTGTTAGGGCTGGCGATCGAGTCTGAGGAACCCACCATACGGAACTCGAACTTATTACCCGTGAAAGCAAAGGGCGACGTTCTGTTTCTGTCTGTCGCATCCTTCTGGAAATCAGGCAGCGTGCTCACGCCTGTCTGAAGCGTGCCGCCCTCCTTGACGGAGGTTGCCTGCCCTGTCTCGATCAGCTGTGTCACCACATCCTCAAGCTGCTCGCCCAGGAAAACGGAGATGATTGCCGGAGGCGCCTCATTAGCGCCAAGTCTGTGGTCATTTCCCACATCGGATGCCGACTGACGAAGCAGGTCCGCATGGGTATCCACCGCTTTCAAGATGCAAGCCAGCACCAGAAGGAACTGCACATTCTCGTTGGGGGTATCGCCGGGATCTAACAAATTCACGCCGTTATCCGTGGTGATAGACCAGTTGTCATGCTTACCGGAGCCGTTCACGCCGGCATAGGGCTTCTCGTGAAGGAGACAGCGCATATCGTGCTGCACAGCCACTCTCTTCATGGTCTCCATAACGATCTGGTTGTGATCTACTGCAATATTGGCGGTCTCATAGATGGGTGCGAGCTCATGCTGNGCGGGAGCCACCTCGTTATGCTGGGTCTTCGCCGTCACGCCCAGCTTCCAGAGCTCCTTGTTCAGATCATTCATGAACGCGCCCACACGCTCTCTGATCACGCCGAAATAATGATCCTCCATCTCCTGCCCCTTGGGCGCCGGTGCGCCGAACAACGTACGGCCGGCGAACATCAGATCCGTTCTCTTCATATACAAATCTTTATCCACCAGGAAATATTCCTGCTCCGGGCCTACGGAAGCCGTCACCTTGGTNGCCTCCGTGTTGCCGAACAGNCGCACGATACGCAGNGCCTGCTGACTCAACGCTTCCATGGAGCGCAGCAAAGGGGTCTTNTTATCCAGCGCTTCGCCTGTGTAAGAACAGAATGCGGTGGGAATACAAAGGATCGTTCCGCANCCGGACTCTTTCAAAAACGCGGGGGAGGTAATATCCCACGCCGTGTAGCCTCTCGCCTCGAAGGTAGCCCGCAGACCGCCGGAGGGGAAGGAGGACGCGTCCGGCTCACCCTTGATCAGCTCCTTGCCGGAGAACTCCGTCAGCATCTTGCCCAGGTCATCGGGATGGGACACGAACGCGTCGTGCTTCTCAGCCGTAATGCCGGTGAGAGGCTGGAACCAGTGAGTATAGTGGGTCGCGCCGTTCTCTACCGCCCAGTCTTTCATCGCCTTAGCGACTATGTTCGCGGTGCTCATGGAAAGCTCTCCGCCCTCGTTCATCACCTTGACCACTTCTTTGTAGGCACTCCTCGTCAGACGCTCCTGCATCTTGCCGAGCGTGAACACATTCTTTGCAAAAATCTCTTCCACATTGAATTTTTCGCTCATAATTTTCCTCCTCATTTCACAGAACNTGTGAAAAAATGCGCCCCAAAAAATGCTTTTTGGAACGCCTTCGTTCTGAATACCTGTATACAATTTCTGTATTTAAGATACTCTACTTTTTTACAAATTGCAACCCCCATTTTGTTTTTTTCCAAGAACATTACATATCAGGCTCTTTNTCCACCCGCAGAATATCTCCCTCCCCGGGCAGNTCGGACAGTCTCACATCTATGATCTGTTTCGGATGAGGGCAGGATTCCACCGCCTCCCCATCCTCATTGTACATGGCAAGCACCTGCACCGGAACATTNGTACCGTCCGGCTTCATGATCTCAATGGCATCTCCCACGCTGAACTTGTTGCGCTGCTCAAAGCGGGCNCACATACGCGCCTCACCGCCATTGCCATGGGGCTCCGGCACCAGNTCTCCCACGATACCCAGATAAATNTACTCATTCACGTAGGTGCTCTCATCATAGATCTGTGTATTTTCATCGGCCTTTCCAAAATAAAAGCCGGTGGTAAATTTCCGGTAAGTACACTTGGCGATCTCCGCGCGATACCAGTCCATGTTGGCCCGATATTTCTCTTCCGANTCCAGATAATCGTCGATCGCCCGACGATAGGTGCGCGCCACCGTCGCCACATAGAGCGCCGTCTTCATCCTGCCCTCTATCTTAAAGCTGTCGATTCCCGCCTCGATCANCTCCGGAATATGTTCGATCATATTCAGATCCTTGGAGTTAAAAATATANGTCCCCCTGTCGTTCTCATAGACNGGCAGATATTCTCCCGGCCTGGTCTCNTCCATCAGNGCATATTTCCAGCGGCACGGATGGGTGCAGGCGCCGTGGTTCGCATCACGCCCCGTAAAATAATTGCTGAGGAGGCAGCGTCCTGAGTAGGAAATGCACATCGCCCCGTGCACAAAGCTCTCGATCTCCATATCCTCGGGAATCTGCGCCCGGATNTCCNTGATCTCCTGCAAGGAAAGCTCTCTTGCNGACACGACCCGCTTTGCCCCCTGCTCATACCAGAAACGGTAGGTCAAATAATTCGTATTGTTTGCCTGGGTGGAGATATGGATGTCGATCTCCGGGCAGATCCTGCGCGCCATCGCAAACATTCCCGGATCCGCGATGATCAGCGCGTCGGGCTTCAGCTTTTTCAGCTCCTCAAAATACGCCTCCGCGCCTGTCAGATCCGNGTTGTGCGCTAAAATATTGGCAGTGACATGCACCCGCGCACCTCTTTCATGGGCGAANGCGATCCCCTCCGCCATCTCCTCCATAGAGAAGTTCTTTGCTTTCGCCCGCAGGCCAAAGGCTTCTCCGCCGATATAGACCGCATCCGCTCCAAAAATAACAGCTGTTTTTAAAACTTCCAGACTGCCGGCAGGGACCAGNAGCTCNGGTTTCTTTCTATTCTTTGTCATATTCTGATACCTCCGNAGAATGCCCGTCACGCTTATAGCTGACCGTCACCCCGTCCCCCACGGGCAGCACGATCGTCTCCAGCGCCTCATGGTGGGTCAATTCATAGAGATATTCTCTCATTCTGCTGTGGATCGTGCGGTTTCTTCTTGTCACGGCGAACCTGGATTCCAATATATCGCCGTCCTGCAAAACGTTGTCGGAGACAAGCAGTCCGCCCGGCGAAAGAAGCCGCAGGGTATCCGGCAGGAAATTCACATACTGCCCCTTGGCGGCATCCATAAAGATAAAGTCATAGGGCCCNTCAAGCTCCTTCAGAATATCCGCCGCATCACCTTCCAGTAAAGTGATCTCCTCTTCCTTTCCTGCGCGCTCAAAGTTTTTTCTTGCTGCCGGAATCCGCTTTTCATATTTTTCTATTGTGGTGATCCGGCATCCCCGTGGCGCGTATTCACTCATCAAAAGCGCAGAAAAACCAATGGCGCACCCCACCTCCAAAATGGACATGGGTTTTCGCAGCGCAAGCAGGAACCGAAGCAGTCCCTGCGTCTGCGTGCGTATGATCGGCACATTGGTTTCCAAAGCTTCTCGTTCTATCTGATCCAGAAAGGGNGTGTTCCCCGCATCCAGTGAGGCCAGAAAGGCATGCATACGCTCATCAGTCTGCATTTTCCTCATCCTCCTCAGGCGCATCCGCCGCCATCACCGCCATCATCTCCTCTGCAGTCATGGCAGTACTCAGATCATAGATGCCGGGCTGGATCTTCCCGTGATTTTCGGACAGCAGCTCCTGGATCACAAAAAGATTCGCATCCCGAATCAATCCCCGCTCCTCCAGCATTTGTCCTACATCCTTTACTGATACAGGGTCTTCCACGATGACGCTTATGACTCTGCCCTCTCCCAGAGACACNGGCGCTTCCGTAAATATACGGTAGCCGTAGTCATGAGCCGCAACGGCGGCTTTAATAATATACGACGCAATAAATACCAGCGCCACCACTTTAATGATCAGCTCCACCGTGGAGCCAATAANGGATTTTATGCTCATAGTTACCTCTTTAATAAAGTTCGAAGTCCAGCTGCTCCGCCAGTACCCCGTAAATATCCTGCATCATACGGCAGACAGCCAGCTCCGCCGCCAGAAAATCATCCACGATGGGATTCTCCCGGAANCTCTCATATTCTTCCTCAAATGCCTCCAGGCGCTCAAAGAGATCCTCGCTCTCCGGAGCATTCTGAAGATCAAAATTCCGCTGTCTGAACTCATTGACCTTCTCATAAAGCGCCGGCTGTTTTTTTATTTTCTCGAGCTGATGCAGATATTCCTTATAGGTATCTGAAGTCATGATCTGATCTGCGAATCTTCTGGCTGCCTCCAGGATCTCTTTCTCTGACATGGTATTAAACCTCCATAATGATCGGTAAAATCATCGGTCTTCTCTTCGTTCTCTTCCAGACGAAATCGCTCAGCACATCCTTGATCGTGCTCTTCAATTTCCCCCAGTCGGTCTTACCTCTGTCGAGGCAGTCCTGCACAGCCTCGTCCACCAGAAGTCTGGCCTCATCCAAAAGCTCATCGGACTCCTTCACATAGACAAAACCTCTGGACACNATATCCGGGCCGGATACCAGCTGATCGCTGTGGGACTCCAGCGCCAGCACCACGATCATGATGCCGTCCTCCGCCAGATGCTGTCTGTCACGCAGCACCACATTGCCCACATCGCCCACGCCCAGACCATCCACCAGGATCGCTCCCACGGGCACTTTACCGTTTACAGCGGCTCTGCTGTCATCCATCTCCAGTACATCGCCTGACTGCAGCATAAAGATATTTTCCTTGGGGATNCCCAGCTCGGCCGCAATCTTTGCCTGTGCTTTCCTGTGCTTATACTCGCCGTGAACCGGGATCGCGTACTTGGGTCTGACCAGAGAGTAGATCAGCTTGATCTCCTCCTGACAGGCATGACCCGACACGTGCACATCCTGAAAGATCACATCCGCTCCCTTCATCTGCAGCTCGTTGATAACGTTGGTGACTGCCTTCTCATTACCCGGTATCGGATGAGAGGAGAAGATCACGGTATCTCCCGGCATAATGGATATCTTCTTATGGTTATTGCTCGCCATGCGGCTTAGGGCNGCCATGCTCTCACCCTGACTGCCGGTGGTGATGATGACCGTCTTTTCGGGCGGATAATTCTTAAGTTCCTCCACATCAATCAGCGTTCTGTCCGCGATCTGCAGATAGCCCAGCTTCGAGGCGGTATCGATGATATTGATCATACTGCGCCCTTCCACCACGACCTTTCTGCCGAATTTTTCCGCCGTATTTATGATCTGGCGCACTCTGTCCACGTTAGAGGCAAAGGTGGCGATCAGAATACGGGTATCCTTATGTTCTAAGAAAAGAGAATCAAAGGTCTTACCCACCGTCTTCTCGGAGGGGGTAAAGCCCAGCCGCTCGGCGTTTGTGGAATCGCACATCAGGGCAAGCACACCCTTTTTGCCGATCTCCGCGAATCTCTGCAGATCAATGGCATCGCCGAACACCGGCGTATAATCCACCTTGAAGTCTCCCGTATGCACCACCACGCCTGCGGGAGAATAGATCGCCAGCGCCGCCGCGTCCACAATGCTGTGATTTGTCTTGATAAACTCAATCCGAAACTGTCCCAGATTGATCGACTGTCCGAACTTGACGACCTTNCGCTTCGTNGTCTTCATCAGNCCNTGNTCTTCCAGCTTATTNTCTATGATACCCATCGTCAGCTTCGTNGCATANACGGGTACATTCACTTCCTTTAATACATAGGGCAGCGCCCCGATGTGATCCTCGTGTCCGTGGGTGATCACAAACCCCTTCACNTTACTNATGTTGTCCCGCAGATANGTGATATCCGGTATCACCAGGTCGATTCCCAGCATCTCGTCCTCCGGAAANGACAGCCCGCANTCCACCACAACAATGCTATCCTCATATTCAAAGGCAGTAATATTAAGCCCAATCTGCTCAAGNCCGCCTAATGGGATAACCTTCAGCTTACTCGCTGACNTTNCCTGTTCATTTTTTTTCAAAAAATTTACCTCCAATTNNTACTGAATAATATCTATGTCGTCCATNATCTTTTCAAACACAGCTGCCACNGCNTTTAATTTCTCATCGTCCTCCACGATCTCGTANACCGCTTCCGNATCNTCCGGNGCAGAAANATCANATAAAATAAGCGCNTCGCCGTCANCCTCCGCAGAATCNGTCACCAGAAGATAGTTGACGCCGCCGATCATCGTCTGCTCCAGNACATAAAACTCGACCGCNTCNCCGTCCTGCGGNATAAATGTAATCTTTTCCATACTTCCTCCAATCACTTNTGNNGTGAATCGAGATATCCCTGCAAAATAAAACACGCCGCGATCTTATCCACATGATCCCTGCGATCTTCNCTGCGNATCCCNGCTTCNATCATCGCCCGATCCGCCGCCACNGTCGTCAGCCGCTCATCCCACATCACAACAGGAAGCCCCGTCCTGCGCTCAAGCTTCTCCTGAAACGCAAGAGAGAGCTTNNGCCCGCTCTCCCAGTGTNCCATTCATATTTTTCGGCAGGCCCAGCACGATCCGTTCCACCTCATACTCCACGATCAGCGCCTCAATGCGCGCCAACGTCTGTCTCAGCTTGTTCTCGTCCTTTCGCCTGATGATCTCGATCCCCTGCGCTGTGATCAGCATCGGGTCACTGATGGCCACCCCTACCGTCTTAGAGCCGAGATCCAGTCCCATGATCCTCATCTGTTTTTCTCACCATCATTGACTTATTCGGTCAATTTTTCTTGTTCTCTAAGGAGTTCTTGATATATTCCACCAGCATCTCCTCCACAAGCTCGTCCCGCTCTACCTTCATGATCAGGCTGCGCGCGCTCTTATGGCTGGTGATATAGGTGGGGTCGCCGGACATGATATATCCCACGATCTGATTGACCGGATTATAGCCCTTCTCCGTCAACGCTTCATACACCGTGGACAGCACAAGCTTCACACCCGTCTCCGGCTCNGTCTCCACAGTAAAAAATTGTGTATTTTCCAAATCCTGCTCTCGCATACTCTCACGCCCTTATCTACAAGTTAATGTTTCCCATTTTCAACTACGCCCATTCACAAAATCAATGCTGCAAACCTCTGAATATTACCATTATACCCGTTATTTATTGGTCGGTCAATCCTTTCATTTCCGCAGCCAGCAGAATCTCCTCCTCCAGAAAAGCGGCGGCTTTACAGCGAACCATATGATTTTGCAGATACTCCCCCTCTACGGCTTCCACCGCCACCCTGACATAATGGGGCGTATGTCCGATCCAGTAGGTCTTTCCCTCCCGCTNCACAGCCTCCTCCAGAAGAACNTCCACCGTTTCTCCCATAAAGGTCTGCCGGTAGGCANGGGACANNTCCCGNTCCAACGCCATCAGCNGCTCGCTGCGCTGCGCTTTTTCGGCTTCCGTCAGCTGTCCTTTCATCTCGGCGGCCCGGGTGCCCTGCCGNCTGGAATACTTGAAAATGTGCATCTCGTAAAATCCGACCCGGCGCAGAAAGCTTTCCGTCTGCGCAAACTCCTCCTCTGTCTCCCCCGGGAATCCAACGATCACGTCCGTGGTNACCGCAGGATTTTTGTAATATTTCCGCAGAAGCTCCACCGCCTCGAAATAGGCCGCCGTGTCGTAGTGCCGGTTCATCCTGCGAAGAACGGTGTCGCAGCCGCTTTGCAGGGAAAGATGAAAATGGGGACAAACCTTCGGCANCGCGTGGATCTGTCTTGCAAACTCCTCCGTCACGATACGCGGCTCCAGAGAACCCAGCCGGATCCTCTCGATGCCTTCGATCCGGGAAAGGGCTTCCAGAAGNGGTACAAGCTCACAGCCGCCCCGGTCAACACCGTAGGANCTGATATGGATTCCCGTNAGCACGATCTCCCGATAGCCCGCCTGCGCCATCCCNTGCACTTCTTGCAGAATATCCTCTTCCCTGCGGCTCCTCACCCTGCCCCTGGCATAGGGAATGATACANTAAGAACAGAACTGATTGCATCCGTCCTGAATCTTAATATATGCGCGGGTATGCTCCGCCGTCCTTTTCAGGGTAACCTCCTCGTACATCGAGGTCTGGCTGATATCNATGCAGTCAAAAACAGNCTGTGNCTGTCTCTGTTCCAGATAATTTTCCAGAATCTCCACCAGGTCTTTTTTCCTGTTATTCCCGATGGCAAGATCCACTGTCCCNTCNGTCTCCAGNGTCTCTTTTCCCGTNTGCACATAGCAGCCCACCGCCACGACTACCGCCTCGGGATTTCGCTTTTTNGCCCGGTGCAGCATCTGTCTGCTCTTNCNGTCGGCAATATTGGTGACNGTACAGGTATTCACGATATAGATATCGGCTGCTTCATCAAATGGTACAATTTTGTATCCTCTTTCTTGTAATGTTTGTTGCATATACTCTAATTCATAAGCATTTACTTTACAGCCCAGATTGTGTAATGCTACACTTTTCATAGTATACTCCGCGTTTTTTGTGTTGATTTATCATTGACTTTTAAGCCCTCAAGATTTAGTATAGTATCCAAAGGGGACAAAAAGTAAAGGAGGTAATTTCGAAATGAAAACCATACAGATTTCTTTAAATTCGATTGATAAGGTTAAATCTTTTGTGAACGATATCACAAAATTTGATTATGATTTTGATCTGGTATCCGGCAGGTATGTTATTGATGCAAAATCTATCATGGGTATTTTCAGTTTAGATTTATCCAAGCCGATCGACTTAAACATCCATGTTGAGGATGGCACGGATGAGGTTATGGAAGCGCTGAAGCCTTACATCATGTAATCCTTACAGTCTTGACTTGACCGGAACAGCTCGGGAGATTTCCCGGGCTGTCTTCATGCGCAGGGGTGCGTAATGTATATTGCTGCTTCGCAGCACGCACCCCGCGCGGCGAGCAGGCAGAAAAACTTTCCTGCTCGAATTTAACTATGAACTACAATAACCTCATCTGTCTCAAGCGCCTTCTGTACCAGATCGTCGATCCCTTCCTGCAGATTCTGTTCATGTCTTTTTATGATATTCAGATTAGGCTTCGTAACGGGGTGCTTGGCCACAAAAATGGTACAGCAGTCCTCGTAGGGCAGAATGGACGTCTCGTAGCTGTCGATCTTCTCCGCAATATCTACGATCTCCATCTTATCAAAACCGATGAGGGGCCGGTAAACCGGCATGGTGCACACCTCATTCGTCGCCGCCAGACTTGCCATGGTCTGGGAAGCTACCTGTCCGATGCTCTCCCCCGTGATCAGTCCCAGACATTCCGTCTCCTTCGCGATATGTTCCGCTATCCGCATCATGTAACGGCGCATGATGATGGTAAGCTCATCGTGAGGACACTTGTCATAAATATAGAGCTGAATATCCGTAAAGTTAATGACATGCAGATAGACCGGCCCAGCGTAGGCCGCCACCTTCTTCGCCAGATCCACCACCTTCTGTTTTGCGCGCTCGCTGGTGTAGGGCGGCGCATGAAAGTACACCGCATCGATCTTAACGCCGCGTTTCGCGATCATCCATCCCGCCACAGGAGAATCAATACCGCCGGAGAGGAGCAGCATCGCCTTGCCGCCCGACCCTACCGGCATGCCGCCGGGGCCCGGTATGATCTCGGAATAGAGATAGATCTTGTCCCGCACTTCCACATGTAAAAGAATCTCCGGATTGTGCACATCCACATGCATTTCCGGATAGGCGTCCAGAATAGCGCCTCCCAGCTCCACGTTGATCTCCATGGAATCCAACGGATAATTTTTGCGCGCCCGTCTCGCCGCCACCTTAAAGCTCTTATGCCTGTCCGGGTATACGTCGCCGATATAGCGGACCACCTCTTCACAGAGCCGTTCAAAACCTTCATCCTCCACATACACCACAGGGCAGATGCCGGAGATGCCAAACACCTTTTTCAGGTTCTCCACGACCTCATCAAAATCAAAGTCCGACAGGGCGTCCACATAGATGCGCCCATCCGTCCTGCGCACCGAAAACTCCCCCTCCGCCTTTTTCAGGGCGTACTTGATCTGCTTGACCAAAGCCTCCTCAAACAGATACCTGTTTTTACCCTTTACGCCGATCTCGGCATANTTGATCAAAAAAGATTTATACATACGCTTCCTCTCTCTGTGAGGAAGGGCGCTGCCGCCCTCCCTTTAATGTCTTGTATATCTTCTGAGCATCGGCACGATCTCTTGCAGATTCTGTACCGTATAATCAATCTCCTCCTCCGTCGTAAAGCAAGATAAACTGAACCGGATGGTGGACTGCAAAAGCTCTTTCTCCACGCCGATCGCCTTTAATGTAGTGGAAGGCTGCGGTTTATGCGCCGCGCATGCGCTTCCCGCCGAGACATATATTCCACGTTCCTCCAGCGCGTGCAGAAGCACCTCGCTGCGGACGCCTCTGACGGAGAGACTTACGACGTGGGGCGCCCCTTCTCTTCCCGGGCAGCCGTTGATCACCACATTCTCCATCTCTTTGACTCCTGCGGTCAATCTCTCCCGCAGCGTATACATTCTTTCCACATCGCTGTCCAGATTCTGGTATACCAGCTCCGCCGCCTTGGCGAATCCTGCGATACCGGGCAGATTTTCCGTGCCNGANCGCATCCCACGCTGCTGACCGCCGCCGTAGGTGATAGGATTTACCTTCGCGCCCTCACGCAGATAGAGAAGGCCGATGCCCTTGGGACCGTGCACCTTGTGCCCACTGGCGCTGAGCATATCGATCTGCATTTTCCCGGGATAGATCCGCGCCTTGCCAAAGCCCTGCACCGCATCCACATGAAAGAGAGTCTGCGGATTGCGTCTCTTGATGAGCGCCCCTGCCTCCGCAACAGGCTGCAGGGTCCCGATCTCGTTGTTCGTGTACATAATAGAGACCAGGATCGTATCCGGCCTGACAGCCTGTTCCAGCTCCTCCAGAGAGATCCTGCCCGACCGGTCCACAGACAGATAAGTCACCTCGAACCCCTGAGCCTCCAGATAGGCCATGGGCTGCAACACCGCCGGATGCTCGATCGGCGTGGTGATCAGATGTTTGCCNCTCCTGTGGCCCGCCATAGCAGCACCGATCAGTGCGATATTGTCAGATTCCGTACCGCCTGAAGTAAAAAAGATCTCTTTCTCTCCCACTTTCANGAGTTTCGCAAAAGTTTCACCGGCATATCTTAAGTAGGTTTCCGCCTCCACCCCTTTATGATGCAGGCTGGAAGGATTTCCGTAATCCTCACACATAATCTTATGCATTAACAGCGCNACCTCGTTAAAGCACCGGGTCGTCGCGGAATTATCCAGATATACTTCCATTGCTACCGTTTCCCTTCNTGACATAGTTATCTAGACTCGNAGCCGCTNGTGTTTCGTTNGCGGCTATATATTTAAGATATGTANTNNTACTCCAAATGGTACATCAGCCAGGACAGCACCGCGAGNCCNGCCGTCTCCGTCCGCAGGATCCTNCTTCCCAGTGTGATCGGTTCTATGCCTGCCGCAAGGGCGGTCTCCACCTCGCTCTCCTCGAATCCTCCCTCCGGGCCGATAAAAAGAGCCACACTCTGTCCGGGTGCAATCTCCTCTATGATCTCTCTGGTGTGCGCCATATCTTCCGCCAGTTCATAGGGAATGAGCCGTACATCCATCTCCTGTGCATAGGCCGCCGCCTCACGCANNGTCATGGGCATTTTCACTACNGGTATGATTCCCCGCTTACACTGNTTGGCCGCCGCCTCCGCAATACCCTGCCAGCGCCCCACCTTCGCAGCCGCTTTTTTCTCATCCAGCTTTACCACGCAGCGTTTCANTGTCACCGGGANCACNTCATAGGCTCCCAGCTCCACAGCTTTCTGTACGATCATCTCCATCTTATCTGCCTTGGGAAGCCCCTGAAAGAGATAAATTTTAGAGGGCAGCTCCACCCCCTCTTCCCTGATAAACCGTAATGAACAAATNACCTGATCCTGCGCAAAGGCTTCGATGCCACAGCGGTACTCCCTGCCGTCCTCCCCGCTTTTGACTGCGATNTCCTCGCCGACCTTCATGCGCAGGACATTCCTGATATGATTCACATCACTGCCCGTGATAATGATCTTTTTATCCTGAATCTGTGACGGTTCTACAAAAAACTGATACACTACTCCTCCTCACGCGGTTCCGCCGTCTCCCGCTGCTCTTCCTGCTGCATTTTCTCCTGCTTCCGTTCTTCTTTCTCCTGCCTGCGCGCCTCTTTTTCTTGTCTCCGCGCCCTAGCCGCCTGCACAAGCCTTACGGCCCGCACCAACAGAATAAACACAAGAATACCCAGACAGGCTCCCAGGCCATCGATACACACATCCGTAAACCGACCCGACCGCCCGGCCACAAAAAGCTGGTGGATCTCATCGGTAGCGGCATAGACAGTCGCCGCCCCAAAGGCCGTTCCCCATCTTCTCAAAAAACTCATCGGCCACTGACCGATCCATATATAAAGAAGCACCGAAAGGATTCCGTACTCCACCATATGAGCCACTTTTCTCACAAAGCCCTCGATGGCGTCTGCGATCTCCTTCACCCGTGCATCGTCCATGTCCAGATGAAAGAAAAAGCTCGTGGAACTGACCACTCGATAAGTGAAGCTCTCGCTCACTGCACCGGATTCTTCCTTGTCCTGGGCAGAAAAAGCGAAGATCACGCACATCCATACGATTGCNAGTGCGCCCGCCAGATTCCTCAGCAGAACCATTTTGAAACTTTGTTGTGTCTTTGTCTTTCCCATAACACTCTCCATTTGTATGGCGCCTATTCTTTTCTCGCCGTCACAGACACCCATTCACCCTGTCTGGTCACTTCCAGGACAGAAAGACCCGCCGCCTCCACCGCCTGCCGCACAGTCTCCTCTTTCCCCTCAATAATGCCCGATGTGATATAGACGCCGCCGGATTTCAAGTGCTGCGTGATCACCGGCGTGAGGGGCACCAACACATCCGCCAGAATATTCGCCGTCACGATATCGTAGCGCTCATAACCGACCTTGTCCTGTATCTCCTTCTCCGTGATGATATTGCCGATCAACAGATCAAAGGCCTCCCCGGGAATCCCGTTGGCNTCCTTATTCTGCGCCACGGCCTCCACCGCACAGGGATCCAAATCCGTGCCCAGAGCGTATTTCGCGCCGTACATGAGAGCCAGGATCGCNAGAATACCGCTGCCCGTCCCCACATCCAAAAGCACCGTCTCCGGNGTCAANTGTTTTTTGATCTGCCGGATACACAGCTGGGTCGTCTCATGCATACCCGTACCGAAAGCCGTCCCCGGGTCAATGTGCAGGATCTTTTTATCNCTGTCCGNCTCCTTNACTTCTTCCCAGGAAGGGATCACCANAAGATCGTCTATGTAAAATTGATGAAAATACTGTTTCCANTTATTGATCCAGTCGATGTCCTCGGTCTCAGACACTGTGACAGTTCCNTCGCCGATCTCCATAAAGGAGCGNACCTCCGCAAGCGCCTCATCGATCCGGGCAAGNACNTCCGCNTTNTCTGCNGGNGCTCCTTCCAGCAGGAGAGTGCNGTCGTCCTGCTCCTCCACAAAAAAGCTTAAGTAGGCGACACCGTCATCCTCCTCNCTCTCGGGCAGNATATCCACAAACATCTGCTCNTTNTCCAGCGCTGTNAGNGGCACCTTATCCTCNATCTGCGCCCCCTCCAGTCCCCTGTCNTAAAGCTCGCTGATGATNATATCCTCCGCGTCCACGACGGTCTTTATCCTGAATTTCATCCATTTCATGGAATCATTACTTCCTTTCACTGAGCTCTAAAAGCTTCTGCTTGAGCTCATTCTCCATNACNTTCATCTCTTCCTCTGCGACTCTTCTCTTCTCTCTGCCGTCAGCCTGAATCTTCATCACCTCATCCAATGTAGAGATCAGATTCGCGTTGGTAGTTTTCAGCGTCTCCATATCAATGATGCCGCGCTCTGATTCCTTCGCGCTCTCGATNGCGGAAACCTTTAACACCTCGGCATTCTTCTTCANAAGCTCATTGGTCATATCGGACACTTCCCGCTGTGCCTTCGCCGCCTGCTCCGCNTGNGTAACNCCCAGCGCAAGCACCATCTGGCTCTTCCACAGCGGAATGGTATTCACGATCGTAGACTGTATCTTNTCCACCATCATGGTATCACTGCTCTGCACCAATCTGATCTGNGGNGCCGTCTGGATCGACACCATTCTNGTCAATTCCAGATCATGCAGCTTCTTTTCAAAACGGTCGCAGAGCGCCTCCAGATCNCTGGCTGCCTGNGCATCCTCCGGCAGTCCGCTGGCCTTCGCTTTCTCCAAAAGCTGCGGCAGCTCCGCANCTCTCGTCTCAGCGAGCTTCTTCTTNCCCGCCAGTATGTACATGGAAAGCTCCTTAAAATAGGTCAGATTCAAGTCGTACATTTTATCTAAAATAGAGATATCCTTCAGAAGCTGTACCTGATTATCTTCCAGAGCCTCACANATCTTATTNACATTNGTCTCCGCTTTGGAGTATTTCGCCTTCATGGCTTCCAGCTTGTTGGCAGGCTTCTTAAAGAGACCCTTTAAACCCTTCTCNTCCTCGTCAAAGCCCTTTAACTGCATCACCACATCGGAGAGCATATTGCCCACCTCGCCCAGATCCTTCGTCTTTACGTTCTCCAGCGCATTACCGGAAAAATCCGCCATCTTCTTCTGGGTTCCCACGCCGTACTGTAAAATCGCCGTAGAATTGTGCAGATCGATCTGCTTCGCAAACTCATCCACCTGCCGCTTTTCCTCGTCGCTTAAGATCGAATCATCCAGATCCTCCTTTAACTCCTGCGCCTGAGGAATCTCTGCCGGAGGCTGCTTATCATTCACCACATTTTCCACCTCGCCAAATACCAACGTGGGGACTTCCATTTCCTTAAAATCCATTTCGCTCATCTTAATATCCTCCTTCATTTATGATAGATATCCGTCCTGCTTCAATATTGTATGTAGTGCCGAGATATCCGACTGAATATCCCATGCCTTTTCCCGGAANAGNTCATCNAAAAATTTTTCAAANGCCTCNTTGATGTTATCCACCGCCGTCTCAATCTCACGCTTCGTCTGCTCTATGTTCGACAACTCTAACTGCTGACGGTCCAGATCCCGGTAAGCCTCCAAAAGCTTCTTGGTAGTAGGCAGATAAAAACTCAGCATTTTNCGCAGCTCCGGTGCAAGCTCCGGCTCCTTCTCCACCTGGTCAAAAATCCTCGTGACCAGCAGTTCAAGACGATCCAGCTTATCCGACATCTCCTCACCGGGAATCTCATCGTTGCACTGTCTGATCAGGCGCACGTAATTCTTGCCTTCCTCGATCACCTTACCGGCTTCTCCCAGACGCTCCTGCTCCTGTCTCTTCTGCTCCTCGGCCCGCATTTGCTCCGCCTGTATCATTTGTTCCTGCTCATAGCTCTTCTGGGTGAGCATGTACTGATCNTACATCTCATTGCTGACGATCANGCAGGTTTCCTTCTGGTCCAGACGACCCTGCTTGAACATTCCCAGATGAATCATCTTCTTGACATCTTTAATGATGAANCGCTCNTTTTTTCCTGTTTTTGCAGCCATCTCCTGAATGGAACAGTAAAGCTTATCCTTCACCATGTTCACATACCGTTTGTAACGGCCGACACGGCTCGTCAATCTGGTTCCATGAATCCCTACGCCAAGTCCGCCNGCAAAAAGAATAATCGCTGTGCCAAGCGTGCCCCCATTCGCGCCATAGGCCACCATTTCCGCAAGCGCGGTTGGCATCGCAAGCGCTGCTATCCCCATAATGCCGTAGCCCGCNCACATACAAACAATACCTGATACAGAGCCCTTAGGCACACTCTGGAACAATCTGGTATCCGGACGGGTATTGGGGTGCCTGTACTGAGGCCGATTCGCATAAATGCTCCCGTTACTGCCCGGAACCATCTGCTCGAAGCTGCGGCTCACCTCATTCACAGCACGGTTCAGGCTGTCTCCCATTGTCCCTACCGTACGATTCATCTCCCGCACAGTACGGTTTANGGTATCGTTCACCGTATTGCCNATGTTCTTTCCCAAATCCGTAAAATTACCCGAATCTACTGCCTGCTGTACCTGATTCCGGATATCCTCTCCGGCTCGATACCACTCATTCCTGTCCATACTCTACGAATTCTCCATACTCTTCCCAAATATTACAGATCCAGGTACTTCCCTGGTTAAAGATGATCTCCTCATCATTCTCATCNTAAAACTTCGCNGGCGTAAAATCGCCGTCATAGCGTTTCCAAGTGCCCTTTATCACCCTGCCGTTCGTAAANACGATCGCNTCNCCTTCNCCGTGNACNCCGAAGGCAAGATAGTCATGNTCATCCCTGACTTCTCCGTGACAATACTGGAATACCACGTTGCTGACNGTNAGCTGATCNCCNGTAAGNTCATCGATCTGNTNCTTGCCNTCCTGATAGCGGTANTACAGANNATCGTCNTCGTGATACTCAAANTAAGGNTGNTATGCACCNTANCCGCCGGAATTCTGCCCCGANTTTCCACCCGGATANATGTAGNNNNCCTCCTCATTNTCNNCATANTCCGCTCTCACANCATCCGCNACAAANAGGAAAGGCGGCACATAATTTTCATCNTAATTCCAGTCNTANCCAAGNCTGTCCACCGCCTTAAACAGGCCNTCNATAAAGAGATATCCCGTAAANTCCNNNGCNTAGCCNGGNCGCTTATGCCTGCCGTACGCCTCATCCGCCGGATTGTGGATACCNGTCACCGCCGCNCTNACATTGTAATANTTCGGACGGTTGATCAACTCCTCCACATANGGCACNGCAAGTCCCCAGTTACAGTANATCGCCTCATANCCCATNGCCTGATAGACATAATAATCCCNGCTNGANCNNACAGGTCCGANNCTNTCNANATCATCNAAATCCTCAANNACNNNCATCANACGGGTGNTCCGNCCCTCCNCNGGCNCNTCNTANATNATGCCNGCNCGGGAAAGNCCATACTGCGGCATNGCCGGGGCATTGTTNGGAATCATCACCGCAATNGGNCNTCTCGTNGCCTGCTCTTTNTCCGTCCACTGACCGGTCAGATAACTCTGNATNTTTCCNCCCGACTCCTCNCGCTCTCCGATCACNGGATAAGCNGTCGTTATCTCTTCTTCCTCCGGNTCGGGTTCCGGTTCCGGCTCAGGTTCCTCTNNNANCNNNNGNNNNTNCNCNNNCNCCGGTTCGGGTTCCGGNTCGNNCTNNGCCTTGCCNCAGCCGNCNAANAACAGTGCCATACACANAACNATCNCTGNCAGTAACGTANTTTTCTTNTGAAACATTTTTACCTCTTTTCCACGTTTCACGTTCTTTNGTTNTNTTGNNGAATCATNNGNCATANTTATGTGCACACACNGNTTAGTATATGGCACATAGNTATATTTATTATAACCGAAAAATGGAAGGCTGTACACTTGAAATTATTTGATATGAAAATCTCCATTACAGGATAAACTGCTAAAAATCAAAAAAGGATGACGAGGATCATCCTTTTTTCATATCATAGGAACACAAACAAAGGAGAAAAGCCAATTCAAATGCAACTTATATTAAAATACACGCCGTTACTACTGTTGCAATGATAGCTCCTACAGCTGCAGTGATAATTGGTAAAACAACTTTATCCTTTATAGCTGCTTTTTATCTCGCGCCTTTGCTTCAATTAATGATACTTCTCAACTATGTAATATATCTATGTAATTCTGCAGTTTCTCTGCAACATCTTCTGTTAGAAACCGATTTGCAATATTCTGTGTTACTTCTAACTCGCCGTCTGACGATATCTCAATCTCCGTTGCCTTTTCTACACTTTTATTAATCTTATATTCATCAACCGTTTGTGCTATTTTCTCGAGTGCCGGACGAATCTCTGTGTAGTACTCTGGAAAAGCCATCTGAACCTGCTCATTCGTATATCCATCCAATGTAAGCACATATTCTTCTTTGACATTTACCAGCATCCACTCAATTGAATCACTATAAGTTCTCTGCAAATGACCTATTGCAGAACGTATTGATTTTTTTATATTTTCTTCATTCCTTTCGTTCTCTTCATAATCTAGGGAACGCATAAAATGATCAAGACAATATCTGAGTTCATGCAACGGCTGCACATATGATTTATTAAGCGAATCCATTGATTCCGCTTTAATTGCAATCTCCTTCGCCCTCTTGTGCCACTCTTTTAACAACTCAACTTCATTTGTATAATTTGTCAGCATAATCTTGCATCCTTATGGCAATTTCATTCCTAAAACCCGTTCACTTCTCTTTTCAAATTCTCCTGTCTTATATATTTTGCCAACAGCCGTTCTTACATGTCCTCTAAAAAACTTAGGGTGACTTAAAATCCCCCTAATGGTTTCATCGTTAATCACTGGACTGCTATAAGATCCCCCCGACATATTCTTTTTCTTATTGTTTTTTTCATTTTAGTTCTTTCTGAAAATCAAAACAATATAATCAATTTTTCTCAACTTTTATCCGTTTTCTCCTTCAACGTTTTTATTGAATCCAAATAATCCTGTTCCACATCGCTTAAAGTCTGTTCCTTATATTTTCTATACTCCTCTGTTGCCTTTTTTACCGCCTGCTCATGCGTCACGCCTCCATTTCCAGATAATAACTGTTCACCGCTCATGGTCAAAATACGGTCTAAATGCTTTGCCCAATCCTTCATGGTCATAGCATGTTCCCTTTCTGCCTAACGTTCAGCAAAATCCAGATATCCAGACACAAGTTGTCCCATTGCGCGAAGTTCTTTTCCGCATCCGTCCTAGTGTAAATAACCTCCACTGCCGTCTGCCCATGAATAGCATAATGAAATTTCCAGAATCTTCCTGTAAAATACCTTTTCGGATGCACGAATGTCTCTAATGCGTTCAAGCAGTTCCTTAAAATATCCACCACCGCCCAAGTTTTTAAGACGTTCATCATCCAGCGCAAAACCTTTGCGCATGTATTCTTTTAAAACTCCTGTCGCCCAGATACGAAACTGCGTACCACGTTTTGATTTTACACGGTAGCCGACAGAAATAATTATATCAAGATTATAAAATTCCACAGGCTTATCTGAATTTGCAATGTGCAAAATTTGCACATTGCCCTCTCTGGGAAGCTCCCCTTCTTGAAATATATTTTTTATATGTTTAGAAATAACGGAACGGTCTCTCTGAAACAATTCCGCCATCTGAGCCTTTGACAGCCATACAGTATCTCCGTCAAAAGTTGTTTCAATCTTAGACAAACCATCATCTGTTGTGTATATTATAATATTTGATTTTCCAATACCGTCATCTCTGTAATCCATTTGTCACCTCCGCACGATACTTAGTAAAAGTCTCTTAAATCTCCTACGTGTTCCTGCCATATTTAATTAGTTATCCGAAAAATCTGACAGAAACTGTCTGAATGTGCAGAAATGCACACGATTTAGAATTTCTCTGTTGGGTTTATGATAATATATAAGCGATAATTTGTCAACTACTTTTTGACGGAATCGTGAAAGACAGTTATCTTCTTTTGACTATAAAACGGATCCTCAAATATGAATTTTTTTACTTGACAAAAACCGCCAAGCGCCTTTAAAATATGGGATATAAAGAAATGAGTTTTATAACCGTACAGCTATTGCTCAAGCGGCTTGCTCGTTTCTTTTTTTGTCCATAAAATATCATACAGATATAATTTCCCGTCCCATGCGTGGCGCACCAATATCCTTGCCTTGAACACATTATACCTCTGTAGCTCCATATTATCGTCATAGACAGGAATTGCAAAATGCGTGTCATACCGGTACCAGCCAAATTTTGCATCTGCATTGTGCTTGATTGCATAGTTTTCCGCAAATATCTTATTCGTGGCAATTTCTATCATCTCTTTAATGGCACTCACGGAATTTGCCTTTGCATACATATTTGCACCCCGTAATGCCTTTGTATCTTTGGATCATGTAACTGCTCCTTACAAAATATTAATTATCCGAAAAATCTGACAGAAACTGTCTGAATGTGCGGAAGCGCACACTGTTTAGAATTTCTCTGATGGGTTTGTGATAATATTTCCAATAGCTTCCTCAATAACAGCATTTAGGCTTTTTCCATGCTCAATCGCGTATACTGCAATATTCCGATGAAGCTCCGGGCTGATTCTAACATTAAACGTTCCCTTATAAGGTTGTTCCGGCTCTATATTGCGTTCCTCACAATCTTCTAAATAGGTATCGATCACATTTTGAAAATCTTCTTCTAATTCTTTAACAGAGTCACCCCCATAAGATAACAAATTACTCATATCTATATATCAAATTCTTCAAACAACGCCTCTTGATATTTCGAATCTTGAACGGATCGCTTTAAATCTTCCATACGATCCTGCTCAATCAGTATTTGATTCAAACGGTTTGCACGTTCAATTCCTTCCTCTCTACCTTCTTCCCTACCATCCGCCCGAATCGTACGCTCATATTTCTCTCTATCAAACTCTTCCAATATCATCCCCAACACCTCCGCTCGATACTTAGTGAGTGCCTCGGCAAGAATCCCCTGTTCGATGCAGTATTGTATCGCACTTTCCATGGCTTCCTGTCTGGGCAGTCCCTGTTTCATATATTGCCGCGATATATCCACAAACATGGCATATTCTTTCAAGACATGGCATTTCTCCATCAGTTCTTTATTATGCCCGTAGTTAATGTTGAGCATCCTAACCCGCAATTCTAGGTCCGCTTCCCGATCTTTGTTAATAAATGCATCTGAAAGATTTAAAATCTGTTCTTCGGGTTCCCTCTGTGTTCCGTTGTAGAACACTACACACTGAGGTGTCGGCAATGGGATCTGTCTCGATCCATAGAGCCCCTGCTCCACCTGTTCCATAAGATTCTGATATTCCTGCGTGAGATAAATCAGAAAGCGCAGAGGCATCCTGATAATCCGTTCCGTTTAGTGCATTGTATAGCTGTAATAATGCCTCCCTGTCCTGTGTGAACAGAAAGCGAAATAGCCTGTCTTTCACTCCCCGATATACCTTCCTTTTGCCGTTCCATCTCGTGAAAAGTTCTTTAAATCTCCTGATCCTCTTGTCGTTTCTCTGCATCCGTTCTCCTCCGTGTTCCGACAGGAACATCGGCGGTAAGATAGACAAATCCATATATCTGTGCGTATCCGCCACAGTTTGTTCCTGCCATATTTAATTAGTTATCCGAAAAATCTGACAGAAACTGTCTGAATGTGCGGAAATGCACACTGTTTAGAATTTCTCTGATGGACTTATCATAATTGATAAAAGATAATTTGTCAATTGTTTTTTTACGTAATTATAAACACGATTACAAAACTCTACCATTGCAACAACTTATATAGAAAGGACGGCAAATCTTTGCCGTCCTTTCCAGTAAAACAAAGTAAACTTCCACAGGATCAATTAGTTGAAGATTTGGGTATATATACCTAATCAAGTACCTCGATCCTATACGTAATCTTTACCCCACTTCCATCTGTAGCCTTAAGCGTAACCATTGCTATACCTGGCTGTCTTGCTGTAAGCATCAAATACAAACCATCTTGTGTTTCATTGGTAGTCACTTCCACAATTTTCTTGTTCGAAGAAGATGCCTCTATATACCCACCTTGAACATCTGATGAAATAGGAAGTGAAATAAATTTTTGCACACCATCTGCATCAGACATTTTCTGAACCTGATTAAATACTTTAACCCTTCCGTAATCCGCCTGTAATTTATATGCGCTCACATACGTCGCCGCGCGCACTGCCATCACCTTGTAAGTAGCTTTCACACCACTGTTGTCCTTGGCTGTTGCGGTTACTGTCCATACATTATTCCATGTGCCATCAGTATTCTTTGACGGTAACAGTGCCGTTTTGCTTGCTGTAACTTTACCAGAACCGCTTATTTTTACACCACTGTCAGCAGGGGCATCAATACTCCATGTCACATTTTTATTAGAAACTGTTCCATATTCGCTCTCCAATGTAGCTTTAAGCTGAATACTCTTATTCCGCACAACACACATATCAACTTTGGGATTACTATAGGAGGCCGTAATCGTATTGGATGCAATATGTATCTTGGAAACAGGATTTACAACTTTTACAGTGCAAACCAATTTCTTATTGGAACCATCTGTTGAAGCAAGAGTGATCTTTGTGCTTCCCGCTGCATTTCCGGTCGCCTTGATCTTCAGCGTAATATTCTCTTCGCTTCTTGTCGCTGTAACCGTGGCAATTCCTTTATTACTGCTATCTACAGTATACGCATCAAAATCAATATCCCCTGCACTGCCCTTACCTTTGATCCGAACAACTATATCCTTCTGTGTTTCGGTTGTGCTGGCAGCTTTTTCCCTATAAAGTGTCACACTGGCATCTTTCTTATTTACAAATTCAAATTTATCGATGACATCACTTATCACTGTTATTGTCGCGCCAGCAGATTCCACTTTACCATTATCCATTGAGATTGCCTTAACAGTATACTCACCCGGCTTTGCATTCTTGGACGCTGTCACCTTACCATTGCTTGCATTTATACTTACGCCAACCTCAGTCGCAAACGCTTTATCTAACTTGGCATCTACAACTTTTCCATCCTTAATAAGCTGCCATGTCACTTTCTTATTTGTCGTGTCTGCGGGTGAAACCGCCGCCTTAAATGTCACATTCTTGCCTACTGCAACCTTGGACGCACCAGATACCTCAATCTTTGTTGCCTGCTGTGTTATCGTTACCGTACAGGTTGCCTTCTTGCCGCTGGAATCATTCGCCAATGCCGTAATCGTCACCTTACCAGCTTTATGGGGCGTCACTTTTCCCGCACTGCTCACCTCTGCGATTGTCGTATTGCTACTCGTCCACTTAAAATCCGTCACTGATAGCGTAGTCTCTGCGCTCATTGCCTCAGATACAAAATCTGTCGCAAGATCATAAGTTTCAGCAGTCGGTAATTCTATCGACACAGTTTTCTTATTGAACTTGGCGCTCTTAACTCGTACAGCAGTAATTACCTCTATATCATAGGTTGCCTGTATCTGCTTTCTATCCTGCGCTATTGCCACCACTCGATATGATCCTGCCTGAGCATTTTTAGTTGCTGTCACCTTACCATTGCTTGTATTTATACTAACACCCAAGGTTTTGGCATCTTGCGCACTCACAACTACATTATCCTTCTGAAGCTGCCAATCCAGTTTTTTATTTGTTGCATATGTCGGAGTCACTGTTGCCGAAAGCTGAATACTCTTGCCCGGAGCAACATATTTCACACCATCAATCTCAATTTTGGTCACATACGGTGTCAGCGCTTTCGTAGCGCTTTTCACTGCACTGGAGACTCCGCTCGCATTGACAGCAATTGCCTTTATCGTTACTTTTGCACTATCATTAATAGAAAAGGGGGTTGAATATACTTGCGCCTCTGATGCTTTATCAATTTCGCCATTCTTAAAAGCGGGACTCTTACCGTTCGTTGTATAATAAACCGTCAACCCAATCGGTGCTGTAATCGTAACAGTCACGCTCTGTTTTTCCTCTGTATCATATTCGATATCAATCACCGGTGCCTGCGGTTTTGCAGATGCCGTCGTTAACTTAAAAGCTTTCGTCAAACTCGTGACACCTTTACCCATACCCGAACCAGATACTTTGACCGCATTACTCTTCATTACTTTTTCCAGTGCGTCAACTCTAGCCTTACTCTTTCCCATCGATTTTAGGGAACTGTGAGAAGCCAGAAGCACCGCCGCCTCTCCGGATGCAACAGGACATGCCATCGATGTACCGTTCATAGATGCATAACCATCATTAAGATAAGTAGAGTAGATATTTACGCCCGGCGCACTTAAATCTACCCACGAGCCATATGTTGAAAAATCCGCTCTGACATTATTTGTATCTGTAGCTGCCACACAGATAATCCCATCATAACATGCCGGATAATTGATAGCACTGACACCATCGTTACCTGCTGATACAAAGATAGCTATTCCTCTCTCCTCATATGCTTCCGTTATTATATCTTGCACCAGTTGATTGTAGCCGGGACCACCTAAACTCATATTGATAACATCTACGTCCCATGCTATTGCCTGAGCTATTCCCTGGTAGATTGTATCATCCGTTCCTGATCCCGCATCATTTAGAACTTTAATATTATACAGTGCAGCATCCGGTGCTATACCCGCACCGCCTATACTATTACTTTTTGCTCCGATAATACCTGCGACATGCGTACCATGTCCATAGTTATCTAAGTGAGAACTCGCCGCAGTCTTATTCGCATTACCCGTAATGGTTATATCTGAATGAGTTGCCACTCCACTATCCAAGACAGCAACCTTAACTCCCTCACCCGTATACCCTGATTTCCACGCATACGGAGACCCTACAGCAACATGCTGCCACTGATACTGATCACTATTGGGTGACAGATCCGGATCATCATAAGACGCAATCGCAAGTTCATACGCCTCTAACACCGAAGTCTCATCCGCTTCCCCATAAATCAGCTCTTCTCCGTTATCGCTATTCGTCTCTTCCACATGTGCATAGCGGTAATAGTTCGGCCACACTGCCGGTAAGAGCGTTCTGGAAGATGCCGCCGCGCGAATTGCTTCGCATACTGTCGTATCTTTTTCCAACGTTAAAACAAGTAATCCATTCTCAAAACTCTTGATTTTGGCATTATATGCTTCGGCGATCATCTCCGCTTCCTTTTGAGAGGCAGCCAGAGTCATGACCTCACCTTTTACGTACATAATACCTTCTTGATCTTCACTAATATCACTCGCTTTATCCGCTAAAACTCTTTTCGCATCTTTCTGCTCCAAGCTTAACCGATAATCGTCGGGCATGCCAGAAAAATCACCCAATTCATCATCTTTATCTTCTTCTGGCTCTGTCTCTAACCCGTTTCCAGATACTGTATCCTCCTCAGTCCGATCTCCTTCCGAAAGTTCTCCCTCTTCATCTTTTTCTACTTCTTGATCTTCTCCTTCATCTGACTCCGAAGGATTTTCGTCAGATTCATCTTTCTTATCTGTGCTATCAGAATCAGAACCTTCCTCTCCACTTTCTTCATTTTTAGAGTCTTCTTTATCCTCCTGTCCATCATCAGTCTGATCAGGATTCTCTACTATGGTATCATCAGCATCTTGTTCCTCTTCTTCGCCGACAATCTCCATATTTTTTTCCGCGTCTTCATCCTGAACTAAATCAGTTAATTCCTCCGCGTGTACCACCGAAGCCGCTCCAACCGGCTCTATCACCATCATTGCAGAGAGCAACAATGGCAAAATGACTCTACCCCTTTTCCATCTTCTTCTCATCACTTTCCTCCTTTTCTTTGATTACTCACCGTATATCCGTTGTATCTGATCCCCGTCATATGCCGATCTGATAAAATTAATCGATAATTTCGTATAACCGTTCTTCTCTCCCCTGGCAATCACCTCAAAAGGATCTTCATTCGTCTGATATAATGCAAGCCCATTTTCAAAAGACACCAGATCAATACCATACTGCTCCGCAATTCCCTGTGCCTCTTCTTCTGTCTCCGTAAGCGCCATCAACGGGTTATCTGCTATTTCTGTCTGCTCGAAATCAACAATATCAGCCGCGTACACTTTCACAAACGGAAACGCCGGCCCTTTTCCAAAGTGCACAAACATCACATACCACCCCGCTAAAGCCACTACAATAACTCCTACTGCTCCGATCATCATCGTCAACATACGCTTCTTCATCAAGTCCCCCCTCTCGTACATAACATTCCATGTTTTTTAGAATAGCACATTGTGACTAAAAAGGGTAGAGGCACAACAAAACATTTAAAAGTTTTTATTTGTGTTTCCCATCATAACACAAATACACTCTCCCTTCAATGCGGGAGAGTGTATCTTTCCAAAATCTTTCCGATATCTTTCCAATACTCAGAATTTAAATTTTTTCTTTTTCTTTCCGCTTCCCCCGGTCGGCTCCTCTGCCGAATCGGAGGTTATGTTCTTAGCCGCATTCAAGCTGTCTCCGGTCTGGGCGTCGAACTGCTTTAACAGCTCCTTCGCCTCGTGCGGTAGCTTATCAGGCACCTGCACCACTAATGTCACATAATGGTCGCCGCGCACATCTTTATTGCGCAGGGAAGGAACGCCCTTGCCCTTCAACCGAACCTTCGTGTCAGTCTGTGTACCGGCTTTCACCTCGTAGATCACTCTGCCGTCTACGGTGTCGATCACGATCTCGCCGCCCAGCGCCGCAACCGCGAAGGACATGGGCACCGTGGAGTAGATATTTTCATCCTGTCTCTGGAAGATGGGATGTCTTCCTACCACCACTTCAACCAGAAGATCTCCTCTGGGACCACCGTTTGTTCCCGGCTCGCCCTTATCACGAATGCGGACACACTGTCCATTGTCGATACCTGCCGGAATAGAGACCTGTATCTTCTTTTTATTGGCAATATATCCTGTGCCGCGGCAGTCCGGGCACTTATCCTTTATCACCTTACCCGTTCCGTGACAGTCCGGACAGGTCTGCACATTTCGCACCGTACCGAAGAAAGACTGCTGGGTAAAGACCACCTGCCCCTTACCGCCGCACTTTGTACAGGTCTCAGGGCTGGTACCCGGCTTCGCGCCGGTACCATGACAGGAGGTACACTCATCCTTTAAGGTCAGCTCGATCTCTTTATCCACGCCGAAGACCGCCTCCTCGAAGGTAATGCGGACGCTGGTCCTCAGGTTTGCTCCTTTCATGGGCCCGTTGCTTCTGCCGCCGCTGCGTCTTCCGCTCCCGAATAGATCGCCGAAAATGTCGCCGAATATATCACCGAAATCCGCGCTGTTGAAATCAAAGCCGCCGAAACCGCCTGCGCCGCCCGCACCGTCGAAGGCAGCATGACCATATTGGTCATACTGTCTCCTCTTTTCGGGGTCGCTCAAAACAGCGTAGGCCTCCGAAGCCTCTTTAAATTTTTTCTCCGCCTCCGCGTCCCCCGGATTCATGTCGGGATGATACTTCTTAGCCAGAACTCTGTATGCCTTTTTGATGGCGGCGTCGTCAGCGCTCTTCTCTACGCCGAGCACCTCATAGTAATCTCGTTTCTGTTCTGCCATGGCTCAAACCTTTCCATATTTTTAGACTTCTCTGTAGTCTCCATCCACCACATCATCTGCGGGGCCGTTATCCTGTGCTCCTGCATCCTGCGCACCGCCCATATCACTCATGTCCGGGCCGCCCTGTGCCTGCTGCATGCTCTCATACATCTTGGTAAACAGCGCCTGTGCAGAGTTGGTCAGTTTCTCCTTCGCAGCCTTCAGCTCGTCAAGCTGGCTGTCGGTAAGCTCCTGATCCTTTGTCTTCTCCAAAATATCCTTCACAGCCTGCAGATCTGCCTCCACACCGGCNTTCTCAGAAGCGTCGATCTTGTCGCCCACTTCGTTGAGTGCCTTCTCTGTCTGGAATACGAAGGAATCCGCATCATTTCTGGTATCTACCGCCTCCTTGCGCTTCTTATCCTGCGCNTCGTACTCAGCGGCCTCCTTGACTGCCTTCTCGATCTCNTCNTCGGACATATTGGAGCCTGCGGTGATGGTGATGTGCTGCTCCTTGCCGGTGCCCAGATCCTTCGCGGACACATTTACGATACCGTTGGCATCAATATCGAAGGTCACCTCGATCTGCGGTACGCCGCGCATTGCAGGCGGGATACCGTCCAGTCTGAACTGNCCNAGGGANTTATTATCTTTTGCGAACTGTCTCTCACCCTGCAGGACATTGATATCCACTGCAGTCTGATTATCNGAATAGGTAGAGAACACCTGGCTCTTCTTNGTCGGGATCGTGGTATTTCTCTCNATCAATCTGGTCGCGATACCGCCTGCTGTCTCNATNGAAAGTGACAANGGTGTCACATCNAGCAGGAGGATCTCGCCTGCGCCTGCGTCGCCTGCCAGCTTACCGCCCTGAACGGATGCACCCAGAGCTACGCACTCNTCCGGATTTANGGACTTGCTGGGCTCCTTGCCGGTGAGCTGTTTTACCTTCTCCTGCACGGCGGGCACACGGGTGGAACCGCCCACTAAGAGCACCTGGCCGATATCNGCATTGGTGAGGCCGGCGTCCTTCATGGCATTCTGTACGGGAATAGCGGTCTTCTCCACCAGATCNCTTGTGAGCTCGTCAAACTTAGCTCTTGTCAGATTCATATCAAAATGCTTGGGACCTTCCGCTGTCGCCGTGATGAAAGGAAGGTTGATATTCGTGGTCGTCGCGGAAGAGAGCTCTTTCTTTGCCTTCTCCGCCGCCTCTTTNAATCTCTGGAGCGCCATCTTATCATTGGAGAGATCCACGCCCTCCTGTGCCTTAAACTCAGAAAGCATCCAGTCGATCACCTTCTGGTCAAAGTCATCGCCGCCCAGATGGGTATCTCCGTTTGTAGCAAGCACCTCGATCACGCCGTCGCCGATCTCGATGATAGACACATCAAAGGTACCGCCGCCCAGGTCNTAGACCATGATCTTCTGCTCTTTTTCATTNTCAAGACCGTAAGCCAGCGCTGCNGCNGTAGGCTCGTTGATGATACGCTTCACATCCAGCCCTGCGATCTTACCTGCATCCTTGGTCGCCTGTCTCTGCGCGTCATTGAAGTATGCGGGCACTGTGATGACAGCNTCCGACACCTTCTCGCCCAGATAGTTCTCTGCGTCCGCTTTCAGCTTCTGCAGGATCATTGCGGAGATCTGCTGCGGTGAATACTTCTTGTCGTCGATGGTGCGGCCTCTGTCCGTACCCATATCTCTCTTGATAGAAGCGATGGTGTTATCCGCGTTGGTGACTGCCTGACGCTTTGCAGGCTCACCTACAAGTCTCTCGCCGTTCTTTGTAAAAGCCACTACGGACGGTGTGGTTCTTGCGCCCTCCGTATTCGCGATAACGGTGGGCTTACCACCCTCCATAACTGCCACGCAGCTGTTTGTAGTTCCTAAGTCGATGCCGATAATTTTACTCATAATTTTTTCCTCTCTTCCTAATTTCTATTGTACTACTGCTACCATACTATGCCGCACCACGCTGTCTCTGTAGGTATATCCCTTTTGCAGCTCCTGGGCAACTACGCCGGAATCAAACTCTTCGCTCTCCACCTGCATCACCGCATTGTGGAACTCGGGATTAAATTCCTCTCCCACCGCCTCGATCGGTTTTACTTCCAGCTTTTCCAGCTCTGTCATAAGCTGTTTATAGATCATCTGCATACCCTGAGCAATAGCGCCGTCCTTTTCCTCCTCGGGTACGCTGGCCAGACCTCTCTCAAAATTATCCACCACAGGCAGGATCTTCTCGATCACACTTCTGGCTCCCGTCTCAAACATCGCCGTCTTTTCTTTCTCGGTCCGTTTGCGGAAATTCTCGAACTCGGCCATCTGGCGTTTCACCCGATCCTCCAGCTCTTCAATCTTTTCCTTCAGAGCGTCCTGCTTTTTGTCTTTTTTCTTTTTTTCTTTCTTCTCGCTTTTAGAGGCTGTCTCCTCGCCTGCTGCCGCTTCTTCCTGCACAGGCTGATCTGCTTTTTCTTCCTCCGGCGTATTTTCTTCCGGCATATCCTCTTCCAGCTTCTTATCCTTTTCTTCTGCCACGGTTCTCATCCCTTTCTTATAAGGTTGACTGTGCAAGTCAGTCTTTTCTATACAAATCATCCAGCTGATGCTTTAACAGCCTGAGATTGCTCACCACTTTTTCATAGTCCATTCTCTTCGGCCCGATAATACCGATGGTGCCTTTCATGCCCTCTTCCAGCTCGTAGGTCGCCGTCACGATACTGCAGTCCTTCATGCCCGCCACCGGCGTCTCGCTTCCGATGTAAACCTGAATGCCTGTGCGGTTTTCATCTGACAGATTATCCTGCACAAGCTCGCTCAAAAGCTGTTTTTCCTCGAAGGTCGTGATCAGCTCGCTGGCACGCTCATGATCCGCAAGCTCCGGATACTTGAAAAAGTTCTTCGTGCCGCTGGTGTAGATCTCCAGATCCTCATCCGCCTTGATCGCTTCCGCCACCGCGTCTATGACGCTTGCCACGATCTCACTGTGGATTCCCGCCTGCTGCTTCATAGCGGCGATCATGCTCAGATTGATCTCTTCCATTGTAAGGCCGTTCAAGTGTGTGTTCAGGAGAATGTTCAGCTTCAGAAGCGTCTCATCGCTCAACTCCTCTGCCACCGACAGCATGGAGTTTTTGATCATATTGCCTTCCACCACGATGACTGCCAGGATCTGTCTGGCGTCCACTCTGGAAAGCTGAATAAATTTCAATTTATTGCGATGGTACTGCGGAGCGGAGATCATTGCCGCGTACTCGGTGTTGTTTGCCAGCACCTTGGCAGCCTGCTTCAGAAGGTGATCCATCTTGCCTTCCTTCTCCAGAAGCAGCTCCTTCATCTCCTCCACTTCCCGTTCCTTCTCCTCCATCATCTTATCCACATAGAGGCGGTATCCCTTATCGGAGGGGATCCTGCCTGCGGATGTGTGAGGCTGNAGGATATAACCCAGCTCCTCCAGATCTGCCATCTCATTGCGGATCGTGGCGGAACTTAAGTTTAGGTCCGTGTACTTGGAGATNGTGCGGCTGCCCACCGGCTCGCCGGTCTCCAGATAGTTTCGGATGATGGCCTGCAATATAATATATTTTCTTTCGTCCAGCTGCATCCCNTGTCCCTCTTGTCAGATTGTTAGCACTCAACTCAACAGAGTGCTAACACCTTCTAGTAGTAAGTTATCACTTAAGAATTTTATTGTCAACATCTGATTGGAAAAAATTTATTAAAAAAGTGTGAAAAAAGGCAGTCAATTTAGAATACCCTAAACTGACTGCCTGCATTCTGTTTCTTTTTCGATTTTTATTAGATGTTGAAGTGGCCTCTCTCCTCNCCGTTGATCACATAGTATACAATGCTCTCCTCAGGCTTTACATAGAGCTCTACGNTCTTGAAGTCNCCAACCTTTTTCTTCAGGTCATACTTCCATACATCCTTCGCGATCTTCACCAGNTCCTCTGTAGAATAAGTCTTNCCGGAGAACTGTACGTGGATCATCTCCTTNACAGCTGCCTTCNTGGTCGTGGTCTTAGCCGCCGTCTCCTTCTTCGCTGCTGCNGGCTTTCTGCCGGGCTTCTTAGCCGCGGGCTTTCTGCCGGGTTTCTTAGCTGCAGGCTTCTTAGCCTCAGTCTCTTTCTTTTCCTCTGTCTTTGCGCTCTGTGCTGCNGGCGCAGTCTTTGCCGCAGGTGCTTCCACCGGTGTCGTCACTGTTGCTGTCTTTGTATCTGCCGCTTTTGTCGCTTCAGTTTTCTTTGTTTCTGCCATGAATAATCTCCTTCCCCAACTACTCTTGGTNCTCTAATCACTTTTTCATACTACGAGCATTTTATCTCAATCATTCGGCACTGTCAACCAACAATCTGTATCAAATAGTTCATTTTTATAACNAAATCATATACAAATTGGCAGAAAAACATGGGAAAAACCTGCCATTTTTNCGGCTGTCAGGATAATGCGAAATAACAAAGCACCGCCGCACCCAGCACGATCCGATACCATCCGAACACCTTGAAATCATGCTTTTTAATATACCCCATCAGGAATCGGATCACCAGAACCGACACCACAAAAGCCACTATCATGCCCACCGCCAGGATCGTAAGTTCTGCCCCCGAAAAGGAAAACCCGAATTTAAGAAGCTTTAAAAGGCTCGCTCCCANCATGACCGGAATGGCAAGGAAAAAAGTAAACTCCGCCGCCACCGTTCTCGACACTCCGATCAGCAGCGCCCCCACAATGGTCGCCCCGGAGCGGGATGTNCCCGGGAAAATCGCCGCCAAAAGCTGAAAGACTCCGATCAGCAGTGCCGTACGGTAAGAGATATCCTCCAGTGTCGTGATCTTTGGCGACGCATTTTTGTTTCGGTTCTCGATCAGGATAAAAGCGATACCGAATACGATCAGTGCGATCGCCACGCACCAGGGATTGTAAAAAAGCGCGTCAAACACATCGTCAAAGGCCAGCCCTACCACAGCCGCAGGAACACAGGCCGCCAGAATCTTAAACCACAATACAAAGATGTCTTTCTGCACCACCGGCTTTTCCCGAAATCGGAAAGGAAATATCTTATTCCAGAAAAGGAGCACCACCGCCAGNATCGCNCCAAGCTGGATCACCACCAGAAACATCTCCCAGAAGTCCTCACTCACATTCAGGGTCACAAACTCATTCAGCAGGATCATGTGTCCGGTACTGCTGATCGGAAGCCATTCCGTGATACCCTCCACGACACCGAAAAGCACCGCCTTTAAAATTTCCAAGATATCCATACGTTATCCTTTCTTTTATCCCTTTTCATTCTAATATTATTAGCAACTAAGATATTTCAGAAGCGCAGAATAGTTTTCCTCCGCATCCCGGTAGCCTTCCTGATAGAGCGCCTTCATCTTCTCCTTGTCCTTCTCTATCCTGCCTACCTCTCCCACCTGCTTCGGACGGATCACAAACACTTCTCCCTTTGCCTGCTGCTCTTCGATGTATTGCACCGTAGCATTGTAGGTGAGATGCCTTTCCCGCATCAGCTCATAAACCTTGGGATAACGCAGATACCGTACCCGGATCAATGAAAGCTCCGCCCCGACAGGCTGTCTGACAAAGCCCTCCTCCTTGGTCATGATCACCACATTCTTACGATTGCCATCCCGTTCAGACTGCCTGATCGGAATGCCGTCGCTGATACCGCCGTCCAGATAAAGATTCCCGTCGATGTTCACATTGCGGGACACTAAGGGCAGGGAACCGGACGCACGCACCGCGATCACATCTTTGTGCAGATCCTTAAGCGGCAGATAAGCCGGCTTTCCGGTACGGATATCCGTAGCCACCGCAAAGGCTCTGCCCTCATATTTATCTGCCGCATCGTAGTCGTAGGGATCCAGATGATCCGGAATCAGCCGATAGTTCATATCCACCCCGAAGAGATCCCCTGTNGTCAACAGGCTCCATGTACTGCAATATTGCTTCATGCCCAGATAGTTAATGCCGATGCGGTAAGACCGCCCCCGCTGCCCGGACAGATAGTTGCACAGATGGCCTGCCCCGGCTGACACGCCGTAACAGTCCGAGAACCATATTTCTTTTTCCATAAAAAAATCCAGAACGCCGGCGGTATAGATTCCTCTCATACCGCCGCCCTCCAGGATCAATCCTGCCTGATACATCATGCTCCGTACTCCGTTTTCACAAACTTTCTGAATGCCTCCAGAGAACGTTCCACCTTCTCCGTGTCAATACAATACGCAATGCGGAAATATCCTTCCACGCCAAAGGAGTCTGACGGCACNAGNATCAGATCNTATTTCTTNGCNTTCTCNCTAAAGGCGATGGCNTCCGCCTCCANCGCCTTNGGGAACATATANAAGGTTCCGCCCGGACGTATGCACTCGAANCCGAGGCTCGTAAGTTCTTTATATAATATGTTCATATTCGTNTCATANACCGANAGATCCGANGTCAGATCAAGCACCTCCGCCACNGCCAGCTGAATGATGGAGGGCGGGCAGTTGTGCCCCGTTCCTCTGGAAATCTGNCTNCACATNACACTGATCAGCTCCGCGTCCGTNCATTTCGGATTTACCGCCACATAACCNATCCGCTCTCCCGGCANGGAAAGNGATTTNGAGAAGGAATANCAGGAGAGAGAATTGTCGTAAAAAGCCGAAGGGTAAGGCGCATCCACTCCCGCAAACACGATNTCNCNNTAAGGCTCNTCGGAGATCAGGAANATATCGTGTCCNTANTGCTTCTGTTTNTCNTCCATGATCCGNGCAAGCTCCCGGATCGTCNNNTCAGAATAAACCATNCCGGAAGGATTGTTCGGNGTGTTGATCAGCACCGCNGCCACCTGCGGCGTCANCATCTNTTCAAAAGCCTCAAAGTTGATCTGGAAANTTTNCGTATCNGCAGGCACCACCTTNAGCGTCGCCCCGGTCAGGTTAATATAGGGGCCGTATTCCGGAAAATAAGGCGCAAAGGTGAGTATCTCATCTCCCGGCTCTGACACGCATCGCACCGCATGGGCGATGGCGCCTGCCGCGCCCGTGGTCATAAAAATATGATTGCCCGTGTAGTTCATTCCGAATCTTTTATTTAAGGAAGCNGCCACTTTATCCCTGACTGCGGGAATTCCCAGGCTCTGGCTGTAGCCGTGCAGCTCCATNGGATTTCTCTCCTGCAGCATCTGTATCATCGTGTCCGTGAACGCCTGCGGCACCGGCACGGATGGATTCCCCAGACTGTAATCGAACACATTCTCATAACCGATCTCAGCGCCCCGCGCCGTGGCAAACTCCGAAAGCTGCCNGATCACTGATTTTCCCTGTAACATNTCCTTATATTTTTGTACGATCATATCTCTTTCTCCGTTTCTACTATAAATTTTTACCGCATCACCAGATGTAAAAGCCTTCCTTTAAAGTCCCCTGTAAGCGGCGGCACCTGAATCCCCGCGTAATGCANCGCGTCTCCGCCGTANTCGGTCTGCTNCAACTCCGGCCAGTCCGCCGCATTCTCGATCACATAGGTCTTATCCGNTGCAAGTCCCGGAATGCGGATCCTCCTGCTGTGGAAATTTACCCGGCCAAGCACCTGAATATAGGTGACAAGCGCCTCGCTCTTATCCTTCGCCACCACCTCGTAGCAGTCAAAATAATGATTCTCCGCGTAGTGGGCGATCCGGTAATAATCTCCCTGCCGCACCAGATCGTTATATTTATGATACATCGCCACCTGTCCCGGAATGCTGTCCCGATCCTCCTGAGGGATCTTCGTCACATCCAGCTCATAGCCGAAGGTGCCCGCCAGCGCCACATATCCTCTGGTCTCAAAGGGCGTCGTCCTGCCTACCATATGGTTCGGGCAGTCGGATACATGAGCCCCCATCGTGGACAGGGGATAAATCATTGCCGTACCCGCCTGGATCGACAGCCGCTCCACCGCATCCGTGTCGTCGGAACACCAGATCTGGGGACTGTAATAGAGCATGCCCGGATCAAATCTGGCGCCGCCTCCGGAGCAGTTCTCTAAAAGGAGGTTCGGGAACTCCTTAGTCAGCCGATCCTGCATCTCGTAGACCGCCAGCACCTGTCTGTGCAGGAGTTCGCCCTGTCTGTCCGCCGGAAGCCCATAGCTTCCCAGATCGCTGAGCTGCCTGTTCATATCCCACTTCACATATTCGATATTGGCGCTGTGCAGCACTGCCGCCACCATGTCGTACACATGATCCCGCACCTCTTTGCGCGTCAGATCCAGCACATACTGATTGCGGGACAGGCTTCCCACTCTGCCCGGAATCTGGATCGCCCAGTCAGGATGCTGTCTGTACAGATCGGAATCGGGAGAGATCATCTCCGGCTCAAACCAGATGCCGAATTTCATCCCCAGCTTATTGACTTCCTCCACCAGATGCTTCAATCCGCCCTGCAGCTTTGACTCGTTCACCTGCCAGTCTCCCAGACTGGTGTTGTCGTCCTCTCTGTGGCCGAACCATCCGTCGTCCATCACAAGCATTTCTATCCCAAGGCCGGATGCCTGTCTGGCGATCTCCAGAAGCTTTTCGGTATTAAAATTAAAATAAGTAGCCTCCCAGTTATTGATGAGGATAGGTCTCTTTTTATCTTTATAAATCCCTCTGATCAAGTGGTTTCGATACAGATCGTGGAAGTTCCGGGTCATGCCGCCGATCCCCTGTGCCGAATACAGACAGATGACCTCCGGCGCCTGAAAGCTCTCACCCGGCATAAGCTTCCAGCAGAAATTATCCGGATGGATTCCCATCATGGCGCGGATGCTGCCAAACTGATTCTCCTCGATCTGCGCCAGGAAATTCCCGGAATAGACAAAGTTCATAGCGTAGATATCGCCTGTCTCCTCCGTGGTCGTCGGGCTCTTCCATGCAATAAAAGGATGCTCCTGATGACTGGATTCTCCCCGCACGGAACCGACGCTCTGTTTGCCCTTTCTGACAGGGCAGGTCTGGATCACTCGCTCTCTCCCCCAGGAGCCGTTCAGCGTGATCATCTCATAGTCTTCATTATCCATGTCGATGCAGGCGGACATCACTTTGGTGAGAAAGATCTCCTCACTGCCGCCGTTCACGATCCGCACGCTTCTCGCAATGGCATCTGTGTCTGCAAAAATACTGTAGGACAGGATCACCTGCAGCTTGAGTATCGGATCCTCACAGGCAATCTCCAATGTTTTACACATATCCCGATCGCCGAAGGTCGCCGGCAGCCCGGGCAGCGCATCTTTCCCGTCATAAATACGGTGGGACACATAGGAAAGAGAAACTCCCGTATGGCCGCCCGTCGTCCGGACCGCCAGCGTTCCCTCCCGGTAATCCCCCAGGCCGCTGCCTGTGTACTCCATCGGGAAAGAATCCAAAAAAGAGCACCTGTCCCGGTTATTTTCTGTCGGCACAAAAGGCGCTTCCTGCGTGCGCAGCAGATAAGTCAACTGATCGTCTAAAAGCCGTCTGCCATAATATACATGCCCCAGAAAGTTCTCCTCGTCCACAACGCCGATACAGTAGCTCGTATTGGGCGTGTCCAACTTAAAAAGTCTGTCTTTTTCATTGTATGCAATGTTCATCCGTGTCCTTTTTCCTTCCCGTCTTGCCTTATGACATTTGAAATCATTATATAATATCCAATATCTCTTCGCAATTCTTTTGCTAATATTTTAAAGCAGTGGTAATATAGTAAAGACTGCCGGTCATTTTACGGCTATTCAACAATACTCTATATTATAAAGACAAGAAAGCGGGATATGTTATGAGCAGCTTGATCGTATTAGAACAAATGGTGATCATCTTTCTTCTGATCGGAACCGGAGTGATCCTCTATCATAAAAAAATGCTGTCGGAGCCGACCTCCAAACAACTCTCCGGGCTCATTGTTAACGTCACGAATCCGGCGCTTCTGATCTGCTCCGCTTTCGATGAGGGACCTAAGGTATCCCTGTCCGAGCTTGGCACCGCCCTGGGCTGTTATGCTGTGGTCTATGCCATTCTGATCGCTGTCGGTTTTCTGACCCCATGGCTTTTGCGCATCCCTAAAAAATCCCACTATGCCTATCGGATGCTCTCCGTCTTCGGCAACGTGGGATTTATCGGTATTCCTCTGGCCTCCGCTGTTCTGGGAACCGGTTCCCTGATCTTTGTGGCCATTTATAACCTGCTTTTCAATCTCCTGATCTACACCTTCGGTATCACACTCCTGCAAAAAGCAGCCAATCGGGAAACTTCTGATTCTGACACAAGTGTCGCAAAAGTCAGCAAACTGCATATGCTCATCAATGCCGGAACCATTTCCGCCGCCCTGACCGTTTTGTTTTATCTGGGCGACTTCCCGGTTCCGGTCATTATTTCCTCTACGCTCTCCTACGCAGGACGCGCCACCACGCTTCTGTCCATGCTGGTTCTGGGCGTGTCCGTAGCGCAGATATCGCTCCGGGAGATCTTCTCTAATCCGAAGCTTTACGCCTTTACCCTGATCAGGCAGATTCTGGTGCCTATCGGCTGTGTCCTGCTGTTCGGCATATTTATCAAACATACCCTGATCCTGAACACCCTGCTTCTCATGGTCGCCGTACCTGCCGCCAATATGCCTCTCATTCTGGCAAAACAGCTGGATATGGAAACCGACGATATCTCTCAGGGAATCATACTGACCACGATCTTAAGTCTTGTGACCGTGCCGCTGGTATGTGTATTTCTGCGGTAGGCTCTACACAATCTGTACCTTGATCATATTGGTGGTGCCGGAGATCCCGATCGGCACACCGGAGGTAATGACTGTCAGATCTCCTTTTGCGAGGAGCCCTTTCTTTTCAACCGCCGCAATGGCCTTGTCAAACAACACATAAGCATCCTTCTCTTCCTTGAGCAGAACGGGCGTTACGCCCCAGGACAAGGAGAGTTGTCTGCAGACTTTTTCGGTAGTGGTACAACTGATGATATCGCTCTCGGGACGATAGCGTGATATCATTCTGGCGGATCTGCCGGACTTGGTGACCGTCACAATAGCCGTGGCATTTAAGTCAAGTGCCGTGGTACAAGTGGCATGGCAGATCGCATCTGTCACATCGGGATTCGCGTCCCTCTCCAACTGGAAAAACCGCTTGCGGTAATCCACATCCTGCTCCGTGCGCTCTGCGATCCTGACCATGGTCTTCACCGCCTCCACCGGATAGGCGCCCGCCGCCGTCTCCCCGGAGAGCATGATCGCGCTGGTGCCGTCATAGACCGCATTGGCAATATCGGTGGTCTCCGCTCTGGTGGGTCTGGGATTTTTGATCATGGATTCCAACATCTGAGTCGCCGTGATGACCTGCTTGCCCGCACGGTACACCTTCTTGATGATCTCCTTCTGGATCACAGGCACATCCTCGTAGGGAATTTCCACGCCCATATCTCCTCTGGCTACCATGACGCCGTCGGACACCTCAATGATATCGTCAATATTCGCCACGCCCTGAGCATTCTCGATCTTTGCTATGATCTTGATATCCTCACCGCCGTTTTTCTCCAGTAGCTTTCTGAGCTGTAAGATATCCTCCTTCTTCTGTACAAAGGAAGCCGCGATAAAATCCACATCCTGCTCGATGCCAAAGAGAATATCCTCCCGATCCTTGTCGCTGATATAAGGCATGGACAGATCCACATCGGGCACATTGACTCCCTTGTGATTGGAGACCGTACCGCCGTTTATGACACGGCAGACAATGTCATTCCTATCTACCTTCTCCACACGCATCTCGATCAGGCCGTCATCGATCAGCACACGCATACCCACTTCCAGATCCTCATAAAGACGGTTGTAGGTCACGCTCACCTTCTCTTTCGTTCCTTCCACCTCATCGGCTGTCAGTGTGAAAAGCTGTCCTTCCTCCAGGACCACTTTGCCATCCTTGAAGTTCTTCACCCGGACCTCCGGGCCTTTCGTGTCAAGCAGGATCGCTATCGGTTTGCCCACTTCCTTCCGAAGCTTCTTTACCGTATCCATTCTTTTTTTATGTTCTTCATATGTGCCGTGGGAAAAGTTGCATCTGGCAACATTCATCCCCTCCGCCATGATCTGTCTGAGCACTTCCTCATTGTCCGTAGAAGGACCCAGAGTACATACAATCTTTGTTTTGCGCATATCCGCCTCCGTTCCGGGCGCAAAGACCCTCAATGATGGCCGCTTTTATGACCAGAATTGTGATGGCCTCCGCTGCTTCCACTACTTCCGCTGCTTTCGTAATCTCCTCCATGGCTGTGATCTCCAGTCTGCGTACAGCCCGATACTCCGCAGGAATTGGATTCGTGCGTATGGCTATCCGTCTGTGTGCAGCCCGATACCCCACAGGAATTAGAATTGTGCGTGTGGCTATCCATCTGCGTACAGCCTGATACTCCGCAGGAATTATGCGCGTGGCTGTCCGTCTGCGTGCAGCCCGATACCCCGCAGGTATGGTATGCGTGCCCGTCATTTGCGCTGTGGGGATAGCAGTACTCTCCATCGTGCATATGCGCTCCTGTTTCCGTACACCCTGTTATACCGCATATGTCATGGCTGTGTTCTCCAATCTGTGTACAGGCATCGATTCCACAGGCTCCATGTGTATGAGTCGTTTTCTCCGTACAGCCTGACACTCCGCAAGTATGGTATGCGTGCCCGTCGTTTGCACTGTGGGGGTAATAGTATGCTCCGTTGTGCATATGCGCGCTTGTTTTCGTGCATTTTGCTATGCCGCATATGTCGTGGCTATGTTCGCCAATCTGTGTACAGCCGTCAATTCCGCAAAGACCGTGCTGATGTACTTCTGTCTGTGTACAGCCGGACACCCCGCATGAAAACACCATTTCTTCTGCCTGAACCGCATCCTCAATCTCTGCCCGCGTTATCTCCTCATTCTCTGTCTGTACTATTTCTACGATCGTTTCCTGTGCTGCGCTCTTGGCTTCCACTGAGCCTTGATACATCTCAAAAGCTAAAACCATGCAGCCTGATATCAAGCCTGATACCACTGCAACCGCCACAAACGCAAGAGCCAATAATGNTTTTTTCCCCGTCTTCATCTTCATTTTCCTCATCCGAACAATTCTTTTAATGTTTGGGAATAGTGTACCATAGTAGTGTCCTCTAATCAATATGTGTATATTCATAAAAGAGAGGGAATATCCCTCTCTTTTGTGATTTGAATGTTATATTCCCCGGAACGTAAAGCTNAAGGTCAGCTTCGCCCCCACATAAATATGATATTCGGGATGCACGGGAGCGCCCCAGCTGTCATCGCCGCCTATCCCCATCTGGTTACCTGCCACACGCACTANCGTGTAGTGCACCGGCGGCAGCTCGTAGTGATGCTTTGCGTTTTCTATTTCATGGGGTGTATAGGGCAGCGCCGAGAAGTTCAAGTCCTTGCCGGTAAAAAGCATTCCTCTTCCCTGCCTGTCCATCACCTTGGCATAGCGGACTTTTGTTTTGTTTCCACACTCCTGAGGCACCAGATAGGCCGCCATATTGTCCTCCACCTTATTGCGGTAGATGCCCAGCTTCGCGCCTTGATCTCTGTCTGCGTAAGTCTCTTCGGGGCCATAGCCGTACCATTCCACTTGATCATAGTCCGCATTCAGCTTAAACAGTACGCCAAACTCGGGCATATCCGGCAATCCCTTTACGGCATCGTAAGAAAGCGTCGTGCGGATGCGTCCATCTCCGTAAACCTCATAAGTAAGCTGACAGGTCGCCGCCGGAGTGGTCTGGAGATCATAGAGAAAAGTCACACTGACAAAATCCTTCTCCTCCCGGACGATAGGATTTTCATAAGCTACACCTCCCGGCACATCCAGCTTTTTCCCTACTCCTTTATGGGTCGCATAGAGGCTTGCCAGCTTCCACTGCCCCTGTCTNCCCATCATATTATTGCCCTCGTCATTGTCTGTAGGCGCGCGCCAGAAATTCGGTTTGGGGATCGCTTCGATCATCTCCTTACCTGCATAACGGTAAGATACCAGTCCCCCGGAAAGTTCCGAGAACAGCACGTCGAAATCTTCTCCCCGGACACCGATATTGTCATTGCCGCGAATCAGCTCAAAGGGTCTACTCTTTTCCTGCACCGGAGCCTCCACCTTGCCAATCACTGCCTGTCCGAAGGCTACTTCATGTCCTGCTTTCGCCCACAGGGTATCTTCCCTTAATTGGAAGGAAATCGTCACCGCATACTCGCCCGGCTCCTCGGGCAATGTATAAGGCATCGGATAAGCGCATCTGCTATCCGGCGCAACCGCGATTCCCGCAAGCGCTTTCTCCGCCACTTTCACGCCATCCTGCAAAAGCTGCGCCACACAGAGGAATCGCTCCGTGGAGACAAAGAGATTCTTATTCCACACTTCAAACTTATCTTTCCCTACCGTCACAGCAATATTCTGATAATTAAACTTCACTGCCTGCATTTTGGGCGAAGCTTCTCTCTCTCCGCCATAGGCAATGCCGTTGCCGCTGAAATTATAATCGGTGGGCCGCTCCCCGAAATCACCGCCGTAGGCCTGGAACCATTTCCCATAGCGATCCTTTTTATAGATGGACTGGTCTATATAATCCCAGATAAACCCACCCTGATAACCGGAATTTTCCTCATCCGCCAGCTCTGTGTACTTGTGCATCGCGCCGCAGGAATTTCCCATCGCATGAGTGTACTCACAGCAGATGAAAGGCTTTTTCCCATCCTCTGCCAGGTACTCCTTGATGTCCGCCACCTTAGCATACATACGGCTCTCCATATCGGAAGAATCGTTGTAGCGCCTGTCGTTGAAAACGCCCTCATAATGCACCAGTCTGGTATTATCCAGCTTGCGGAAAAGCTCAGACATCTCATAGATGGTCTCTCCGCCATAGGATTCATTACCCACAGACCAGATGAGCACCGCCGGATGATTCTTGTCCCGCTGATAGCTGGAGTTGATGCGGTCATACATCATTTCCTTCCACTCCGCCTTGTCGTCAGGCACCACAAAGGACATATTCTTTTTACCTCTCAGATAAGCCGCCCAGGTTCCGTGAGATTCCAGATTGCTCTCCGCGATCAGATACAGCCCGTAACGGTCACACAGTTCATAGAGCCGTTCATCGTCAGGATAATGGCTGGTACGGATCGCATTGATATTGTTGCGCTTCATGGTCACGACATCCTTCACCAACTCCTCGTAAGAGATATGTCTCCCCGAAACGGAGCTGAAATCGTGACGGTTCGTGCCCTTAAAGACGATGCGCTTTCCATTCAGAAGCATACGCTTGTTCTTCATCTCAAACTTGCGGAAGCCCACCGGCTGGGAAACGAACTCCGTCACCTTGCCGGCTCCGTCCACACATTCGATCTCCAACTGATATAAATAAGGTTCCTCCGCGCTCCAAAGCTTCGGCGCTTCCACAGTCTCCTCAAAGGCTATTTCCTCCGCCGCTTTCTGCTCCTTCTCTAAAATCACGTTCTCTCCATCTTTGAGGCGGAACCGACACACACCGCTGCCTTTTGCCTGACAGCGCACAGTCAGCTTTGCCTGACCGAAATCCTCTCCCTCAAAAAGTGTCCTGACCTCCAGATCCTCCACATGCACACTGGGAACCGCGTACAGATATACGCTTCTGTAGATGCCGGAGAAACGGAAAAAGTCCTGATCCTCACACCAGCTTGAAGAGGTCCACTTATATACCTGCACCGCCAGTTTGTTCTCTCCGTCCTGCAGATAAGGCGTCAGGTCAAACTCGGAGGGCGTAAAGCTGTCCTCACTATAGCCCACATAAGCGCCGTTACACCAGAGCGCCATACCGCTCTCCACGCCCTCAAAGACGATGCGGATATCCTGTCCGTGCATGGATGCCGGCACTTCAAAATATTTCACATAACTGGCTACCGGATTAAACCGCTCCGGGATCTCTCCGGGCACGATCTCCTCTCTGCCGTCCCAGGGATACTGCGTGTTGGCATACTGCGGGATGTCGTATCCTTCCATCTGAATGTGTGCCGGCACACGGATATCCGCCCACGACTTGCAGTTATAATCCGCTTTCTCGAATCCTTTTATGGAAGAGTCCATATTCACCGCATAGGAAAATTTCCAGATGCCGTCCAGCGGCTGTGTCAGGCTGCTCTTTCCCCGTGCCGCCTCCGCTTCATTGGCATAGAGGCCAAGCGCCGCATGGGCAGGGAGCACATTCTCCTTGAAAAAGCGCGGATCTTTTACTTTATTAAAATCAAACTGTGACATATTACAGCATCGCTCCTTTTCATTTTTTTATAACAAAGGTGTCAAAAGCATCTCGATTTTTCAGATGTTTTTGACACCTTATTTTTGATAACTCATACCGAGTTCGCGTAGCGAATCTCGTGATTAAGCGCAGCTTAATCGGTTATTTGACAGCACCTGTAATACCTTCTGCAAATGCATTCTGTAAGCAGAAGAATACGATCGCGGTAGGCAGTGTACAGATCAGAACGGCCAGCATCAGCATACCATAATCCGTCACATAACCTTCCGTCAGGTTTGCCACCACCATCGGCATGGTCTGGCTGGTCGCATCCGTCATGATTACCTTCGGCCAGAGGTAGCTGTTCCATGCATTCATGAAGGTGATGGTCATAGCCGCCGCGTAAGTGGAGCGCATGGTCGGTATAAACATCTGGAAGAAAATGCGAATTTCGGATAATCCGTCAATTCTCGCCGCCTCCATGATATCATGGGGGAAGGATCTTGCACTCTGCCTGAACATCATGATCAGGAACGGCGTGGAGATCGTCGGCAGAATGAATCCGATCGTCGTATTTAACCACCCCGCCTTGGAAACCATCTGAAACAANGGAATCATGGTCGCCACAAAAGGCACCATCATCGCCAGCAGGATAATACTCATCAGTATGTCCTTGGCCTTATCATGAAAAATCTCGAACCCGTAACCCGCAAGGGAACTGACCACAAGCGACGCAATTGTCAGAATAATGGAATATTTAAAGGAATTTCCAAAAGCTCTCCCCACGTTCTGGGTTGCCAGCAGATTCTTTAAATTTTCAAAAAAATAGGTGCCCGGAATCAACCGTCCGGAAATTACCTCCGCGCTCTTGTTCGTTGCGGCGCTTACCATCCAGTAAAGCGGAAATACCGAGATAAAGGATACTATGCATAAAAACAGATACATACAAAATTTTCTCAATTTAATCACGCTTATCACCTACTTTCATCTGCAGGAATGCCAGGATGGCAACCAGAATCAAAATTAAGAAGGACATTGCCGCCGAGTACCCNAAGTTAGGCACATACTTAAAGGACNTATCATATATGTAATGNGACATCGTGATCGACGTATTCGCCGGGCCNCCNTTNGTCAGGTTGACNGANTCATCAAAGAGCTGTAACGTNCCGTTGGTGGACATGATCGCNGTCAACAGAATCGTAGGCTTTAAGAGNGGCACNGTAATNTTAAAGAAGGACTGNACCGCCGATGCGCCGTCGATCTTAGCCGCCTCATACACGGAATACTCAATNTTCTGCAGCCCNGACAGGTAGAATACCATATTATATCCCGTCCACCGCCAGAGCAGCGCAATNATAATNACNATACGCGCGCTCGTNGTNTNCGTCANNAANGCNTANGGCTGATCNAAAATTCCCANNTTNACNAAAANCAGGTTNANCANACCGTTNTTNGCAAACAGGGANCGGAAAATGATTGCNTAAGCNACCAGNGAAGTTGCNCANGGCAGGAANATCATCGTCCNGAAAAGNCCCTTNAANTTNAANTCCTTATNNTTCANNATAGATGCCAGAATCANCGCCANNANCAGCATCACCGGCACCTGAATGATCAGNTANAAAAATGTATTTTTNANNGATTGGANAAANACNGTATCCTGNAACATTCNNACNTAATTCATGANATGCCGCNNNACTTCATNNNCGCNCCGACACCCGNNTTAAATGATAAAAGCAAGGCNCTGAACATCGGNACAAANCTCATGATAAAAATNAAGAGNGCNCCGGGCAAAAGNAANNNCCACCCCATTAAATTCTGTTTTTTGCTAAGCGTCATTTTTTTTGGCTTGCTCAAAAAAACCCCTCCTTCTCTATCGTTGGAGTTAAAAAGGGGAACAGCCTGTTGAAACTATTCCCCTGTGTTGCTTGTTGCTTATTATTAGGTTCGCCATNCCCACTCACAAAATCCTGCTTCGCAGTCTTTTGCTCGTGCGGGCTGCCGCCCTATAGATATATGTCAGATCAGCCTTACGAAAGCAAGCTTTCGACGGCTTCTCTGCCATATATCTGCATGGCTTGTTACTGACCCATATTAAAGTTNACGGTCTGCTCTGCGGTCTGCAGNTCAGTTGCGAGATCGGATCCGTTGATATAGTTCGTGATCGCTGTTGCCACNGCATTACGNGCCTCATAGTAGTATGCNCCTGTNATNTTGGAAGGCACCTTGGTTGCGAAATCTACGATCTTAGCGGAAACTGCNTCGCCNCCGAAGAAGTCNTTNNNNGCNCCNTANGCNNTNGAATCACCTGCGGGTGCCCATGTTGCNAGNGCGCCGCTNNNAAGNATNTTGTCATANANCTCTGTGCTGCCTGCNAANGTGCTTGCNAGGAAGTCAGCTGCCAGCGCCTGATCTTTNCAGTTGGTTGTNACTGCCCANGAAGAACCNCCGTTGTTGGAGTAGTTGGTTGCATTCGCTTGCGCCTACNAGGCTGGGCATATTGGTNAGTCGCCCAGTTGCCTGCCTGATCCTCTGCTGTCTGGATGGAAGCCATGATCCAGCATCCGTTGATCGTACCTGCAACGTTGCCGCTTACAAAGTCGCCTACATACTCATCCCAGCTGTTAACCTCGGTAAGTACACCAGCGTCTTTCAGAGACTTGTAAGTCTCCATAACGATCTTTAAGGTCTCGTTGTTAACGATGTTTGCCGTGCCGTCCTCATTGAAAAGAGAAGAGCCTGCGGACTGAAGCATCATCATGATCAGGTCACACTCACCTGCCTGCATGGAGATGAGGGGCTTGCCGGTTGCATCCAGAACCTTCTTACCATTCTCAAGATACTGGTCAAAAGTAATATCTGTGAAATCATCGATGGTCAGACCTGCCTGCTCCAGAAGGTCTGTACGATAGCAAGCGATAACCGCGCCGTTATCAAAAGGTACGCCGTAGTTCTTGCCGTCTATTACAGAGTATGCCACTTTACCTGCCGCGAACTGAGAGAAATCAATGCCGCTGTTGGTCAGATCAGCACACACATCCGGGAAAGCCATTACGTTCTTCTGGAACGCATTATCCTGCATCAGGAAAATGTCAGGCAATGTGCTTAAATCGCCGGAAGTAGCTGCTGTGGTAACCTTGGTCTGAACATCATCCCAAGGAGTCTCAATTACGTTCAGCTTGAAGTTCGGATGATCTTTCTGATAAACCTTCTCAGCCTCATACATAGCGTTCATGTTGAATGCCGGATCCCAGCACCAAACTGTCAAAGTCTCATCACCGCCTGCTGCCGCATCTGCTGCGGGTGCTGCCTCCTCCGAAGAGCCGCTGTCTGCTGCAGGAGCTGCCTCCTGTGTTGAGCCGCTGTCTGCTGCGGGAGCCGCTGTGTCAGAACCACCGCCACATCCGGTCAGCATTGTCGCCATCATAGCGCCGACAAGTAAAACCGATAACAATTTCTTTTTCATGTCTTTGTCCTCCTTTTTTTAAATATCCGCGGAAATTTTCGGAACCCCATCTGATCTCCAGAGTGGGCAATTTGTATAATTTTTCTACTCCGCTTCTATTTTATATGTGCATTATATCAGCATCCGGGCATCCTATGTTTTCGTATTCAATCTAAAAAAGAGCAAAATCGACCATGTTAAAAGTCTTTTTTGCTCTTTTCCGTCATATATCTTGTCCTTTTCGTGCAAATTACCAACCTTTTTTGGCAGAAATTTTGAAATTCAGCAGCTTACCCTCGTAGCTCTCCCGATTCTTCTTATATTGATAGGGCGATGTGCCCACGATCCTGCGGAAATTCCTGTTAAAGGTCGATACTGTGGGATATCCCACCCGCTGCGCCACCTCTTCCATAGAATAACGGCTTTTTTTGATCAGTTCACAAGCGTTTTGTATCCGAATCAGCATCACATACTCCGCCGGCGTCATATTCATATATTCCACAAAGATCCTGCGAAAATGAGTTTCACTTAACGAGCATTTGCGCGCGAGCTCTGTCACACGGATTTCTTCCATATAATGTGCGCGGATATGATCCAACGCCTGCGTGATATGCTCCAGACCGTTCTTTTGAAAATGCTGTCTCTCCGGACCCGGTACGGCTTCCTGACGGGCGATCACNATCACCATGGAAAGCAAAAGTCCNCGCAGCACCTCTACGGAATAGCTCTTGCGGTTCCGGCACTCNTTCATGACCGCCCGCACCAGCNCCTCCAACTCCTTATTCTGCCCCGCCTCGTAGCANACGGCATGATGATTGATCCGCTCCAGCAGTTTGTTTACGAACATACTGTCCTTCGGGTACGCCGCATTCAGGATCGCTTCCGGATCCAAAAAGAGATATTCCCAATAATTCAGGTTATTCATGCGGCTGTTCGTCACATGAGGACAATTCATCGGGATCACCGTAAGCGCACCCGAAGAGTAAGTCACTATCTCCTCATCCAACACCATATCCCCTGTTCCTTCTATACAAAAGCCAATCTCCAGAAGATTATGAAAATGCAGGGAAAAGCCGTTGATATCATCCCCGTACACCCGCCGCCAGCTTTCCCCCAGAAGCGCCAATACCTGCTCTCCTTCGGGAACCTCGTAGTAGCGGAATTCAATTTCCTGCTTCTTTTTTGTCGCCATATGCGCCTATCCCTTCTTTATATTTAATCCAAAATCCATCCTCACCCCAGCTTCTCTTTATCATATCGTAAACACCATCAAAATACAATAAAGGCTTCCCTCCGCTTTCAGGTAAAAAAGAACTCCCCCGACGGTGGAGCGCCGGGGGAATTCTTTCACCAAATATAGGGATATCGATATAAGCTTATTCCACGTCCTGCAGCGCCGCGAAGTCTTCCTCGCCCGTGCGAACCTTAACGACTTTGTCCACGTTATAGACAAAGATCTTTCCATCTCCGATATGGCCGGTATAGAGCGCCTTCTTGGCAGCCTCCACCACCGTATCTACCGGAATCTTGCTGACAACAACTTCCACCTTCACCTTNGGCAGAAGCGTTGCATCCATCTCTACGCCGCGNTATTTATCGCCCGCGCCCTTCTGAATGCCGCAGCCCATGACCTGCGTNACCGTCATGCCGGTCACACCCAGATCATTCATGGCCTTGCGCAGCTTATCATATCTGGAAAGCTTCGCGATGATCGCTACCTTATACATACCTGTAGCGGAAGCCATCGGCACCTGTGCCACTTTTACCGCTGCATCCTTTTGTACCTGAGAAGCGGCATCGTAATCCTCCACGCCCAGGCTTGTATTTTCGTTGACATCCATAACCATCGCGCCGGATACATCCATAATGCTGAACCCGGAGTAAGCGGTAGCCAGACCATGCTCTGTAGCGTCCAGACCTATGATCTCCTCCTCCTGAGAAGCCCGCAGTCCCACCGTCGCCCGGATCACCAGAAACACAATGGTGATCGTCACAAGCGTCCATGCTGCCACTGCGGCAAAGCCGATCAACTGTAATCCCAAAAGCTTGAAACCGCCGCCATAGAACAGACCTGTAAGTTCCATCCCGGACGCATCTGCAATGGAGTATTCCGGTGCTGTATTTGTGGCAAAAAGACCAACTGCGATCGTTCCCCAGATACCGTTCATCATATGTACCGCCACGGCTCCCACCGGATCATCGATCCGCAGCTTGTAATCCAACAGCCAGACNCCGAATACCACCAGCAGTCCTGCCACCACACCGATCACAATGGCGCCGAACGCATCCGCCACATCACAGGATGCCGTGATCGCCACAAGCCCTGCGAGNGACGCATTCAAACACATGGAAACATCCGGTTTCCCATANTTGATCCAGGTAAAGACCATACANACTACNGTCGCGATCGCAGGTGCGATCGTCGTTGTCACAAAGATAGAACCAAGCTGCTCCACGCTGGTCGCCGCCGCCCCGTTAAAGCCGTACCAGCCNAGCCAGAGAATGAACACACCCAGCGCNCCCAGCGGAATACTGTGTCCGGGGAAAGCGTTGACCTTCGTTATTTTCCCATTCTTGTCTGTATTAAACTTGCCGATACGCGGNCCCAGAATCTTCGCCCCCACCANAGCGGATATGCCGCCCACCATGTGNATCGCGCAGGAACCCGCGAAATCGTGAAAGCCTATCTGNGAAAGCCAGCCGCCGCCCCANATCCAGTGCGCCTCAATGGGATAGATCAACGCTGAGATCACACCCGAATAAATGCAGTAGCTTAAAAACTTCGTCCGCTCCGCCATGGCGCCCGAAACGATAGTCGCCGTGGTAGCACAGAATACCAGGTTAAATACAAAGTTAGACCAGTCAAAGCTCTCGTAGGCCGTAAAAATATCAAAGCCCGGTTTNCCGATCAGCCCCATCAGATCCTCTCCCAGCAGAAGCCCGAAGCCGATCAGAATAAACACTACCGTACCGATACAGAAATCCATCAAATTTTTCATAATGATGTTTCCCGCATTCTTCGCTCTGGTGAAGCCTGTCTCCACCATCGCAAAGCCCGCCTGCATCCAGAATACCAACGCAGCGCCGATCAGAAACCACACACCGAATATCTGACCGTTCATAATTTCCATAATCTCTTCATTCATAATATCTCCTCCTCTCCTCTTTTGTATAAGCAGACTCGAAATACCCTGCTTATACGCGCAAAAAATGCGGATACAACGGTTCTCTCCACAAGCCCCATTGCTCCGCATTCCTGTAAAAATAAAAAGCGCCTTGAGTTTCCTCAAAGCGCCTTTGCCTTTACGGGTTGTATCATAGCACTTCCATATCTTCATGTCAACTGCTTTTTTTAGAAAAGTCTATCTGGGCAAAGAGCACCGCCGCAAACACCAACACACTGCCCAATACCTCTCTTCGACTCATACGCTCCTGTAGGATCAGTGCTCCCGCCAGCGCCGAAAACACAGATTCCAGACTCATAAGCAGGGAAGCCACCGTGGGATTTAAACCGTTTTGCCCCACGATCTGCAAGGTATAGGCAACACCACAGGACATCACGCCCGCATACAGGATCGCGATCCAGACGCTGACACCTCCGAGACTCTGCAGCCACCCGGCAAGCCCCGCCTGCCACATGTCCACAGCAAGCATTGGAATCACTCCCAGTAATCCACAAGTCAAAAACTGGATACAGGCCATGCGCACGCCATCCACTAAAGGAGAAAAATGATCCACCACCATAATATGTACGGAAAAACAGACCGCGCACAGAAGCACCAGCGCATCACTGAATTGGAAAGAAAAGCCACTCGTCAGGCACAGAAAGTAAAGTCCTACCAGAGCAACCACCACACTCACCCAGACGTTCCAGCCGCACTTTCTCCCCAAAAATATACCCAGTATAGGCACCAGCAAAATATAGCAGGCCGTAAGGAACCCCGCCTTGCCCGCCGTGGTTCCATAGTACAAGCCAAGCTGCTGCACCGTGCTGGACACAAAGAGCACGATTCCGCAGAGAACACCGCCCGTTATGAGCAGGCGCTTATCCTCCGCCGTCCTCGGCTTCTTTTCGTTCCCATGCCTGTCCAGAAAAGAGAGCACCGGCAGAAGCACTACCGCCCCCAAAAGGGAACGAATGCAGTTAAAAGTATAAGGGCCCGCCTCCGCGCCGCCCTGCCTCTGCGCCACAAAAGCCACGCCCCAGATCAGAGCCGTAAGCAGCAGGAGCAGTGAATTTCGCACTTCCAGTTTCATCTTCGGTTTTTTCAAAGAGAACACCTCACATCTCGTTTCTTTCATAACACCGAGAAACAGTTTACTCCCTCTGCAGGCTTTTCGTCAATATGGAGANGANTATATTTCCTNANAGATTTNCTTGCNTAATATAGAATTGTGTTTTATAATAAATTNNGTATNGNCAGAGCGTTCTGNTCTGTCANCTATAAGGTTCTTTCCGGCTATCGGAAATAATNCCTTATTTGTNACTTTTTATTAACTGCATACCNGGAGAATNCCGGATTGNCGCATGTGATCTGCTNCTGTNTNATNNGCNCNGATCTNTCTANGATATCTCCTTGTATTCAGTTTAGAAAAACTGTATAATGGAGGAAAATTTATGGGAAAACGAAACGTGAAACAGTGGTACAGGCATGGAANCTGGTGGAGGAGACTGTGGATGAACCGCAGGTATAAGGATGTGCTCTTTCGACATCTCTTCCGGGACAAACAGGATCTTCTGGAGCTCTACAATGCCTTGAACGGCAGTACATACACAGACCCTGAGGAGCTGGAGGTCGTCACCCTGGAAGACGTAATCTTTATGAAGATGAAGAATGACCTGTCCTTTATCATCGGCAGCAGCTTAAACCTCTACGAACACCAGAGCACCTGGAACCCAAACATGCCTCTCCGGGGACTGCTCTACTTTGCCAGACAGTTTGAGGGCCTGCTCAGCGCCCGCGGGGATGATATTTACGGGAAGAAGCATATTGAGCTGCCCACGCCGGTGTATATCGTCTTCTATAACGGAGGCGGTATGCAGACAGACAAGGCGATGCTCTACCTGTCGGATTCCTTTTCTGCGGGCAGGGGAACAGGGTGCCTGGAATGTACCTGTGAGGTATTAAATATCAACCGCGGCCACAATAGAGCTCTGATGGAGAAGTGCCACCGTCTCTGGGAATATTCAGAGTTTTCAGCAGAGATCGAAGAGAACATAAAGAATGGTATGGACAAGGAGGAGGCAGTAGAAACTGCCATCGACACCTGTATCGAAAAGGATATCCTCAAGGATGTTCTGCTCAAGCAGAAAGCGGAGGTGCTACATATGTTGTTGACACACTATGACGAGAAAAAGCATTTAAGGAATACATTTCTAGAAGGACGCGAGGAGGGCCGAATTGCGGGCCGGGAAGAAAAGCTTCGGGAACTGATTCAGAAAAAGCTGTCCAAAGGCAAGAACCTTACGGAGATTGCAGAAGAGCTGGAAGAAGAAATAGCTGTCATTGAGCAAATCGTCGACAAGAAATGATAGGCGAGGAAGGCACCTTTTGTTTTAGGTATTACAATTTTTTTACTAACAAAAGGTGTTTTTCCCCATCCAGTTCCGTCTCTCCCCCAAGAGTAAAGCCCAATTTTTCACACAAATTCAGAGATATCTTATTTCCCGGCTGTACCAATGCTTGTACCTGCCCCATAAGAAGCTCCGTCTTTGCATAGGCAAGGATCGCCGTACAGACCTCGAAGGCATACCCCTGTCTCTGCCAGGGCACACCGATCACAAATCCAAGCTCCGGCAGTTCGTATCCCTCCCGCCAGCTGATTCCCGCTCTGCCGATCACCTCTTTGCTGTTTTTCTCCAGAACTGTCCACATACCATAGCCGTAAAACCCATACACTTTCTCAATATAATTTTTTGTATAAGCAATCTCCTCATCTCTGTCCTCGAAAAGCGGCTCCATATACTCTGTGATGGAGGGCTCGCCATACAGCCGATAAAAGCTGTCCACATCCTCCACAGTCGTCTCTCTTATTATGCACCGTTCGGTCTGCAGNATCTCCCAGGGCAGACCAGCCAAACGCCGATATGCCATCTCCAGANATGCCTCCTCCACCTCCTCCAGACATTCNACCGCATAGATCGCTCCCGGAAAGGCNGCGCCGCGATTTCNTTCATGGTAATAGGGAAGCACATACCGCCCCTCTTCTCTCAGCGCAGCATAGGTTTCTTCCTGATCCGTAATATATAAGATCTCCCCTTGCCCGAATCGGATTTCTTTTAACATTTTTCTTTACCTTCTTTTTAATTTCTTATAGAATAAANTTAAGTTTACTATCAATCTTGCATTTAGGAAAGGAAATTTTATATGGCACAGAATCCAATCGTAACTTTTACCATGGCAAACGGCGATGTGATCAAGGCGGAATTATATCCCGAGATCGCACCGGAGTCCGTTAACAACTTTATCAGTCTCATCAACGCAAAATTTTATGACGGCCTGATCTTTCATCGGGTCATCAAAGGCTTTATGATTCAGGGCGGCGATCCCGAGGGCACCGGCATGGGCGGTCCGGGCTACTCGATCAAGGGGGAATTTCGCCAGAATGGTTTCCCCAACGACTTAAAACACACTGCGGGCGTACTCTCCATGGCAAGAAGCATGCAGCCCGACTCCGCAGGCAGTCAGTTTTTCATCATGCACAAGACAAGCCCGCATCTTGACGGCGCTTATGCAGCGTTTGGAAAAGTGATCGAGGGACAGGAAAATGTAGACAAGATCGCAGAGACCGCTACCAATTACGAGGACAGACCTCTGGAAGATCAGGTGATGCAGACTGTTACCGTAGAGACCTTCGGAGTAGAATACCCGGAACCGGAGAAGCTCTAAGCAGGTTCGTGAAAAAGTATGACCCATTATCTCCNGAATAAGGGATGATAATGGGTCCGCTTATTATAATTCACTTTTCAAACGATATACTTTCGTTTCATATGGTGCAAGTGTCACTGTATCCTTTGCTGTCTTACCTGAATCCAAATCTGTCATTTCACTACATAGTTCAACTCTCTGATCGTTCTTTGAAAAGTTTAATACAAATAAATATTTCATATTATCTTTTTCTCTGAGCGCAATTTCGCACTCNTCCGGCGCATGAATCACCCCTGCAAAAGGTTCCAGAATGCCCGTATATTCCAAGAAGTCCCTTACATTATTTCTGGTAAACGTGCCGCCAAAGTGAAGGATCTTTCCATCTCCCACTTTCGTTTCAATCAGCGCAGGACAGCCTTTATAATAACTGCCGCTGTATTTCGCAAGCACCTTCGCATCTGTTCCTGCCGTTGCCAGTATATCATTGAAAACGCCTGTCTCCACTTCTTTGCCGTTCCAGTTCATAGCCACTGCGTCATCATCCGGCCCGATCAATGTAAACTCCGTTACCACAGATTGTGTTACCGGGGAAAGAAGCCCCGGCATCTGCTTCATGACACACTGTCCATTCACATCCTTCTGCCCTGTACGCGCGCCTATGATCAGACAACCGCCCTGACGGGCATACGCTTCCAATACATGACACGCCTCCTCCGTCAGGATTTCCGCATGAGGATAGAGTAAGACTTTATACTTTTTAAGTTCCTCCGCATCCGTGTCCTCTCTCATATATACAGAATCCATGGGCGTATGATACTGCTGGGAAGCCACAAAAATCTCCATCTCGCTGCTGTCTGCCACCCGCCCGTGCCATACATCCTGCTGGGCGTCAAATATATTGTCATAATCACGGACAAGCCCCAGGTCCGCCACATATTCCGCACCCGCAATATCCGCGATCGCCTGTACCCTCTCATATATTTTCTTTACTTCCCTCAGTTTACGGTTATCACCGTTATCATAATCCAGAATACCGTGCCAGTACATCTCCGTACCCTTTGTAGCCGTCCTCCAGCGGAAGAAACTGACATAATCCGCACCATGCATAATGCTCTGCATCGTCCACAGCATCATCTGACNGGGTTTGGGCGCCGGTGCATCCGCATGGGTGTTCCAGCCGTTTGCCCCCGACTGTTGCTCCATGATGCCGAAATGCGGGCAGATCGAACGTACCTCCGCCAGATGTTTGCTCCATTTCCTGTCATTGAGTGTCCTGTTGTTCTTCGGATTCTCTTTCATNCAGTATGCGAAGTTCGGATAGGAGTCGTATGTATACACATCCAGACAAGTGTCCGCCATCTTATGATTATCCAGATTGCCAAACATGCCGTTCGTAGTAATGAAATCTCCATCCTTCACATACTCTCTCAAAATATCACTCTGCATTTTGCAGAAGCGGATCGCACTCTCCGAAATAAATCTTGTGAAATCCAGCATCTGGTGCGGGTTTGTCATATCATTGATCGTCGTTCTGGGCACAAACACCTGATTCCATTCGCTGTAGGTCTGATTCCAGAATACCGTACCCCACGCCTCATTCAGCGCATCCAACGTTCCATATTTTTCCTGCAGATACTCTCTGAATGCAAGGGTATCGCTCTCCGAATAATACTCGTTGATCTCACAATTCAGCTCATTATCGATCTGCCAGCCTACAATGCATGGTCTTTTTGCGTAATGCTCCGCCACCTGACGTACCACTCTTGATGCCAGTCGGTGCAGGGTTTTGGAATTATAGTTAAAATGCCGCCGCATTCCATGCCGNAACAGTACACCGTCTTTCCGGCAATTAAGCACTTCCGGATACTTCTCTGTCAGCCATACCGGCGGAATTGACGTAGGCGTCCCGAAAATAACTTTCATACCCTCCTGCTCGACCAGATCAAGAAATGCATCAAACAGCGCAAAAGAAAACACACCCTCCTCAGGCTCAAAGATACTCCATGCAAACTCCGCCACCCTGACNGTGCCGATTCCATTCTCCTTCATACGCTTTAAATCATCCAGCCAGAGACTTTTGTCCCAGTGTTCAGGATAATAACATACCCCCAGTGAAATTTTGTCCCATTTAAAATTCTGTTTCTTTCTCATGATCAAACCTTCTTTCCACAGTTCACTTATTTTTTCATCACTATATTTTTATGATACTCTATATCAATACAAAATGAAAAGGATGGATTTTAATTGTTGTCAGNAAATTCTGAAAGTGATAAAATATCTAGTAAATATGCGGCTTTCCGTCTTCATACTTTTTTTGAAAGAGAGGTTATAACATGATCGAATCAGATAGAGTACACAAGATTCTTTACGGCGGGGATTACAACCCGGAGCAATGGCCCGAAGAAACCTGGGAGGAGGATATGCGTCTGCTTGCACTGGCACATATCGACGTAGTCACGCTGAATGTCTTTAGCTGGGCAGCCCTGCAGCCGGATGATGATGTCTATGATTTTGAAAAGCTGGATAAGATCATGGACCTGGTTAAAAAGCACGGCTTAAAGGTCTGTCTTGCCACTTCTACCGGCGCCCATCCTGCCTGGATGGCCAGAAAACATCCCGACATACTGCGGACGGAATTCAGCGGCATGAAAAGAAAATTCGGCTGTCGTCATAATTCCTGTCCGAACAGTCCGACTTACCAAAAATATGCCGTAGCGCTTGCGACTAAGCTGGCCGAGCGCTACAAGGGCTATGAAAATATCGTTGCGTGGCATATCTCCAATGAGTTTGGCGGCGTATGCTACTGTGAAAACTGCGAGCGCCACTTCCGGGACTGGCTGAAAGATAAATATAAGACGATCGAGGAAGTCAACCGGGTATGGGATGCTGCTTTCTGGGGACATACCTTCTATGATTTTGAAGACATCGTCGCCCCCAATGTGCTNTCCGAACACTTTACACCGAACCAGACCACTTTTCAGGGAATTTCCCTCGATTACAGAAGATGTAACTCCGACAGCATCTTAAACTGCTATCGGCTGGAATCCGATGCCATCCATGCGATCACGCCGGATATTCCGATCACCACCAATCTGATGGGCGCCTATCAGGATCTGGATTATCAGAAATGGGCTTCCTATATGGATTTCATTTCCTGGGATAACTATCCTGCCAATGACTCTCCCATTGAGGAGACAGCATTCAAGCATGATCTGATGCGCGGCCTGAAGCAGGGCAAGCCCTTTGCCCTCATGGAGCAGACACCCAGTGTTACCAACTGGCTCCCCTATAATTCCCTGAAACGTCCGGGCGTTATGCGCNTGTGGAGCTATCAGGCAGTTGCGCACGGTGCGGATACCGTCATGTTCTTCCAGCTGAAACGCAGCATCGGCGCCTGCGAAAAATATCACGGCGCCGTTATTGACCATGCTGGTCACGAAAATACCCGCGTTTTCCGGGAGGTTGCAGAGCTCGGTGCAGAACTCACTAAAATAGGAGATCTCACTTTNGGCGCCAGAACCGAAGCCAAAGCCGCNATNGTCTTTGACTGGGATAACTGGTGGGCAACNGACTACTCTGCCGGACCAAGTGTACACCTNCATTACTTTGATGAAGTCATGAATTATTATAAGGCTTTCCACAACCTGAACATCCCCGTAGATCTCATCAGCGTGGAAGACGATCTGTCNGGCTATGCTTTCGTTGTCGCTCCGCTTCTGTANATGGTGAANAGCGGTTATGACGAGAAGGTGCGCCNNTTTGTTAANAACGGCGGCCGCTTNTTGACCACCTTTTTCAGCGGCTATGTGGATGAGCACGATNTGGTGACAATAGGCGGTTATCCGGGTAAGTTAAGAGATATCCTCGGNATATGGGTAGAGGAAGAGGACGCCCTGCCCGAAGATGCTGCTAACAGCTTTACCTACGAAGGCGCCTCCTATCCGGCCACCGTGATCTGTGATCTCTTACATACAGAGGGGGCCGAAGCGCTCAGTTTTTATGAGAAAGATTTCTACGCAGGCATGCCCGCTCTCACCAGTCATCTTTTCGGCAAAGGATACGCCTACTACGTTGCCACGCGCTCCAATGCGGAATTTTATCAGACCTTTATTGAGGAGATCTGTACGGAAGCCGGCATTGAGCCGATCATTGAAACACCCGCTTGTGTCGAAGTCACAAGGCGCTCCAATGAAAACGGCACCTTCCTCTTCTTCCTGAACCATGACGAGAAAAAGCATGACATCATACTGAACCATGCGGGCGTTGATATTCTGACAGATAAGTCATATGAAAAAGGGAGCACNCTTCCTCTTTCCGCCAAGGGAGTCGCCATTTTACGCATACAATAAGAGGCTTGTCTTCGCTGTCGTTCATAATTTGTTCATATTTAATTTTAAAAAACTTCATTTCTGAATCATTATTTAGACATTTCTCACACGTATACTAAGACCATAAGATACAACACAGCGAAGCCAATAGAAAGTAGCTGATTAATTTAAAACTTTTTCATAATAAATGCCAAGTAAGGGAGACCTTACTTGGCATCCTCCCTTTTCTGGGAGTCTTTTTTTCTGTTTTNNATTATCCATGTATACAATTTTCTTGCCAAACGCTCTTCCTTATGATATACTTGAACCTTGTAAGCACTATTATAATAAGAGGAAAGATTTCCATCACCGTCGACGTAGACATTTAGATAGGATGTCTGCGCCTTTTTGCTTACGGAAAGATAAGGAGGAAATGTATCATGGTAGAAATGATCACAAATGTGAACAGCGCTATCAACGGCTTCGTCTGGGGCCTTCCTATGCTGGTGCTGCTCGTCGGTACGGGTATTCTCATGACTGCCCTTACCAAATTCTTCCAGCTGTCCCACATCGGACACTGGTTTAAAAATACCATCGGCGGTATTTTCAGCGACAAACATATCACACAGCACACGGACAAGGAAGATCAGTCCATCTCCCAGTTCCAGTCTCTGTGTACGGCACTCGCCGCCACCATCGGTACAGGTAATATCGTAGGTGTGGCAAGCGCCCTGATTGCCGGCGGCCCCGGCGCCATCTTCTGGATGTGGATTGTGGCATTCTTCGGCATGATGACCAACTATTCCGAAAACGTGCTTGGTATCTACTATCGCCGCAAAAATGAAAAGGACGAATGGTGCGGCGGTGCCATGTATTACTTAAAGGATGGTCTCGGCTCTTACAAGGGCTTTAAGCAGATCGGCGCAGTGCTGGCTGTTCTGTTCTCCATCTTCTGCGTGCTGGCTTCCTTCGGTATCGGCAACATGAGTCAGATCAACTCCATCTCCGGCAACATGCAGGCTGCATTCGGTATTTCACCCAAGGTGACCGGTATCGCACTCCTGATCCTGGCAGCGCTGGTGATCGTAGGCGGCTTAAAGCGTATCGCCTCCGTTACAGAAAAGCTGGTGCCCTTCATGGCTATCATTTATGTGGTGGGCGCGCTTGTGATCTTCTTTATGAATATCGGGCAGTGCGGCGCAGTCTTCTCCTCTATCTTCAAGGGTGCCTTCGGGCTTCGCGCAGTGGGCGGCGGTATCGTCGGTTCCGGCGTCAAGCTGGCTATCACCTGGGGTATGAAGCGTGGCGTGTTCTCCAATGAGGCCGGACTTGGTTCCTCCGTTATGGTACACTCCAGCTCCAACGTCAAGGAGCCTGTCCGTCAGGGTATGTGGGGTATCTTTGAAGTGTTTGCGGACACTATGATCGTCTGNACGCTGACCGCTTTTGCAGTGCTCTCCTCCGGCCTGATCGATCTGGAGACCGGTGCAGTCTTAAGCGCATCCGAGGGATCCGCTCTGGTGGGAGAAGCCTTCGCGACACGATTCGGCAATATCGGTCCTATGTTTATCGCTATTGCCATCCTGCTGTTTGCGTTCTCCACCGTGCTCGGCTGGAGTCACTACGGCTCTAAGGCATGGGAGTATCTCTTCGGCACCAAATCCATGATCGCTTATAAGATCGTGTTTGTGCTGATGATCTACGTGGGCGCAACCATGAACCTGGGATTGGCCTGGGATCTCTCCGATACCTTTAACGGTCTGATGGCGATTCCGAACCTGATCGGCGTATTAAGCCTGTCCCCCATCGTCATGAAGATCACGAAAAACTATGTGGCGCGTGTACTCAAAAAGGAAAACATACAGCCTATGCTCTCCGCTTTCCCTGACATTGAGGATACCCACGCAAAAGAATTAAAGGAAATGCAGCAGAACTGATCGTTGCTGCTTTTCTACTAAGAATACAAAAATGACATGACCATTTCGGTCATGTCATTTTTTAGTTTAAACTCTATGAGTTTTTTCAGACAATTAAGCCTTGCCGTCAGAACCAAGCACGTTCTTGATCTTGTGTGATACCATATCCTTAACAGCCTGTCTTGCGGGCTTCAGATACTGACGAGGATCGAAGTGATCCGGATGCTCAGCAAAGTACTGACGAATGTTACCGGTCATAGCCAGACGGATATCGGAGTCAATATTGATCTTACATACAGCAAGCTCTGCTGCCTTACGAAGCTGCTCCTCCGGGATACCAACCGCATCAGGCATGTTACCGCCGTACTGATTTACCATCTTAACGAATTCCTGCGGCACGGAGGAAGAACCGTGAAGCACGATCGGGAATCCGGGCAGTCTCTTAATGCACTCCTCCAGCACATCGAAACGAAGCGGAGGGGGAACCAGAATGCCTTCAGCATTTCTCGTACACTGTGCAGCGGTGAACTTATATGCGCCGTGGGAAGTACCGATAGCGATCGCAAGAGAGTCACAGCCTGTCTTATCTACGAACTCCTCAACTTCCTCAGGACGGGTATAGGACTCTTTACCAGCCTCTACTACTACCTCATCCTCTACGCCTGCCAGAGTACCCAGCTCAGCCTCTACCACTACGCCCTTATCGTGAGCGTACTCAACAACCTGCTTTGTCAGTGCGATATTGTCCTCGAAAGACTTAGAAGAAGCATCGATCATAACGGAGGTAAAGCCACCGTCGATACAAGACTTACAAAGCTCGAAGGTGTCGCCGTGATCTAAGTGAAGCGCGATCGGAATCTGAGGATTCTCTGCCACTGCCGCCTCAACCAGCTTTACCAGATAAGTGTGGTTAGCGTATGCACGCGCACCCTTGGAAACCTGCAGGATAACAGGGCTGTTCAGCTCGCCGGCTGCCTCTGTGATACCCTGAACGATCTCCATGTTGTTAACATTGAAAGCGCCGACTGCATAACCGCCGTCATAAGCCTTCTTAAACATTTCTTTCGTTGTTACTAATGCCATACTGTTTTCTTCCTTTCTATTATAATTTTTTATTACTTTCCATCATCTGGAACCTATCTATTATTTTAACAGTCATGTCCTCGAAAGTCAATGTATAACAGCTTCACTGTTTATTGCTCTGCCTCCCCGGGAACACGGATTTCCAGTGCACGATGCCAGTTCTCGATCTGCACCTTGCAGTGTTCTCCNCCAAACTCTCCGTCCAGCGTCCACGCTACGGGCTCCTCCGACTCCACCTTCATGCTCTCAGTCGTGAACGTATAAATATATTCTGATTTCACCCTCTTATCTACCAGNGCCAGAATGATATTATTGATATCCAGCGGATTGGAGGGCTTGCGGATCANTGTCACCTCAAAGACGCCGTCGTCCAACGCCACGTTCTGCCCGGTGATTCCACGAAAACCGCCCACAGAATGAGAGTTGGTGATCATACCGTAGAGGAATTCTCCCTCGATGACCTCCTCGTTACATGTAATCTTCAAAGGATAAGCGCGCACNGAAGGAAGTCGCTTTACTCCNTCTATCAGATAAGCAGCATGCCCGAGTACATTTTTCGTATCCTGAGGCGTGCCGTAGGATACGTCCGTGAAAATGCCAAAGGCCGCCACATAGATGAATGTGCTCCCGTTAAACTTACCTACATCGCAGGCGAAGGTCCTGCCGTTTACCACCACATCCGCAGCCCGCAGCATACTCTTGGGGATTCCCAGACTGTTCGCAAANTCATNCGTGCTGCCCGCGGGGACATAACCTATAGGAAGCCGCTCTTTGGACTTCATCATGCCTGTCACCACTTCGTCAAGGGTGCCGTCACCGCCGCTGCAGGCCACGATCTCATAACCGCCGCGCCTCTCCTGCACCGCCTTGACAGCATCTCCCGGCGCCTGCGTGGGATAAGCCGTCACCTCATAGCCCGCCTTCACNAAGGTATCAATGATATCCAAAAGATTACTCCGAATCTGCGCTTTGCCCGCCCTCGGATTATAGACGAAAAGCATCTGTCTTGTCATATCCACACTCTCCTTTATATAACCAAAAAACTGTCCANTGCCTCATCTGCGAATCCGCACGGCTCTGAACAGTTTTATATTATGCCTTATCAAATGTCAATCAATTCTGTCTCACCNANNTCTATNTGGNNGACAAAAACTTCTCGATCTCTGCAACNGCCTCCTCCTCATCGACGCCGTCCGCAGTCACAATCACCTCTGCTCCGCTGTCGAGTCCCATGCTCATCATACCCATGATACTCTTCGCATTTACCTTTTTGTTGTCGGAACCAAGGTACACTGTGCTTTCAAACTGGCTGGCCACCTGTACAAGCATNGCCACCGGCCTTGCCTCCAGGCCCGTCTCCAGCTTGATCTGGATTGACTTCTGAATCATAATAGTTTCCTCCTCTTTTTATGATCTGATTTTCTCGGCAATTTCACTCAGCCTGCGCAACCTGTGATTNACCCCCGATTTCCCCACAATCGGTTCCAGATATCCGCCCAGCTCNTTNANCGCTGCNTCCGGATANTCCAGCCGNANCTCNGCCATCTGCCGCAGATTNTCCGGTANATTCTCAAACCCNTACCTGTCTCTGATNAGAAGGATGTCCTCNATCTGCCTNCCCGCNGCCGTCACCGTCTTAGANATGTTGGCNGTCTCGCAGTTGACCCTTCTGTTGATGGAATTGCGCATCTCCTTCAGGATCCTCATGTTTTCCAGTTCCATCAAAGACACATGCGCTCCCATGACGTTCAAAAGATCCACAATGCCCGCACCCTCTTTCAGATAGACCACTTGATATTTCTTTCGTCCTATGATTCTGGCCTCAATCTGAAAATCCCTAAGTACATCCCGCAGTTGTATTGCCTGTTCCTTCTCATCACAGACAAACTCCAAGTGATAACTCTTCTTCGGGTCGCTCATGGAACCCACGCTCAGAAAAGCGCCGCGCAAATAGGCTCTCGCACAACAGGAATTTTTGATCAGAAGAGGATTGACCGGATTCGTTAGTTTCACCCTTCCATCTTCGCTGTCCGCAAGATACAATGCCTGTATCACCTTGCGCTCCATCCCATCGTCGGGGATCAGTCTCTCTCTGCCCCGCATAACAGTATCTATATTAAATGTTTTTTTAAGTAATGTAAAGCATTTTCTCGCAACTGCATCATTTTCCGTGTCCAGCACCAGATGCTTTCCNTCATCAGAAGCGCCGCCGTTATAGAGCAAAAGCGCTGCCAGCTCCGCAAGCTGACAATGTCTGGCCGAGCCCGCCTGTGCCGCGAGTTCCTCCTTTACAGTCCCCGAAAAAGACATGNCTTCTTCCCCTATTTCGTGATATCTCTGTGATACAGCTTCACGCCGTAGGTNCCGTGATCCTTTAATCTGTCATAGAGTGCATTTGCCAACGTCACACTCCTGTGTTTGCCCCCGGTACACCCGATACCGATCACCAGCTGATGCTTGCCCTCTTTCACATAATTNGGAATCAGGAACGTGAGCATATCCNTAAGCTTNTGCATAAATGTGCCGGCCTCNTCAAATTCCATCACATAGTCCTGCACCTCTTTGTCATTACCTGTCTTATGCTTCAGCTCATCAATATAGAAGGGATTGGGCAAAAAACGCACATCAAAAACAAGATCCGCGTCCGCCGGGATTCCCTTTTTAAAGCCAAANGAAAGGATCGTGACGATCAGGGAATTGTACTCCTTGTTCCTGACAAAAATATCGTCAAGCTCTTCTTTCAGCTCTCTGGTCAAAAGATGAGAAGTGTCTATAATATAATCTGCCTTCTGCCGAATCTCCTGCAGGATCTCCCTCTCCCTGTGGATACCCTCCACCACTCTGCCCTCCGGAGAGAGCGGATGGAGTCTTCNGGTCTCCTTGTACCGTTTTAAAAGGACATCGTCTCCCGCTTCCAGAAAAAGGATCTCAAAGAGATAGCCATTCTCCTTTAACTGATCCAATATGCGGTGTACGCCGTCAAAGGACTGATCCGCACGCACGTCAAGCCCCAGCGCCACTTTATTGACCTCGCTCTGCGGCATCGTGATCAACTCCACAAACTTTTCGATCAGCGCCACCGGCAGATTATCCACACAGTAAAAGCCNACATCTTCCAGCATTTTCATGGCGGTTCGNTTTCCCGANCCGCTCATTCCCGTCACGATCACAAACCTCATGTCNTCATCCTTCTTTCGTGCCNCTGCTATCGCAAAATGCGATCCTAAAAATCTCCCAGAAAAATGATCTCCGGCTCCAACCGGATATGAAATCTATCCTTCACACGCTCCTGCACTTCCTCGATCACCTCTTTGACATCCGCCGCCGATGCGCCCCCCGAATTGATCACAAANCCGCAGTGNTTCTCGGACACCTGGGCGCCGCCGATACGGTAACCCCGAAGCCCCGCATCCATGATAAGTTTNCCCGCATAATANCCNTCNGGCCGCTTAAAGGTACTGCCCGCACTGGGATATTCCANAGGCTGCTTACTTTTACGGAGTGCCATCAGNTCCTCCATCCGTGCGCCGATCTGCTCCTTCTCTCCCGCTGTCANNTCCANGATCACACCCAGCACGATAAAGGGTCTNTNCCTGATAATACTGGTGCGGTAGCCAAACTCCATCGTGTCATTGTCCANNGTCAGGATCTCTCCCTCCTTATCCATCACACGNACCGTCTTNACGACCTGCTTCATTTCNCCGTCATAGGCGCCGGCATTCATGACAATGGCACCGCCTATGGTTCCCGGTATTCCTGCCGCAAACTCAAGCCCGCTCAGCCCCGCATCCCTGGCAGCTACAGACACTTGAGAAAGCAGNGCTCCCGCNCCNGCCACNATATGATTCCCATNCACAAGNATCTGCTGCATCCGCTTNCCCAGCTTCAAAATAANGCCCTGATAGCCCTTNTCTCCTACNAGCAGATTGCTTCCGTTTCCCANAACNAAATAATCCTGNCCNCTCCTGCTCANATACGGGATAAGCTGCGACAGCTCTTCCTGCGTTTCCACCATAACGATGCANTCCGCTTCGCCTCCCACCCGGAAAGTGGTNTGGCGGCTCATCGGCTCGTGAAACAGAAGCCTTTCNTCAGGTACGATCGTCCTGATATATTCATACATTGCTCCACTCAAAGTTTACACTCTCTCGTTTCTCTTATTATATANTATATTATATCCGNTCATACGCGATATTCATTCGCAAAATCGGCTAGAGCAGCATNCTNGCNGCNCCATANATNCCCGCATCATTTCCCANGGTNGCCAGNGCAAAGATCNCGCCCCTGCTGCCATGAAANGCCGTCTTCTCAAAGGANGGCNTNATATAATCGAAAAGCACTTCTCCCGCTTTAGACACNCCGCCGCCGATCACNAAGATNTCCGGATTGATGATACCCGCNATCACGCCCAGNCCTTTCCCCANGTAATCTCCAAACTGTTTCGCGATCTCGATCGCNAGCTCNTCCCCNGCTTTTACCGCATCAAACACAGTCTTGGCAGACACCTCNCCGTCTCGCAGAACGCTGGCNTTATCGCTGGCTTTCAGTGCACGNTTCGCCAGTCTGGTAATACCTGTGGCAGAAGCATATTCCTCAAGACAGCCGAAGTTTCCNCAGCCGCAAGCCTCCGTCTCTTCATCCTCCACATGAATATGTCCGATCTCNCCGCCTGCNCCGGTTGCNCCCGTCATGATNTCTCCGTTTATGATAATGCCGCCGCCTACACCTGTTCCCAGNGTGACNGCCACCAGATTCTGATGACCCTGNCCGCCGCCTTTCCACATCTCACCGAGAGCCGCCACGTTAGCNTCGTTACCGCCCTCCACACGCATACCNTNNAGAAGNGCAGTGAGNTCTTTTTTCAGATCCAGNTCCGCCCANCCCAGATTNACTGCCCGATGCACGATACCGTCTCTGTCCACGGGACCCGGCACACCGACGCCAACGCCGATCACATTATCCTTTGCGATGNCTTTCTCNGACATCTTTGCCTGAATGCTNCCCGCAATGTCAGGGAGAATGTTTTCTCCATGNTTCTCCGTCCTGGTNGGAATCTCCCATTTCTCCACNACANTGCCATCCTTGTCNAATAANCCCATNTTAACGGTCGTNCCGCCNACNTCNACTCCNAANATATANTTTGCCATTGANTNTCCCTCTCCTCTCTTATCTATCTTTTGTGCGATCAATCTTCATCCTCATCTCTGCCGCGCGCCAGCGAATTCTGTACACGCTTGTAAAGCTCCTGCGCCGCATTATANCCCATCTTCTTCTGTCTGTGATTTACCGCCGCAGACTCGCAGATGATAGCNAGATTACGNCCNGGTCTGATCGGAATGTTGTGNCAGACTACCCGNTTGCCCAGATACTCTGTATANTCNTCCTCAAGGCCCAGACGNTCATACTCCTTGTCCTTNTCCCANTCTTCCAAACGAATGACCANATCNATGTTCTGNGTCTCCCTNACNCTGGANGCNCCNAACAATGCCTTCACATCTATAATNCCNATACCTCTCAGCTCNATGAAATGNTTNGTAATATCNGGNGCGGTACCGATCANCGTATCNTCNCTCACCCGGCGGATCTCCACCACATCNTCTGTCACCAGNCGNTGNCCTCTCTTGATCAGNTCAAGCGCNGCNTCAGATTTTCCGATGCCGCTCTCACCCGTGATCAGCACGCCCTCNCCGTANACATCCACCAGCACGCCGTGTACTGAGATACANGGCGCNAGNTTNACATTCANCCATCNNATCACCTCCGCCGTNCANGCCGAAGTAGCCTTTTTACTCATGAGAAGCGGCACGCCATATTTGACTGCGATCTCCCGGAAAATAGGGTTCGGATTCAGGTCTCTGCANAACAGNATNCCCGGCAGNGGATTGTTCAAAAGTTTTTCAAAGATTTCCCGNTGTCTCTCTTCATCCAGACCATTCATGTAGGAATACTCTACAAATCCCACAATCTGTAAACGTGTCGTCTCGAAGTGCTCAAAATAACCCGCCAGCTGCAACGCGGGTCTGTTGATATCCGGCTGCATCACTTTGATTTTAGAAATATCGATCTCCGGCGTCAGATTCTCCCACTTAAATTTCTCGATTACCTTTGTCAGATGGATACTCGCCATAACCCTCTCCTTACCCCCTCCTATAGTTTTTCTTCTATTCATAATATCATACAAAAAACCCGTGTGCAATAAGCGGTATCTACGTTTCCTGCCTCAGCAAAAAAAGAGCCGCCGTCTGAGACAGTGGCTCTCTTCTTTTACATCTATGATGTAAAATTCCCCTTTTTGCCGTTTCCGGCGCACTGAGCAACATATCATACATCAACGTTGATCCGTAGATGTATTATCGTTCCTCTTTGCTTAGTTCTCTTCCTGATGTTTCTCTGCCCACTTTGCGAGCTGCACATCTTCTTCAGGCTCGTAAAAATCAAACCTGGATATGAAATTTACTGTGGACATTCCAGCCGCAAAAATCCCATTTAATACACTTGCAAGCACACGGTTTTTCACTTTCCTTCCCTCCTTTTTCTCATTAAGATTAGTATAACTACTATATTACTTGCCGCAATGATCTGCCCAAACAGCTCTATCCTGAGAGCTGCCAGACTTACAGCAAGACAATACCATACATTTAGGCATATAAACGCTTTCTTTCTGGCACTAATCAGCCACTCTTCCGTATATTTTTTTCTGTCGTTCCCAATAGGTACAAAAAGATAAAATATCAGCTCTCCCATAATCATACTGCTCACGCTATAAATTATTAAAAATAGGGAACCGGCATTTTTGAAAACTCCCACTGTAAACAGATCCGTAAGCAAATAAAATCCAACAAAAATAGAAAAACAGCCTGCGCGGGTAGAAGCATGATAACCTCCCGAATATCTGCGGACAGTCAGGACAAATAACAGATAGACAAATGCTTCCAGCAATCTGCCTCTGATCAGGCCGAGTATTCCTATTGCCATCCAGTCCGTCAATGTTGAAAAAATAACATCCAGGCCCACCACATATGCAATTTCCCCATCCTCTTCAATCCAGCCCTTTGCGGCAAAAAGATCCACAAGAAAATGTGAAAGTCTAATACTCAAGCTCAAACCGGACCTCCATTTCTATGGCGTTTATGACTACATTATGTATTCTAAATTCAGTTTATCATCTCTTGCAGGTAAAAGAAATTCGTTTGTCATTTTTTGCGGAAATTTGTCATTTTTGTCCATAAATGATCACAGCAGCATAAAACCACCCTTTCTCGTCATAGATCATCAATTCTCCTCCATACCGTTTCACAATCTCCCGAATATTTCTCATGCCAAATCCATGCCCGCCTTCCTCTTTCTTCGAAACAAAGGTCTTGACATCACTGTGCCTTTCTGAAAAGCTATTGGCAATTTTCAGATAGAGACAGTTAAACTCCTCTCTAACACTGATTTTTACCTGCTTCTCCTCGCTTCCCGCAGCTGCTTCCATCGCATTATCGAGCAGATCACCAAGCAAAATACATAAATCAACCAGCTCCATGATCGTCTCATCCGGGAACAAAATCTCTTTTTCTATGCGGACTTTCTCCGCTTCATATTTCTTTTGAATATTCTCAATGACCGTCTCCACAATATTCTGAGAAACCGAAATATTCTTTGCGTCACCGCACAGCTCAACGATTATCTGTTTCAGGACACAAAAGCCTTCTTCCATTTGATTCTTTTCAAACAGATACTGCACAGTGAAAAGCTTATGCTCCAGTTCGTGCCGCAGTCGATACAACTCCCGTTCCTGCCCGATAAACTTCTCCAAAGATTCTCTCTGCACATACAACATATAATGCAGTTTCTCCACATCATACTTTTTTCCTGCAGTGCTGACCGCACGAAAGGACAGATAGATAACCGCGATCACAATAAAATGTACACCGACCATAATACCGATTACTTTCATACCAATCACTGGTTCCAATCTATATAACTCAATTAGCGTGTCCGTTAATAAAATAAAAAAGGCCAAAACAAAGATTGGCAAAATACTATAACAAATCATAGAAATTCCCTGCTTGTAAAGCCGAAATTTATCTCGAAAATATATAATTACAATTGTATAGAACAGCAACAGTATTTTAGTTAACGCAAGAAGTCCCGCCCTATAGGCTGTGCCGATTGACTGAAATCCCCAAAATATGTCCGGTCCCATAAAAGAAAGAATTATTGTCGGAAGATAACCACTGAGATATATTCCAAAATAGTACAAAGCAAAACCAAGAAAAAAATTTGTTAAAGAACCCTTTAAGAATATTTTCCAAAAGAATGCGGTAATCACTAAATCTACAAATATGTAGGCATTATAAGTATTCCACCAATCATGAAGAGAAATATTCAGAAACAACAGACCCGATGATAAAACGATGCCTAAGAAAAGCGCTTTCCTCCCTTTCTTAGGCTCCAGAAAAAGTACCAGAAATATAGAAAATAGAANGGATTCAAAAAGGCTCGCCAGACTTTCACCCACTACGTACCTCCTCCTTCTGTTCTCTCAAATTCATAANNGTCATATGAATTTTTCGTTTGTAGGCACGGCTAATAGGAATTTCCTGTCCATTGGCGAGTACGATCTTATCCGAAGATATTTCCTGTATGTATTCTGAATTGATCAGATATCTGGAATGAGTTCTTATAAAATGATATTTTGACAGCATTTCTTCTACCCNATCGAGCTTCATNCGATATAATTTGCTCTGTCCATCNTCCCACACAAATCGGACATAGTGTTCCTCACTCATGCAAAAGAGAATCTCCATCGGCTTTATCTTATCGGACCGATTCCCCTTACATGAAATCTCTACCACTGCATTTCTTTTCCCGTCCTGCTCTATCAGCACTTTCAGCGCATCCGGCAGATCCTTATCCATCTGCGCTTTCCTGATAAATGCTCTTGGTCTTACGTCAAACGCCCGCCAAACATATTGTTCATAAAAACTGAGAAAAATAATCTCCGCTTTGACGAAGCAGGCGCGCAGCTTAGCGGCAAGTTCCAGACCATTCATCCCGCTCATCTCAATATCAAGAAAATAGACATCATATACAACGTTTCGTTGTAAAACCTCCTCCGAATTATGGCAGACGTCACATTCTATCGTGATCCCCAGCTTCTCAGCGTTATCCTGTAAACGCATTTGAAAGATCTCGCAGAAGTTAATATCATCATCCACCAGTATCGCTTTCATTTACAACTCACTATCCTTTCCAGAATTACGAAGTAATTCTTTNGTCGCAGGATGCTGATCCTGCGACGATTATATCATTATTCTGTGGCACTGAAAAGTTTGCTTCCCGGAAAAAATCGTAGATCTGCTTTCCGATATGCTCCGGAATCTCCGGCACTTCACACAGTTTTTCCACCGACGCTTCCCTGATCTCCTGAATGGATCCAAAATGCCGCATCAGCGCCTTACGTCTGGCAGGTCCCACTCCGGGAATCTCGTCGAGCACCGATTTTACCTGTGCCTTGGAGCGCAGTGACCTGTGATATTCAATGGCGAAACGATGCGCTTCATCCTGGATCCTGGTCACCAGCTTAAAGCCCTCCGAATGGGTATCAATGGGAATTTCCACATTCTGATAATACAGACCTCTGGTGCGGTGGTTGTCATCCTTTACCATGCCGCAGACCGGAATATCCAAATGTAATTCCTCCAGCACCTGCAAAGCGATATTCACCTGTCCCTTGCCGCCATCCATCAAAAGCAGGTCGGGAAATTTCGTAAAGCTGCCGAAAGCGTGATCCACTTCCCGGCGGTTCAGCTCCTCTTTCTCCTCCATGCCATGGACAAACCGTCTGGTCAGCACCTCTCTCATGCAGGCGTAATCATCCGGCCCGGACACAGACTGAATGCGGAACTTACGGTAATCACTGCGCTTTGCCTTGCCCTTCTCAAAGACTACCATGGAGCCTACATTGGCGAAGCCGCTTATATTGGAAATATCGTACGCCTCCATACGGCTTACATCCTCCAGATCCAGCAGCGCCGCAATCTCTTTCATGGCGCCGATGGTGCGTCCTTCTTCCCTGCGAATACGCTCCCTGTCCTGGCTCAAGATCAGTCTGGCGTTCTGTGCTGCCAGCTCCACCAGCTTCTCCTTTGCACCCTTTTTCGGCACGCGCAGATAGACCCTGCTGCCCTTTCTGGTGGTAAGCCATTTCTCCAGAATCTCAATGTCCGCAATCTCCTCCTGCAGCATCAGCTCTCTGGGAATATAAGGGGTTCCCGCATAAAATTGTTTCACAAAGTCGAGAAGGATCTGGGCGCGCTCGCAGCCCTCCACATGGGTCATATAAAAATGGTCTCTGCCGATCAGCTTTCCATCGCGCACAAAGAACACCTGCACCACCGCATCCCGTTCGTCTCCCGCCATAGCAATGATATCTTTATCCTCGCCGTCCGAATCCGTGATCTTCTGCTTCTGCGCCACACTCTTGACGCTGTTATAAAGATCTCGATAGCCTGCTGCTTCCTCGAACTCCATTTTTTCTGACGCGTCTGTCATTTTTTGTTCCAATTCCCGGAGCATGGGTTTATAGTTTCCGTTCAGAAAATCCAGCGCCTCCTCGACCCGTTCCCGATAGGCTTCTTTACTGATATAATCCTGACAGGGCGCAGCGCACTGCTTGATATGATAATTCAGACAGGGACGCTCCAGCCCGATATCTCTGGGCAGCCTGCGATTGCAGGTCTTAAGCTGATAAAGCTTATTCAGCAGATCTATGGTATCCTTCACTGCCGCCGCACTGGTATAGGGACCGAAATATTTTGATTTATCCTTTTTCATCTCTCTGGACAGCAAAATGCGCGGATACTCCTCCCCCATCGTCACCTTGATATAAGGATAGGTCTTATCATCCTTCAGCATCGTGTTATATTTCGGGCTGTACTCCTTGATCAGATTATTTTCCAAGACCAATGCTTCCAGTTCCGAATCCGTCACAATATATTCAAATCGTGCGATCTGCTGCACCATCTTGTCGATCTGGGGCCCTCTCCCCACAATCTTCCGAAAATAGGAGCGCACCCGATTATGCAGATTGACCGCCTTGCCTACATAAATGATCGTATCCTTGTCGTCGTGCATCAGATATACGCCCGGTGCATTGGGCAGCTTTTTTAATTCCTCGTCAAAATTGAACATACCATATCCCCTGTTTATATTTGCTTTCGTGTACATTATACCATAAGCCCAGACGCCAAAAAACAAAAAATAAGGCAAAGCCCACAGGGGCTCTGCCTTACAGTCTTGCTCCATGATTTATTTTTCATCCGCGGGATGCTGCGGATCGGGCGCCTGCGAAAACAGCCCTCTATTGACGGGCGGCGCCTGCTGCCCGGATGGGCTTTGTTCACCTGCCGGTGTTTCCTGTGCGCCGACGGGCCGCTGTACATCGACCGGCATTCCCTGCCCTGGTCCAAGTATCGGAGCCTGCTGCCATGCCTGCGTATCGCCAGGCATAGGAGTTTGCTGCTGTTCCTGCGGTTTCATTGCCGCATCGGCCACTTGCTCCTGTGACTGCTTCGGCTCTTCACCGGCCGTCTGTTCTTCTTCCTCCTTAGGCTCAGGAATCCCTTTCTCTTTACGGTAGATCTTCATAAATTCCTTGCCTGTGATGGTCTCCTTCTCGATCAGGTGAGCCGCCAGCTTGTCCATGATCGCGCGGTTTTCCTTCAGAAGCTTCTTCGCCTTCTTATAGCTCTCATGCAGCGCTTTCATCACTTCTGTATCAATATCTGCTGCCGTTACATCAGAACAGGTCAGGGACGCCCTGCCGTCCAGATACTGGCTTTCCACTGTGGCGAGTCCCATCAGGCCGAACTTCTTGCTCATACCGAAACGGGTGATCATATTCCGGGCAATGCTGGTGGCCTGCTCGATATCATTGGCCGCGCCCGTCGTAACCGTATCAAAAACAATTTCCTCCGCCGCACGACCTGCCAGAAGACTTACCAGCCTGTCTCGCAGCTCTGCCTCGGTATCCAGATACTTCTCTTCCTCCGGCACATGCATCACATAGCCCAGCGCTCCCATCGTGCGGGGCACAATGGTGATCTTCTGCACCGGCTCGGAATTTTTCTGCAGAGCGCTCACCAACGCATGACCCACCTCATGATAAGAGACGATCTTGCGCTCCTCCTTACTCATGACGCGGTCCTTCTTCTCCTTGCCCACAAGCACCTGCTCCACCGCATCAAAAAGATCCTTCTGGCTCACATACTCCCTGCCCATCTTCACGGCATTGATGGCCGCCTCGTTGATCATGTTAGCCAGATCAGAGCCCACGGCTCCGGAGGTCGCCAGCGCGATCTCATTTAAATCCACCGTATCGTCCATGAGCACATCCTTGGCGTGCACCTGCAAAATCTCTACACGGCCCTTCAGATCCGGCTTGTCCACGATGATCCGTCTGTCAAACCGTCCCGGACGAAGCAGCGCCTTATCCAGAATCTCCGGCCTGTTAGTTGCTGCCAGAATAATGATTCCCTTTTTCCCGTCAAAACCGTCCATCTCGGAGAGAAGCTGATTCAATGTCTGCTCCCGCTCCTCGTTGCCGCCGCCGTACTTGGAGTCACGGCTTCTGCCGATGGCGTCTATCTCGTCGATAAACACGATACAGGGCGCATTTTTTTCCGCTTCCTTAAAAAGATCTCGTACACGGGATGCTCCCACACCTACATACAATTCAATAAAATCAGAACCCGACAGAGAGAAGAACGGCACGTGCGCCTCGCCGGCCACCGCTTTCGCCAGAAGGGTCTTACCTGTACCGGGAGGCCCTACCAGAAGCGCTCCCTTGGGGAGTCTTGCACCGATCTTGGAATATTTACCCGGATTGTGCAGGAAATCAACCACCTCTACCAGAGATTCTTTCGCCTCATCCTCCCCGGCCACATCCTTGAAGGTGATGCCTGTCTCCTTCTGCACATAGGCTTTCGCAGTACTCTTCCCCACGCCCATGGGACCGCCCTTGCCGCCCATACGCCGGAAAAGCAGGCTTAAAAGTCCCCACATCAAAAGTACGGGCAGAATATAGTACAGCAAAACTGTCATGATCACACTGGAGCTGTCGGAGACCTCTTTCTTCATCTCCACATTGTGCTCTAAAAGCCTCAGTGCCAGTGTATCGTCATCCTCCATCTTGCCGGTATAGTAAGTGATCGAGCCCACACTATAGTTATAAAGAAAAGAGGTTTCCTTCTGCTCTGTCTTGGGATAAATCGTGATGCGGTCAGAACCTACCTGAACATTTTTTACCTTTCCGCTCTCCACCATCTGGATAAATTCATTATAGGTGATCTCCTGGTTGGTCGCGCCCGTCATCATCTTCATAAACGCACTGATACAAAGCAGCGTGATCAGAGCCGCCACCACAAGCATGATAAGGCTCTGCTTGCGCGGATCGCCGCTGCCGGAGTTTCCCGGCCCACCCGGACCGCCCTGTCCTCCATTATTACCGGGGCCGCCGGAACCCGGACCGCCGCCGTTATCATATTGATTAACATTATCTGCCATGAGGCATCCTCACTTTCCTGTACTGTATATATGATTCGAATTGATCACACTACCTATATTATAATTGATACCATGATAAATCAATAAGAGAATTATGAATTTGTGGACACATATATTAAAGTATTATAAAGTTTTTCCCCTTTTTTTCTCTAATTTTCTTTTTTGGTATAGATTTTACAGCCATTTTTTTCTATAATGTTTATATCTGTTTTGCGAATAGGCTCTGAATAGTTATCATTTTTTCAAAAGAAAGGAACCGACAAATGGCAGTAAAATACGTATTCGTCACAGGCGGCGTTGTATCGGGACTCGGCAAGGGAATCACCGCCGCATCGCTGGGAAGACTTTTAAAGGCGCGCGGTTACAAGGTGACCATGCAGAAGTTTGACCCTTATATCAATATCGATCCGGGAACCATGAATCCGATCCAGCACGGCGAGGTGTTTGTCACGGAGGACGGCACTGAGACGGATCTGGATCTGGGGCACTACGAGCGTTTCATCGACGAAAATCTGGATAAAAACTCCAACGTGACCACCGGCAAGGTATACTGGTCCGTGCTGCAGAAGGAACGGCGCGGCGATTACGGCGGCGGCACGGTTCAGGTCATCCCTCATATCACGAATGAGATAAAAAGCAGATTTTACCGCAACTTTACCGATCAGGAGACACGCATCGCCATCATCGAGGTGGGCGGCACAGTCGGCGATATCGAGAGTCAGCCTTTTTTAGAGTCCATCCGTCAGTTCCAGCATGAAGTAGGCCGGGAGAATGCGATCCTGATCCACGTTACGCTGATCCCTTATCTGAGCGCCTCTCAGGAATTAAAGACCAAACCCACCCAGGCCAGCGTCAAGGAGCTTCAGGGAATGGGGCTCCAGCCCGACATCATTGTCTGCCGCAGTGAGCATCCGCTGGATCAGGGTATCAAGGACAAAATCGCGTTGTTTTGTAACGTTCCGAACAATCGTGTTTTACAAAATCTGGATGTGGAGCATTTATACGAAGCGCCTCTGGCCATGGAAAAAGAGCATCTGGCACAGGTGGCCTGCGAGTGCCTGAAGCTGGACAGCCCGGAACCTGATCTGACCGACTGGACGGCTATGGTAGAGTCTCTGCGGACACCCACCGATTCTGTCACGATCGCTCTTGTCGGAAAATATACGCAGCTCCATGACGCTTACATCAGTGTGGTGGAAGCCTTAAAGCACGGCGGCATTTCTAATCGTTGTGTGGTAGATATTAAATGGGTAGATTCGGAGACTGTCACAAAAGATAATGTAGAATCGCTTCTAAATGATGTAAACGGCATTCTGGTGCCCGGCGGTTTCGGCGATCGCGGCATTGAAGGCAAAATCGATGCTATTACTTACGCCAGAGAGCACAAGATTCCTTTCCTGGGTCTCTGTCTGGGCATGCAGCTTGCCATCGTAGAATTCGCAAGGAATGTGATCGGTTACAATGACGCCCACAGCATCGAGCTGGCTCCTTCGACCACCCATCCCGTGATCGCGCTGATGCCCGATCAGAACGGCGTGGAGGATATCGGCGGCACACTCCGTCTGGGCTCTTATCCCTGTGTGCTGGACAAGTCTTCCCGTGCTTATGCGCTCTACGGCGAGGAGACCATCCATGAGCGCCACAGACACCGCTATGAAGTCAACAATGATTACCGCACGGTACTCACCGAGAAGGGTATGCGCCTGGTGGGACTGTCTCCGGACGGTCGTATCGTGGAAATGTGCGAGCTGCCCGATCATCCTTTCTTTGTAGCGACGCAGGCACATCCGGAATTGAAATCACGCCCCAACAGACCTCATCCGCTCTTCAAGGGGTTTGTGGAAGCGGCGCTTCAGACGAAATAGGCCGTTGCGATTTTAATATAGAAAATATAAAAAGAGCGTCCATTGAGTCAGTTACGACTTTGGACGCTCTCTTTTTTATTTCTCCAGTTCCAGTTCAATTCCCACATAGAGCAGATCCGGATCATCTCCGATCAGCGCTTTATTCGCCTCATAGATGCTGCTCCAGCGCATTCCGTCTCCNAGCTGCTTTTCCGCTATATCCCAGAGACAATCGCCTTTTTTCACCACATAGCACTTTTCTTTGCCGGTGGTTTTCTCCTCCGATGCTTCCTCGATCACTTCCTGCACCGACTCCGAATAATATTCCGCCAATTTCTCCTGAACCAGCATGTGGGTGGATTCCAACAACTCTACCATTTCCGGATTTTCAGTCAGAACCTCATTGTACCGCTTATTCACCTCATTCGATCTGTCTACAACATCATCCGACAAAGAGAGCTCTCGGATTTCCTTAGCCAGATCTTCTATATCATCCTCTGCCGCTTCACTGTGAGTCTCTATCCAAAGCTTTCCATCCTTATCGCTTCCCACCAGCTCCGCAGCCAGCCCCGGTAAGGCGGCGCCAAATCCCTCCATAACCATATCATGACTCACATACGCAACCCAGTGAACGCCATCTGACAGCGGATAAGCAATCACATCAATGTTTTGATGTCTCTGGAAGCCACACTCAATGAGCGCCTGATATTGTAAAAGATATTCCTCCATCTCCTGACTCTCCGGCTCTGCCGCATAGTCCACGAGCGTATCGATATCTTTTGGCGTATGCGCCTCATAATATGCCGTGACAAACTCGACAACTTCTTTTTCAGTAACACCCNCCTTTGCTTCAGAGCGAATGACCGCCCCTCTGCCAAAGCAGCTTTGGAAAACGAGCAGACAAAGGAGACATCGAACCATGCTGCTCCTTTTCTTACTCATCCTCCAGCGCATTCATCTTGTCTACCAGCGNCTGCACATCCGCCATGGTCACAGTGCCGCCGCCGAAACTCACGGGACCGCGCAGGGGCATATACCGCATCATGGCTTCATTCATCTCGCTGGTGATCGCCTCGCTGGCCGCACTGTCCGCATCCCCGCTGCCAAAAATATCATTCTTGGCCAGTACTTTCGCGATCTCCCACGCTCTCGGATCCTTTTTGACATCTCCCATCGTGGTGTCCGTAGTGTAAACGAAGGGAAGCTTCACCGTGGATTCTACATTGACCTCTTTGGTCAATCTAATGTCTTTAGAAGAAGCGCCAACCATGATCGTAAATTTTCCGGACTCTACATGCCAGTCATGGATCCTTACACTGTAGTACGCAAANGCTCTCTTATCAAGCCGGAAAGTCACCGTCTTCGTCTCACCGGGCGCAAGCTCCACTTTCTCAAAGCCCTTCAGNTCCTTTATCGGCCGGATCACTGTACTCTCCTGATCCGCAATATAAAGCTGCACCACTTCTTTGCCTGCCACCTTNCCGGTGTTCTTGATATCCACAGACACTTCCATGCTGNCTGTATCCTGCATGGAATCCTTATCTGTACGCAGATCNGAGTACTCAAANGTGGTATAGGAAAGTCCGTGTCCGAAGGGGAACAGCACTTCCATTTTTTTCTTATCATAATAACGGTAGCCCACGAAGATACCCTCGCGGTACTCCACCATATCNCCCTCNCCGATGTAGGAAAGATAGGACGGATTATCTTCCAGTTTCAAAGGAAATGTCTCCGGAAGCTTCGCGCTGGGATTCACTTTGCCAAACAGAATATCNCAGACTGCGCCGCCNACCGCCTGACCGCCCAGATAAGCCTCCACAATTCCTTTCACCTCATTCACCCANGGCATCTCTACAGGCGAACCATTGTGNAGCACAACCACCGTATTNGGCTGTACCGCCGCCACCTTGGAGATCAACTCATTCTGACAGTTCGGCATCGCCATATGCTCTCTGTCAAAGCCCTCCGACTCAAAAGCATCGGGAAGTCCCGCAAAGATCACTGCCACCTTCGCTTTCTTCGCCGCCTCAACAGCCTCCGCAAGGAGCTTTTCATCTGTCTTGTCTTCCTTATCATCAAAGCCCTGTGCGTAGGTCACATTTGCCATGCCCTCCACCGCATCCAATGCCGAAGTGATTTTATGGCTGTTAATATGAGAACTACCGCCGCCCTGATAGCGGGGCTTCTGTGCATATTTCCCGATAAAGGCGATCTCATCCCGATCAGACAACGGCAGCACACCCTCATTTTTCAGAAGGACGATCGTCTCATGTGCCACCTGCCGTGCTACCTCATGATCCTTATCTTTATCAAACACCGCGTTTTTATCCCGATTCTCTTCATAGCGGAATACGATATTTAAAATACGCGCCACTGCCGCATCCAACACCTTTTCCGACAGTTCGCCGCTCTGCACTGCGCCCACGATCAGCTTATCGTTGGTGCCATTTGAGGAAGGCATCTCCAGATCCAACCCCGCCTGCAGATCCTTCACCCGGCTGTTGACCGCGCCCCAATCGCTCATCACATAGCCGTCGAATCCCCACTCTTTCCGCAAAACCTCTGTCAGATACTTGTGATTTTCCGCCGCATACGTGCCGTTGATCTTATTGTAAGAGCACATTACTGTCCAGGGCTTTTCCTGCTTTATCGCACCCTCGAAAGCCGCCAGATAAATTTCCCGGAGAGTTCTCTCATCAATACGGGAATCCCCGGACATGCGCCTGGTCTCCTGATTGTTCGCCAGAAAATGCTTGATGCTGGTGCCCACATTCTTACTCTGTACGCCATGGATCAATGCCCCTGCCATCTCGGTCGCCACATAAGGATCCTCGGAATAATACTCGAAATTACGTCCGCAGAGAGGAGATCTCTTAATGTTCACCGCAGGGCCCAGGATCACGCTCACGCCCTCCGCCTGACACTCCTCGCCCAGCGTCTCGCCCATCTTGTGCAAAAGCTCTCTGTTAAAGGAAGCCGCCGTACCGCAGCCTGCCGGAAAGCATACTGCCTTGATACTCTCGTTGACGCCCAAATGATCCGCCTCCTGATCCTGCTTGCGCAGTCCGTGCGGTCCGTCAGACACCATACTTGCAGGAATCCCCAGTCGCTCCACCGCCTCCGTGTGCCAGAAGTCCGCGCCGGAACACATGGAAGCCTTCTCCTCCAGTGTCATTTGCGACACGATCTCCTTGATTTTCTCCGCTGTCATGTTGTACCCCTCCTTCATAAGACTCTATGATTCTAGTGTAACACGACTGGCGGCGGGGTCAATATTTTTTTGGATAAATTTTTAGTCACTCACCCCCTGCTAAAAACCGCCGTGACCGTGATAAACGTCCCGTCGATTTCCGCAAAAATTTCTCCCCTCATTTTATGCATAAGCTGCCTGCAGATATACAATCCCAATCCGCTGCCACGGATATTTTCGGCATTTGCGCCGCGCCAAAAGNTCTCAAAAATATGCGGCAGATCAGATTTTTCGAGCGTGCAGCCGCTGTTTCTCACCGATATCAAAATACCTTCGTCATCATCGGGAAACAAAAGTTCCACGCTTCTGCCGTCGCCATACTTCAGTGCATTTTCCATAAGATTCTGCAAAACCTCTATGCTTCTGTCCAAATCACCGAAAAGCAGCCGATTCCGATATTCATCGACCACAAATTCCGTTTTTAACAGTGACAGTTTCTCAGTATAAAACGACGAGATGTTTTTAATCAGATCTGCCAGATAAAACTCACTGTTATTCACCTCAAGGCCTAAGAAATCCTCTCGCGAAGCGGTAATGATCTGTGTGACGTACTTCTCGATCTCGTCTGCCTTCTCGTTTATCTTCTCAGCAATTTCAATCTGTCTGTTTACATCAGAATACAGATTTTTCGACAACGCCTTTGCATATAATTTTATTGCGGAGAGCGGCGTTTTGATGTCATGCGACAACGATAATAATAATGTTTTCTTTTCCCTTTGTAACTCCATCTCTCGCGTTTTCTGCTGCTCCATGTTTTCGCGCAGCAGGTCTATCCCCCATAAAAACTTCCCGAAAAACCGNCTTTTNTTTTCNTTGACGGGAANCGTNAAATTNCCTTTGGAAAGTTCATANGGNACGTTTGTNATCCNCTCAAANGGGNGAAGNATTTTNGNNCGGATATAAAATAAGNTCNNAAATACCGCCNCCNTCACCACCGCCAAAATAATATTTACCACAACAATGATTCCCGATGAATTCGTACCATTTTTTACTGCGTAATCAAATCGATAAAGCTCTCCGCCAATTTCCCGTATCGAATAATCTGAGTCGGAATCATAAAAATCATCGCGGCACTTTTCAATATGATAAACATATTCGCACTGGGATAAATCGACATTTTGAAGCCCATTTTCCTCTATCGCAAGCGCGACCCTGTTTATTTCCACGCGATACGGTCTGCTGTTTTCCGGCATATTCCAGTGAAGCATGATAAGATTGGCAAAGACAAAGATCGCCACAAACAACAGACCCGCAGCACATACCATTTTTCCGAACGCNCTCATAAAAATTTATACCCCACTCCCCAGACCGTCAAGATCCTCTTCGGCTTTTTNGGGTCTTCCTCAATTTTTTCGCGCAGCCTCTTTATGTGGACAGTCAGCGTCTGCTGTTCGGACTCGCTGTCGCTGCCCCAGACTGTATTGAAAAGGTATTCTTTCGAAAGTGTCCGCCCCTTGTTTTCAATCAACAGCACNAGCAGTTCAAATTCTTTTTCCGTCATTTCAATTTCCGCATCATTTTTTACTATCGTCTTATTGATCTTATTGATTCGCAGATCGCCGTCGATCAACTCATCAAGCGAATACCGCCGTTTGAAAATGCCACGTATTTTCGCCAGCATAATATCAATATCATAAGGCTTTTCCATATAGTCGTCCGCACCGAGATCCAGCCCGACAAGCTTATCGTCTTTTCCCGTTTTCGCGCTGACAATGAGCACGGGCGTATTGCTTTTCGCGCGAATCTTTTCAAGAATATAAAACCCGTCTTTACCAGGAAGCATGATATCAAGCACAACAAGCCTGGCGCCATATTTTTCATACAGTGCCAGGCCCTTTTCCGCATTTTGAGCAACTGACACCATGTAATTCTCCGCGCGCAGAAAATCACACAGCACATCCGCCAACTCCTTGTTATCTTCAATAATCAGAATATCGATCAATCTTCTTCCTCCAAATCACTACTACCAGCCCATCTCCATAAGCCATCCGTTCAGCGCTCTTTCGCGGTCACGAAGTTTTGTTTTGTCGTACTTTTCGAGCCTGTACTCGCCCTGAATATTCCCGTCAACAATGTACAAGATCCTCGTGCACTTTGCCGCGACTTTCACATCGTGTGTGACTAACATGATCGTTGCTCCCTCGGCATTTAATTTCGCAAGCTCCTCCATCACCTCGTCAGAAGAAGCGCGGTTGAGGGCACCTGTCGGCTCGTCGGCAAAGATCATTTTCGGCTTGTTTATCATGCTCCGACAGATGCACGCGCGCTGCAGCTGCCCGCCGGAGACCTCGTTGATATCGTTGTCCGCAATGTCGATGATTCCCAGCTTACGCATCAGGGTGTGTCCACGCTCGGTCGTTTCGCGGCGCGTCTCCTTGATCTTATCGGACTGACATGCAGGAAGAAGAATATTGTCCAGAACCGAGAGGTTTTTCAGCATATACATCTGCTGAAAGATAAATCCCATTTCATCAAGGCGCAGTTTTGCCAGTTCGTTCTGCGTCATTTTTGAGACGCTTTTCCCACAGAATTTTACCTCACCCGCAGTGATCCCGTCCATTCCCGAAACGGAATACAGCAGTGTGGACTTCCCTGAGCCGGACGGACCCATGACCGCTACCATCTCGCCCTCATTAATACAGAAATTTACATTCTTCAACACATTATTCTGCCGCTTGTTTACCACATATGTCTTACAAAGATCCTGAACTTCTAATATATTTATCATGATTTTCTCCTCTTTTATTTTAATCTATTTTGAATCATTGCGAAACTCATCTCAGCGCCTTATTCATTGTTGGAAATATCTGAGGAAGCAATCCTCCGCAGTCCCTGCGCCGAGAGAAACGCCGCCGCTGCCGTCACCGCAAGCACGATCATCGGATAAAGCAGGTAGACCTCCACCCCGCGAATTTCGTACTCTATGCTGTAAGCGCCCATCATTCTAAAGATCGGCGTGATAATAAGCTGGGAGAGCGGCAGGGAACTCAGCGCTCCCGCAAGAACCGAGACGATCAACACGATCCCGATCCGCATCGTCTGCCACAATGTCAGCGAATTATTCTTGAAACCGATTGCTTTTAACAGCGCGATCTCACCTTTTTCTTTTGTGATGAAGCTTTTTACCATAAGCACTGCCACCAGCGCGTTGATTCCGAGAACGATACCCAGGATCAGCGCCTTAAGACTGTCGAGTTGGTCGGCGACATTGCCTATCATATAGCTGATATACCCGCCGGGCGTGTAGATCTTCGCGTCAGGATAGAGCTTTTCCAACAGCGCCTTTCGATCATCTAGGACGGATTTATCGGGACTGTCCTTGTAGTTTACCTGTATACCGAAACTTCCCGCCGCGTAATCGTAATCAAGCTCTGCGTCCTGGTGAAAGCGCACACCTTCGCCCATGTTGTTCATACTCTGAGTGAACGCCGTGACCGTATAAATATTTGTATCTTCACCGACCTTGATCTCCACGTCGTCACCGATCTTGGCGCCGATCTGCCCAGCGGTCAGATAAGTCAGCGCAACCTCGTGAACATTCTGCGGCGGTGTCCCTTCCAAATAGGTATACATGTCCGCCGTCACGCCGCCCATACCCTGAAACGATACCGAATTTGTGCGCTTATCTCCCTTTTTGACATTTGTGCGAAACATGATCTCCTGAAAAACATCGACGTCTATTCCGTTTTCGGAAAACATCNCACGTACCTCGGAAAACTGTTTTTCTACCTTTGACTTATTATCCTCATTGGGGTTGAACAACAACTCCACTGAAATAATGTGATCGCTTTGTGTCATATTGAACAATGTGATCAGACCGTCGGAGCGCAGCGTATTGATCGTATTCACAGGGATAATGACAAGCAGCGTTCCGAGCACAAAAATCAGTATCATCGAAACATAGCTTTTGATTCCGCTTAAAATATCGTTCAAAGCCATGAACGACACGGCCGGCAGATGTGATCTCCCAAGACGGAGGATTCCCTTTTTCTGAAACCGCTCGCCTGTCTCTCCGCTGCGGATGGCGTCAATCGGGGAAAACTTCTTTATTTTGCGCGTACAGAAGTAACTGAAAAACACGACCGATGCACCCGCCAGTATCGCCGCGCCGATATTTACAAGAAAATTATCTTCGCCGGAAATAATGATTTTTTGAGAAATATTTTCCAGCATCATTCGACCGAACGGGAAGCTCAAGCCAAGCCCGATCATCGTGCCGATCAACGCGATCGCAAAATATTTCACGGTATAGAGTCCGCGTATGGCAAAGTTTTGAATACCGATCGCCTTCATTACGCCGATCTCGCGGAACTCTTCCGAAATCGTAAATTGTATGATAAACCGCAGGATCACCATAGAGATCAGGATCAGACAAACGCTCACCACCAGCAAAACCGCGGCAATCAGAATATCCATGATAAATATCATTTTGAACATTGAGCGATAGATTGTCAGAATCGTGTTTGTTTCCAGTGCGTTAAATTTGTCGAAGTAATCGGGATCGTCTGCATGAACCACAACCGAGCTACAGACTGCGTTGTCCTCGTTATCAAACAGTTTCGCATCGTTCTCACTCACAAGGAACCGTGTCATACCCACCATTGCCGACCCGAAAAGAACATCCTTTGTATACCCCTTAACCGTGAATTCTTTTTCGACNCCGTTNTGGCTGATCCGTATTTTCCCGCCCTCNTGAAANTCNTTTTCCGTTGATGTAAAGATAACGTTGGTAACCCACACTTCACCGTCGTTTACGCGGGTAATCTCCTCGTTGTTTTTGTCAAAAATATGGACTCCGCCGAGGGTTGACAGGCACAAGGTGTTGGAGTATTCAAACTTTTTGCCCTCGATCAAAACGTTTTTCGGATCGATCTGGACAAGACGCGAAATCGTATAGTCGTATCCGTTCTCCTCTGCAAACGCCTCAAATCGCTTTACATCATCGGTGTTTGTGGAACAGAACCAGTGATCGGGCCCGTCCGCCTTGTCAAAAAAATTGTCCAGCGCGCTGCTGACAGTGATCAGATTGTTCGCGCTGCTTGCGATGAACGTTGCCGCCAGGATCACAAAGATCAGCAGGATCGCGTTCATCGTTTTCTTACGTTTCAGATCTTTTTTCAGAATTCGTAAGTACATTTCGCTTCTCCCTTCATTTTGTGATCCCATTATAGGACAGCAATTATGAATTAATCCTTAACTGTGTAAAAACTGCATTTCGCAAAAGCTTCCGCCCTCCTTGCGGTTCCCGAAGCGCACCCTGCCGCCATGGGCCAGAACAATTTTTTTCACGATCCCCAGCCCACGAATATTCTGCGACGCGCCCTCTTTCTTTCTGCTCTGCAGACCGCGCAGCACCTCCTCAGAATATCCAACACCCTTATCCTCAAACCGAATGCAGCATCTTCTCTTTTCTCTCCACAGGTTNATCTGAATNCTCACCGCCTCTTCTTGTCCGCTGTGTTTCATACTGTTACCAATCAAATTGCGGAACGCCCGGAGCAAAAGCTGCCTGTCCGCCCTCACGGTCAACTGTTCCGCATCCTGTGCAATTTCCAATGCAATCTCCAATGTTCCTTCCGGATTGTCATTTAAAAAAGCCGCCACGATACTCCGCAGTACCTCTGCCGGACGTACTTCCTCTTTCCTAAGCGGCTGCATAGAGTACTCCAGCTGAGAAGTCAAGTTCAGATCCGCTATCAGCTCCTTCATAACCAGACTCTGGTGCCGGATCACAGCCACCTGCTGTCTGGCTTCCTCCGAAAGTTCTTCCCTGTGTTCCATGGTATCAGCGTATCCCAGCACCACAGACAGAGGCGTACGGATATCGTGGGAAATACCCGCGATCCACTCGATACGCGCCTGTTCTCTGTTTTTCATAAAACGTCTGGTAAAAACAGCGCTCAACGCCACGATCCAGACAATATTGATCATCAGAAAGCCGGCCCAGACCCGCTTCACAAAACCCAACCATGAGATGGGCATTTCCACGTTGTATTTCCACATCACATCCCGCTGCATGCCCACTACCATGATCCGGTCATCCCACACCCGCAAGTGCACAGGGTATCCTTTCAAGTACCACCGGGTCATCCGGGCAATATCCGCCTGTGTGAAAAAATCTCCCACTTCCGCAGGCTTGCATTCGCTCCAGATTTCCTTGCCGCTCTCATCCAAAAGCATGGCCCACTGGTTCTCCTCGGCAAGTTTTTCGCTCATCGCCTCGCTGAGTACATAGCCATCCTCTGTCAGCGTCAGTTCCTCCATGACCTCGCCGCCGGAGATATAGTTTTCATCCGCCCTGTAAAACTGATACATTGCAAAAAAGAAAAAAACGAGATTCAGCATGACCGTAAAAAAGAGAATGATAGCGATCATGCCCATTCCATATAAAATGTTTCTCGGAATTTTTTTATAACTATATTTGTAGTTTATTTTTCCTCTCATACCAGTCTGTACCCCAATCCTCTCACCGTCAAAAGATGCTGCGGGTGCGATGGGTCTACCTCTATTTTTTCTCTCAGTCTGCGAATATGCACGACCAGAGTCTTCTCATAACCAAAGTTGCCCTCCTGCCACACAGCGTCGCACAGCGCGTCAATGGTCACGATCCGCCCTCTCTCCTGTGCCAGCTTTTGTATAATGGCGTACTCCTTCGCGGTGAGCGTAACTTCCGCATCTACATTGCCCGCTTTTGCTCCGTCTCTTTCATCCTTTTCGTCCCTGTTTCTGTACACTACACCGCTTCCCAGATCCACCAGGCAGGATCCCAGCGCAATCGTCTCCTCCTCCCGCACATCCTTTACACGGTACACCCGCTTTAACACCGCCGTCACACGCAGGATCAATTCTTCCGGCAAAAAAGGCTTTGTGATATAATCGTCTGCACCGAGTCCCAGCCCCCGCAGCCTGTTTTCATCCTCATCCCGCGCCGAGAGAAAGATCACCGGTACCTCTGAGCTCTCCCGCAGTCTTTTCAGAAGGGAAAAACCATCACCGTCCGGCAGCATCACATCCAGAAGAACCAGATGCGGCGAGACTTTGGCAAACTGCGCCTCGGCCTCCCTACAGCTTCCAGCCGCAGTCACATGGAGAAAACCCGCCCGCTGTAAAAAGCCACTCACCATCTCCCGCAGCGTCTCCTCGTCGTCTACCAGTAAAATTTTATAATCATGCAGATTCATGCTATCTTTTTCCTCTGTTTTCTCTGAGGAAGCGCCATTTATATCACCGCATCCTTAGGCTTCCACCTTTTTATAGTAATTCTATAGTATCAGTATATCCTTTCTGCTCTGACAAGAAAAGCTTCCCGCCACATTCTTAAGGTAACCGTAAGGTAGCACAAAAATAGCACCGCTCTCGGTGCTATTTTCTTTCCAGATATTGATCCAATACACGCAATACATTGCTTGTGTATGGTTTTAGTTCTTCTTCCGATAATCGTTCCTGAGATAATTTTTCAATTTCCTTTTTATTTTTAAACGCTTTCGCAACCTGTACTTTTTGAGAATCTGAAATCCTCTTTCTTACAAATACTTCCTCCACATCATGGCAAAACCATATCAACTCATATTTGTTTTCCTCGCAAAACTGCCTGATATCCCAAAATGCATTTTTATGTTCCGGCATTTTTTCATATTCGTCCGTATCAATACAATAAATAACCTTTGTTTCTCCGTGTATATATTCCTTTTTCTTTTGAGTAATCTGCCGTAAAACATCTTTAGATTGATACTTTGTTTTTGTACCCATATAGATGGGTGATATCTTAACCTGATTACTTATTTGATACAGATAGTTTAACATTTCTTTGA
>JAAUZN010000055.1 GCA_014804565.1 Lachnospiraceae bacterium
AGGCAGCGGAATCAGGAAAAACAGAATGGACTCCTTTATGATCAGATAGTACAATCTTGAACTGACCTTATCCTTCAACAGATGCTTTATCAACAGATAAATACCCATCATTGTGCTTCCTGAAAACGACATGACCAATAAGTATTCCATTATATATCCTCCAGAAACTTTCGCAGTTCATCCGCCTCATCACTGGTAATCTTCTCGCCTCCGTTTAAGGCTACCATGAACTGATTCAAGGAACCGTTAAAATAAGAGTCCAGTAAATGCCTCGCTCTTTTCCGTTCATACTGCTGTCTGTTAAGCGCTGCCTTAAAATATCTTTTTCTCTGAAAACATTTCTCCCCTTCATACCGTACAGATATGACGCCCTTCTGTTCCATCCGCGACAGAAATGTAGATAATGTCTGTTTTTTCCATCCTTTATCCGAATTCTCACCGAACTGTAATGAAATATCCTTGTAAGAATACTCTTTATCTTCCTTCCACATCCACTCCAATATCTCTTTTTCAGAGTCAGAAAGTATTATTTCACCCATAGTTTAAATCTCCTTTCCTTGTATGTTATAGTACTACATATGTGTAGACCAAGTCAATGAGAAAAGCCATCCGCATTTTTTCCGACCAAATGTCAACAGAAACATTGCTTAACAGCCGAATAGCTGTTACCATTAAAACAGATTTAAATATAAAAAATAACGCCAAAGAAAGCGAATCCATCACATGACACAGTCAAATTTACTGCTCCTGACCGTATTGGGCGCCATGATCGGCTGCATGGGGTTACTCATCTTCTTCATAGATTTTTTTCTGCGCCGCCGCAAGAAGCGTCTGAACGGTCATATGGACGAGCTGGAGGGTCATGATTTTGAATTGTTCTGCGCCGAGCTTTTAGAGAAGCAGGGGTTTCTTGATGTGGAGGTGACCCGCGGCAGCGGAGACTTCGGGATCGATATTCTGGCGGAGAAGGACGGCATCACCTATGCCATTCAGTGCAAGCGCTATAACAGCCCCGTGGGCGTAGAGACTATCTTACAGACTTATGGCGGACAAGCCTACTATGACCGCATGGTGGGCGCTGTCATGACCAATCAGTATTTCACCGCGCCCGCCACACAGGCCGCAAACAAGCTGCGGATCCTGCTCTGGGACAGGGGATATGTGGATGCAATGTTAGAGGAAAATAATGTGAGATAAGACAGTTTCCATCAATAAAGAAAGGCAGGATAACTACATGAGCGACTTAAAAAAATACACTTTAAAGGAAATGCCACACTACAAGGTACATGGCCGCACGCAGCCCGGCGTCTGCCCGGTGCCGCTCTTCTTTAACGGCAGCGCCGTGGAAGTAAATGTATCCGGCTCCGAGCTTTGGATCGATATCGAGGTCAGTTACCATGTCCATGAAATGTGGATCAGCTGTGAGATCAACGGGGAATTTATGAGCCGCCAGATGCTCATGCCCGGCTCTTACTCTCTGTGTCTGTTCCGCGGCATGAGTCCCGAGTCGGTGAAAAACGTCCGCTTTACCAGAGAATTACAGGCCATGACGGAAGACGAAGACTGCTGCCTGCTCGTTCACGGTTTCCAAACAGACGGCGCCTTCCATCCCGTACCCGCTAAAAAATACACGCTGGAATTCGTGGGCGACAGCATCACATCCGGCGAGGGAACCTACGGCGCAAAAGCGGACTANGACTGGNTNCCCATGTACATGAGCTACAGCCGGGATTACGCAAAAATGACNGCGGANGCGCTGNACGCGGANGCNTATCTCATCTCTCAGGGCGGCTGGGGTGTATTGACCGGTTGGGACAATAATCCGAACTCCAACATTCCCTCCCGCTATGAACAGCTCTGCGGACTTTGTCAGGGTGAAAAAAATGAGAGTCTCGGCGCGTTTACGCCGTACGATTTTTCTTCCAGAAAGATAGACGCCCTGATCGTCAATCTGGGCACCAACGATGCCTCCGCCTTTGAACAGCCCGCCTGGCACGACCCGGATACAGGAAAAGCTTATGAGCAGCGAAAAAATGCGGACGGCATTTATCAAGAGGACGACTTGAATCATTTTGAGGAGGCTGTCGTCAGCTTCTTAAAAATGCTTCGGAAACACAATCCACAGGCGCACATCGTCTGGTGCTACGGGATGCTNGGTTACAACCTGTCCGCAGCCATCAATGACGCGATGCACCGCTACACCGCTGAGACCGGTGACCACAATCTCCTCTTTTTACAGCTGCCTAACACCACCGGAGAGACTGTCGGNTCCCACGAACATCCGGGAGAGCNNTCCCACCGCAGGGCGGCGCAGGTGCTCATAGAATACTTACAGGATCATTTTGCCAATCAGCATTAAAAAATCCCCCGCAATGTACGCGGGGGATTCCTTTTTATCTNTCCANTTCCATCATNCCCAGCTTTAACGCTCCCATGATNCCCTGTTTATCGTNCAGACTCTGCAGCACAATATAGTTCTCCAGATCCTCGATCTCCTTTGTCTTAATGTAACCGTTTATAAGCGTCTTAAACTTCTCCCGCACCAGCGCCAAAAGCTGTGTCTGGTGCATTACGCCGCCTCCTAATATAATTCGCTGCGGCGACAGCAGCATGGTGTAATTTACAAGAGCCTGAGCGATGTATTCCGCTTCCAGCTCCCACACCTCTGCCCGGTCCATAAGATAAAATGCCTTCTGTCCCCATCTCCCCTCGATCGCCGGCCCTGCCGCCAACCCTTCCATACAATTTTTATGAAAAGGACAAAAGCCCTCGTAGGTATCCTGCGGAAGCTTATGAAGCAGAATGTGTCCACCCTCCGGGTGCATCATCCCGTGCAGCAGCCTGCCGTCCACGATCACGCCCACACCCACACCGGTGCCGATCGTGATATAGATACAGCTATGTAAGCCCTGCGCAATGCCCCAGGTGTACTCTCCAAGCACAGAACCGTTGACGTCCGTATCAAATCCCACCGGCACGCCCAGCTCCTTTTTAAAGGTTCCCACCATATTGAAATTCTGCCACGTCAGCTTCGGTGTGGTCGTGATATAACCGTAAGTCTCAGAATTTCTGTCTAGGTCTATGGGGCCAAAGCACGCAATACCAAGCGCTTCGATCCTTTTTTCTTTAAAAAAGGAAAGAAGCTTCGGCACCGTGACATCAGGCGTCTCTGTGTGAATCGAAACCTGCTCCAGGATCTCCCCTTTTTCATTGCCGATGGCGCACACCATCTTCGTGCCGCCTGCCTCCAATGCTCCCAGTATCATAATAATTTATCCCCCTTCTGTTTGTTATGCGTTCATAGCCTGGTCGATCTCTCTTGCCACATACACACCGCTGGCGGATGCGTGGGACAATGAGTGCGTCACGCCGCTGCCGNCCCCGATGATGTATAGTCCTTTATACTTTGTCTCAAGATGTTCATCAATTTCTACTTCNATATTATAGNACTTTACTTCCACGCCATAAAGCAAGGTGTCGTCATTGGCTGTGCCGGGTGCGATCTTATCCAGTGCATAGATCATCTCAATAATGCCGTCCAGGATCCGCTTGGGCAGTACCAGACTCAAATCACCCGGTGTAGCGGCAAGAGTAGGCTCTATCAGTCCCTCGGCGATCCGCTTCGCATTACTCCGCCTGCCTCGCACCAGATCTCCGAACCGCTGCACGATCACGCCGCCGCCCAGCATATTGGAAAGTCTGGCTATGCTNTCTCCNTAACCGTTACTGTCTTTAAAGGGCTCCGAGAAATGCTTCGCTACCAACAGGGCAAAGTTCGTATTCTCCGTCTGCCTCTCCGCGCCCTCATAGCTGTGTCCGTTCACCGTCACAATGCCGTTGGTATTTTCATTGACCACAATGCCGTGAGGATTCATGCAGAAGGTTCTCACATTATCTTCAAATTTTTCCGTNCGGTAAACGATCTTNCTNTCATANAGTTCATCCGTCAGATGGGANAANATNACCGCCGGNATCTCCACCCGCACGCCGATNTCCACNCGATTNGANTTGGTNTTGATGGCAAGCNCTTCGCACACCTTNTCCATCCATTTACTGCCGCTTCGNCCCACNGATATGACACANTTNTCACATTCNTANGNATCTTTNNCNGNNNNCACACGNAANCCGTNCTNCNTCCGCTCCACCGACTGAANGGGCGTATCGAAATANAATTCNACNTTATCNTTNANCGCTNCATANAGATTNTCCANCACGATGTANTTGATATCNGTNCCCAAATGACGNACAGAGGCNTCCAGCAGATTCANATTATTNTGCAGACACAGCTTCTTAAAATGNGTNCCNGCCGTNGANTACAGCTTCGTNCCCTCNCCGCCNTANCGCATATTGATCTCGTCCACATANCGCATCAGNTCTATGGCCTGCTTCTTNCCCACATGCTCNTAAAGNGTGCCGCCGAAATCGTTGGTGATGTTATATTTCCCNTCGGAAAAAGCGCCCGCACCGCCNAAACCGCTCATAATGGAACAGCTGGGACAGCCNACGCAGGNCTTCACCTTATCGCCGTCTATGGGACAGTGNCGCTTCTCCAGCGCATGCCCCGCCTCAAACACCGCTATCTTTAAATCTGCTCTCTTCTGTGTCAGCTCATACGCCGAGTAAATGCCTCCCGGCCCCGCGCCGATGATGATCACATCATATCTCATACGTCCGAAAACCTCCCCTCTCAATCCTTTTTGATCAGGCTGCGAACCGCTTCTACCGCCACACGGATCGCCATATCCGTGTCGTGCACCACCGGATTTTCCAGTCCCAGCTTTTCACGCTCCTGATTCGCCACCACCAGGAAGCAGGCTCCCGCTCTCACACGCAGATAGCTCGCCACCGTAAAAAGTGCCGCCGACTCCATCTCAGAAGCCAGACATCCCAGCCGCTTCCAGGCCTCCCATTTATTCATAAGCTCATAGCTGACCGGCTTTGTCTCAGGCTCATGCTGTCCATAGAAGGAATCTTTTGCCTGCACCACCCCCACATGAAAGGGATAGCCCTTCGCTTTCGCCGNNTCCGCCAGTGCATTCGTCACCGCCAGATCCGGTACCGCCGGAAATTCAATGGGCGCATATTCTCTGCTGGTTCCCTCCATGCGGATCGAACCGGTAGCGATCACGATATCGCCGCTCTTTACCTCCGNCTGCATCCCNCCNCAGGTGCCGATGCGCAGAAAAGTGTCCGCGCCGCAGCGCACCAGCTCCTCCATGGCAATGGCCGCCGAAGGACCNCCNATCCCCGTGGAAGTCACACTGACCTTAACCCCGTCAAGCGTTCCCGTGTANGTGATATACTCTCGATTATCCGCCACCAGAACCGGATCGTCAAAATACTGGGCNATCTTCACACAGCGCTTGGGATCGCCGGGCATGATCACNTAACGNCCCACCTCNCCNTGGGCCACCTGTATNTGATACTGTCTGCTTGCATCCTCNGAATAATTTTTCATGNGCATCCCCCCGTTTTTTCTTAATGCTTTTTTTATTATAATGCATTCGGTGATATTTTTCCATTGTCAACATTTTTGCATATAAGAACTCCCGATATAAGCCGCCTAAATAACTTATATCGGGANTATCCGTTTANTTANAATNGACCTGCTTATCATCAAAAAACTGAGCGAAGAAATCATTCCGAAAAATATTGCTTACATCTTTAAAACATATAATCTGTTTGAAATAAAAGGAATCGGTTCCTGCATCAGTACAGATTCCTACTATAAAGCCATAGGTTACGCCGGGCTCTTCATCAATCAAAGCGGAAANCCAAACCAATATACTNCACTGGATGTCAGCCTGTCTTTCCTTAGTTTTCNCTACCCTCGAAAGTTGATNCACCATTTACAAAANGAACGNAAATTAACAGTTGAAAATTTCTCCAACGGGGTTTATCATATCATTAATGAGACATTTATTGTTCAAATTATCGTTACAAAAGAACTNCTGCCAGAGGAAAATCTATACCTGCGCTGCCTGACTGATCATCTGAATAATACAGAACTGATCAAACAGCTCGTTGATGATTACCAGCANCATCAGAAGCAGGATATCTACATCCGATATATGAATCAGCTGACTAATGCCAATTCCAATACAAAGGGGGATCACCTATGTTTGAAGAAATGATGGAACGTGCGAGAATAGAAGCGGAGAATTATTATACGTCTTTACTCAACACATTAAATGATAAAATAGAGCAGTTGTCTTCTTCTAATGAGCAATTAGCTTCTCAGATTGACTATCTGAAAAATCTGCTTAAGCAACATAATATTCAATTTGATTAGAAGCATCACAACTGCCAAGGCAAAGAAGGAACTTGAGAAATATTGAGCACAGGCAGATGAGTAACAGCTAGGATATACAGTTAATTAATTGCTGTCTGCACCTTTAGGTATTTTCATTGTACACTCCAGAATAACGGCCTCCCTTTGCGATGGAAGCGAACAGACGAAATAACATAACTACAAATAAATAAACATCACGAATCGTCAGAAAAATAAGAAAACCAATCAAAAATCCAACAGAATTTGCCATCACATCGTCCAATTGGCAAAACCCAAGCTGATATTTTAACTGCAATGCCTCTATACATACACTACANGCCAGGGCAATCGGCAGCACAATCAAAATATGGCTCATAGTTTTGCCAAACATCGGAAGCAAGACACCAAACGGAATAAACATAATGATATTTGCAAGCAAAAATGCCTTCTGCGCATCATTTTCATTCCATCTGACCAGAAACCGCCAGTCGACTGCGCCGTAATTGCCCGGCTCTCTGGAAATGATCGTCAATTGCAGAACGCAATACATATATGTGATAAAGAGAAATCCTACCAAGGGCCGCCACCAAAAAAGCCAGGGAACTTTTTTATGCAGGTAGAATTTCCACACGGCACATAATACGAGCAGGAAGCAGGTTATTCCCGCCGCATATGTGCAACCAGTAGGAAGATATGCAAATGCGGATTTCAATTGCATGATTACAAGGGTTTTTACGTGAGACATACTTTTGCTCCATGCCATTTTTATGAGTGTAATGTAAAGAATAGTTAGTGTTTGATAAATATATTACAATACAAAAATCCCGACGTAAGTGGTTTATGCCAGGAGTTAATATAAGAATACTGTTTACTATATTTAGCTTCTGCCTTTTATAAGCATTACTAATAATTGTTTAACCTCTTTGGGGAAAAATAAAAAAGTTCCCGCTATCACCCAGCCGACATAAATGAACATACCAATCCACATATTACAATAATTGCTGAGAAAATAAACTGGTATTATCATCAAAAGATATAACCATTCTGTATGAGTCATTTTGTATTTAGGTAAATCAATCTGACATAACACGAGCCATATAAATGCGGTCAAAAATGTTGCCACAGCGTATGCAATAATGTTATTCCATATATATCCTATCATTCCATTCAAGAAAAAAGCCGTTATTGTAATAATTATCATCCGTTTCAAATACTTTTTCTGTAGATTGAGAGCCTTATATAAATTTAAATACACTGCGTTTATTTCAATCAGCACAAACTGGGCCATAAAAAGTGCCTTTATAACAGGAATTGCATATATGTATTTCTCTAAATATGTCCGAATAATAAATTCCACTGGGAAAATGATTGCAATGATAGCTGCTCCTATTACTAATACTATCTTTCTTAATATAGAAATATCTTCATCCTCCGGTTTCTTACAAAAAAAATTGTAGAGGGTTACTGAAAAAGCTGTTACGACAACATTAATTAGCCTCAACATGGAGACCGCAAACGAATAGTATGCAAACTCTGCAACACTGTATAGAATCTTTACAAACCATCTGTCTATGCTGGTAATCCATATGGCCATAGAGTTTCCCAGCATAATGCTGATTCCTAAATGAATATTTTCATTCAGACATCCCCACATTTCTTTTAACGAAATCTTCTCTTTAATACAAGCATTCCTATTTCTGTTCTCATAATAAAGCCAGACAACAAAAGAGATAACTACCTGTATTCTTATATACCATAATGAAAGATCAGTTCGGATTATAAAAAGCAAAAATAAATTCAAAGCAAAGACTAATATTGAACTTAAATTTGTAATACGCCTATATTCTCTGAATTCTCCGGTGGCCTGATATATGATCTTAAAAAAACACATCATATTTATTGGTAAAATGCTAATCGATGCTAATAACAGAATAGAATCGCCTATAAGGAAAGCTATTAATACAATCGGCAATGTTATTCCGAGTTGTAATAAAGATAATATTCTTTTCTCTTTCGTAAGTTTCTCTATGTTTATTGCGCTTATTGTTGTGCCGCCATATTTAATATAGATTCCATCAGCATATCCGAGATGCAAGATGTTAATATATGAACTATATAAAAGAAATGTTCTTAGATCAGCATAGGCTTCTACTGACAAAAATTTGGGCAATAGAAAACCATTACCTATAGATATTATTAGATTGATTATATTAGCAGTGATTACTTGAAATATTCCTTTACTCAATTTCATTCTTATTTATTTTCATGCTATATACTGCATTGTCCTTTCACTATATAACTTCGATTCTCAGGATAATACAATCAGTTTAAGAAAGTATTTTATTTCCCAATTATTCGGCTCTTCAAGGGTAATGGTGGGCGAAAAACACCCACATCCCCAGTGTTTATGCGGATCAGGCGGTTTTTAATTTCCGGTTGGGAAGTGGATACCGCTTACCCTCGTTGTCCCACTGCTTCACACTATTCATTACTTACCAAGCATTTCGTAGTAGGAATATCACGAATGGATATGATAGCACCCTTTGGTACGCTTCAGATAGCGACTTTCAGGTCGCACCGATATGGTACGTGCAATTATAGCGACTGTGTGATAAACTTTGATTGTTCATGGATATACCTCCGTTGTTTTTGGTGCAGTTTACCAGACCTGCACCTATTATACAACTGGGGATTATTCTAATACTCTGTTTATCGCCACTTGCGTCCGCTAGTCTCTCCAGCTCTGCTGAGGGATTTAGACCATTTCATTAATTATCACTTACTAAACCATAAATTAAAATGGGATACAAACATCCACACTTGATAGAAAAAAATACAAACATTCAGTACTGTCACCGCATTC